>NZ_SPMY01000074.1 GCF_012939955.1 Candidatus Accumulibacter phosphatis
GGGTCAGCAAGACGAGCGAGACGGAGTGAAGGCTATCACCTGCGCCGACAAAGCAAACATGGTGCGCGTCCGCTTCCCTACGACGGCATGACCCGTACAGTTCGAAGGGACTCTCTCAGCCACACCCGAGCAGCGCGGCACCCCCAACGTGAGCACCCAAGTTACTGGAATCGCAGGACTTTAGCAAGAATATTGATATCTTTCGGCGGCGCTCGCTGCTACGGAAAGGCACTCCGCGGACACCGTCTATTTGGCGATCGTCGGACAACTGTCGAGTCAATGGCGACGCACTGACCATCGTAAGCTATGGATTTGGCACATCCTCAAGAACGCGGATCGGTACCGTCAGCCGGGCACGCCGATCACACTCACCCTGGAGAGCACGGAGACCACGGCGACGGTGATCATTCACAATGTCGGCCAGCCGATTGCTGAGGATTTCCTGGACAAGATCTTCGAGTACGGCGTTTCCGAGCATGCGGAAGCCGGCGCCAACGGTAACCGCGGCCAAGGTCTCTTCGTCGCCAAGACGTACATGGCCAAGATGGGCGGGACAATCACCGTTCGCAACGTGGAAGATGGCGTGAGTTTCGTGCTGACATTACAGCGGATGCGGGTTGGAGGGGCGCAGTAAGGTCCCCCAACGGGTTCCAGGAAGACGATCGCGTGCTTCTGCCGGATACTACTGCAGCGCTAATATAGAGCCAAGAATCCAGCACCGGCCTTGACCGATCATTGCGGACGGCGATGATCGGGGCGCTTGCGAGTGCATAATTCGTGAAAAGAAATGCAGGACACGAACAACCGGCGGCCCTCGCCTCGACTGTACCCGGGCCGGCCCTCTGGCTTCCCGGCCTCAAAAGCACCGGTTTTGAAAGGAGCGACATGAGCAAGACCACGATCGATGGAGAGCCACCGTCGGATGGAACGGCGTCTGAACAGGGCAACGACCGACTGTCAATCCCTGCAGTCGAATCGGGCGCGCTGGCAGCCCGTTTGAAGGTGCTCATCAGACCGGGGTCGGTTGCATCTTTTGCCAAGCGATGTGGCCTCGCGGAATCCGTCCTCCGGGCGTACATCAGCGATGGGCGAATGCCATCGCTGGACAAGTCTCTGGCCATTGCCACCGCCGGGAGCGTCACCCTTGACTGGCTCGCGACAGGACGCGGCCGACGCGCCACTGCCCAAATCCTCGCGGTTGACACCACGGCCTCTGGCAGCCCCGGCGATGCTGAAGAACTAGAAACCCCTACACTCGACACCGTCGTACTCGAAGGCATCCTGAAGGCCGTCCTCGAAGCCCAGGGCGATCGCGCGACACCGGAACACCTTGCCGCCTTGACCGTCGATCTGTATCAACGCGCCATGGTTCTTGACCAGCCGGAATAGACGCCCCGGGCCTTTCGGCCCGAGGTTATCCGCAACCCTCGCCCTTTCGCCGACCAGCGGAGTGTCTCCTCCCGCTTCCGGCAAGGGAAGGGTCATCGCCCCTCGACAGAACGAACGCCGTTTGGCGTGACGAACACGACTCAAGCCTGCCGACGGGCAGCAGGCGATGGACCGCGACCCGTTCGTTCGCGATCCATCGCCTGAAGGAGGATGTCGAGGAAGACTCCCCGCAGCTTCCACGCGAGTCGCCTCCAGAAAACCTCAGCGAATGCTCACTGTCCCCGCCTTCCACGCTGGAGACTGCCTCCGGTAGAAGACAGACAGCGAAGAAGGTTTGTCGGCCCAGCGTTCGACCTCCAGGCTGGACAGGTTCAGCAACTCGAAGCTGATCTTGTAGCGGCCGTCCACCTTCGCCTCACGGGCGGCGAGCATCTTCGTGCGGCCCGGCACCCATCCGGCGAATTCGACGTAGCCAAGGTCGGGGGGTGTCGGTCGCCGGCGGTACGACATCGAGAATCCAACCCGTTGGTTCCTGGCGAAAGACCCACATCTCGCGCCAGGTGTCCAGCGGCTGCACAGCCAGGGTCAGGGCGCCCCCCTCGGGGTGAGTGACGGCCGATGCCGACCAGACGATACCGTAGGTACAGCGCCTGAGAAGCGGGTTCTTCACGTCGTGTCGCGCATCGACCAGATGAACGCAGGTCTCGCCTGGTTCACCGGGAGTGGTGACGATCCCGAGACCGACCGGCGCCTTGATCGGCTCGAGCGGGAGCCCGGGCTCGGCGGCCCAGCGCGAAGCGCCCACACGAATCGCGGCGTCGCTGTAGGTCGCGGCATCGCTTTCCGCCAACTCGTGTTGGTTGATCGCCGCCAGTTCGTCCACCGCGCGGTTACCTGCCTCGGCAACGGCCGCGGTGCCGAGTTCGGACCGTCTCGCCCGTTGCCAGGCGAGACTTGCCCACACCCCGGCCTTGCGCAGGTGCAGGCGGTTCTTGAGGACCTCCGGGAGCTGGGACGTGTCGATCCGGTCCAGCACTTCGGCCCGCCAGTTGTCGAGAGCGAACCGCTCGACCGGCGTCAGCCTCGGTGAAACGCAATCGTGACGAGTGAGCGCCAGAGCTGCCAGGGCTTTCTGCAGATCGCTCGCCGGCAGCGCGAGGACACGGCGGAAGGCGTCGCCGTCGTAGCAGAGCTGGACTTGATCGTCGCGCTCGACGCTGACCATGGTCACGCCGTAAGCGGCGGCGACTTCGAGATGTTCGCCAACGGCGCTGTCGGGTCTCTTTGCCCGGCGCGAGCTGGCGCTTCGGGCGAGACGTTCGGCGAAGGTGCCGAGCGCGTCGAACACTTCGCCATCGATGGCTTCCGCGGGTGCCGCCTTGAGATAGGCGGCCGCATAGCTGATGCCCAGGGCTTCCGCCCCGGGCGTGTCGCGCAGAAAACGGACCACGGCAAGCAGTTCGGGAGCGTTTTCCGGTTTCAGCGACTGCGGCCGAACCTGGCTCGCGCGGACGTAGCCGGCACGTTCCCGGCGATGGTCGTAGACCTGCAGGTAGTCGCCCTTGGTGCCACGGATTTCCAGGCTGTCACCCTGCCACAAGACGGCATGCTGGGCGGCGCTTTCCCGCGGGGCGGCACGCAGGCCGGCCTGATCCTGGGTGACGATGGCGATGATGGTGAGTGCGGTGGCCAGCATGGTCATTGCCCTCCCTCGGAACTGTCTTCTGCGGCTCGACCGTCCGGCGCCTCATAGCGTCCTGACGGCGCAGGCGTCCCTCGACCGCTACCGAGCAAGGCGGCACCGATGAAGCCGCCATCGCGGGGCGGGGGCGCGATGATCACCGAAATCTTGTCGGAGAGCTTGTCGGCCATCGTCTTCTGGATCAGGAGCGGATGCTTGTCGATCAGCGCGCCGTCACGCGCCAGCTGCTCGCTGGCGACTTTTCCCATGCGCTCCTGCCGATATGCTTCGGCGTCGGCCAGCTGCCGGCGCGAATCGGCTTCGCCGGCCGCCTCGATGCGACGCGACTGGGCGGTGGCTTCGGCGCGCTTGATCCGGGTCACCTTCTCGGCCTCGGCCTCTAAGCCGCGTTGCTCGATCTGTTTCTGTTTGAAAGGCAGGACGTGTTTCATCGCTTCAGCCTGTGCCTTGGCGGCGATGACCTGCTCCTGGCCGGCGGCCTCGGCGGCGGTTTCCCGGCGAACCTTCTGGGCCAGGGCTTCGAGTTCGCTCTGCTTGACCTGCTTGTCTTTGAGTTCCAGCGTGTAGCGCATTTTTTCGCTGGCGAGCTCTTCGGCGAGCAGGGTTTCCATGCCCGACCGGTAGTCGCGCGGCAGGTCCACCTTGCCCAGGGTCACCGACTCCAGAACAATCCCGTCAGCCGCCAGGCGGGGTTTCAGTTCGCGCTCGATGGACTCCTGGATGTCCTGGCGTTTGCTCGAGAAAATCTCGCGCACGGTGTAGCGCGACAGGGTCTTGTAGAGCACACCCTGCACCACCGGCTCGACGATCTCACCACTGACGTCCTCGGGCAGGTTCCTGGCCACGGCCACGATCTGTTTCGGGTCGAGCGCGTAGCGCACCGAGATGTCGATGCCCAGCGAGAGCCCCTCTACCGACTGGAAAGGCGCAGGGCCGTTGGCTTCGAGTCCATCGATCGGGCGATAGACCTGGTCGCGCAGCGAGAAGCGGCGCAGCTCGTGCAGATGGGGAATGACGACCGCGGCGCCTTCGTGCACTTCGACCGAATCGCCGGTGAGCTGATTGAGGCGGATGCCGACTTCCCCACGACCAATGCTCTGCACCGGGGGATTCGTGTAGAGGGCGTAACCGCCGACGGTGAGCACACCGAGCGTGGTGAGGCCAACGGCGTGACGACGGATGGCGCTGCCGCAGCGGACAGCCAGCGAACCGACACCCGTAGCCGCGCTACCCAGCGCGTTGCGAACGTGTTGGGCAATCTTTGTGAGCTGTTCCGACATGATGTTTCTCCCCACAGCATGATCTTCGATGAAAGGGACGAGAGCCCCGCCGCGGGGTCGGGAAGATCGGTCCGCACCCCGGTTCGGCATGGAATCCATGGTCGTCCAAGTGCTGCGGAGGGTTCAAAGGCGACGCGGGGGCAGTTTCGTCACGGGCCGGCGGCTTTTCTACCGGGAGGTCGTCATTTCTTCAGGGGTGTGAACAAATCTTCACAACCTGGCCGTGAACGTGCCCGTCAAGCGGGGGGATCTGCGACGTGTGCAGGCGGCTGGCCGCTGAAGAGCCCTTCCCTTCCTCGGCGAAATGCGTCCTCCGTGGTCGCTTTTCGAATGCCGCTGGGCCGACCGTTTCCATAGCATCAGGTGCACTGGCGGCGCACTGAACGCGCGAAGGAACGTTGAACGCTCCTCTTGTGTGCCTGCAGGTTTCCTGCAGTACGTCTGCCAGGCTTCGCTGCCCACTTCCGGGCGCGCTGGTCAATGACGTGACCCAGGAGAAAACCTGACATGACAGTTCTCGGAATCGATATCGGCTATTCCAACCTCAAGTTGGCCTGCGGTGACCCCGGCGGCGAACCCCGGGTTCTGCTGCGACCCGCTGGCGCTGCGCCGGCCGACCGGCTCGGAGAAAAGATTGCCAGCAACGGCGAGGAAGATTTCTTGCGCGTGCTGGTCAACGGGGAACCGTTTGTCGCCGGTCTATCGCCGGATCGCGCCGAGCTATGGAGTCGCGAGTTGCACGAGGACTACCCGTCGACGGCCTCTTATCGCGCCCTCTTCCATGCCGCGCTTCTGCTCGCCGAGCGTGACGAGATCAATCGCGTCGTCACCGGGCTTCCGGTCACTCAATATCTCAACCCCGAGTTGCGCGAGCGCTTGGCCGGGCAGATGCGGGGAGAGCACGAAATCACGCCGCGGCGGAAGATCACGGTGAACCAGGTCAAGGTCGTCCCGCAACCCGTGGGAGGCTTCGTCGACTACGTCTGGGGATTGCCGGATGCCTCGGAAATCGAGGATAGCCGGGTGCTAGTCGTTGACCCCGGATTTTTCTCGGTCGACTGGGTTCTGATCAGTAACGGCGAGCTGCGGCGCCAGTCGTGTGGCACGAGCCTGGAGGCGTCTTCGGTGATCCTCGACGAAGCCGTTCGCCTGATCGCGCAGGATTTTGGGGGCAACGTCGGCAGAGAACGTCTGGAGCACACGCTCCGCAAAGGACACGCGCAGGTCCGCCTTCTCGGCGAGCGGGTCGAAGTCGCGCCCTACCTGAAGAAGGCTGCCGACAAGGTCGGGCCGATCGTCACCACCCGCTTGCGAGAATCCCTGCGGAAGGAGAACGCGAGCGCTGACCTGGTGCTGCTGGTAGGCGGCGGCGCGGGGTTCTTTGAGGAGGCGATCAAGGACGCGTTCCCGCAGCTCAAGGTGTCGACGCCGGAGGCGCCGGTTTTTGCGAACGTGCGCGGGTTCTGGCGGATGGGCGCTTGAGATGTCGTCGCTGCGCATTGTGGTGAAGATTCCGACGGGCACCTACCCGGAGTTGCTTGCCGATCTTGGTACCGTCGCGATACGAGAGCGGGCAGAACGGCTCAGAGTGCTGGCCATGATCGGCTTGAGGGACTTGCGTCAGGGTTCGTCACGAGGTCAGGCTCCGGCGAACTTGCAGCATCCGATGGAGGGAGAGGCAGCCGATGGGAAGCAGTCGGCGAATACGATCATTCGGAAACTGGCTGAGGGGCTGTAACCCCGAGCAGCACGAGCGTTCCGGTGCGATGAGCAGCCCCGAGAAAAGCTCGGTTTGCCGCCGACGCCCGACCGACCCTGTGGTCCCGCAAGCCTGCGAGCACCCGAAAAGAACGTTGTGCGCGCCTCGCAACCGAGCCGACGCGCGGTCTAATTGGTTGCTGGCAACGCCTAATTCTTGGGCGGCGGAGCGTTTCGCTTGGCGGAGGCCGGGCCAAGGCAGCTATCCGCGGTTTATCCACCGCTTACCCACAGCGTTACCAGCAGGTTCTGGGGACAGAAGCCAACGGTCCCGATTTTGCGCAACAAGAACTCTAGCGGACGTTCGCGGCTTGACTGGGTGGGCCCTTCCCTGGCGTTGCGCTTTTCCGCAAGATGCCCTTAACGATCATTGCAGAGCCGGCAGCCACCCCGTATCATGAAACATATTGAAGCGCGGTCTGCTCGTCGACCAAAGTTAGAGGCACCAGGGGTGGTGCTTGACAGAGGCATCAGAGTGGGTCCGCCCGGCTCTTTTCCTGGCATCGCGACGTCATCGTCGGCGATGCTTTTTTTGCGCCCCAAGATTGCGTTGTTTCACATTAACGGACAAGAACGACGAGAACGAGGTTCGAGATGTCGCATGCAAAGCCCACTTCCCGGGTGAGGGAACGGCCTGGCGCAGGGCTCTGCGGCAATCGAGCGAATCGCCTTGAGCGCTTTTCAGCGGGAAGCCCCCGACCACCTGCCAAGCTTGGTACGTCAAACGATGGCGCACCCGTTTTTCGATCGCCAGAAAACGAGCAATCGCCACGCGCTGGTAACTCGCTTGGCCTTCGTCGAAGACTCCATGGGGTCGCTTCCCGGGCGACTTCTCCAACGACCGGAAGAACTTCAGCTTCTCCGTCCCGCTGAAGACGCTTCTCCTGGTATCGACTGTCGCGGCTGACAAAAAGACTTGACCTCACCGCTACCGCTACACGCGAGACCTTTACTGAAAGCGTCTTTCTTCCCAGGAGTGCCAGCGATGAAGATGCACATGCAGAGTTTTGGCGAGATCGAGGTTGAGGGCGCGCGTTACGTCTACGATGTCGTCATCGAACAGGGACGTATCCGAAAGCGGGCGAAGGGGCCCTCGAAGACCTATCACGCAGCGTATGGACTTACACCCTTTCCGCCGAAGAAGCCATCCCTTGGCACCGGAAACGACTGTACATTGGAACGGGGATGTACGGCGCGTTGCCCATCATGCCCGCTGTCTCTGACGCCGGCGAGGAGAAGGGCATCGAGGTGGTCGCGCTGCCAACCGGGGAAGTGTGCGGCAAGCTGGAGCGGCTGAAAGCGGACGACATCAATGCTGTCCTGCACGGGACCTGTCTTGCGGGGAAACAGCCAGCACATCTGACCTTGAGAGATTTGATGCAGCAATTTCCGGTGGAGTGGGCGAGGCAGAGGTTGCAGTTCGGGAGCAATGGTGGCTGATCTTGGCTGGGTGATGCTTCTGGCTTCTGATTTCAAACTGTCCTATTCTCGCAGTTAACGACCCTATCCTCTTCTGCCGAGAAGAGGTGCCAGGGCTGCAAGCGAGGGCCGCCTACCGGCCGGGTTCGAGGCGGATCGAAGAGGAGGAACGGTATGGGTGTTTCAGTCGTCACAGGTGCAAATCGTGGGATCGGTCTCGAACTCGCACGGCAGCTCAATGCACGCGGAGCGATCGTGGTTGCGGTGTGTCGCAAGAGCTCGCCGGAGCTCGACGCGCTCGGAGTGCGTGTCGAATGCGAGATTGACGTCACTGAGCCTGCAGCGTTGTCAAAGCTCGCCGAACGCCTCGCACACGACGACATTGACCTCTTCTTGGTCCAGAACGCGGGCCTGCTCGTTGGCGACTCGCTCGAAGATGTTGATCTCGACGCGGTGCGCGCGCAGTTCGAACTCAACGCCATCGCGCCGCTCTTTCTCACGCGGGCTCTCGCCTCGCGCCTTCATCCAGGCTCGAAGGTCGCGCTCATCACCAGTCGCATGGGCTCCATCAGCGACAACACCTCCGGGCGCTACTACGGCTACCGTATGAGCAAGGCGGCGCTTAATGCGGCCGGCGTCTCCCTGGCGCACGACCTCAAACCCCGAGGGGTCGCTGTAGTCATATTGCATCCGGGCGCGGTGCGCACCGAGATGACCGGCGGCCAGGGCATGATCGAGACGGACGAGTCTGTTCGCGGGCTCGTGCAGCGCATCGACGAGCTCGAACTCGAGACCACCGGACGATTCCTGCACCAGAATGGCGAAATCCTGCCGTGGTAAGACTGGGATCCGGGCACCCCGGTCGTGCTGGCAAATGGCGTCGTTCTGCGAATGGACGTTAGAGCAACCGTCCGACGATCCAGATGTGGTCAAGCTGGCGGAAACCTCGGGCAGCGGCTTGAAATGGCTCGACATGACGTTGTTTTCGGCCGGCGAAAAGCTTGCGGCGATCGCTTTGAATACAGGCAGTATTTTGGCTGACAGAACGACGGCCGTTGCGCACGTAACGCGATCGGCGTTGGCCCGCTAGCGGCAGATTGTTCGCGGCTGCACGAATTTGGGCGAAATTGACGCCCTGCTGCACCGGGAGGGGATCTATTCATCCTTTCTCTCCACCTGGCGCAAGAAGCGCGCGGCAATCGAACAGGCCGCATTCGAACCACAGAGGCGCGGACGAAAGGCCGACCCCGCGCTGGCCGAGGCCCGGCGACTTGATCAGCTCACGCGGGAGAACGACCGCCTGCGTCGCCAACTCGCCCAGGCCCGCAGGCCAGATCGCGGCTTGGTTTTACGTTCGATAACCTATTTTATCAATAGTAAAATGCCTGCAAGCTGTTGCTCACGCTCGATCGCCGCTGTATTAGTATCTAATACACAAAATCAGCCCAGAAAGGAGCCGTCATGCCGAGAAACACTAGCGTCACCCTGGGTGAACACTTCGAGGGCTTCATCGCCCAGCAGATCGATGCCGGACGCTTCGAGTCCAAGAGCGAGGTGGTGCGCGCCGCGATGCGGCTGCTCGAAGAGCACGAGCAAAAAGTGAGCGCCTTGCGTCAGGCCCTGATCGAGGGCGAGACGAGCGGCGAACCGGTGCCCTTCGCGATGGCGTCGATCATCGAGGAGGCACGCCAGGAGGCACGCCAGGAGGCCAAGAGCGGTTCCGTGGATGCTTGAACTGCTTGTTCGTCCGCGCGCCCGCCGCGACCTCAAGGAGATCTGGCGCTACACCGTTCAGCAATGGGGCGCCGCGCAAGCGGATCAGTATCTGTATGACCTCGACCGAGAGATCCAGGGGCTTCTGAAGTTTCCCGAGTTGGGAACGCCGTACGATCCTATCCGAGCAGGCTATCGGCGGCTGCAAGTGAAACGTCACCTGGTGTTCTATCGCCGTAACGGTCAGCGCCTTGAGATCGTTCGCGTGCTTCACGACGCCATGGATGTCAAAAGCCACCTATGACCCGGCGTGATCTTGTCGAAGGATTGGACGACCACCCCGTGAGCGACACCAGCCCCCTCCCCGCCCCCCCAGCCGTCGCTTCCCGGCTCCTGACCGCCGAACAGTTCCAGCGCCTGGCCGATGTTCCCCCCGAAATCGAATGGTTCGCCAATCTCGGCAACAAGGCCACCCGTCGCGCGTACGAAAACGCCCTCGGGGATTTCATGAAGTTCACCGGCATCGTGAAGCCCGAGGAATTTCGCACCGTGACCCGCGGCCACGTCATCGCCTGGCGTGACGACCTGGTGCAGCGCGCCTTGAGCGGCATGACCGTACGGCATCGCCTGGCGGCGCTGTCGTCGCTGTTCGAGTCCCTGTGCGAAAAGAACGCCGTGACCCACAACCCAGTCAAGGGCGTCAAGCGCCCGCCGGTGGAAAGCTACGAAGGCAAGACCCCGGCCCTCGGCGACCACCAGGCGCGCAAGCTGCTCGACGCACCCGACGGCGCGTCGCTCAAGGGCAAGCGCGACCGCGCCATCCTGGCCACCCTGCTCTATCACGCGCTACGCCGCGAGGAGCTGTGCCGGCTGAAGGTCAAGGACTTCAAGCACGAGCGGCGCGGGGTGCCGCACCTCAAGGTGTTCGGCAAGGGCGGCAAGATCCGCTATGTCCCGCTGCACCCCGCGGCCAGCGGCTTGATCGGCGACTATCTTGAGGTCGCCGGGCATGGCGCGGACAATACGGACGCACTGTTCCGGCCCATCCGCAACAACTGCACCGGCACACTGGAAAGAGCGATCACGCCCGACGCAGTTTACAAACTGGTACGGCAATACTCAACGGCGCTGGGTTTCGCGATCGGGGCGCACGCGTTGCGGGCGACTGCTGCGACCAACGCGCTTGACCACCAAGCCGACATCGCCAAGGTGCAGGAGTGGCTGGGTCACGCCAACATCGCCACTACGCGCATTTACGATCACCGCAAGACCCGGCCGGAGGACAGTCCGACGTTCAAAGTCGCCTACTAGCGAATGCTCGCGTCCTCTATCAGTCACAAACCGCCACTGGGTTGTTGCTCTGATTTCCGCCGCGACATCCTGCCGACGTGCCTCATCGCGCCGGGGTCGCGCCGGGCGTTGTGTAGTTTGCCACCGCTCCCGAGCGGAAGTGCCGCGTAAAATTCGCCTATGATCCGCTCCGAACTCATCAACCGACTCGCTGCCCACTTCCCGCAGTTCACAACCAAAGATACTGAACTTGCGGTCAAGGCCATTCTTGAAGCGCTGAGCAACACGCTGGTGAAGGGGGACCGCATTGAAATACGCGGTTTCGGAAGCTTCGGGCTCAACTACCGGCCGCCCCGTACTGGGCGCAACCCAAAAACCGGTGAGGCCGTGCGGGTTCCAGCGAAAGCTGTGCCCCACTTTCAGGCGGGGAAAGAACTGCGTACCAAGGTCGACTCGGGCAGATAAGCGCTTCTTGATTGCGTTCTGTTCGTGCGCCGGTATGTATACAGCATGTATTACAGAGCGGAGCTGATGATCTCAGATCGGTCATCAACCGCCGCTGGGGATTGTTCTGCGTAGCCGACGTTCGTTCAGCTCGATCACTCGGAGGCCGCCATCGGATGCGCCATCACCCGCAGTTAGTCAACTCGTGGCGATGCGAGATTTATCTTCGTCAGACGTTGTTCGATGATGCCTAACACTTCGCGCAGCCCTTACGCTCGCACCTCGGAAACCCTAATTGCATTGCGCATACTCGGGTGCTGATCGACAATGCAGGGCCTTAGACTGAATCTACGAGAAAATAGCGAAAAATCAACGGACAAAGAAACTCGAACAGCTCCTCTCCCACGCAGCAATCCGTAGAAGCGTTTCCTTAGGGGCAACCACGGCATCCGCCCAGGCTAAATAGAAAGATGATTACTCTCGATACCCTCACGCCTGGTCTTGCGCTCACGGGACTTGAGCCCAGCGGCATTGGAAGCGTCATTGCCGTAGTTCCGATTGCCGACGGTGCGGTGCAAGTCATCTATCGGACGTCCGATGGTGGCGTCAAAGAGCGCCTGCTCAACCGGGTGGATGAAGCCACCCTGTCGATCGCCACCGTAGAACGGCCTTGGTCATTCGATGGCGATGGCGATGCGTTCAAGCTCACCGTCGAGGCGAAACGCATTGATCTCGCCTTTCTGTTCGACCCGATGATGGCCGTCCACACCTCAAACGTGGAGCCGCTGCCGCACCAGATCACCGCTGTTTACGAATCCATGCTGCCGCGTCAGCCGTTGCGCTTTGTGCTGGCGGACGACCCCGGCGCGGGGAAGACCATCATGGCGGGGCTTTATATCCGCGAACTCATCATGCGCGCCGACGCCCGGCGTATCGTCATCGTCGCCCCCGGCAGCCTGGTCGATCAGTGGCGCGAGGAAATGTTCGAGAAGTTCGGCCTGGAGTTCCGTGTCTTTACCAGAGACCTGGAAGCTGCCACGCCAAGTGGCAATCCGTTTGAAGACATTGACCACCTCATCGTTCGCCTAGACCAGATGGCGCGCAACGAAGAACTACAAGAGAAGCTCTGCGCTGCGGGATGGGACCTGGTTGTTTTCGATGAGGCGCACAAGCTCGCCGCCCACTTCTTCGGCAACAAGCTGGAGAAGACGGGCCGCTTCAAGCTGGCCGAGAAGCTCGGAGCGCAAACGCGCCATCTCTTGCTGATGACGGCTACACCGCACAACGGCAAGGAGGAGGACTTCCAGTTGTTCCTCTCACTGCTCGATTCCGACCGCTTCTATGGGAAATTTCGCGACGGCGTGCACAAGGTCGATTGCTCCGATCTCATCCGTCGCATGGTGAAGGAGAAACTGGTCAAGTTCGATGGCACCCCGCTGTTCCCTGAGCGCCGCGCATACACGGTCAACTACGAGCTTTCCAAGCTTGAGTCTGCGCTCTACGAAGCCGTCACAGAGTATGTGAAAACCGAAATGGGCAAGGCTGACCAACTCGACGGCAAACGCAAAGGCTCGGTGGGTTTTGCGCTCACAGCCCTCCAGCGCCGTCTCGCCTCCAGCCCCGAGGCTATCTTCCAATCGCTCAAGCGCCGCCGCGAACGTCTCGAACGTCGCCTGCGCGAAGAACGAATAGGCATACGCGGCCAGTCAATCCTCGCCGAAACTCTCGCTGAAGTGCCCGAAGACGACGACGACCTCAACGCCGAGGAGCAGGAGAATCTGGAAGAAACCTTGGTCGATCAGGCCACCGCTTCGCGCAGCATCACCGAACTCGAAGGCGAAATCATCATCCTGCAATCCCTCGAACAGCAGGCCAGGGCGCTGGTCGCGTCCGGCAGGGATCGCAAGTGGGACGAACTCTCGCGCATCCTGCAAAACGAACCGCAGATGCACGATGCCGGCGGGCGGATGCGCAAGATCATCATCTTCAGCGAGCACCGCGACACGCTGAACTACCTGCAAGAAAAAAATCGCCGGGGTACTGGGCAGCCATGACGCCATCGTCGTCATTCACGGCGGCGTACACCGCGATGACCGGCGCAAGGCGCAGGCGCTGTTTCGCTCCGACCCCGACATCCGCGTGCTGGTGGCCACTGATGCCGCCGGTGAAGGCATCAACCTACAAAACGCCAACCTGATGGTGAACTACGATTTGCCGTGGAACCCCAACCGCCTCGAACAACGCTTTGGGCGCATCCACCGCATCGGCCAGCAGGAGGTCTGCCATCTCTGGAATCTGGTCGCCAAGGAAACCCGCGAGGGCGATGTTTTTTTCCGGCTGCTTGAAAAGCTCCAGGTCGTGAGCGAGGCGCTTCATGGCCAAGTCTTCAACGTCCTCGGTGAAGTCTTTGAAGACAACAGTCTCAAGGACATGCTGTTGGAAGCCATTCGCTACGGCGACCAGCCGGAGGTGCGCGCTCGTCTGAATCAGACCATCGACAACGTTCTCGACCGCGAGCACCTGATGACCATCCTCAACCGCGACGCGCTGGCTCAGGAAAGTCTCACTCCGGAGCGCCTGTTTGCGGTGAAAGAAGAAATGGAAAAGGCCGAAGCCCGCCGCCTTCAGCCGTACTTTGTCCGTTCCTTCTTCATGAAAGGCTTCGAGTCGCTGGGCGGCTCGATTTACCCGCGTGAGTCCGAGCGTTTCGAGATTACCCATGTTCCCGCTGAATTGCGTGAGCGCGACCGCCTCATCACCGGGCGCAATCGGCGCGATCTCGCGCCCGTCCTACGCCGCTACGAGCGGGTGTGCTTCACCAAGGCCGCCGTGCGCCCGACCGACCGCCCCGGCCTCGCCTTCGCCAGCATGATTCATCCCGGCCACCCGCTGATGCTCGCCCTCAGCGATGTCCTGCTGGAGCAGCACGCTAATCTGCTGCGTCAGGGCACCTTGCTGGTTGACCCGGCAGACGACGGCGATCAGCTTTCCTTGCTCTTTCTGCTCACCCACGAAGTGAAGTCCGGCGATGGGCAAGTCATTTCCAAGCGCCTGCAATTTGTTCGCGTCCTGCCCGACGGCAGCGCCACCTTTGCCGGTTGGGCACCGCACCTCGACCTCGAACCTCTCGCACCGGCCGACCGCCCGCTCTTGGCTGAAACCATCGCTGCGCCGTGGCTCACCGCCGGGCTGGAAAATCGCGCACTCGCGCTCGCCGCCCAGACACTCGTGCCTGAGCACTTCAGCGAAATCGCCGGACGCCGCATCGCCCATGTGGACAAGACCCTCGCCGCCGTCCATGAACGCCTGACCAAGGAGATCGATTACTGGTCCGACCGCTTCATCAAACTCACCGACGACAAGGCCGCCGGTAAAGACGTGCGGCTCAACCTCGAAAACGTCCGCCGCACCCTCAGCAATCTGGAAGCCCGGCTGGAGAGCCGCAAGAAAGAACTCCAGTCCATGCGCCACGTCACCTCCGCCACGCCGGTGGTGCTCAGCGGTGCGCTGGTCATACCGACGGGCTTGCTCCGCCGCTTGCGTGGCGATGTCCCTGCAGTGGGGGCATTGTTCTCTGCCGACCCGGCAGCCCGCTCGCGCATCGAACAACTGGCCATGAACGCCGTGCGCCTCGCCGAAGAAGCCCGTGGTTGCTGCGTCGTGGATGTCTCGGCGCAGAAATGCGGCTGGGACATCACCTCATACGCCCCCCGCCCCAGAGGGCCGCCTGTCCGAAGCCCGCCACATCGAAGTCAAAGGCCGCGTCAAAGGCGCAACCACGGTGACGGTGACCAAGAACGAAATCTTTGAAAGCTGGAACCAGGGCAACAAGTACCACCTCGCCATCGTGATCGTCGGCGAAGGTGACGCCATCGACGGCCCCTACTACGTGCCGCACCCCTTCAAGGAAGAGCCGGGCTGGGGCGTATCTTCAGTCAACTACGACCTAAAAGCGTTGCTGCTTAGAGCAACCCAATCGGAGAATAGTCTGTGAAGCTAACCAAACTGCGTGTAGACAATTTCCGCTGTTTCGCCGCGCTTGACTTAGAACTGCATTCACAACTCACCGTTCTTGTCGCCGAAAATGGTCAAGGTAAATCGACCTTGCTGGATGCCGCTCGTATTGCGCTGTGGCCGTTTGTGAGTAGTTTTGATCTGGCGCGAAACGCATTTAACGACCCTGGCAACGCGATAGCAATTGACGATGTGCGCCTGGTGAAACTCGACACTGGCGATATGGCTCGACAACTTCCATCTCGCGTTCAGATGACAGGCGATTTTGGCATCGGACAAGAAAGGACCTGGATTCGTTATCGCGATAAAGAGGCAAAACTAACCAAAACGAAAGATGACGGCGATACCGGCTTTATGAAGCAATGGGCAGGGGCGATTCAGACACAGATTCGAGACCCAGCCAAGCCAACGCTTGGTCTCCCTGTATTTGGTTATTACGGTACGGGGCGACTTTGGGCACAAAAACGGCTAACAGAAACCACCAAGGGCCAGGACGACACACTGAAGACCGATTTCTATGTGCGGACGTTTGCCTATCGCAATTGTCTCGACCCAGCCTCGTCCTATAAGCATTTCAAGGAGTGGTTTACCTGGGCCTTCGAGAGTTATCGCGAAGCACAAATTAAGCAACTGGAAAATCGTTCGACTAAATCGGATGTGTCTGCCGCGCAAGAGCGCATTCTCGTTGTGCAGCAAGTCATAGATATTTTTCTGCGCCCAACTACCGGCTGGCATACGCTGGAATACAGTGTGAGCCACGAGAAATCACTCGTTTTGCACCATGACCAGCACGGCACCTTGGAAGTGGATCTTCTGAGTGATGGCATTCGCAGCGTCCTGGCGATGGCGGGTGACATTGCGTACCGCTGTATCAAACTCAACCCGCATTTGGGTGGCAACGCTGCACGCGAAACCCAAGGCGTAGTCATGATCGACGAAGTGGATATGCACTTGCACCCGCGCTGGCAACAAGTCGTTCTTGACCAGTTGCAGCAGGCATTTCCACTCGTGCAGTTCATCGTCACCACTCACAGCCCGCAAGTGCTGAGCACCGTCAAGCGTGAAAACATTCGCGTGCTGGGACAGGATGCCAGCGGCGTGGCGATTGCCGAACCGCCGCTTGCCATGACCTACGGCGAACCTAGTGGCGACGTAATGCACAGCGTGATGATGGTAGACCCGCAGCCGCCGGTCATTGAAAAAGCCGACTTGCAGCGTCTGACTGCATGGGTGGATCAGGGTAACTACCTGAGCGCGGAGGCCAAACAGGTCATGCAAAGCCTCACTGCCGCGCTGGGAGAACAGCATCCGCAATTGCAGCGACTAAAACGCAGTATTCAACGTCAGGAGGCACTGAAGGGATGAGGGCCATTACCAAACAAGGCAATGGCGGCTATCACCTCAACCAGTCTCACGCCAATCCGCCACAAACCCATACGCAAGCCAGCAGCCGTTGGAGTCGCTTTGGTCACAAACAAGCGGTACTGCAATCCCTACTTTCCGAGCAGTACCACCTGTGTTGCTACAGCGAGATTCGTGCCGATCAGGAAGGCTTGGGCTATCACATTGAGCATGTCGAAAACAAAAGCCAGAACCCATCGCATACTTTCGACTATGCCAACCTCGCCGCGAGTGCGCTGCGTAGCGATGATTTGCCGAATTTGAACAGAGGCGAAGCGTTTGCCGGACACGCTACCGGAAAGCAGCAGGCATGCGATACCGCGAGGTTCATATCCTGTCATCAACCGAACTGCGCGCGCTACTTCGCCTATTTGTCCGATGGACGGGTTATCCCCAGCCAGAATCTTGATGCCCTTGAGCAAGATCGTGCGCAATACACCATCGACACGCTCAACCTCAACAGCCCCTATTTGCTGACGCGGCGGCGGCAATGGTGGAATGAGCTCGATTCGCTTTTCCAAGAACACAAAGCACAAGACTGGAGCCTGCCGCACCTGGCTGCTGTTGATCTTGTCCCTGTCGCCGGTGGCTTGAGTCGTTTCTTCAGCCTCACTCGCCAATTTTTCGGTCAAGTCGCCGAACAGACCTTACAGCAGTCCGCACCGGAACTCGTATGACCCACCCGATAAAATCACCCCGCAAGCTCATCGAAGTCGCCTTGCCACTCGATGCCATCAACAAGGCGTGTGCGAGGGAGAAGTCCATCCGGCACGGGCATCCTTCCACGCTGCATCTGTGGTGGGCGCGGCGACCGTTGGCGGCGGCGCGGGCGGTGATCTTTGCGCAGATGGTCAATGATCCCGGCTACCAGCAGGGCGGCGGGTTCAAATATGGAAAGAACAAGAAGGACGCCGCCATCGAGCGGAAGCGGTTGTTCAAGATCATCGAAGACCTCGTGCTGTGGGAGAACACCACAAAGGAGGAATTCTTAGAACCTGCCCGCGCCGAGATTCGCCGCTCGTGGCGGGAGGTGTGCGAACTGAACAAGGGCCACCCGCAGGCCGCCGAGTTGTTCAATCCCGACAAGCTGCCCGCCCTGCACGATCCCTTTGCCGGTGGCGGAGCCATCCCGCTGGAAGCGCAGCGGCTAGGGTTAGAGGCATACGCCAGTGACCTCAATCCCGTGGCCGTGCTCATCAACAAGGCCATGATCGAGATCCCGCCCAAGTTCGCGGGCAGGCCGCCCGTTAACCCGGCAGCAGTGAAGCGTGGCGAAAGCTCGGCTACGTGGAAGGGAGCCACAGGTCTGGCGGAAGACGTGCGCTATTACGGCGCTTGGATGCGCGAGGAGGCGCAGAAGCGCATCGGCCACCTCTATCCGCCGGTGGAAATCACGGCGGAGATGACGAAGGAGCGGCCCGACCTCAAACCGCTCGTCGGCCAGAAGCTCACCGTCATCGCTTGGCTGTGGGCGCGGACGGTCAAGAGTCCCAATCCGGCGTTTTCGCATGTAGATGTGCCACTGGCGTCCACGTTCATTCTCTCCAGCAAGGAAGGGAACGAGTCTTATGTGGTGCCCATAGTGGAGGGCAACCAGTATCGATTCACTGTAAAGATCGGCACTCCACCACAGGGCGCAGGGCAAGGAACAAAACTGGCCCGGGGGGCGAATTTCAAATGCATTCTGTCCAATGTCGCGATGGAAGGCGACTATATTAAGTCAGAGGGAAGAGCCGGGCGAATGGGTGGAAAGATCGTGGCCGTCGTTGTTGATGGCCCAAAGGGTCGAATCTTTATCGAGCCTACGCCAGCAATGGAGGTGTGCGCAAAATCCGCCAAACCCTCTTGGTCACCTGAGACATCACTCCCTGACGATCATCGAAACTTTTGGACGTTTAACTACGGCATCACCACATATGGAGGTCTCTTCACACTTCGACAGATGGAGGCCATGACGACCTTCGCCGAAATCATTGGGGAGGCGCGAACTAGAATTCGGGTTGATGCCCTAGCCACCGGGATGGATGACGGTGTTTGTCTTGATAAATCGGGCGAGGCATCTACGAAGGCCGGCGCTGTCGCTTATGCTGAAGCTGTCAGTGTTTACCTCGCATGCGCTCTGGGACGTGCGAGCGATTACTGGACGTCGCTTGCAACGTGGGAACCAGGCGGTGGCTTCGTTGCACATGGTTTCACGAAACAAGCGATTCCAATGGTTTGGGACTACGCAGAATCAAATCCATTTTCTGATGGCACGGGAAACTGGGAACAAACTTGCGTTAGCTGGGTCGTTCGTGTTTTACAGAATTTCACTCCTGCTGCAGGTGGGTTATGCAACCAGGCGGATGCGACCCGGCAGTCTTTTTCAAAAGATAAAGTGGTCTCCACTGATCCCCCTTATTACGACAATATCGCCTACGCTGACCTTTCCGATTACTTCTATATATGGATGCGCCGCAGTCTACGAAGTGTCTTCCCCGAACTATTTTCAACAATTGCAGTTCCCAAAATGGAGGAACTCATTGCTAGCCCACACCGTCACGGCGGCAACGTTAAGGCTGAATCATTTTTCCTTAACGGAATGACGGAAGCGATGAGAAGAATCTCCAACCAAGCACACATCGCTTTCCCCATTTCAATTTACTATGCATTTAAACAGTCTGAGACCAAAGCCGAAGGGGGGACTTCTTCGACGGGGTGGGAAACATTCTTGGAAGCGGTCTTTCAGGCTGAGTTGTCGCTTTGTGGCACATGGCCGGTCCGGACAGAAAGAGTAAATCGCTCGGTCGGAATAGGAACCAACGCTCTCGCCTCCAGCATCGTCCTCGTCTGCCGTAAGCGCCCATCAGATGCGCCCTCCATTTCCCGCCGCGAGTTCATCCGCGAGTTGAACAGCGTGCTGCCCGAGGCGCTCGACGAGATGACCAAAGGTTCCGGTGAAGAGCGTTCGCCCGTGGCCCCGGTAGACCTTTCGCAGGCCATCATCGGGCCGGGTATGGCGGTCTTTTCCAAATACGCCGCTGTGCTTGAGGCCGACGGCTCGCCCATGAGTGTGCGCACAGCCCTCCAACTCATCAACCGCTTCCTCGCTGAGGACGATTTCGACGCCGACACACAGTTCTGCCTGCACTGGTTCGAGCAGTTTGGGTGGGGAATAGGCGAATCCGGAGTCGCTGATGGCCTGGCCCGTGCCAAGAACACCAGCGAAAATGGTCTCGTTTCGTCTGGCGTTATCTTCTGGAAAGGCGGGAAAACACGCTTGCTCAAGTGGGCTGAATATCCCACCGACTGGGACCCGCGCACCGACCTCCGCCTGCCCGTCTGGGAAGCCCTGCACCAACTTATTCGTGCCCTGAAACAAGGCGGCGAATCGGCCTCCGGCGCGCTCCTCGCCGCCCTCGGCGGCAAAGCCGAAGCCATCCGCCAACTGGCCTATCGTCTATATACCCTGTGCGAGCGGCTAGGCAAAGCTGAAGATGCCCGTGCCTACAACGATCTCATCACCAGTTGGACCGGCATCGAATCCGCCGCCAACAGCGTGCCTAAACCTGCTGACCCGCAAGGGACACTCTTTGAAAGATAGAGGACCCAGTTTATGAGCATGAAACCCTGGCGCGAAGTCATAGTGCCGCATCCTGATGTGCTGAATGGCACCTTCCAGCAATCCGAGTTTGCCGCCGACCTGACCGCCGTGCGGACGGGCAGGGCAACCCCGGAATACGGCGACGCAAAGTCCTTTTACGAGCGTACTTTCATCACCGAGGGCATGGGCAAGCTGCTCACCCAGGTGGCGCAGCGGCTCAATGGCAAGGGCGGCGAACCGGTCATCCAGTTGCAGACCTCCTTCGGTGGCGGCAAGACGCACACGATGCTAGCGGTGTATCACTTGGCAAATCGCCAATGCGCGCTGGGCGATTTGGCCGGCATCCCGGCGCTGCTCGATCACGCGGGGGTGATGGATGTGCCGACGGCCAAGGCGGCGGTGCTCGACGGTACGGCCCATGCCCCAGGCCAAGCGTGGAAGCAAGGCAAGCAGGCGATCCGCACACTGTGGGGCGAGATGGCGTGGCAACTGGGTGGCACAGAAGGTTTTGCGCTGGTGAAAGAAGCGGATGCCAGCGGCACCTCGCCGGGCAAGGATGTGCTGTGCACGCTGCTGACCCAGTGTGCGCCCTGCGTGGTACTGCTGGATGAACTGGTGGTGTATATCCGCCAGTTTGTGGAGAGCCAGGCGCTCAGCGGCGGCACCTACGACAGCAATCTGTCTTTCATTCAATCACTGACTGAGGCGGCCAAGCTGGTGCCGAATGCAGTAGTGCTGGCATCCTTGCCGGAATCGAACAGCCAGGCCGGTGGGCCGCGTGGTGTGGCGGCATTGCAATCGTTGGAGGCGGTCTTCAATCGAGTGCAGGCGCTGTGGAAAACGGTGGCCCCCGAAGAGGCTTTCGAGATCGTCCGGCGGCGCTTGTTCGAGTCGATTCGTGACGCCAAGGCGCGTGATCTGGTGTGCCGTGCCTTTGCCGATGCCTATGTGGCCGAGGGTGCCAAGGTGCCGCAGGAAACGCAGGAAGCCCGTTACTTCGACAGGATGGTGCAGAGTTATCCCATCCACCCCGAAGTGTTCACCCAACTCTACGAAGAGTGGACGACCATCGACGGCTTCCAGCGCACGCGCGGTGTGTTGAAACTGATGGCCAAAGTCATCTTCCGCCTATGGCAGGACAACAACAAAGACCTGATGATTTTGCCCGGAAGTCTGCCGCTCTACGATGGCAGTGCGCGCAACGAACTGGTCTACTACCTCGGCCCAGGCTGGGACCCGGTGATCGACCGTGACATTGACGGCGAGCGAGCCGAGACCACGGTACTGGAAACGAAAGAAACCCGCTTCGGTTCGGTGCAGGCTGCCCGCCGCGTGGCGCGAACGGTATTCCTCGGCAGTGCACCGTCATCAGTGACCACCCGACCCGGCATACGTGGCCTTGACCGGGCGCGCGTGCTGTTGGGCTGCTTACAGCCAGGGCAAACGTCCTCGCTGTATTCTGATGCGCTGAACCGGCTGGCGGATCAACTGCATTACCTGAATTCGTCCGGAGATAAGGCGCAGGAAGCAACGCGCTATTGGTTCGACACCCGCGCCAACCTGCGGCGCGAAATGGAAGAGCGCAAGAAACGGTTTGAAGACGGTGTGGTACGCGGGCGCATGGCCGATATTCTCAAGCGACTTACCAGCAACGCGGCGTTCTTCGATGGCACCCATATTTTTACCCCGCACAGCGATGTGCCGGATGACAGTGCGCTGCGGCTGATTGTGTTGCCGCCTGAACAGTTCTTCTCGCGTGAAGAGTCTCGCGCTGCCTTTGAGGGCGTGCTTGAGCACGTCAGGAGCCACGGCACCACGCCTAGGTATCGCGGCAACCGTTTACTTTTCCTTGCGCCGGATCACGGTGCGCTGACCCGACTGCGCGATTGCATCCGGGTGTCACTGGCCTGGAACTCCATCATCGAAGAGTGGCGGCAAATCGACTGACGCTAGACAATCTCCAAACGAACCAAGCCAAGAAGGAACTGACGACAGCAGAGGACGTGCTGCCGCGTGTGGCGCGGGAGTGCTATAAGTGGTTGCTCTGCCCGACGCAGGATACGCCGACCGCAGCCAAACCAACGGTGGAGGTGTTCCCGCTCAATACCGGCGGCGCGGCGCTGGGGCCCGAGATCGAGCGGGTGTGCATCGACAACGTGCTGGTGATCACGATCTGGTCGCCAATCCATCTGCGTGATGAGTTAAAGAAGCTTTACTGGAAGGCAGGCAAATCAGCCATTGGCGGCATGGCTTTCTGGGAAGACACGCTGCGCTACCTCTATTTGCCACGCTTGAAGAACCGCCAAGTTCTGGAGCAAGCCATTGTCAAAGGCGCAGGCAGCCGAGATTTTTTTGGCACGTCTTACGGTCAGCATGAAGGCAAGTTCGACGGCTTCAAAGTCGGCGATGCCAATGTGCAACTGGACGACACGCTGCTGCTGATTGAACCCGATGCCGCCAAGGCGTATGAGGCGGCGCTTCCGCCTGGCCCAACACCGCCGGGGGGGGGCGGGGCCGGGTCCACTTCCGCCTGGGCCGGGACCGAAACCACCCGCACCTGTGCCGCCAGGACCGATACCGCCCGGATCCGCGCCAACGCCCAAGCACCGCGCTTTCCACGGCAACGTCGCCATCAACGCTTCGACGGCCAGAGTGCGGTTGGTTCAGGTGGCGGAGGAGATCATCGCCGTGCTCGTCGCCGACCCCAATGCGGACATCAAGATTACGCTGGAAATCCAAGTTGGCTTTCCGTCCGGCGCGTCAGATCAAACCAAACGGGCTGTCACGGAGAACGCGAAGATGCTGGGCTTTAAGAATGCGGATTGGGAGTAAAGCGTGATGACTTATCACAGGTTGATGCCACTGTCGGCAATGTGGAAGATGCGGACTGGAAGACCTGCGCTTCGGTTCTGAACGGGACTTACCGATATATCTCCAAGTCCAAAATGGCTCCAGCCGCTGCGCAGGCGCCGGTCAGTCTGGAATGCTGACATAGTATAGCGAATGTCGGCTTCTATTTTCCTTCACCCGCGCGTAAGGGTCGGTGGCAGCCGACCACCTCGCAATCCCTGCCGCATACAACGCGCCGCTTTTGGGGCGCTGCAGCATGGCAGGAAGGCAGTCCCCGAAAATTTGATGCCCGGTCTTGCCATGAGCCCCCCCAACATTCTTATCGCCTAGCGCCGCTCCCTCTTAGCGTGCAATTTGTCCCTTTTCGTGAGCCGACCCCATCTATGACCCGGCGTGATCTTGCCGAAGGATTGGACGATCTTCCCGTGAGCGACACAAACCCCCTCCCCGTCCTCCCGGCCGTTGCTTCCCGGCTCCTGACCGCCGAACAGTTCCAGCGCCTGGCCGATGTTCCCCCCGAAATCGAATGGTTCGCCAATCTCGGCAACAAGGCCACCCGCCGCGCCTACGAAAACGCCCTCGGGGATTTCATGAAGTTCACCGGCATCGTGAAGCCCGAGGAATTTCGCGGCGTGACCCGCGCCCACGTCATCGCCTGGCGCGACGACCTGGTGCAGCGCGCCTTGAGCGGCATGACGGTACGGCATCGCCTGGCGGCGCTGTCGTCGCTGTTCGAGTCCCTGTGCGAGAAGAACGCCGTGACCCATAACCCGGTCAAGGGCGTCAAGCGCCCGCCGGTGGAAAGCTACGAAGGCAAGACCCCTGCGCTCGGTGACCATCAGGCGCGCAAGCTGCTGGACGCGCCCGACGGCGTGTCACTCAAGGGCAAGCGCGACCGCGCCATCCTGGCCACCCTGCTCTATCACGCCCTGCGGCGTGACGAACTGTGCCGGTTGACGGTCAAGGACTTCAAACACGAGCGGCGCGGGGTGCCGCACCTCAAGGTGTTCGGCAAGGGCGGCAAGATCCGCTATGTGCCGCTGCACCCCGTTGCCAGCGGCTTGATCGGGGACTATCTTGAGGTCGCCGGGCATGGCGCAGACGATTCCGGCGCCCTGTTCCGGCCGCTGCGCAACAACTGCACTACTGGCGGACTGGAAAGAGCGATCACGCCCGACGCGGTTTACAAATTGGTGCGGCAATACTCAACGGCGTTGGGTTTCGCGGTCGGGGCGCACGCGTTGCGGGCGACTGCTGCGACCAACGCGCTTGACCACCAAGCCGACATCGCCAAGGTGCAGGAGTGGCTGGGTCACGCCAACATCGCCACTACGCGCATTTACGATCACCGCAAGACCCGGCCGGAGGACAGTCCGACGTTCAAGGTGGCCTACTAGAGAATGCTAGCGTCCTCTATCTGGCAGGACCGTCCACTGGGGTTTTGCACTTAATTTCCGCCGCGACATCCTGCCGGCGTGCTTGAGCTGAGGGGCGGAGCTCAACACCCGGAGTGCGTTGAAGTTGCCATGCGTCATCGATGCTGTTGCGCCTGGCGTTGTGTGGTTTGCCACCACTCCCGAGCGGAGGTGCCGCGTAAAATTCGCCAATGATCCGTTCCTAACTCATCTATCGACTCGCTGCCCTCTTCCCGCAGTTCACGCCCAAAGATACCGAGCTTGCGGTCAAGACCATTCTTGAAGCGCTGAGCAACACGCTGGCGAAGGGGGACCGCATTGAAATACGCGGTTTCGGAAGCTTCGGGCTCAACTACCGGCCGCCCCGTACTGGGCGCAACCCAAAAACCGGTGAGGCCGTGCAGGTTCCAGCGAAAGCTGTGCCCCACTTTCAGGCGGGAAAAGAACTGCGTACCAAGGTCGACTCGGGCAGATAACGGCCACCTGCCGCCGCTCGTCGTTTCCCCAAACCAGCCACCTGGGCGACCGCAGCCCTCTGCAACCTGCCAGCGACGCCCCCGCGCCTTTCTGGCCCGGCATCATTTGCAAGCCAGAACGAGCCGCAAGGCGAATTGCTGGGGGCGTCAACGCTGCCTTGGAGCGCTTCTTCCTGAATCTCAAGATGGAGCGCGTCTGGCCGAAAATCCAACCATGCCGAGACCACTCGTGATGTGACCGACTACATCGTTGGCTTCTACTTCTACAGCAGCCTCCGCGCCTGGCTACCCTGCAACCCCGAACGCCACAGCTTCCGCATTGGCAGGGCTTTCATCCCAGGTTTCCACCGGGATCGCCCCTTCGGTGCAGCGTGGAACTCGGCCATCGTTGCAACCTCGAAAAGCTTGAGCCGAGGAGTCTGGATTAGTGCCGGACGTACCACCAATCTGGCACACCCCAAAAGCTCAGCTCTCGATTTCCCTGAATCCTTTTGATAGTTCGTCCGTCTTCAAAGGAAGAGCACCCGGGTGACGCAACTGACGTACGGGAAAAGAGCATGGAGCAGAAGCAATGACTGGACTGGTGGCACGCTGGCCGCAACAAAGCCCGCGAATCTTTCTAATCGCCGCAGCGGCGATCTGGTGGGGTTTGTACCAAACTCTCATTCCGTTCTCCGAAGCCTTGGTCGCACTGTTTCCGGTCGCCCGCGATAGTCATCTCGGCGGCGCGCTGCAATTCTTCTTCTACGACACACCCAAGGTGTTGATGCTATTGACCGGCGTAGTGTTTGCCATGGGCATGATCAACAGCTACTTCACACCCGAACGAACGCGTGCGTTGCTTGCGGGTAGAACTGAGGGTGTAGCCAACGTGATGGCCGCCACACTGGGCATCGTGACGCCATTTTGCTCCTGTTCCGCCGTGCCGCTGTTCATTGGGTTCGTCCAGGCCGGTGTGCCTCTAGGGGTGACCTTCTCGTTTCTCATTTCTGCGCCGATGGTTAACGAGGTGGCCTTGACCTTGTTGTTTGGCATGTTTGGCTGGAAAGTGGCGATGCTCTACCTCGGGCTAGGTCTGAGCGTGGCCATCGTGGCGGGCTGGATCATCGGCCGGCTAAAGATGGAAGACTATCTGGAAGACTGGGTGCGCGACATGCCCAAGGCTTCGGCCCGATTCGAGGATTCTGGCGTGACGTTGGCAGAGCGAATTGAAGGTGGCTTTGCGGCGGTACGAGAGATTGTCGGCAAAGTCTGGCCATACATCCTTGTCGGCATCGGCCTTGGAGCCTTGATTCACGGCTATGTGCCGGAAGAATTCATGGCTTCCTTCATGGGCAAAGAAGCGTGGTGGTCGGTACCGTTGGCGGTAGTTATCGGTGTGCCTATGTACACCAATGCTGCCGGCGTGATTCCGATCGTCCAGGCACTGCTGACCAAGGGAGCCGCCTTGGGAACTGTCTTGGCCTTCATGATGAGCGTGATTGCATTGTCGTTACCGGAAGCGATCATCCTGCGCAAAGTACTCAAGATTCGCTTGATCGTTACCTTCATCGGCGTCGTCGCTAGCGGCATTCTGCTGGTGGGCTATGTCTTCAACTGGTTGCTATAGGGTAGATTGAGATGAAAGAAATTAAGGTATTGGGTACAGGTTGTGCCAAATGCAAGAACACCATTGCGCTGATCCAACAGGTGGCAGAAGCTACTGGCGTAGCGGTCAATATCGAAAAAATCGAAGAACTACGCGACATCACAAATTACGGCGTCATGAGTACGCCAGCTGTCGTGCTTGATGGAAAGGTCGTGCATACGGGGGGTATTCCCAGCCGCGACAAGATCGAGCAATGGCTGAACCATTGATGCGACGTCGAAATGTTCAAGGAACAAGCGGCTACGCCTTTCCTTCTCCGTGAGATTGCACCATGGGGCAAGAGAAGCACCGGAGCCGATTCCAGTTCAAGGAGGATTGCCATGAGAGGCGCCGATGCCTATGTGCGTGCTCGAATTGACACCGATACCAAGGAGCGCGCCATTGTCGCACTGAAAGCAATGGACCTGTCCATTTCTGATGCTATTCGCCTGTTGATGGCGCACGTAGCGGATGAGCGCTGCTTACCGTTTGAGGTCAAGATGAAGAGCGTGAAGAAGCGCAACTGGAAGCATGGAAAAGCCAGCGTCTCGACAGCGCAACCCACTGTAAGAGACTAGCGGAAGGCTGCCACAAGCAATCGAAATCTAACGCCCTGCTCAGTCTTTTCCTGGTCAGGTTCCATGCCCGGAAACAGAAGCGCCGTTTCAGCGCCAAGGTTTCGCGCTAGCCGAGAAGAAGACTACGGGGCAAGTGACACTGCTTTTTTTTGGGCGCTACGTCTTCGAGCAGGCAAAGAGAGAAAGCTCGTATCAGCGGCGAACAAACTGAATGGGCTGTAACTCCCCAGCCGGGCTTTCAGGCTGAAAGGTGACATGATCGATCCCCTGGTCGCTGGCCACAGCTCTGAGCAAGTGCAGGGTTTGTGGCCAAGAGGCGAGATTGGCGACCAGAACATGGGCAGACAGGGCCAGTCGCTCGGAGGCGATCGGCCAGACATGTAGATCGTGTACTTCGCTGACCCCAGGTACTTCTGCGAGCGCTTGTCCGACCAGCTCGATATTCATCGTAAAGGGCACGCCATCAAGGGTGGCATGCAAGGCTTCGCGCAGCAGACCGACGCTGGAGGCGAGAATCAGTCCGCCGATCAGGATCGACAACAAGGGGTCAATTGGCGTCCATCCGGTAAGCCAGATCACGACTCCTGCGGCGATGGCGGCCACCGATCCCAGTGCATCGTCCATGACGTGCAGCATTGCGGCGCGAACGTTCAGATTGCGCTCACCCCGTGAAAGTATCCACGCGACGACGAGATTGATCAGCAACCCGAGCACGGCGACGATGCTGACTGTTGCACCATTGATACTTCCCGGGTGCTGCAGACGTTGCCAGGCTTCGCTGCCGATGACGAAGACCACGGCCACCATGGAAAGTGCATTGATCAATGCGGCCAGGAATTCGACCCGACCCAAACCATAGGTATGCCGGCGGCTGGGGGGGCGGGCTGCCAACCAGGCAGCCAAGGCGGATATACCGAGCGACGCGCCATCGGTAACCATGTGGCCGGCGTCTGCCAGCAAGGCCAAGGATCCCGAGTGCCAACCAGCAATCAGCTCGACTATCGAGAAGCCAAGCGTAAGTGCAAGGGCGAGCAGGAGGTTCTTACCTGTAGTGCTGCTGTGCGCATGCGCGTGATCACGTTCGCTCATGACAATCCCTCGGTGGTGTTCAGGGCAGGCGCCACCAACAAAGCGACGACCTGCGGGGCGATACCGTCAAGAACACTACAACGGTGGGCGCGGCGTAAAACAGCAGACACGACCGTCCTCATCGAAGCGGACACGACACGCTTTTATCATTCGCTCTTTCAGGCGTTTGCGGGCACGCTGAATGCGTGACTTGGCGCCAGCCAGCGTTATGCCGAGGCGATCCGCGAGTTCTTGTTGCGACAGTCCTTCGATGTCGCACAAGGTGATTGCCAGCCGATCGGCTTCGGCAAGTTCCGAGAGCACCCGGGGCAGACACCGGTTCAGGTCGTCGACTGCCGGGAGAAGTTCGTTCTGTGGGGCGGGTAAATCGTCCGGCAGTGGGAGGTTTTCACGCACTGCTCGTAGACGGTCGACCAGCGCATTGCGCGCCACGCGGAAAAGCCATGCCCGAGGGTCGTCGACTGCGCAGAACAGTTTTCCTTGCATCAAGGCCTTGATGAAAACCTCTTGAAGTACTTCGTCCGCATCATCGCGACCGATTTGATGGCGCAGATAGCCACGTAACTGTGACTCGCACATCGACCAGGCTGTAAGCAGGCACGGAGTACTCATGCCTATCTGCAGTTTTCTTTGTCGAGATCGTCCCCGCCGGTGGCCGGAGCATAGCGGTACCAGTGTTCGCTGCGATTGACGAGTGCCACCAAGGACAGCATTACCGGCACCTCAACCAGCACGCCGACCACGGTGGCCAGCGCCGCACCAGAGTTCAGGCCAAACAGCGAAATCGCCACTGCCACCGCCAACTCGAAGAAGTTCGAGGTCCCGATCAGACAGGCGGGGCCGGCAACGTTGTGCGGTAGCTTCAGCATGCGAGCGCCAATCATGCCGATGGCGAAAATGCCATAGGTTTGCACAATCAGCGGCACCGCGATCATCGCGATCACCAGGGGCCGGTTAACGATGGTCCCGGCCTGGAAGCCGAACAGCAGTACCACGGTGGCAATCAGTCCGACGACGGACCACGGCTTGAGCTTCGCCACGAAGTCGGCCACCGCGTGTGAACTGCGGCGCTCCAGCGCGTGCCGTGTGGCCATGCCGGCGGCCAGAGGAAGAACCACGTACAAGACGGTCGACAGCACCAGGGTTTCCCATGGCACGCTGATGTTGGTGACGCCCAGCAGGAAGGCGGCGATCGGTGCGAACGCGAACACCATGATGAGGTCGTTCACCGACACCTGCACCAGTGTGTAGTTGGCGTCGCCCTTCACCAATTGGCTCCACACGAACACCATCGCGGTGCAAGGCGCCACACCGAGCAGGATCATGCCGGCGATGTATTCGTTGGCCGACTGTGGGTCGACCCAGGGTGCGAACAGGTGCTTAAAGAACAGCACGCCGAGCGCGGCCATCGTAAACGGCTTGATCAGCCAGTTCACGACCAGTGTCAGCAGCAGGCCCCGCGGCTTCTTGCCGACGTCCTTCACCGCATGCCAGTCGATCTGGATCATCATCGGGTAGATCATTACCCAAATGAACACTGCCACCACCAGGTTCACATGGGCGATCTCCAGCCCGGCGATGATCTGGAAGGCATCGGGCATTGCCAGGCCCAGCGCGACGCCAGCAAGGATGCCCAGCGCGACCCAGACGGTTAGATAACGTTCAAACAGTCCCATGTCAGACCCCGGTTGTCGTTTTCAAAGGCACTTCACCTGCCAGTTCGAGCAGGCGTCCGACGCCGACTGGTTCCGCTTCCAATAACGGAACCACCGCGTGACGCACGGCATGGCGGGTGGCAACCGCCTCGATCTCGCGCAGCTCGGTCGCAGCGCGACGGTGCAGCAGGGGTGAGCAGGTGTTGGCCACGGCAACGCTGGCGTTGACGATCCAGGCCCAGGGCTCGATGCCGGCGCGGCGCAGATCGGCCTGCAGACTCGCCGCTTCGAGGATCGGAGTGGTCTCGGCTAGCGTGGCGATGATCACCTTGGTCTGCTTCGGATCCTGCAGCTGCATCATCGGTGTGGTGAAGTTCATACCCTTGCCGCCCATCTGGCGCGCCACCTCGCGGTGATAGGCACCGGTGGCGTCGAGTAAAAGCAGGGTGTGTCCAGTGGGCGCCGTGTCCATCACGACAAACCTGCGCCCGGCCTCACGAATCACGCGCGAGAAAGCCCGGAACACCGCGACTTCCTCGGTGCAGGGTGAGCGTAGGTCCTCTTCGAGCAGCTTGCGCCCCTGCTCGTCGAGTTGCGCACCTTTACTCGCCATGATCTGCTTGCGGTAGCGCTCGGTTTCCACCTGCGGATCGATGCGGCTGACCGCGAGATCGGGTAGCGTGCTATCCATAGTCTCGGCCAGATGTGCGGCGGGGTCGGATGTCGTCAGATGCACGGGCAAGCCGCGCTGTGCAAGCGCCACCGAAATCGCTGCTGCTAGCGTGGTCTTGCCCACGCCTCCCTTGCCCATCAGCATGATGAGGCCGTGGCCATCGGCGGCGATGTCGTTGATAAGATCGGCCAGTGCTGGAGCGTCGAGGTGGGGATCGGACTCTACAGCCTGGTCGGCAGCCAAATCGCCGCCGCCATTTTCGTTGAACAGGTGACGCAGCGCCTCGAGTCCAACCAGGTTGTAGGCCTTTAGTGCGATGTGGTCGCAGGGGAGCGCCGCTAGCGTTTCTGGCAGTTCACCGAGTGCCGCCTGCTCGCGCGCATGGATCGCTGCGGCGAGTGCGTCGTTTTTGGCTTCACCCGTCGGCAGCTCGCCGTTGATCACCAGGTACTGCCGCGTCAACCCGATCGCGGCAAGCTCCTCATGGGTCCGCGCCACTTCTCGCAGCGTGGCTTTCTGTGCGCGGGCAACCAGCACCAGACGCGTGCGCGACGAGTCGGCCAGCGCCTCTACCGCCGCACGATATTGGGCGCGTTGCTTCTCAAGCCCGGCAAGTGGCCCGAGGCAGGAAGCGTCGCCCTTGCCTGCGTCGAGAAAGCCGGACCATGCGCCAGGGAGTTGCAATAACCGGATCGTATGCCCGGTAGGCGCGGTGTCGAACAGGATGTGAACGTAATCAACCATCAGCGCCGCATCGGTGAGCAGCGCGGTGAATTCGTCGAAGGCAGCGATCTCCGTGGTGCACGCACCGGACAGCTGTTCCTCGATGCCCTTCACCACCGCGTCGGGCAAGCGCCCGCGCACCGGCCCGAGCAAGCGATCACGGTAGACCTGTGCCGCAGCCTGTGGGTCGATCTCGAGTGCATCCAGACCAGGCACCGCGGTGATCGGCGTGATGCGATTACCGATTGCCACGCCGAACACCTGCCCAACATTTGAGGCCGGGTCGGTGCTGACCAGCAGCACTCGGCGTTCGGCTGCCGCCAGGCGCACTGCCGCGGCGCAGGCGATCGAGGTCTTGCCGACGCCACCCTTGCCGGTGAAAAAGAGGAAGCGCGGTGGATTCGTCAGGAAGTTCATAACTGGTCTCAGGCGCTCAGCAGCAGCGGCTGCCAGAGCAGCAATCTGAAGCCGCGACCGCCTCTAGCTTCGCCGGTTGAGCGATACCCGCCCAGCGCGCCAGATCGCAGCGCTCCGGATAGCGGCCGGCGAGCGCGAGCTGGCCATCAACCAGCACCAGTGGCAATGCCTCCTGCCCGGAACGTTCGAGAAAGTCCCTGACCGTTCCGTTGTTGGCAAAGACCAGCGGCTGCCGGGCGAGATTGAAGCGCTCGATCTGCACGCCGTACTGCTTCGCCCAGTCCACGTCGGCCGCGAAGCTTACGAGAGCCTGGTCGATGTCGACGCCACACACGCCGGTGCTGCAGCACAGGGCTGGATCAAAGATCTGGATGTTGGCCATTTCGAGACTCCATCGAAAGTTGAAACACTGGCAAGAAATTAGGGCACCAACTTGCCAATGCGATCCAGCTCGCGCTGTAGTTGGGCGTGGTCCCCCGCCGATGCGACCAGCGGCAGAGCAAGGAAGGCCTCGATGCGCACACGCAGGATGCGATAAGTGGCCATAAACGCTGCTTCGACGTCCTCTTCGCTTCCGTTTGTACGGCCAGGGTCTTCCACAGCCCAATGGCTTCGTACGACTTGCCCAAGGTATGCGGGGCAGCTCTCTCCTGCAGCGCTTGAACAGACCGTAACCACAATGTCTGGAGTAAGCGGCAGGTTTTCCCAAGATTTGCTGTAACAGCCAAGGGTAGAGATTCCCTCGCGGGCGAGCAAGGCGATCGCGCGCGAATTGAGGTGGCCAGTCGGTTTACTCCCCGCGCTCATGGCTTTCCAACCAGGGGGAGCGAGATGATTGAAGATGGCTTCGGCAAGGATAGAACGGCAGGAGTTGCCGGTGCACAGAAAAAGAAGATTCATGGCATCACCTTGGGTGAGTACGCGACGTCAGCGATGGGGCGATAAAAATCACGTTTCCATAGTTCTAATAATATAGTAAGATTTAGGTGTCGCACAAGCTGAAATCGCTTGCCGCGTTCAGGTTTTTGGCTCACTGGCAGGTTTGCCGAGCACTACTCACCCTTTCGGAGGAACGAGAAATGACTATCAAGGTTGGCATCAACGGTTTCGGTCGCATGGGCAGGTTGGCGTTGCGCGCGGCATGGGACTATCCGGAACTCGAGGTCGTCCACATCAACGAAGCCAACGGGCCAGTGGAATCTGCGGCGCACCTGCTCGAATTCGATTCCGTGCAGGGCCGCTGGCAGCGTGACATTTCGGTCAGCAACGGGCACATGCTGGTGGGCGGCAAGTCGATCAGCTACAGCAGCGCCAAAGACGTGGCCGGTGGCCCGTGGAGCGAAACTGGGGTGGACATCGTTCTCGAGGCCAGTGGCAAGTGGCGTACGGTCGGGCAACTGTCGCCCTATCTGGCAGCGGGAGTAAAGAAGGTCATTGTCGCCGCGCCGGTCAAGGACGGGGATGTCTTGAACGTCGTCATGGGGGTCAACGACCATCTCTACGATCCGGCGCGCGACCAGATCGTCACCGCCGCCTCGTGCACCACCAATTGCCTGGCACCGGTGGTCAAGGTCGTCCATGAAGCAATCGGCATTACACGCGGGATTATCACCACGATCCACAGCTCGACCAATACGCAGAGCGTGCACGATCAAATGCACAAGGACCTTCGTCGCGCCCGGGCAGCGAGTTTGTCACTGGTACCGACGACCACCGGTTCGGCGACCGCCATCGCGCTGATTTTTCCGGAATTGAAGGGAAAACTCGATGGTCATGCGGTGCGCGTACCGCTGCTCAACGCTTCGCTGACTGATTGTGTTTTCGAGATGAAGCGCCCAACGACCGCCGCCGAAGTCAATGGCCTGTTCAAGGCAGCTGCTGAAGGCCCGCTGAAGGGAATCCTGGGCTACGAGGAGCGGCCGCTGGTTTCCATGGACTACCTGGGCGATCCGCGGTCGTCGATTGTTGACGCTGCGCACACGCTGGTGGTCGACGACACGATGCTCAAGATCTACGCCTGGTACGACAACGAGTGGGGTTACGCCAATCGTTACGTCGAGTTGGCGCGCAAGCTGGCGACTTCGCTCTAGGTAGGCACTTCGTAGCATCGCGCCGGGGTTACTGCAGCCAATTTCGCGGACAAGAGCCCTGGTGCGCCGGCACCCCTTTGGAGGAACGCAATGAGCGAGCCATCACAAGCCAAAACCGACACATCGCGCGCTGGGCTGCGCAACTACGTATTGGTTACGGCCGCCTACTGGGCGGATACGGTGACCGATGGCGCAACGCGCATGTTGGTGCTGTTCTATTTCTACAACCTTGGCTACTCGCCTCTTGCCGTCGCCTCGCTGTTTATCTTCTACGAAGTCTTCGGCATTCTGACCAATCTCTTCGGTGGCTACATCGGTGCCCGTTTCGGGCTCAAGTCAACGTTGTTCATCGGCCTTGGCACGCAGCTGGTGGCGCTGTCGATGCTCGCCTTCGCGCCACAGTCCTTGCTCGTCGTTGCCTGGGTGATGGCCTCCCAAGCCTTGAGCGGGATCGCCAAGGACATGACCAAGATGAGCTCGAAGAGCGCCGTCAAGCTGATCGTCCCGGAGAACGCATCCGACACGCTGTATCGCTGGGTGGCCATCCTGACCGGTTCGAAGAATGCGCTGAAGG
>NZ_SPMY01000075.1 GCF_012939955.1 Candidatus Accumulibacter phosphatis
ACCAGGTGAAAGTAAGGCACGGGCAGCACTTCACGCCGTCTTGCGGCGACCCAGGCCTCCTTCGGCCCGGGTCTGGCATTGCGGGCAGTGCCGGTTCCTGCACGAATGATAGACGTGCCGGGTCGTCCCGCAGTGGTCACAGGTTTCGACGTGACCGCCGAGGATCGCCGTGCGGCAGGCCAGGATCGCACGCCAGACACGGGCTGCCCCGCGCGCCAAAGCCTTACTGGCGAGGTAGGCCGGACCGAAGGTGGCCAGCACCCCAGCAAGGCCGACCGGTTTCACCGGCGTCGGTCAGGTGGGCGTGAGCAGTTCGAGTGGTGAGGTGGTACCGGTCAGGCGCGTGCGCGCCAGATGAAAGTAGCGCATCGTCGGGCTGACGTGACCGTGTCCGAGCAGGCGCTGGATGGTGTGGATGTCGACGCCGGCTTCGAGCAGGTGGGTGGCGAAGGCGTGGCGACTATGCCGAGCTCGGCATAGGCGCCATTCCTTTGCGACCTCACTGCTCGAAAGCGGCTACGACATTCGTACGGTACAGGAACTCCTGGGGCATGCCGACGTGGCGACGACGATGATCTACACGCACGTCCTCAACAAGGGCGGGCGAGGGGTGCGCAGCCCGCTCGACGCATTGGACTAGCGATGCGGTTTTTCCGCCTTCCCTGTTTCCGGCCATCCTGAACGCGTGCCAAATCACAGGCGCCGATCTACGCGGCAGGTTTGCTGGCGCGGGCCGGTGACTTGCGCTCGGATTTCTTCTTCAGGCCCAGCGAGGCGACCTGGTCGGAATTGGGGCCGAATTGGGCGATGACCTGGTCTTTGACGCCGAGAATGAGATTGTGATGCTCCCACTGGATGGCAACGCTGGCGTCGCGAGCGGCGTTGAAGGCGTTCTCGGCGCGCAGCTCGGCTTCCTGGGCGGCGTGCAGGGCCTCGTTCTTGGCGGCCAGGGTGGCGAAACTGTAGGCCGGGTTGGCCGGGCTGTAATCGGTGATCGCCTTGACCGCCAGGAAGGTTCTTTCATCCGCCTGGAGGATTTCTGCCTGCAGACGAACGTTCTCGTTCTTTGCCATTTTTTTCTCCCGGAAGGTGAAGTTGCCGAGGAGCGGATTACCCTCGGCGAAGAGATTACTCTTGTCAGCCGAGTCGGTGCATGATTTTCAAAAGAACGGTGATCTGCCCCCGATTCCCGCCTGTCCCCGATTCCCGCCCGAATCCCGGTCCCCGATTCCCACGTTTTATTTTTTCTGTTGCAGCGGCCTGCCGTCGCAGAAGTAGTGCTCGAATCATTATGGCCACGATAGCAAAGTTGACTACCAGTAGTGCGATCCCTAACCAGTTCGCGTCTCGAAACAGTTCCAGCACCTCAAGCGGGATATAGACGGCACCACTTCCCGCGGCGAGTGCTTCCGCCCAGGCTCGCTCATTGAAGAGGCCGTAGGCCTCGATGAAACGTACTAAAATATATGCTGCCGCGCCAAACGCAAGGAGTACTAGACGCGAGTTCTGAAGTTCACCCGCTGCATCAATAAATATGTGAGGGTATTTCGACGCTGGGTTGAGGTGCGTATGTTCCACGAGTCTAACCGCAAGTTCGTGCATGTCCTTGTGGATGAGCGATAGAAATCCAAGTGATGCTAGGAGAACAACGACTCCTTTACATGCCTCGAAGGCAGCGACCGTTCGAATTACTCTCCGCTTGACCATAGTTTATAGGTGTATATTCCAGACAGCGAGGAAGGAGCAAAAAAGGGGCCAGCCTCACATTCACATATGAAGTGACTTCTGGTCCTGTGGTCCCGTTTCTTCAAGCATTGCCTTCCGCGGCCGACCCCGCGGGCGAATTTCGCGCCGCTGTCCAGTGCCTGTTCGATGCTGTCGATAAACCGAGCATCCCCGAGCGGCTGTCGCTAACCCAAGGCCATGCGGATGTCGCTGATTGCCTCGGTATCCAGTTCCGGGCGGAACGAGGACCGATAGTTCACCAGCCGGTCAGCCTCGTTTGCGCCCAGACTGGAATACACGGCATGCGGAGTCAGCAATGAGCCACTCTGCCCCAGTCCGTTCGTCCGATAACTACTCCAGCGATAGTGCACCAGGTCATCGACCATCGCTGCGCACACGGGATGATGTACTGCACGTAGCGCCGGCCCAGCGAAATCATCGGCCCCGGAGACAGCCTCGGATTCCGGCGGAGACAGCAAGAGGCGCACGTGGTTGGTCATCTGGACGTAGGCGTGCAGCGCGCAAGCGGTGGCTTGGCACGCCTCGCCCAGCCATTCGCGGTAGGCGAGTTAGGCGATTGCCGGAAAAGAAAAATTCCAGATCGCGCCGGATTTTCGGTCGGCTTCAAGGCGCGACAACAGGCGCATAGTCGACTTATGTAACTGTTGTCGCAACACAGAAGAGGGGCGAAAAGACAAGCAGGATGGTAGGTTATTTGACAGAAATCGTCGTAGTCTTCCTCGGCGAAGAAGCAGGCGTCGCGGCTATGTCCACGATTCCTTCCACGATTCCTTCCGCTGAACTCAACTCACTTTCCGCCTCCGGCGCACACCCAGGAGACCCAGACCTGTGCCTAACAGGGCCAGCGTGGCGGGCTCTGGGATAATCACCTCATGAGCTGCCGTATCCAACCTACCGAACGGGGACGGCTGGAGCGGCTCTCTGTCCTCACGGATTTGGTAAAGATACACTGCATCGGGCGCCGTAGTAGCAAAAGTACCGATCATCGGATCATTCTCGCTGACCCCACCGGTAATAGTGTAGATCGTCCCAATTGGAGGCGGAATATTGAGCAGCATCATGTTGCTCATCCTCGCTGCAAAATCTCCAGGAAATGCAAAACCTCCTCGAGTATCGTTGCTAAAGACTTCGCCGACGTCAACGATTCCGGAGGTCCCGCCGAAAGGATTAAAATCGACCCACACATCAAAAAAAAACATCGAAAATGCTGTTCGCGGGAAAATCAATCTGCCCATCTGGTGTTCCCGTCTTGTCTTGAACCTGCCCCCGCGTCCGTTGCAGCCCCGGATAAACTCCGGCGTTCATCCCTGCTCTAAGCTCGGCGTAAACACCGCCCATGGTTCCCGTCAAAGTAAGGCTCAAGATCTCAGTATTGATCGTGTCGAGACCACCCTGGGGAAAGGCGGCATTGGTCGGGTCGCTGCGCGCTACCGTCGGCCCAGTACCCGTAAATACTAAAGCGCCGAACGGTGTATCAACCACCGTATGCGTCCCAAGTGAATTAAAAGTGTAGCTTGGTCCAGTCGGTTCGGTCCATATGGCAGCCGATACCACACTAGGTAACAACGACATCACGAATACGCCGTGGACAATCAAACTAATTGAGCATCGCATCATTCACCCTCACTTTCTTTGGCTTAGTTGAGAAACAAGGCCTTGATCATCGTTCCAGCCAAGGCCGAGTGCTGCGCTTGGTGAAAATCCTGCGAGAGAGTGGCAGGGCCGTCGAAATCTCGTACCCTTGGAAGTGCATACTAGCCGAGAAGGAGAAATTCGGAGGAGATTCGGGGACAGATCACGGTTTAAAACTGAGTTGTGGACGTCGTGAATGCGATCCTGGCTCCGGAAAACCGTGGTGCGTCCCCTGTTTCCTCCTGTTTCCGCTGGATGGCAACGCTGGCGTCGCGAGCGGCGTTAAAGGCGTTCTGGGCGCGCAGTTCGGCTTCCTGGGCGGCGTGCAGGGCCTCGTTCTTGGCGGCCAGGGTGGCGAAACTGTAGGCCGGGTTGGCCGGGTTGTAATGGGTGACCGCCTTGACCGCCAGGAAGGTTCTTTCATCCGCCTGGAGGATTTCTGCCTGCAGACGAACGTTCTCGTCCTTTGCCATTTTTCCTCCCGGAAGGTGAAGTTGCCGAGGAGCGGATTATCCTCGGAGAAGAGATTAGGACCGGGCCGCCAAAATTGTCAACACGTTTCGTGACGCGTCAGGGAAGCATCGTGACGCATCATGGAAGCATCCGACGCCTCATGGAAGCATCCTGACGCATCAGGGAAGCATCGTGACGCATCATGGAAGCATCCCGACGCGTCAGGGAAGCATCGTGACTCGTCAGGGAAGCTCCGATCCTTGCATCGACCCGGCCGCCATGGGTTTGCTGGTGGGCGGCAGCGACCATGGTCTTGCCGGCGCGAGCTGTCAGCGAGCTGGTCGGGGCCTGGGCGACGATTGACCGTGCTTGATGAGGGCAGCGACACTCGGCGACTGCAGGGCTAACGGTCATGACATGTCGAGATACCCCGAATCATGAAAGTCATGACCGTTTTCCCTCTTCCCCTGACCCTTCTCCCGCGAGGGAGAAGGGAGTTTCGTGAGTCGCTTGCGCGACTTTCACATTAAGAGAGCAAAAAAAAAAGAAAGAAAAAACAGGGGCCAGGCTCACATATCCAGTGACTTCTGGTCCTGTGGTCCCGTTTCTTCAAGCATTGCCTTCCGCGGCCGACCCCGCGGGCGAATTTCGCGCCGCTGTCCAGTGGCCCGTTCGATGCTGTCGATAAACCGAGCATCCCCGAGCGGCTGTCCCTGATCCAAGGCCATGCGGATGTCGCTGATTGCCTCGCTATCCAGTACCGGGCGGAACAAGGACCGATAGTTCACCAGCCGGTCAGACTCGTTTGCGCCCAGACTGGAATACAGCGCATGCGGAGTCAGCAATGAGTCCCTCTGCCCCAGTCCGTTCGTCCGATAACTACTCCAGCGATAGTGCGCCGGGTCATCGACCATCGCTGCGCGCACGGGATTGAGTTCGATATAGCGCTGACAAAGGAGGAGATAGCAATCGGCCTGCAGCAGAGAAGACTTGTAGCGGCTGTCCCACAAGGCGCCGGTGCGACGGTACGACTTGTTGATGTACTGCACGTAGCGCCGGCCCAGCGAAATCATCAGCCGCGGGACAGCCTCGGATTCCGGCGGAGACAGCAAGCCGTGCACGTGGTTGGTCATCTGGACGTAGGCGTGCAGCGCGCAAGCGGTGGCTTGGCACGCCTCGCCCAGCCATTCGCGGTAGGCGAGGTAGTCTTCCTCAGCGAAGAAGCAGGCGTCGCGCTTATATCCCCGCTGAACGACGTGCAGGGGAAAACCTGGGAGATGAATGCGGGGACGACGGGGCATGTCGTTGAGGATAGCAGGCTCTTCCAGTTAAATCGAGCCTGGGCCCTTTTATTGCTTTTTTTTATTGCTTTTATTGTTTTCTTCTATTGTTTTATTGCTACCCTTTTATTCTTTATTATCCTACCTTCCTAACACTTTTAGCGCGGAACTTGCCGTCGACTTTCGCTAGCGAGAATTCAACTCTATCGCCTTCCAAAATAGTGCTTTCACGCCCTTTTTCAATTATGTCCTGGTAATGAAAAAAAAACATCCCTCCCCTTCGCGCGACTGATAAATCCATAGCCTTTGAGTGGATAAAAAAATCTTGACAGTACCTGACTCTATGATTTCCGCTTGAGGTGCGTCTTCAATCATCCGGATAGTCCCTTATCTTATACCTTGGGGGGGATTTGCCCAGCAGACTTCTCAGGTTGTTTGCTCGACCTTGCTCCGTACGACTCAAAACAGACAAATAATACATAAGGCGATGGTAGCGTTTTGCGTATACAAGCCTGTCTGCGCCACGGCCTTTTTTTTTCCGAAAAACGGTAGCAAAACTTTGCAAGCTTATTTGCTGTTTTCGGGCCGTACTCTGGTTGATTGGCTTTGAGAGTAGCTCGGTACTTGTGGCCGTCACCGTGACCCAGCCTAGTCATCAACGCAACCCGACCCGATGCCGTGTTGTGCGAGGAATGGAAGTCGGGCTCATTTTGATGACCTGATTCGTACCCCTTCTTACAGCGATAGACCATCGACCTAACTCGGTTGCAAAAATCAGGAGAAAGGCGCGGGTGGCCTCGATCTATCCAGAGTCCTGTTACATAAACTTTCGCGCCGGCACTACCAGTATCGCGGACGCTGAGCTTTCCCTTATGGAGCCTGAAACCCTTGCCGGAAACCATTCCGCGTATTTTATTAACGACCCAAGATCGTCTTTGAGTGGATAGTTTCGAACTTGAGCTAACAGTAATATCGTCAATCAATCGGGTGTAGGTGAGATTGATTCGATGAAAATCTGCCACAAGCCGCGGCTCGTCGTCATAGAAGACTAGATTAGCCACATAACTACTAGTTGGGGCGCCTTGTGGAAGTTCGCCACCAAGCGTGGTTATCGAAACAAGCACTTTCGTAACGTCGTCCGAAAATGCAAAAAAAATACTTAAAAAATATCAGTGACGTGCCCAGGTCTCACCGACGGATAGAATTTCTCAATATCAGCAGCGATTACAGTACTTGCTTTGGAATGAGCCTGTGCGTTTCGAACAAAATCCCGTGGCTGATTCACGTCCCGAATCGATCCTTGCATGAAGTGTGGGAACTGACAAAGCTCGAATATGCGTGAATTAATTCTGCGCTGTATGCGTTTCAGCTCGCTTTTTTGGAGCTTGGATCGTACGTTCGGTACCATCTTTCTTCGGTACCGTAAATGACGAATAAAAGTCGCCTATATTGGCCGCTACGTATTGAAGCCGGCTCGGCTCAATGCCAAGCGCGGACCCAAGCGCCACCATTGATCTGATAGGGGAGCCAGTGTAATTAATTCTTAATGACATAAAGAAAAGAAAAAGTAGCGGAGGGCTTAGGATAAAAGCATAGAAATAACTGCTTTAATTACTCCCAGGCCAATTAAGGTTAGCACCCGTGAATCACAGGCAAACCCAAACTGCAAACTCAGGCCGACCCGCATAAGCCCCTTATGAGGTTCCAGTTCACAAGAAGTGCTGCAATGACAGTAAGAAACATTGTTTTGAGTCTTCATATTTATAGCTCCTGTAAACCCAGTCACCAGGATTGGTTGTGGGTCGTCTAACAAGAGAGAGCTATGATCCTCGGTAAGGAGCGATGGCTACAGCCAGCTGAGTTTGCCTCCGCTACCAATTTCGTCTAACAGCTGTCGCGTTAGATTAGATGCCGTATCGACGCTTACGCACGATAGCGCGCTACGCCGGACATCCCGGTAGAGATCCGTAAGGATCGCCGAATGTAAAAAACATCCGACTCGGACACTCCTTATGACTTTCTTAAAATCACTTTTAAAGAGCAGCTTGCGGCCAGATGAACCATCTGGTTTGGTGATGGTAGCCACAATACGTATATCTGTCAAATGACTTTAGAAGATTTGTTTTGCGCACGTATCGCTGTCCAAAGTTGGTCATGAGTAGCAAAGAATTCGGGTAGAGGAGAGGGCCGGTTTTCGCCTGCACTCCATCATCAAACCGTGCATGCGGTTTCCCGCACGACACAACGCTTCGGTTTGGTGTTGCGCGACTGCTTGCCGCCGATCCGAATCCGGCATCAACTCTATCCAGCCTATGGCGAATGACCCAAACTGGGAGTCGGATGGTGTAACGCACCAAGTCCGGTTCTGCGAGGGCGGCGGGACGTACCGTCAGGGATTCCCGCCGCTACTCTCCACTTTTGCCTCTGATGGAGCGGGCCCGCAACTTCGAGTGTGAGTGGTCGGGGCATCCGGAAAACCCTTGTAGTGAGCTTGTCCCGCTGGAGCGAAGGGCTAGCCGAACTCGCCGAAACGAGCGGAAAGCTTTCTGGGTGCCGGATGGACTCGACGGACAGATCCACATCCAGCAGTGGCCAATACAGGTGGTCCTGGCTGGGCCATTCGACGGTGGCCAGTTGCTGGATGGTGGCCTGACGGAACCAGGGGAACTCGGCGAACGGCAAGAGAAGCTCCTCATCGCCGAGAAGCAGCCAAAAACCGTTTTTCGAGACGTGGGTGACTTCAAGCGCCAAAGTGTTTGTGCCAGGCATCGACGATCTCTTCAAGGTGGCGAGCAACGACACGCTCTGCGTCGGCCAATTCCCGCCCCCCGTTCACGACCCCGCCGTCCCCACCCCGTGATTCGCCCGATGCAACCTCCCGGCAACCCTCTTCAGTAACAGCAACAAATCATCCACATACGTAAACACCACCGGAATCACCAGCAAACTCAGCACCGTGGACGTCAGCAAGCCGCCGATCACCGCGATGGCCATCGGCGAGCGGAAACTCGGCTCGGCGCCAATCCCCAGGGCGATCGGGGTCATGCCGGCGACCATGGCGATGGTGGTCATGAGGATTGGTTTGGCGCGTTTGTGGCAGGCGTCGATGAGGGCTTCGAAGCGCGCCATGCCGTGCTCGCGCCGGGCCATCACCGCGTATTCGACGAGCAGGATGGAGTTCTTGGTGACGATGCCCATGAGCATCAGCAGGCCGATCACCGACGGCATCGAGAAGCTGTTGTGGGTCACCAGCAGGGCGAAGAAGGCGCCGCCGACCGAGAGCGGTAGGGCGGCGAGGATGGTCGCCGGTTGCAGGAAGTCGTGGAAGAGGAGGACCAGGACGACGTAGATGCACAGGACGCCGATCAGCATCGCCGAACCGAAGCTGCCGAAGAGCTCGGCCATTCGCTCGGCGTCGCCTGATGGCGGGCGGCTGATTCCGGGCGGCAGGCCCTTCAGCGCGGGCAACTGGTTGGCTTCGGCGACGACGGCGCCGAGGTCGCGGCTGCCGAGTTCGACGTCAATGGTCACGTTGCGCTGGCGGTCGAGGCGGTCGATTTGCGCCGGGCCGCTGCCGAGGCGGATGTCGGCCACCGCCTCCAGCGGCACGGCGCCCTTGTTGGCCGCTACGCGCAACTGGCGCACGGCGTCGAGGTCGTGACGCAGGTCCTCGTCGAGGCGGACGCGGATGGGAATCTGGCGCTGTGCGAGATTGAGCTTGGGCAGCTTGGCGTCGTAGTCGCCGGCGGTGGCGATGCGGATCACTTCGGCCATGGCGGCGGCGGTGACGCCGAGGTCGGCGGCGCGGGCGTAGTCGGGCGTGATGTGGATTTCCGGGCGCTGCAGGCTGGCGCCGGAAGTGACGTTACCGATGCCCTTGAGGGTGCGTAGCTCGGAGGTGACGGCCTGGCTGGCCAGGCGCAAGGCTTCGGGGTCCTCGCCGGCAAGCACCAGCTTGAGGTTTTCGCCGGTCTGCCCGGCGCCTACCGAGACCCGGGCGCCGGGCAGGACGGCCATGCGCTTGCGGATGTCGGCTTCGATGACTTTCTGTTTGGCACGGTCGTGGCGCGAGACGAGGTTCACGGTCAGGATGGCCTTGCGCACATCGCTGCCACTAGCGCCCGCGAACGGGCCGTCGTTGCCGCCCGAACTGCGCCCGACGGCGCTGAAAACACCCGTTACCTCGGGCATTTCCTCGAGCAGCCGGCGGGCCTGCGCGGCGACGGCCAGCGTCTCCTCGAGCGTGCTGCCCGGTTGCAGTTCGATGTTTACCTTGGTCTGCGCGCGATCGGCCGCGGGAACGAAGCCGGTCGGCAGCAGCGGCAGCAGCGACAGCGAGCCGACGAAAAAGAGGATCGCGGCCAGCGCGGTCGTCTTGCGGTGCTGCAGACACCAGGCTGCCGAGGCGAGAAAACGGGTCATCAGGCGGCTGTCGGCCGGCTGCGCGCCGTGCGCCTTGAGGAAGTAGGCGGCCATCATCGGCGTCAGCAGGCGCGCCACGAGCAGCGAGGCGAGCACCGAAACCGCCGCGGTGATCCCGAATTGCTTGAAGAACTTGCCCGGCACGCCGCCCATGAAAGCGGTCGGCAGGAAGACCGCGACCAGCGTGAAGGTGGTGGCGATCACCGCCAGGCCGATTTCGTCGGCGGCTTCGGTGGCGGCTTCGATCGGCGTCTTGCCCATGCGCAGATGGCGGACGATGTTCTCGATCTCGACGATGGCGTCGTCGACCAGGATGCCGACGACCAGCGCCAGCGCCAGCAGGGTCAGCGTGTTGAGGCTGAAGTCGAAGTAGTACATGGCGGCGAAGGTGGGAATGATCGACAGCGGCAGCGCCGCCGCCGACACCAGCGTCGCACGCCAGTCACGCAGGAACCACCAGACCACCAGGATGGCCAGGAAAGCGCCTTCGAAGAGCAGTTCCATCGAACCGTCGAAGTTGTCCTGCACCGGTGCGACGGTATTGAACGCTTCCTCGATCTGCAACTGCGGGTGTTGCGCCTGCAGCTTGAGCACCGCCTGCCGTACCGCTGCGGCGACGGCGACTTCGCTGGCGCCCTTGATGCGCGTGACCTCGAAGCTGACCACCGGCTGGCCGTCGAGCAGGGTGATGGTGCTGCGTTCGGCGACGCCGTCGCGGACTTTCGCCACCTCGTCGAGGCGGACGCTGCGCCCGCCGGACAGCGGAATCTTCAGCGCGGCAATCTCGGCGACCGTGCCGACCGCCGCCAGCGTGCGCACTGACTGGATGCCGCTGCCGATGTCGCCGCGGCCGCCCGAGGCGTCCTGCTGCACCTGCCGCAGCAGGGTCGATATGTCGCCGGCGCTGACGCCCAGGGCGGCCAGGCGGGCGCTGTCCAGATCGACCTGTACTTCGCGGTCGACGCCGCCGATACGGGCGACCTTGCCGACGCCTTTCACCGCCAGCATGGCTTTGGCGACGTCGTTGTCGACGAACCACGAGAGCGCCTCTTCGTCGCTGCGCTCGGAATGTACGGCGTAGGTGAGGATGGCGCTGCCCGAAGTGGTGACCTTGGAGACCACCGGGTCGCGCATCGCCGCCGGCAGGTCGGCGCGCACGGTGTCCAGCGCGTTGCGCACCTCGTTGAGCGCGATCTCGGCGTTCTTGTCGATATTGAAAGCGACCTTGATCGATGCCGAGCCGTCGGTGAGGGTGGTGGTGATGTGTTCGATGCCGCCCAGCGAGGCGACCTGATCCTCGATCTTGCGCGCCACCTCGGTTTCCATCTGCGCCGGTGCAACGCCTTCGTAAGTGGCGGCGACGGTAATCGTCGGCAGTTCGATGTCGGGGAAGTTCTGGATGCCCAGCGAGCGGAAGCTGCTGATGCCGAGGAAGGTCAACAGGGCGAAGAGCAGCACTGCCGGAACCGGGTTGCGGATAGACCAGGCAGAGAAGTTCATCTGGCCGCCTCCGGCTGCGTTGCTGCCTGCGCCTCGGCGGCCGGCGTTGCTGGCCTGGCCTGCGCTTGCTGGGGCGCTTCTGCGCCTGCCGCCTCGGCGCTTGCTGCCGCTTCGACGCGTACCGCGTCGCCGTCGTTGAGGAAGGCGCCGCCGCTGGCGACGAAGCGTGCGTCGGCCGGCAGCGCTGCGAGGATTTCGACCTGGCCGCCCTGGCGGCGACCGGTGTCGACCTTGATCTGGCGGACGACATTCTGCGCGTCGACCTGGAAGACGTAGCTGTGACCGTCGCGCAGGATCACCGCCGAAGAGGGCAGCGCGTTTGCCGAGCTGCTGCCGGTGAGAATCTCGCCGCTGGCGAACATGCCGGCGCGGGCAGCACTGCCGGTCGGCAGATCGACATAGATCAGCGCCTTGCGCGTCGTCGGGTCGAGCGTCGGTGCCAGCATGCGCACACGGCCATTGATCTGCGCACCATCGGCCAGATGCAGCCTGGCCGTCTGGCCGGGCGCCACGCGCGGCAATTGCTCGGCAGAAACTTCGGCACGCCACTCCAGGCGATTGCCGCGCAGCATGCGGAACAGTTCGTTGCCGGCTTGCACCACGCTGCCCAGCGTGGCGTTGCGGCTGCTGATGACGCCGTCGTCAGGGGCGACAATGCGCGTCTGCGCGAGGCGGACACGCTCGCTCTTGAGCGCTGCTGCCGCTGCGTCGACCGACGCTTTCGCGCTCTGCTCGGCGATCAGGTATTGATTGATCAGCTGCTCGGACATGGCGCCACTGCCCTTGACCCGGCGCGCGCGGTTGGCGTTGGCCTCGGCTTCGCTGACGGCAGCCTGGCCCTTGCCAGGTTCGCCTCCTGCTGCGCCAGGCTGGCGTCGACACTGTCGCGCGCGAGCTCGGCGAGCAACTGACCACGGCGCACGACGCTGCCGACGTCGACGGCGACCTCGACTACGCGCAGACCACTGGTCTCGGCGGCGATCACCGCCTCCTGCCACGGGAAGACGCCACCACTGACGCTCAGTTGCTGCGACCAGGTGGTCTGTTGCGCTTGTACGGTGCTCACCGCCAGCGCCGTGCGCTTGGCAGGAGAAGTCGGCGTTGCGCTAGCGGCCTTGGCGTTGCCGCTGCCGCTGTGGCTGCGCTCAGAGGCAAAATAAAAGGCAGCGAAGGCCGCGCCGAGCACGAGTACGGCGACGCTGAGGACGGTGGTCAGGCGAGTTCTGGAGGGAGAAGAGGAGGGCATCGGATTTCAGTGAGACGGGCGTTGGGCGGGTGTGTTCGCATGTCTGGCAAAGGCCGCGTGCCGCGGCAAGGGTTCTCGCCGCCGGCTTCGGCCTTTGCGCAATGGCGGCTGGCCGGGTCGAGCAGTGGCTGAGCCATCAATCATCAATCGCGTTTCTGGAGACCAAGCAGACATTATTGCCACTGGCGGGTTAACCGCCGTCGTGGTTTGGCAAAGACAGGTAAAGACGTGGCGTTGAAG
>NZ_SPMY01000076.1 GCF_012939955.1 Candidatus Accumulibacter phosphatis
CATCGCCATGGGCGTGCCGCGTCGCGATATCGGCGTGCTGTCGGCTGGGCACAAGCACGGTTTTTCTGCCCGAANGCAGCGACGGGATCCCGGATGAACTGTGCCGGTCGCGCGCCAGCACCGGCTTCCTGCCGGAGTTGGTCAAGGTGGGCAAGACGATCATCGCCGATCCTCCGGATGCGCACACTTTCATTGCCCACCTCATGCTCGACGGCGGCTTGCCGGCCGACGTCTCCTGTTGCCCCTTCACCGACACCGCGATTGTGCGCATGAATCCGGTGATTCAGCCGGTTATCGATCCAGCGACGGGCCAGTGGAGCGTTCCCGCCGGCTGGACGGTCGAAGAGTTTCGCCGCATCGCCGAAATGGATATCGCCTCGCGCCGGCAAGAGGACGTCGAATTGATCAAGCGACTAGGCGAGGGTTGGTTGCGGGATGGTTGGCACAATCAGCCTATCCGGGGTTGCGGCATCTGGGCGTCACCGGCTCCGGACTCGCCTTCGCCCCCCTTGCCGACTACGGATCACCTTTGTGAAATTGGCCATCGCTGGTATAGCAACGCCAAATCCGCCTGGACCGCGCTGTCGGCTTGACGACAGCGGACCGAGCCCGGCATGCCCAATCCACGAATCCTGATTCTCAACTGCTATTCCGACAACCACCGCAGCGCACGCGGCACCCCGTGGATCATGCCGCAGTCCATCGCGCCGGCGATGCTGGCCGGAATGCTCGATCCCGCCCGCGTCGACATTCGCCTCGCCTGCGAGTTTCGCAGCGGTCCTTTCGAGGATCTTGGCGCCCTGCAATGGGCCGAGTTGTTGGTATTGACCGGCCTCAACCCGGCCTTCGACCGCATGAAGCAGGTCACGGCCTACGCCCGAACGGTCAATCCGGGCATTGTCGTCGCCATGGGTGGTCCCTTGGCGCGAATGCTGCCGAAGCTCAGCCGCCGCTATTTCGATTACGTCTGCAGTGACGATGTCGAGCAGGTGGTCGCGCTGGTCGATGCAGTCTTTGGCCCCGGGCACGCCGCCGAGATACCCATCCCGCGCCATGATCTGTTACCCGGAAGTCGCATCATCGGCTACGCGGAGGCCTCGCGCAACTGCAACTTCCACTGCAACTTTTGCTCCATGACCGCGGAAGGCCGCGAATTCATGAGCTATGACCTGGACGATGTGCGCCGGCAGATCGAGGTCCTTGGCTACCGTCAATGCGTCATGTTCCTCGATCAAAACTTTTTCGGTGGCCCGCGCGCCCACTTCAAGGCGCGCATGGCCCTCCTCAAGGAGCTGTACGAGCAAAGGAAATTCGGCGGCTGGGCAGCCCTGGTGACCGCCGATTTCTTCACCAACGCCGACAACCTGTCGCTGGCGCGCGCAGCGGGCTGCATCGGTTTTTTTTAGCGGCGTCGAATCGTTCAGCCGCGCGCAGATCAGCGCTTTCAACAAAAAAACAGAATCTGCTGCTGCCGCAGGAGGAAATCATCCGCTCCTGCCTGGAGGCCGGTCTGGTCTTCCACTACGGCCTGATCTTTGATCTGGTGGAGCAAAGAATCGACGACCTGCTCGCGGAAACCGACTTCATCGTTGCCAACCCGCGCATTACCCTGCCAAGCTTCCTCGGTTTTGCCATCCCGCTGCTGGGCACGCCACTGTTCAGCCGCCGCCTCCAGGAGGGCCAGTTTCTGCCCAACGTCCGGCTGCGCGACATGGATGGGCGATCGCTCGTCTGTCACCCCGAGGACGCCATCGAGAAAGCCGTGGCTTTTGCCGCACGCATGGACAAGGGCCTGATTTCCAAACGCAAGCTGGCGGCGCACGCGTGGCAGTTCTTTCGCCGCTATCGTACGACGCTCTCCAAGTGGGGACTGCTGAGCGGCCTGGGAAATGCCTGGGCCATGAGCTACCCGCGTTGCGGCAGCAATGGTCGCGACGGCATTCGGCCCGGCCGGGACGGCTGCCGCAGCTACCTTGCCAGCTCCGAACCGCTGGGGTCACTCTACCGTCCCCGGATCTGGATCCCCGAAGCTTACCGCGGGCATTTCGAGCCCCTGTGCGTCACCGACCCCGATGGCGAACTGCACGCTGAGCTGATTGACGATGCCGCCAGCCTGCTGCCGCAGGGCAGAGCCGCGACCAGGATCGAAGTGACGACGATTCCCCCCTATAATGCGATCGCAATGCTCGAACACGTGCAGCTTCCCGGCATCTCCGAAGACAGGAAGCGTGCATGCCAGGAAACGACAGGATAACGCGTGCGATGACCAAGCGGCTCTGCAAATGCCTGATGTTTTTGATCTTGCTAGCCTTCGTGCTGCAGTGGACCGCGCCGAAAGCCGCTACCGTGTCGACCGGACTGACGCCCTTGTGGGATGCCCCAAAAGGTCCCGGGCAGTCGGACGATGCGAGCCGTTGGCTGACCCAGCTGCGCGATTCGGTGTCGCTACCGCGCGCGGGTTGTAAAAAACTGTCCTTGCCAGACCTGTCGCTTACCAAGCCAGCGCGCGCTTTCCAGATAGCCATCGAGCGCCATCAGTGGGCTAACGGATCGCCGATCGTCTACCTGCAGGAACCGATTGCCGAGTTCTTCATTGTCGTCGCCACCGACGTCAATGCTTGCCCCTGGTTGTCGATTTCCGGTCGCGGCCTGCCGTTTGGCCACCGTGACATCGTCAGCCCATTCCCCTATGCGCGCCTTCCTGCCTTGCCAGAAGGCGCGGTAATCACGGCCATCGTGCAGGACTACAAAGCCATCCGCCCCTGGATCATGCTCGCCAACGAGAGCAGCTTCGTGCGCGACAACACCGTGCTGTGGGTTGGCTTGGGGGCCTACAGCGGCATCCTGCTGATGATGATTGTCGTCGCCGTAGGCTTCGGCGCTTACGCAGGCAGCCGCGTCGCGCTGGCCTACGCCGCTTACTGCGTCGCGCTGCAGGTCTGGCTGGTGCAGAACTTCGGTATCGGTTCGGCTTTCGTGCCGTTCTGGCCTGGCCCGCAGTACTTCCCGACCCTGCAGGCAATCTCGGTGGCCGGCGTGGTCCTCGGTATTGGCTTCGCGGCGCTCGAATTCCTGCAGCTTCGTGGCAAGGTTCGCGCCGCGGTTGCCGGCTCCGTCCTGCTCAGCGCGATCTTCTTCCTGGGTTCGGCATGGCACGCGGCCGGCTACCGCGCCGGCGCAGCCGTTCTCTTCGTCCTTGCCGTGGCCACCATGGTGCTGCTGGTCAGGAGCGTGTTCACTGGCGATGCCTCGCTCCGCCTGTTCACCCTGGGGCTGGGCGCGACCCTGCTCGGCGGCGGGGTGCAGGCTTTTTCGGTCATCGGCAGCGGCGTCGAAGTCAGCCGCCTGGCGGCCTTCGCGTTTCCGATCGGCAGCCTGTTTCAAGCCGCTTTCTGGCTCGCCGCACTGATCATCCGGCTGCGCGACGAGCACCGCGAATTGCACGAACTCGAGGAACGACAGGCGGCGATCATGTGGGCGACGCCTGATTTGATCCTGGTCGTCGACCGGCAAGGAATCTGCCTCGACTACAAGCAACCTTACGCGACGCGATTCTTCGTCACCGGCAGCGAACTGCTCGGCGCGAACGTGGCCGCGGTTCTGCCCAGCGAAACCGCGAGCATCATCCAGCGGGGCGTCGAACAGGCACTGCAACGAGACGACCTGCAATCGGTGTTCCTCGAGTTGCCGCTAGAGGGAAGCATCCACCACTACGAGGCGCGAATCGCGCCGAACGGACCCAACAAAGTGGTCATCGTCGTCCGCGACATCACCCTCCAGAAGCACAGCGAGGAAAAAATCCGGCGCCTGGCCTACTTCGACACACTAACGGGCCTACCCAACCGTCAGAGTTTTCTCGAACGCCTGGACCGCGAATTGTTGCGCGCACGCCGCACGAATCGTCGGATGGCGCTGCTGTTTCTCGATCTCGATGGCTTCAAACGGATCAATGACACCCTCGGCCACAGCGCTGGTGACTGCCTGCTGCAAACCATCGCCGAGCGCTTGCAGGAAAAACTGCGCGCCGGGGCCTTCATTGCCCGGCCGGCGCTGGACGAATCCAGCCTGCACTTCGCACGCCTCGGCGGTGACGAGTTCACCGTCGTTCTGCCCGATGTCGACAGCGCCGAGACCGCCTGCGTAGTCGCCCGGCGAATACAAACGCTGCTTGCACAACCGGCCCTGATCGGCGAACAGGAGGTCGCGGTCACCTCGAGCATCGGCATCGCCCTCTTCCCCGACGACGGCCTCGATGCCGCAACCCTGCTCAAGCACGCTGATACCGCGATGTATTACGCCAAGGAGCAAGGGCGAAACAACTGGCAACTGTATGAGCGAACACTGACGACGCGAACAACGACACACCTGGCTCTGGAAGGCGATATTCGCAAAGGCCTCGAACGCGGAGAATTTTGCCTCTTCTACCAGCCGCAGGTGCGCGCCGACGATGGGACGGTCGTTGGAATGGAAGCCCTGATGCGCTGGCAGCATCCGCAGCATGGCCTGGTATCGCCGGCACGGTTCATCCCCGTGGCCGAGGAAAGCGGCCTGATTATCCCGATCGGCGAGTGGGTCCTCAATACTGCCTGCGGCCAGGTGCGGGAATGGCAGCAGCGTGGCGTTTCGGTACCGCGGGTGGCGGTAAACGTCTCGGCACGCCAGCTTGGTGCAGCGGATTTCCTGGACAGCGTCGAGGCGGCCGTCGTCGCCACGGGCATCTCTGCCGACCGACTCGAACTGGAGTTGACGGAAAGCATTCTGATGGATCCGAAGGCCGAACGCATCGAGGGGCTGTTTCGGCTGCGCGCAATGGGGGTGCACTTCTCGATCGACGATTTCGGCACCGGCTACTCATCGCTGTCGTACATCAAGCGCTTCCCGATCGGCACGCTGAAGATAGATCACAGTTTCATCCGCGGCCTGCCGCAGGATGCCGATGATGCGGGGATCACCACCGCGATAATCGCCATGGCCCGCAGCCTCGGTCTGGAGGTCATTGCCGAAGGTGTCGAAACCATAGAACAGCTCGACTTCCTGCAGCGTGCGCAATGCCCGAAACTGCAAGGCTACCTATTCAGTTACCCGCTGCCGGCAGACGAGATGGAAGCGCTTCTGCGTCGTGGCCACATCGCCCTGCCTTCGCACACCAGCGAACAATGAGCCAGATTCCTTCGCCAGCAGAACGATTACGCTCCGAAAGGCAAAAATAAACACCCGACCGCGCCGCAATAATGACCGTTGCGGATTTTTTTTTGAGGGGGTGACATGGATACCCGTATTGACTTCCATCCGACACACCAGCACGGCGCTTACAAACTTCGTCCCGGGCGCACTTATCCCTTCGGCAGCACCCTGGTACCTGGCGGCGTCAACTTTTCGATCAGCTCCGGCCACGCCACCGCGTGCACCCTGGTGCTCTTCGAGAAAGGCGCGCCGGAGCCATGCGTGGAAATCCCCTTCCCGGACACCTTTCGCATTGGCAAGGTCTGGTGCATGGTCGTCTTCGATCTCGACGGCGAGCGTATCGAGTACGGCTATCGCATGGACGGCCCCTGGGATCCGGGAGCCGGACACCGCTTCGACCGTTCGAAAATACTCCTCGATCCCTACGCCAGGGCGATCGGCGGCCGGACGGTCTGGGGCACGCCACCCGACTGGAACAACATCTACCCGCAGCGTGCGCGCCTGATCTTCGAGGACTTCGACTGGGAAGACGACCGTCCTCTGGAAACGCCACTCGCCGATCTGGTGATTTACGAACTGCATACGCGCAGTTTCACCGCCCACTCGTCGGCCAGCGTCAAGCACCCCGGCACCTATGCCGGCATCGCGGCGAAGATCCCCTATCTGAAGGAACTGGGGGTGAGCTGCGTCGAACTGATGCCGATCTTCGAGTTCGACGAATTCGAGAACAGCCGCGCCGAGCCGCTCACCGGCGAAATGATGTTCAACTACTGGGGCTACAGCACGATCGGCTTCTTCGCGCCCAAGGCGGGCTTCGCCGCCACGGGCCCCTTCGGCATGGAGGTGGACGAGTTCAAGAACCTGGTCAAGGAGTTGCACCGCAACGGCATCGAAGTCATCCTCGACGTGGTTGTCAACCACACCGCCGAAGGTAACGAGAACGGTCCGACACTCTCCTTCCGGGGCATCGACAACCAGACCTTCTACATGCTGACGCCGGAAGGCTACTACTACAACTTCACCGGCTGCGGCAACACCCTCAATTGCAACAGCCCGGTGGTGCGCAACATGTTTCTCGACTGCCTGCGCTACTGGGCGGCCGAATACCACATCGACGGCTTCCGCTTCGATCTGGCCTCGATTCTCGGCCGTGCCCCCAGCGGCGCACCGCTGCCCAACCCGCCACTGCTCGAAAGCCTGGCCTTCGACCCGGTGCTCGCCAACTGCAAGCTGATTGCCCAAGCCTGGAACGTCGGCGGCCTCTATCAGGTCGCCTCCTTCCCGGCCTACGGACGCTGGGCCGAGTGGAACGGCAAGTACCGCGACGACATTCGCCGCTTCCTGAAAGGGGACGACGGCATGGTGCGAGTAATGGCCGAGCGCATCCAGGGCTCACCGGATCTCTACGGCTGGAATGAACGCGGGCCGACGGCATCGATCAACTTCATCACCTGCCACGACGGGTTCACGCTCTACGATCTGTTCGCCTACAACGACAAGCACAACGAAGCCAACGGCGAAGGGAATCGCGACGGGGGAAACAGCAACCATAGCTGGAATTGTGGCGTTGAAGGCGAAACCGACGATGTACAGGTCAATGCCCTGCGCCAGCGCATGATCAGGAATGCCCTGGCCATCCTGCTGATGAGCCACGGCATACCAATGATCCTGATGGGCGATGAACTGGGCCGCACGCAGCGCGGCAACAACAACACCTACTGCCATGACAACGACTTGAACTGGCTCGACTGGACGCTGCGCGAACGCAACAGCGATCTGTTCGACTTCACCCGCAAGATGATCGCCTTGCGCAAGGCTCACCCGCTGCTGCGCACCGGCGAATTTTTTGGCACCCGCCGCTCGCCGGCCGATATCATCTGGCACGGTACACAGGCATGGAAAGCGGACTGGTCGGCAGACTCGCGCGCCCTGGCCTTCATGCTCCGGGAACGGCAGGCCGGACAAGGAGGGAATGCCACGCCAGTGCTCTACATGGCGATCAACAGCTTCTGGGATGCCCTGCCCTTCGAACTGCCGGAACTGCCCACCGACTATCACTGGCACCTGTTCGCCAACACCAGCCTGCCGGCCCCCGGCGACATCCAGGAACCGGGTCAGGAAATACCTCTGCAGGAGAATCTGCGAAGCTTCCTGGTTGGCGGACGCGCGGTGGTGATCCTCGTCGGGCGCCCGCGCCCGCAAGCCTGACCCACAGACCAATCCTTGGCGTCAGCAAACATGACCTTCAGCAGCGGTGTAGAAATGAAGGGCCGCGAGGCATGGATCACCCGTGCAGGCGAACTTGACGCAGCGGTGGCCGGCGAATTCCACCAGGCTATCGAGCAGGTCGCCGGGCAGAAGTCCGAGAAAGCGTGCCCGGCCTGACTGGCAAGGTCCGCTGAAAGAAAGCTGCGCCGACTGACGAATCGCCGCCGCCTTACTGCAAGCGCCCGTTCAGCTGCAGAAGCCAGTCCCGGATGGCCACTTCGCCGGGCTCCTCCGTCGTCTCCAGAGTGGGAAAACGGCAGAAAACATCCTGGATGATCCCCTTTAACTGCCAGCCCGCTTCACGCGCCAGCATGGCCAGTTCACGCACTTCGCCGGGCTGGTCACGAATGTCGGCGCACACCGATTTGAGCTGATCCGGGTGCAGACCGGCGTCGGCCAGCGAACGCTCCAGCGTCGCCACGCGATCGGTCAGAAAAGCCCCGACGACAGGTGCGCCGGCAGCATAGTGCCTCATCTCTGAACGCGCCTTGCTCCATTCATCGAAGTCGTCGGCAAGGCTTTTGATCCGCTCCGCGTTGCGGATGTCCTGCTCGCTATCCGTCTCGTCGACGATCCCTTGCTCCAGCAGCTTCAGGATCACGCTCGACATCTGCGCGTCGAACTTGCTGTGGTTCAAACGCAGGATCAGCGACAAGCGTTGCTCGGGGGCGCTGGTTTTCTTGTCGAGAACGGCTGCGACCACCTCCGCCAGCAGCAGTATGCGTCCCATGACGCTGATCTCGGCGCCTTTGAGTCCGCGCGGATAACCGCTACCGTCGTGTCGTTCGTGGTGCTCGAGAATCGCTCTGGCGACCGCCTGCGGGTACTCGGGTCGCTGCCTGACGATCATCGTCGCCGTGAGTGGGTGCGCGTGCAGTTGTCGCCGCTCGGCGGCATCGAGCCGGTGATCGGGCTGCAGCATTTCCGGATCCACATGCAGCATGCCAATATCGTGAATCAGCGCGGCTGCGGCGAGCGCCCGCAGGTCGGGCACCTCCAGCTCCTGGCGTATGCCCAGGTAAAGCGCAATCAGCGCCACCTGCAGGCTGTGCTCGAAGAGAGCGCCGCCGCGATCACGGGCGACGGTCAACCTGAAGGCCATCGCCTTCGGCAACGCTATGCTGCCAATGGCGCCGAGCAAGGTGACGCGATCGCTGAGCTCGGCTGCAAGCCGCCCATAGAAAGGCTGCTGCGTGATCAGAGCTTCAGCCTGATTGCGCAACTCCTCCAGCGTAACCGCCTTCTCGGCGGTGAGGCTCTCGTCAATAGGCAGCTGCAAGCGGTGATTGATCAGCCGTTCGAACAGCCCGCTGTCGACCCGCAGGCCGCGCTCGACCAACTTCATGCCATTGCTGGAATAGATCGCCTGGTGGGCAAGCACCTTTTGCGAGTCGCCGAGTTCGGTCGCGGCCTTGAGGTAGTGTTCGTCGTTGCTTTCTTCGGCCATCAGAGTCTATTTGTTCCTCGCCAGCTTGCGGGCGGTGCAGGACGTCGGGAGCGGCTTGCTGCCTTCTCGCCGCAACGGAAAAAGGGTGATTTTACATCAGCATTGCCGAGTCACCCGTCGCAGCGGGGGTAGGCAACAATCATGGCTGACAGCGCAGGAAGGTGTGTGCTCACCGGCCACCGAAACGGGTATAAATGGATGCGCTATCGGACACCATGATCGGCTCCAGCACCGTCCACCAGATCACTCCTGAAATCCTCGGTCCCATGGCTGGCATCGATGAGTTCAAGGGCGCCTGGCGTTTTCTCGGTACCTTGGCTTGGCACCGGGTCGGCGCGCCGCGTTACGGCGGGTGGCCACCATCGAGAGTATCGGCTCATCCACCCGCAGCGAAGGCAGCCGGCTTGCGGACCGTGACGTCGAACGTCGGCTGTCCCGGCTGCAACTGGAGTCGGAGTCGTTTACCAGCCGCGATGAGCGGCAGCTAGCCGGCTATGTTGGCTCACAGCGAGAAGGACGCCTGCCACCGGGAAAAACCACAAAACCTCGTCGAAGAACAGCGAACCCCGTAAAGCAAGCTCTCTGGCCGGCGGCGACCATCCCGCTCGTTGCCGGCCCTCGCCGCCCACACCCTGGACAGATCGATCGATGCCGGAGAACCAAGGGTCCATGCCGACGATCGATCATTCCATCAAAAACATCGAAGGTTTCATGTTGGCGATAGAACGGTCCATGAAAAACATGGAACATTTCATCTCGCTGATGGAACGGTCCATGAAAAAGATGGAACATTTCATCCCGCTGATGGAACGTTCCATGAAAAATATGGAACGTTTCATCAAGACGATAGACGCTTCCGTCAAAAACATGAAACGATCGAGCTTGGCGATGAACCATTCCCTGCCAACGACAGAAGGCTTCAGCACCGACAGGGAGCGATTCGCCAATCTCGGCCAATTGGTTGGAGCGTGAAAGATTTGAGAAAGACCACAATGTCAATTTTGCTAGTGGGCGCCTCGCCAAAGGTTGGGGCTGGCTTTGTGATTCCACGAACCAAAAGGCACTGGCAATTATTGGCAGCGTATTGGCCGCGCTTGCAGGAGGCGGCTGGACTGTGTATACATGGCTCATAGCGAGAGGCTGGTTCAAGTGACGCCCAACCCATCATTCCACCGGACCTGCGCGAAAAGCCGCGCAGGCCGGTGAATTCAAACGTGTGCGCCGGGCATGGCGCGTTACTTCGTAGGTGAAAGTCCTATGGCCAGGTTTTCGCAGAGCCGAAGGCAA
>NZ_SPMY01000077.1 GCF_012939955.1 Candidatus Accumulibacter phosphatis
GAGTACCTTCGTCGCCGTCGCGCTGTTTCTGCTCATGGCGGCCACCTGGGCGTTCATTCCGCCGACGGCGATCCGCAATGCCTGGATCGCCGAACGGGCGGCGGTCTACGCGATTGCTGGCAAGGGTGAGAGCGATGTCTACGGTCGTACCCTGGACGATATGGAAAAATCGCTGGCGTCGGATTTTCGCAGCTTCATCATCGACGCTCAATCGACAGGGCAGGGACCCTTTGGGAGTTCCGACCTCAGCGCCTGGGCGCAGGGCCGGATCGTCGCGACCTGGTTGTGGATCGGCCTGGTCGCCTACCGCCTGCAAGTGTTGATGGGATGGCTGGTGCCAGGCATTCCCTTGGTGATGGCGGCGTACAGCGACGGCCAGCTCGTGCGGGAAATCCGGAAGTATTCCTTCGTGGCCCAGAGCCCGATCCGACACAGCCTTGGGGTGCGCGTGCTTTGGGCCGTTCTGGTAGGGATTGCCGTCTGGATGATCGTGCCGTTGCCGATGCCCTCGCTGCTGCCACCCTTGTTGATCGTCTCGATTTCGTACGCCCTCTGGCTGTGGGTGAGCAATTTGCAGAAGCGGCTTTGATGGGTGTGCCGTTCTTCGGGAACTATGGTTGTGGTGTGACGGCTGGTCGAAGGTGGCGCGTCGTGCTGCGTCGACCACGACCTGGTCATTGTCTTCGCGAAGAAACGAGACTTCTGAACGGCCGCTGCCACCTTTCAAGGGGACATTTGGCGGTGTAGCCTCAGGGGCAGGTTCTCGGCCGGAGCGGTCATTGGCAGCATGCGCCGTGAGCGTCGGCTGTACTGCGCATTGCAGCCGTTCGACGGAGGGGTTCGCGGAAGAAATCGGGGCCGGCCACTCAGGGCCGGGGCCTCGTCACTGGGATGGCCTAGGTGCTTTCGTCCTACTCGGCAAGTGAACAATCGTTAACTTCCATGAGCTTATGACAAGAGCTTGTAAACCCCTCTGTGATCAGGTCTACTCTACTCTCGTCTTTTGGGCAACCGAAATGAGTGTGATTAAATGGGAGCCAGCCTGATGTCTCTTCGTGCATTGGCAGAAAGGCATGGTCGGTGCGTTTGCTTGATGGGAGCGCTGTGAATCGAGAGGATCACGCACCGTTATGTGAGTTGCCGGGGGTGTAATTCCTCCGGCCGACTTGCCACCAACTTGACTGGATGCTCGACGTCAGCTTCGGCGAGGATGCCAGTACCGTACGCCAGGACCACGCTCCACAGAATCTTTCCCTCTTGAAGAAGATCGTTCTCAACCTGATTCGGCTGGATACTACCGCCCAGAAGAAAACCAGCTTGCGCCTGAAGCACAAGGCGGCCACCTGGGATGACGACTTCCGGGTGAAGATCATGAGCCTCATCAGGCTATGACATTCGAGTTTATAGACCCTGGACTCCGGGTGACTGCTTACTGACGAACGCTATTCATCCTTTCGACTGGTTGGAGTCCTTCGAATCACCCACCGATCGATGACCGCTTTCTGGGCAGACTAGGGAACCGCTGATCAATTAACCGTTGGTGCGTTACCTCCCGCGTGGCAGCGGATGTTTTTTTCAGCCCGCCGGGATTTTGGTCAAATTGCCTGAAATTCCCGCCGTTTATACCGTTTTCGGCCCATTTCCGGGCCTTTCGTCCTATTCAGGGCGCAACTCGACCATCAAGCGCCAATAGTCCTCGCTTGGCAGTCATCAGATTGGCCAAAGCGAACAGTGTGTGCAGTTGTGCCGTGTTCTTGTCCAGCGCCTTGTAACTCACCTTCTTGTATTGGAACAGACTCTTCACGATGCGGGAGGGATGCTCGATCTTGGAACGGGTGCTGGCTTTCAGGGATTCCAGTTTATCGGTCTGCGTCACGTCCGCCTCGTTCGCCGTTTTTCCAACGGCGGTGTGCACTAGCCGGTTCTCGGCATCGACGCCAATGTGGGCCTTCTAGCCGAAGTACCACTGGTTGCCTTTCTTGGTTTGGTGCATGTCCGTGTCAGGGGCATTGGCTTCATTCTTGACCGACGGCGGGGCGGCGATAAGTGTGGTGTCGGCGATGGTGCCTTCGCGCATCATGAGGCCCGGTGCGGACAGCCCGGCGTTGACCGCTTCGAGCAGCTTCTTCGTCAGGTCATGCTCTTCCAGTAGGCGCCGAAACTGCAGCACGGTGGTCGTGAATTGCAATCTGTGGCCGCTTGGTCGTCCTCCTGATCATTGTCACGATTTCCATCGGGTCCTTCGGTACATCAAAGACGATGAATCTGGGCGCTTGGTTGTGCTCGTTCTATCCGGAATGCGGTGGTGCCCCTATTCCCTTGAAAGCGTGACGCGCGCCTGGTGGGCGCGCTGAGCTTCTGGCCAGCTACTCTTGATATAGGCAAGGCTGGCACGAATCTCTTCCTTGGCGAGTACGTTCGCGAAACCAGGCATGTCGCTGCTATAACCCGGCGGCGCGTACCGGCCCGCCTGCAGACCGTTGCTGACGATCTCGATCAGGACCGCGTCCGGGTGATGCCAGGTGTGCCCGTTGGCATCGTGTGGCGGTGCCGGCAGGCGGCCGTTTTCGCGGCGTTCACGCTAGGCCGGCTGACCTTCCAGATTTGCGCCGTGACAGCTCGCACAGTGCTCGGCATAAACGCGCTGCCCGATTGCCAGCAGCCGAGCGTCATCCGCGTCGATCAGTGGCGGAGTGCTCTGCCAAGTGCTCCACGCGATCGCCGCGACGAGAAAGGCGACACTGGTCGCCAGCAGCGCGCGGAATACCGTGCCATGTGATGCGGCCTGCTCCCTTGGCGCGCCAGAATCGATCTCTCCGCTCAATGGGTCATGCAGCCCGGGTCCATGTGTTTCGCTCCCTGGCAGCGCAGGGCGCGCTCATTCCAGAGGCTTTTCATGTAGGCGACCACGTCTTCAGCATCGCGTGCGCTCAAGCGTCCCTCGAAAGCCACCATCCGGCTGTTCGGCACTGGACTACCCTTGAGGATGGTGTTCTGTAACTGTTGATCGCTGTGGTGCCAGGCGTGTGCAGTATCGTCGAGCGCCGGCGCAAGGCCCTGCAGGCTCTTGCCGAACTGTGGCGCTTCACCTATGCCAACCGCACCGTGGCAGGCCTGGCAATTCTCCGCAAACAGCTTTTCACCCCGTTTTTCCGCCGCGCTTTGCGGTCCGCGAGCCCCGCTTATCGCCTGCCAGCTGCGGCCATCATCGGCGCTGACGAAGAGTCTGCCGATATGGGTCGCGGCAAACAGCCGCGTGCCATTTCGTGCCATGACCATGATCGCCTGTCCACCGAAGCTGTTGGCCAGCGGCGTCCATGCCAATTCGGGCTCGTGTGCCTTGAGAAACCCCTGCCCGAACTGAAAGCTGTAGAGAGTGCCGTCCGGCTCGGCGCTGACCATGGTCACCGGAATGCGCAGCATTGACGCTGGCCGCCACGAAGTCCCGCCGTCAGTCGAAAAACGCAAGCCTTCCTCGGTGCCGGCGTACAAGCCGGTGGGCGACGCCGAGATGTTCATCAGCTTTTCTGGCGCGTCGCCGCTGCGCGTCCAGGTACGACCGCTGTCTGTACTGTGGTAGATACCATCGGCGACACCGTACAAGCGCTTCCCGTCCGTCGGGCTGACGGTCAGCGCAGTGAAACGTTCGGGTCCGCCCTGGCTCTGCCGTTGCCATTGGCTGCCACCGTCGTCCGATCGCAGCAAGCCGTCCGAGGTGCCACTTGCGTACAGTATTTTGGCGTCGGAAGGGTCCGCAGCCAGGGCGACGAAGCCGCCATCGCGTTTGACGCGCAGGCTCAAGCGCCCATCCGGCTGAGCGAGGTACAGGCCCTGCTTGTTTGCCACCAAAACGCCATCACTGCCGCTGGCCGAAGCGAGCGCGAAGATGCGACCCATCTCCGGGGCAGCGACGGCTGCGAGCGGGACCACAAACAGCAAGCCAGCGAGGTAGCGGGCAGCCAACAAGGCAAATGTATTCATGGGATGTCCAATCCTTCGATGGTTGCGACGGATAACAGGCGCCCGCGGCACGACGAGCGCAAAAGTAGCGCTATCCATCTGTAGCAGGGCTGAAAACGACCATGGCAGATGATGATGCGCACGCCACCCGGTCAGGAAGCTGACATGCGGATTACATTCTCGTAATGGGCGTCAAGCGGCGCCGCAAGCAGGCACAATCTTCGCAAATACTCAGCATGGGGCGACGCACATGAAGATCCTGATTGTCGAAGATGAACCAAAAACGGGCGATTACCTGCGCAAAGGCCTGCTCGAGGCGGGTTTCGTTGTCGACCTTGCTCGCGATGGCCTCGATGGCCTGCATCTGGCGCTGACCGGTGATTACGACCTGATCGTGCTCGATGTCATGCTGCCCTCGCTGGACGGTTGGGGGGTGCTCAAAACGGTGCGCCGTAGCGGCCATGAGATGCCGGTACTCTTCCTTACCGCACGCGACGGGGTGGAAGACCGGGTACGCGGGCTGGAACTGGGTGCGGACGACTACCTTGTCAAGCCCTTTGCCTTTTCCGAGCTCCTGGCTCGAGTCCGCACTCTGTTGAAGCGCGGCCGATCGCAGGAGGCCGATACGCTGCGGGCCGCGGATCTGGAGCTGGATCTGTTGCGCCGCCGCGTCAGCCGCGCGGGCACACGTATCGATCTCACGGCCAAGGAATTCGCGCTGCTCGAGTTGCTCCTGCGCCGTCAGGGTCAGGTATTGCCGCGCTCACTGATTGCTTCGCAGGTGTGGGACATGAACTTCGACAGCGATACCAACGTAATCGATGTCGCCGTCCGTCGCTTGCGTGCCAAAGTGGATGAACCCTTCGAGCTGAAGTTGATACACACCGTGCGCGGCATGGGCTACGTGCTCGAAATACCGGAAGGCCCCTGAGCGTGCGAGGGTGGCCGATATCGCTGACCACGCGCCTGGCGCTGCTGTTCGCGCTGCTCACGGCTACCCTGTTGATTGTCGTCGTGCTGGTACAGGGATCTGCCGTCGAAGGCCATCTTCGCGAGCTCGACGATCAGGAACTGTCGGGCAAGGTGACTCTGATCAAGAACCTCTTGCACCGCGCCGAACCGTACAGAACTCTGCGGCAACGGCTTGACGATGCCTTCATCGGACACGACGCGCTGGCGGTGGTGCTACGCGACGCCGAAGGCACCGTGGTCTATGCGATCCGCCCGGCGTTCTTCGGCGAACGACCATTGGCCGAGGACGCGTTACCGGATACCCCGACGCTTTGGGATAAGGGCGGCAAGCAATACCTTGGGCTGGAAACCACCGTCGAGGCGCTTGATTTCTGGTCGCAACCGACGCGCTTGCGAGCGCTGGTGGGACTCGATGTCTCGCATCACCGGCTCTTCCTCGAACAGGTGCGCGAGCGCCTGTGGATCGACATCTACTTTGCGGTGATCGTCGCCGCCTTGTTCGCCCTGTTCGCCGCCCACCGCGGACTGGCGCCGCTGCGGCGGGTGACGGCCACCGCACGCAACTTGTCGGCCGAGGGCCTCGGCGAGCGCCTTGCCGAACGTGGCGCACCGTCCGAAGTGCGTGCGCTGGTGGTGGCCTTCAACGGTATGCTGGAGCGACTGGAATCATCGTTTCGCCGCCTATCCGATTTCTCTGCCGATATTGCCCACGAACTGCGCACGCCCGTCTCAAACCTGATGACCCAGACCGAGGTCGCGCTGTCGCATACCCGAAGTCCGGACGAGTACCGGGAGGTGCTCGCATCCAACCTCGAAGAGTACGAGCGCATCGCACGCATGGTCAGCGACATGCTGTTTCTTGCCCAGGCCGAAAATGGGGTTCTGCCGCGCTCGCTCGAAGCGGTGAACCTGGCCGATGAAGCACGGGCACTGATTGACTTCTACGAAGCGCTGGCGGAAGAAAAGGAAGTGCGCATCGTGCTTGCCGGAGAGGCGAGCGTTACTGGCGACCGCCTGATGATCCGCCGGGCGCTGTCCAATCTGTTGTCGAATGCGCTTCGCCATAGCCGCTCCGAAAGTCTCGTCGAGATCTCGATCACGGGTGAGGCTGGCCTGGCGACGCTGGCAGTGAAGAACTACGGCGATACGATTCCGTCCGATCAGCTGTCGCAGATCTTCGAGCGCTTTCATCGCGCCAGTCCAGAGCGACACCGTCACGGGGAGGGCGCCGGACTGGGGCTGGCCATTACGCGCAGCATTGTCGCGACGCACGGCGGTCGGATCGAGGTGACCTCCGACGCTGGCGTGACGACCTTCACGCTGTATCTGCCGCTGGCCGCCGCAGAACCGTCAGCGAACGCTTGAGCAGCCGGTCGTTTCGCCAGGATCTTGGTCCCACCAAAAAGCACCCATGGCATCTACGAGCGAAGGTGACTAAAACGTAATCCTGCGGTCATTTTCTTGTGGGGACCCGACTGCCACCATAGGTAAAGGTAAAGGGTGTTGCAAAGCGAGAAAACCGGCCCGTCAGACAGATGCAGGACATGGGCGAAGACCTGGTGGTCGCAGAGAGTCCGATACAGCAGACGTCGACCAACGGTAGATCCTTCTAGCGACCACTCTCTTTCCTGAACAAGCCCCTTGTGGGGCTGCTCATTTGTTGGTTCTGGACAGGAGAAGTATCGTGCAAGTCAGCGCGCTCGCAAGTCTGGTTGGCGTCACCCCGGATACCGTCCGCTATTACGCGCGTATCGGCTTGCTGGATCCAGCCATCGACGCCGATAACGGCTACCGTCGTTTCAAGAATGCCGACGTCACTCGCCTGCGCTTTGTTTTGCGCGCCAGGCGGCTCGGCTTCCATCTGGACGAAATTGCCGAGATCCTCGGCATGTCCGATTGCGGCCAAACGCCGTGCCCAGTGGTCAGAGAGATCGTCGAGCGGCGTATCGCCGAAACTCGCGAACGAGTGGCCGAGCTGCAGGCCCTGCAGGCGCGCCTGGAACAGGCGCTGGCGTTGTGGGCGGGAATGCCCAACGGCGAGCCCGACGGTCACGCCACCTGTGCGTTGATCGACGCGACCGGCGACGAGCTTCAACACACAAGCGCCGCTTGACCTATCAGTAGCTCACAGGCTCAGGCTGCCCTCTGTGAAAACAAAATGGTAAACGAGACATGGATATGACGCGAGAACACGCTGGCCCTGACCTCCACTTGATCAATGGCGGCTGCCGCGCCTGTGGAGCACCCATTACCGGCCTCTCCGTCACACGCAGCGAGGGTGGACGCTGCTGTGAATCGTGCTATCTGAATAGCCGTAAACAGGAAGTGAACATGTCTGCCCACGTCTACGAGGGTTTCGCGGAAGCACTGGTTGCAGCGCTCGATCTGCGCGAGCACGAGACCGGCCTTCATTCCAAGCGAGTGGCCTGCCACACCCTCGTCCTGGCGCGCTGTTTCACGACGGAACCCACGCGCTTGCGCGATGTGTACTGGGGCGCACTGCTCCATGATCTGGGCAAGATCGGTATCCCGGACGCCGTGCTGCTGAAGCAGGGACCGCTCGACGAAACCGAGTGGGCCGTCATGCGCGCGCATCCGGAGGCTGGCCAGCGCATCCTGATGCCAATGCCGGCCCTCGACGAAGCCGCCGAGATTGTCTTGTGTCACGAGGAGCGCTACGACGGCAGTGGCTACCCGGCCGGGCTACGTGGCAACGAGATTCCGCTTGGCGCGCGACTATTCGCCGTCCTCGACACGCTGGACGCCATGACTTCCGACCGCCCCTATCGCCGTGGCGTCGACTTCGACGCGGCGAAAGCGGAGATTGAACGCATGAGTGGCAGCCAGTTCGATCCGCTTGCCGTCGAGGTGTTCCTGCAGGAGGAAGCAACGCTGAGGGAAATGGTGACGCTCAAGTGCGGCGCCGCTCTATTGCCATGAACGACATCAGTAACGAAATCGATCAATCCGCCAAGGAGCCAGTTGTGCATCAACACGAGCATTCCGACGACCAGACATCTCGCAAACCCTCTGGAAACAGGGCCAGCCGACGCTCCTGGTGGGTGTTCGGCGGCTTCGCTGCCCTCTCGATGGTTCTCCTCGTCGTCGAGCACCGTAGCCACCTGCTTGCCTGGTTGCCGGCCTGGTGGCCCTGGCTGTTCCTGCTGGCGTGTCCGTTGATGCACGTCTTCATGCACGGCGGTCACGGTGATCACGGCGGCTCATCGAACAAGGTGGATGACAAATGAACGACCCATCCTCCTCCTACGGCCTGTGGTCGATGGTGGTGATCAACTCGGCGGTGTTCATCTTCTTCGCCTTCAGCTTCTTCAAGCCGCGCAGCAAGCGCGACTGGCGCACGCTGGGCATGTTTTCGGCGTTTGTCGTCGCCCTGTTCACCGAGATGTACGGCTTTCCGCTGACGATCTACCTGCTTTCGGGCTGGCTGGCACGGCAGTTTCCCGGTGTCGACTTCCTCGGACACGACTCGGGCCACCTGCTGGAGGTGATGTTCGGCTGGCGATCGAACCCGCATTTCGGGCCATTCCACCTGTTGTCGACGCTCTTCATCGGTGGCGGCTTCTGGCTGCTGGCAAGAGCCTGGAGGGTGCTCTACGCGGCTCAGGCGAGCGGCCTGCTGGCCACCGCCGGGCCCTACGCAAGGCTACGCCATCCGCAATATCTCGGTTTCATCCTGATCATGGTCGGCTTTCTGCTGCAATGGCCGACGCTGATCACCTTAACGATGTTCCCGATCATGATCGTGGTCTACCTGCGACTGGCACGCCGCGAGGAACGCGATGCTGCAGCGAGCTTTGGCGATGCATGGGTGTCCTACGCACAGCGCACCCCGGGCTTCTGGCCGCGTTGGACATCTGGCGCAGGCGTCTCCTCACCCACATTGAAAGGCGAGGAACACCCATGAGGCGTACCACGACCGGCCTGCTGGCAACGCTGGGCGCGATCGTGGCCAGCGGCGCTGGAGCGGCCGTTACAACAGGCGAATCGACCTATCAATCCAGCTGCGTCGCCTGCCATGGTGCGGATGGCGTCGGCGTACTGCCCGGCGTCCCTGACCTGACCGCCACCGAGGGCCTACTTGCAGACGATGACGAGGTGCTGATCAAACGTATCGCCGAAGGTTTTCAGAGCCCCGGGTCGCCGATGGCGATGCCGCCGCGGGGCGGCAACCCGAGCCTGAGCGACGAGGATCTCAAGGCAGTAGTGGACTACATGCGCAAGGAGTTTGCTGTCCGCTGAGCAATCGAGCACGCCACGCGTCTTCAACCATCGCGCCGGGGCAAACCCGGATCAACTCTTTCACCAAGGGATTTCAACATGAAAAACTATTCGAGTCTGGCCGCGACGGCCATCGTCATGGCCCTCTCCGCGCCAACGGCCTGGGCAGGCATGACCGTGTACATCCCTCTCGGTTCCGCGAACAAGGTCATTGCCGTCGACGCGGCGAGCAATCGCATCACTGCGACCTACGACGGCGTCGACAATCCGCACGGCCTGGTCGCCACCCCGGATGGTGAATACCTGGTCGCCGGCAGCTTGTCGGAAACCCCACTGCCTGCGGGCGCCGCGATGGATACCGCAAACAGCAAGCTGGCGGTGATTCATCCGGCGCACGGCCACGTCATGTCGACCATCCCGGTGGCCGGCTGGACGCATCATCAGGCGATCACTCCCGATGGCCGCTACGTGCTCTCTACACATCCCACACGCGGCGGCATCAGCGTTGCCGATCTGATCGAGAACAAGGTCGTCCACACCGTCGCCACCGGCCCGGCGCCGAACTACGCCGTGGTGACCCCAGATGGCAAGCGCGTTTACGTCAGCAACAGCGGCAATGGCACGATCAGCGAGATCGACACCGCCGACTGGAAAGTCACGCGCACCCTGGACGCCGGTGCCTCACCCGAGCACATGCTGCTGGCTCCCGATGGCAAGCGGCTGTACGTCGCCAACGCGCGCAGCGGAACGGTCAGCGCGGTCTCGCTCGAGACCGGCAAGGTCGAGCGCGAATACGTCATGGGCAAGCGCCTGCACGGGCTGGACATCAGCGATGATGGCCGCCAGCTGTTCGTCAGTCTGATCTCGGAGGACAAGCTGGTGGCACTCGATCCACAGACCGACGTGCGCCGTGTTTTGCCACTCACGCCCGCGCCGTACCATCTGGGCGCCGTGCGCGGTACCGGAAAGCTCTACGTATCCAGCCGCAAGGAACCCAAAATCTGGGTGGTGGACCAGAGCTCGCTGGAGGTGCTCGACACCATCCAGTTGCCCGGTGGCGAAGGACACCAACTGGCGATCGTGCCTTGAAGAAATAGTGCTTGACCTGTGAGCAACACACAGCTTCAGGCTGGAAGCCATACCACTTGGAAAGGATTGCCATGAACACGAGTGCAAGGTCGACCGGGCAAGGCCACGATCATCAGCCCGAGCATTCTCACAACGCGCATGGATCGCACGGCTCCCACTGCGAGCACGCGGCGGCCGAGGTCACGACGGTGAAGGATCCCGTATGCGGCATGTCTGTCGTTCTCGGGGCTGGCAAGCCGAGCTTCGAACACGACAGAAAAACGTGGCACTTCTGTTCGCAGAAGTGCCACGACAAGTTTGCCGCCGATCCCGCGCACTACCTGACAGGCGCGCACAAGGAGAAATCGCCTCCCGTGCCTGCAGGCACGCAATACACCTGTCCGATGCACCCGGAAATCGTTCGCGATGCCCCCGGTGATTGCCCGAAATGCGGCATGGCTCTGGAGCCGATGGGCGTCCCCACAGGCGACGAGGGCCCCAACCCCGAGCTGGTCGATTTCCGGCGCCGGTTCTCGATCGGCGCCGTGCTGACCGTGCCGCTGCTGATACTGACCATGGGCCCCTTCGTCGGCCTCGGCTTCGTGCGCGATGCGCTCGGCGAGCGCACCGCGCTGTGGATCGAATTTCTTCTGGCGACGCCAGTGGTGCTCTGGGCCGGCTGGCCGTTCTTCGTTCGCGGCGTCAAGTCGGTAGTCAATCGCAGCCTCAACATGTTCACGCTGATCGGCCTGGGCGTTGGCGCAGCCTATCTCTTCAGTCTGGTTGCGCTGCTGGCTCCCGACCTGTTTCCCGATGGCTTCCGCGATGCGCAGGGACATGTGGGCGTTTACTTCGAGGCCGGCGCGGTGATCATCGTTCTGGTCCTGCTCGGCCAGGTGATGGAACTTGGTGCGCGTGAGCGCACCGGCTCGGCGATCCGCGCGCTGCTCGACCTCGCGGCGAAGACGGCGCGCGTGATTCGTGCCGACGGGCGCGAGGAGGAAATTCCGCTCGAGGAAGTCGTCGTCGGCGACCATGTGCGGGTGCGGCCGGGCGACAAGGTGCCGGTGGATGGTCTGGTAATTGAGGGCCGTTCGTCGATCGACGAATCGATGATTTCCGGCGAAGCGGTGCCGGTCGAAAAGGTCGCTGGCGACGCCGTCACCGGGGCGACGATCAACGGCACCGGCTCGCTGGTCGTCGAAGTGAAGCGGGTCGGCGGCGACACCGTCCTCAGCCAGATCGTTGACATGGTCGCCAACGCGCAACGCTCGCGTGCTCCTATCCAGAAGCTCGCCGACTCGGTCGCCGGCAAGTTCGTCCCGGCGGTGATCGGCATCGCCATCCTGGCCTTCATCGCCTGGGCGATCTGGGGACCGGCGCCGGCACTTTCCTATGGCCTGGTCGCAGCGGTCGCGGTGCTGATCATCGCCTGTCCTTGTGCCCTGGGGCTGGCGACGCCAATGTCGATCATGACCGCGACCGGCCGCGGCGCGCAGGCTGGCGTGCTGATCAAGAATGCGGAAGCCCTCGAACGCTTTGCGAAGGTCGACACGCTGATTGTCGACAAGACCGGAACGCTGACCGTCGGCAAGCCGAAGCTGGTCGCGGTGCTGCCCGCTGCCGGACACGAGGAAACCGAGGTATTGCGCCTTGCCGCCAGCCTTGAACGCGGCTCCGAGCACCCTTTGGCCGAGGCGATCGTCGCCGGTGCGGAAGAGCGCGGCGTCGAACTTGCCAAGGCCGACGAGTTCGAGGCGATCACCGGCAAGGGCGTCAAGGGCGTGGTTGACGGCCAGGCGGTTGCCCTGGGCAACGCGGCGATGCTCACCGAGCTGGGCCTGGATGGCGGCGCATCGAGTGCGTTTGTCGAGGCGGCAAACGCTCGCCGCGACGAGGGTGAAACGGTGATGTTCGTCCTCATTGGTAGCGAAATAGCCGGCCTGGTGAGCGTCGCCGACCCCGTCAAGGAGACGACGCTCGAAGCGCTCAAGGCGCTGCATGCCGAAGGCCTGAAGATTATCATGGCCACCGGCGACAACGAGCGCACCGCCCGTGCCGTCGCCGGCCGCCTGGGCATCGATGAAATCCGCGCCGACGTGCTGCCCGCGGACAAGGCACGCATCATCAAGGAACTGCAGGCCACGGGCCACAAGGTCGCAATGGCCGGCGACGGCGTGAACGATGCGCCGGCACTGGCGCAGGCCGACGTCGGCATTGCCATGGGTACTGGTGCCGACGTGGCTATCGAAAGCGCCGGCTTCACCCTGGTGAAAGGGGATCTCAACGGTATCGTGCGGGCCCGGCGTCTGGCGCGCGCGACCATGCGCAATATCAAGCAGAACCTGTTCTTCGCCCTGGTCTACAACGCTGCGGGGGTGCCGGTGGCGGCGGGCATCCTGTATCCCTTCCTGGGCATTCTCGTCTCACCCATCTTTGCCGCCGCAGCGATGAGTCTGTCGTCGATCTCTGTGATCAGCAACGCCTTGCGGTTGCGCCGGGTGAAGATCTAGGCGGAGGCGTAAGGAACTGCGTCAACATTTACAGGAGAAGGTTATGGAATGGCTCACACAAAATTGGTTGTTGATCGTCTTCGGCATCGGCTTTTTTTATGCTCATGCGGCGCGGTGGAATGTGTTGCGGCACGCATGGCGGACACCGGCATGGCTCAACGCCGGATAAGACGCCGGGCGAGCCCGACGGCAAGCCTGTAAGGGCGTCGGCGGCGCCAAAATAGCTTAGCCGTAGCGGCGCGCGGACGCATGCGATTTACCGCGATTTTTTTAAACTCAAGCAAGGAGAAAAACGATGAACAAGGAAGCCTCTGCCGTAGCCGGCAGGAAGCGCGACGACAAAGACCCGGTGTGCGGCAAACACATCAACCGCAATAAGGCGCATATCGTCGTCGAGCACGAAGGCCGGCAATACCTGCTTTGCTGCCCCTTGTGCCAGGCGGAGTTCGAGCGCGATCCGGCGAAGTACACGCATTGAGGCGCAGCCGGTGTCGTATGCTCTCGATGGACGCCTATGACACCGCTGGCAATAACGCTCATGGCGAGACCCGACAACTGCCACCCCATGAACCGGGCGATGCGCTCCGGCGACTCGCGGCAAGCGCGTGCACCGGATCCGGTCGGGGCAGGCACCCTGTCCCACGGCAAGCAGGCGTGGTTGATGCTGGTCGTTATCGTGTCGATGGCGATCTGTTATCCGCTGATCAAGGTGGGCCTGGCACTCGCGCCGCCGCTGCATTTTGCGGCGCTACGCACCATCCTCGGCGGCCTCACCCTGGTACTCGTGCTGGCGATCCGACGCAAGCGGCTGTGGCCGCGGGCAAGCCTGGCCCGATGGATTTTGCCGCTCGGCGTCTTGGCGACGACGCTGACCTTCGGGACGATGTTTGCCGGCCCGGCCTACATCGGTGCCGGCCTCGCCGCGGTGCTGGGCAATACGCAGCCGCTGATCATCATCGTGCTGGCAGCGCTTTTCCTCGGCGAACGAATCAGTCTGAGCAAAGCGGCAGCCTTGCTGTTCGGGCTGGCCGGCGTCAGCTTGCTGGCACTCCCTGCCTGGCGTCAGACCGGCGGCAGCGATTTATTCGGGATCGTCCTGGCGCTTGGCTCGGCGTTCAGTGCCGCCGTCGCCAGCGTGATCATGAAGCGCCTGCGACCGGGCGAAGATCTGATGTCGCTGATCGCCTGGCAGTTGGTCGTCGGCGGTAGCTTGCTGTTCGCCGTGTCACTGTCCTTCGAAGTGTCGCAAGGCATCGTCTGGACGGGCACTTTCGTCGGCATTCTGCTCATCCTGGCGCTGGCCGGAACGGCATTGAGCACCTGGCTGTGGTTCTGGCTTCTGCAAAGGGCGGAGGCCGGTCGCCTGTCCTTGTATGTGTTTCTCGTGCCGGTCCTCGGGCTTTTCGCCGCGATGGCCAGCTTTGGCGAACGTCTGGGTGCCTTACAGGCGGGTGGCGTCGCGTTGATTCTGCTGGCCGTGGTGTGGTCGATGTTCAAGGTCCGTACCGAGCCTGCCGCGTCTTTTCTGCCGCCTGCCACTCAAGCCGTTCGGCGCATGCAATGAGATGAGGAGTACACGGCGCCACGCACTTTCAACCCGCACCCGGATCAAGGCGCCTTGAAGCGCAATCCGGATTGCGATCACCGGACATCAACGTCAAGGGTAAAAAAATGAATACGACACAGGTCATCATCGGCATCGTGGTCCTAATCGCACTGAGCGGTTTTTATGTGATCTCAATCTTCAACAAGCTGGTGACGCTCAAGAACCGCTACAAGAACGCCTTCGCGCAGATCGAAGTGCAACTCAAGCGGCGCTACGACCTGATTCCCAATCTGGTCGAGACGGCCAAGGGATACCTCAAGCACGAACGCGAAACACTCGAATCGGTGATTTCGGCACGCAACGAAGCTTCCGGTAGCCTGGCCCGCGCGGCAGCAGCCCCCGGTGACGCTGCCGCGATGACGGGTCTGATGGGTGCCGAAAACCGCCTCTCCGGCGCAATGATGAACATGAAGATGGTGATGGAAGCCTATCCCGACCTCAAGGCCAGTCAGAACATGATGCAGGTCAGCGAGGAATTGACGAGCACCGAAAACAAGGTCGCCTTCGCCCGCCAGGCATTCAACGATCAGGTGATGGCCTACAACGTCTTCAAGCAAACTTTCCCACCGGTTTTTTTTCGCCGCCATGTTCGGCCATGCGCAAGATGCCACATTGCTTGAATTCGAAGACAGCGCGACCATCCAGGCGGCGCCGAAGGTGTCGTTCTGAGCGCGCTTTCGTGATCCGCCTACTTCCGCGATGAACTTCTTCGAATCGCAGGAGCGGGTGCGCAAGAACACGACGCTGCTGGTCGTGTTGTTCGCCCTCGCCGTCGTGGCCTTGATCGTCATGGCCAATGTGTTGGTGATGCTGGTTTTCGGATTCATCAGCAGCACGCAGTTGCGCGATGGTCAGGCGCTCATCCGGCAAATGGACTGGGCGACATTCGCCGCGGTCGGTGCCGGCGTCTGCGCGGTGGTACTTGCCGGCAGCCTCTACAAGATGATCGCCTTGTCGGCCGGCGGCAAGATTGTTGCGGAGTCGCTGGGCGGACAACTGCTCGCGCAGAATTCGCAGGACCTGAATCAGCGCAAGCTGCTCAACGTCGTCGAGGAAATGGCCATCGCCTCGGGTACGCCGGTGCCGCCGGTGTACCTGCTGGCCGATGAACCGGGCATCAACGCCTTCGCCGCCGGCTTTTCGCCGCGCGACGCGGTGATCGGCGTCACTCAGGGCGCCATCGAGCGTCTGAACCGGGAGCAACTGCAGGGCGTCATCGCCCATGAGTTCAGCCATATCTTCAACGGCGATATGCGACTCAATATCCGCCTGATGGGCGTACTCAATGGCATCCTGGTGCTTGGCATCATCGGTTATTTCCTGTTGCGCGCGGCGCCGTTCTCCGGCCGCCGACGCGGCAACGACAAGGGTGGGGCCGGCATCCTGGCGCTTGCTCTGGGCTTGATGGCCATTGGTTTTGCCGGCACGTTTTTCGGCAACCTCATCAAGGCCGCGGTGAGCCGGCAGCGGGAATACCTGGCCGACGCCTCCGCAGTTCAGTTCACGCGCAACCCGAACGGCACTGCCGGAGCGCTGAAGAAGATCGGCGGTCTGGCCTACGGTTCGAGCGTGCGAAGTCCAGGCGCTGCCGCAGCCAGTCACGCTTTTTTTGCCAAAGGCATTTCGGGGTTCACGCAGTGGTTGTCCGCCACGCATCCACCGCTGGAGAAGCGCATCCGGCGTATCGATCCGCAATGGGACGGCTTGTTCGACGTTTCCGAATCACCCGCGGAATCTGCAATTGAACGCGAGTCCGGTATCGAGAACGCTGCGCAACACGCATCCGCCCGCAAGCGCGTCGGAAGCGTTGGCACCATGGCTGCGGGTTCCGTGGCCGCCGAGCTTATGGCGGTGATGGCGCAGGTCGGTCAGCCGCAGCCGCAGGCGGTCGATTACGCCCGCGCGCTGCTGGCGGAATTGCCCGCACCGATCCAGGACGCGGCGCGCGAACCCTACGGCGCGCGCGCCCTCGTTTATGGCCTGCTGCTCGACAAGGGGGAAGCGGTTCGCACGCGGCAATTGAACCAACTGCAGGCCTATGCCGACCCGGACGTTTTTGCATTGACCCGCGCCTTGATGCTGCCGCTCGATACGCTGGATGTCAGATTCCGCCTGCCGATCATCGATATCGCCATGCCCGCGCTCAAGCAGTTGTCCGCCGCGCAGTACCGGTCGTTCAAGGGCAATCTGCTTGCCCTGATCGCAATGGACGCCAGGGTCGACCTGATGGAGTGGTCGTTGCAGAAGATCCTCTTCCGGCATCTGGACAGCCAGTTTTTCAAGCATGCCCCGACGAAAGCGCGCTACGCCGATTTCGAGCAGCTGACGACGGAAGTCGGCCTTGTGCTGTCGGTGCTGGCGCATGCCGGCGCGGAGCGCGCTGGCGATGGTGACGCGCTGGGCGCTTTCCAGGCGTCACTGCGCGCGCTCGGGGCAGACGGACCGAGCTTATCGGCGATCGGTCAAATCGGCATCGCCGACCTCGATCGTGCGCTGGTCAAACTGGACGAACTGCAAGCGCCTGCCAAATCCCGATTCCTGACGGCCTGCGTCGCCGGCATCTGGCACGATCGGCGGGCAACCGCCGCCGAAATCGAGTTGCTACGGGCCTTTGCGAGTGTTCTGGATTGCCCGATACCGCCGAGTGTGGCGGCGTGAAGATAAACGCTTGAGCAGGATTACCAGGAGCTTGACCCGTGAGCAATACACAGGTCCAGGCTGGAAGCCATATCACGTGGAGAGGATTGCCATGAACACAAGCGCAAAGTCGCGATGGCCGGCGACGGCGTCAACAATACGTCGGCGTGCCGGTGGCTGCGGGCATCCTGTATCCCTTCCTGGGCACTCTCGTCTCACCCATCTTTGCCGCCGCAGCAATGAGTCTGTCGTCGATCTCGGTGATCAGCAACGCCTTGCGACTGCGCAGGATCTCTATCTGACCTAAGGGAGCAAGTGATGCCAATAGAAAGCAAAGTAGAAGACGTGGTGTGCGGCATGATGGTCGAGCCAGATCGTTTTCACTTCCGCTATCAGGGAAGAGACTATGCGTTTTGCTCAGCGCAATGTACCGAGCGCTTCGAGGCCAATCCACACTTGTATGTCGGCACGCCGGGTCATCCCGCGCCGAAGAAACAGGGACTGGTTGTGTTGAAGCAACGACGGTTTGTCGTGGATGGGGTGCTCGATGAGGCTCAGGCAAAGCACCTGCGAGCACAGATCAACGAAATGATGGGCATTGAATCTTTACAAGTGAATGGCGCGGAAGTAGTGGTGACCTACGATCTGCTGCAGGCTACCGCTTCGCAAATCGAAGCGGCACTGGAGAAAGCCGGGGCACACCTTGGCAACGGCTGGGGAGAAACCTTGCGCCGCGGGTTCATCCATTACACCGAAGAGTGTGAGATTGGCAACCTACAGGCTAACCCACCCACAGGATGCCACTGATGACTTACCGAGCCCCTGGCCGTGGCGGCACATGTTCGCTATCGCCCCGGCGGGCGGCAGCTTGGCTTTTCGCCTCATGCCAGTACCAGTACCAGTACGGGATGCTGCGCAACGAACCGACTGGCGGGAAGGGGTGATGATGCTCAGCAAGGATGAAACTCGGGATCTATATCGCCGACGTGCGAAACGATATGACCTACTAACCCAGCTCTACCGGCTCTCTGGATTCAATATCGACCGATACCGACAGAACACAATATCAGCGCTTGGCCTTTGTCCCGGCGACCAAGTCGTCGAGTTGGGCTGTGGAACGGGTTTGAATTTTGAATACGTGCAGCGGATCATCGGTCCCGAGGGAAGCATTGTTGCTGTAGACCTCACGGATGCGATGCTGGATGTCGCCAGAGGTCGAGTCGCCAGAGAGCACTGGACGAACGTGGAGATCGTGCAGGCGGACCTTGCCGAATGGCAGTTTCCTGTCGGTGTTTCGGCTGTGTACTCAACGTTAGCAATTACCTTGGTGCCCGAGTACGACGAGATCATCAAGAGGGCGAGCCGTGCATTGCGGCCAGGGGGAAGTTTGGCAGTCCTGGATATGAAAGAACCTGAGCGTTGGCCGACATGGCTGGTCAATCTTGCGGTGTGGCTGTACAGACCATTCGGTGTGAGTCTGGATTTGGCCCATCGCCATCCCTGGGAGTCCATCGGGCGGTATTTGAGGCAAACCAGTTACGAGGAATACTACTTTGGCGCCATCTATGTCTGTGCGGGTAGAAAAGAGGCTTGAGACAGCCTTTCGCAAACCCACGGCGCATTGCGTATTTTTCGCGGTGTGGGGCGAAGGGGGCAGAGGTGAGTCCGCTGACGCCGCAGTCAGTGAAGGTCAGGCACACCCTGAAATAGCTGCCCCCTGATAGTCGGGCTTGACTGACGAACGCCGTATCGATGTCAAGGAACGCTGTGGTGTGCTACGTACGCAATCGATGCTTTCTGAGACACCAACCCAGCAAAGCCGGAGAAACAATGATGTACAAGAAACTCGTATCGCTCGCCCTCGTCGCCACGTTCAGCCTGCCGACTCTGGCCGACGAGGCCTCCGTGAAGAAGGCGGTTGAAACCAAGCTCGGAGGAACAGTCACCAGCGTCACCAGAACCCCCTATCTCGGGCTCTATGAGGTCTACGCCAATGGCCGGGAGGTCATCTACACCGACGAGAAGGTCTCGGTGCTGCTCGTCGGCTCGCTGATTGATGGTAAGACGATGAAAAACGTAACGGCTGAGCGGATGCAAAAACTCAGCGCGATAAAGTTCTCTGACTTGCCCCTGGCGCTCGCCGTCAAGCAGGTGCGCGGCGATGGCAAGCGTGTCTTTGCGACCTTCGAGGATCCAAACTGCGGCTACTGCAAGCGCTTGGCCAAGGAAACCGCCAATCTGGACGACGTGACCATCTATACGTTTCTCTACCCGATCCTTTCGCCGAATTCTCTCGAGAACTCCAACCAGATCTGGTGCGCTGCTGACCGAGCCAAGGCCTGGAATGACTGGATGGTCGATGGCAAGGCACCGGGAGGGAAGGGCGATTGCGATACCACAGCGGTCAAGGATAGCGTCGAGCTGGGCCGCAAGTTGGCGATCAGCGGGACGCCAACGATTTTCTTCGCCGATGGCGAGCGTATTCCGGGTGCCATTTCGCTGGCGAGGATCGAGCAGAAGCTTGCCGAGGCTCCAGGGCCGGTCAAGTAGGCGTCCGCAGGATCCGCCAAGGCGAGTAGTAAGCCGACGATGAGGTTCCCGAGGGCCTTCTCTGGTTAGTCGCGTTGCGGCCATTCTCGTTGAGAGCTGAAATCGATTGCGCGACACGCAGCAACATCGCCGTCACGGCGACACTTGGGAAGCCATGAGCCCAAATTCCCGCGCTCCCGCCCCGTGCGCTTGCCACGTCGATCCCGTCGGCGACGTCTCAGCGCCGCCGGCCTCCCCGATGGAGGTCGAGCTTTTCACCGAAGGCGACGTGCTCTACGCGGCAATGCTCGCGTCGATCAAGTGTGCCTGCCGGTTTGTACGCATGGAAAGCTACATCTTCGCGGGCGACGAGATCGGCTGGGAGTTCGCCGTGGCTTTGGCCGAGCGCGCGCAAGCGGGTGTAGATGTGCGGCTGCATCTGGATGCAGCGGGTGCGTTCGGCGAGTCCACGCCGCCGCTCGTGCAGTATGTTCTGCAGCGAGGCGTGCAGGTGCAGTGGTTTCACCGCTGGAACTGGCTCCGACCGCTGCGCTACAACCGCCGCAATCACCGCAAATTGTTGGTGGTCGATGACCAGCTCGCCTATGTCGGGGGTTTCAACATTCACCGCGAGAGTTCGCGCCGGCTCTACGGCGAGACGCGATGGCGCGACACCCATGCCTCGATCTCGGGCGTGCTCGTACTCGACGCGGTGGGACTTTTCGACGCATTCTGGCGCGGCCAACACCGCTGGGCGCCGACACATGGTGGCGGCTCCAGCCTGATCTCGAACCACACCAGCACATGTAGACACCGCATCCGCTGCCTCTACTCGGAGGCCTTCTCAGGAGCGCGTGAGCACATCTATCTGACTACCCCCTATTTCGTTCCCGACCTGCTCATGCAGCAGCGCCTGATGATGGCTGCACGGCGTGGTGTCGACGTGCAGCTACTCGTCCCGTTGCGCAACGACGTCCCGCTGGTGCGCTGGGCAGCGCGGGCGTTTTACGCAGCGTTGATCGCTGCCGGGGTGCGGGTCTACGAGTACCAGCCGCGCATGCTGCATGCGAAAACGATCACGATCGACGGGCAGTGGGCCGCACTTGGGACCGCAAACTTTGATTACCGGAGCTTCTTCCTGAACTACGAGCTGGTCTTGGCTGTGGACGAGCCTGGCGTTTGTACCCTGCTCGAACGACAGTTTATCGATGACCTGTCCCAATCGCTAGCGGTCACGGCCGGAAGCTGGGCTCGGCGACGTTGGCCGCAGCGCCTGCTGGAGTGTGTTGGCTGGATAGCGCGTCGCTGGCTATGATCGTCGGTCGACGTCGGGTAGCCGGACGGCTCGAAGCTTGCGCTCATATATTGCGACCAATGACCAAAATTGGGCTTGACCTCTCAGGTACACACAGGTCTAGATTGATATCCAGCTTCTCTTGACAACTGTACGCCATGGCACACGCGGCGCCGGTTGCTTGGCTGTCTTTTCTTCGCCGCAGCGATGATATTCGGGTTGCGCGCGAGGAGAAATGCAACAAAGGAGCGTTTTGGTGTCGATGGACGTCCCCCGTCTAGCTGCGGCGTTTGACTTCATCTGCCGACAAGCGCTCCACCATTGAACGGAGAAAATAGTCATGATCAACAAGCGCGAAGAAATTACCCCAGCCGCCGACACTGACAAGCCGTTCGCGAACCCACCAGCGCACGCAGGATCCTCTCGTCGACTCGGCGACCGTCATCTGCTCGACTCAGACGCCCTGGAAGAAATCGACCGCATGATCAACATCGCGCTCGGCCAGTTTACCGGCGGCGTTTCACCCGCGTCGCTGGCCATGGCCTACCTCGACTGGACAGTGCACCTGGCCTCGTCACCCGGGAAACAGTTTCAACTGGGCGCCAAAGCGATGCGCAAAGCGATGCGTCTGGGCAGCTATGCCCTGACCTCGGCGACCACCGGCAACGCCGAACCGTGCATCGAACCGCTGCACGGCGACCACCGTTTTGACCATCCCGGCTGGCAGCGTTTTCCCTACAACGTCATCTACCAGGGCTTCCTGCTCAACCAGCAGTGGTGGCACAACGCGACCACCGATGTACGCGGCATTTCGAAACACAGTCAGGCGGCAGTTTCCTTCACCGCCCGCCAAATCCTCGACATGACTGCGCCGTGCAACATCCCCTTCCTGAACCCCGAGATCGCCGAAGCGACGCTCAAGGAACGCGGCGCCAATCTGATGCGCGGCGCGAGCAACTATCGCGAGAACTTCAAACGCTCGCTGCGCAACGAAGCGCCCGCCGGCGTCGAAGCCTTCCGCGTCGGCGAAAACCTGGCCATCACCCCCGGCAAGGTCGTCTACCGCAATCACCTGATCGAGCTGATTCAATATTCGCCGAGCACCGACACGGTGCAGCGCGAACCCGTCCTGATGCAATCGGCGTGGATGATGAAGTACTACATCCTCGACCTCTCGCCGCACAACTCGCTGGTCAAGTACCTGGTCGACCGCGGCCACACGGTGTACATGGTCTCCTGGCTCAACCCGGGTCCCGAGCACCGCAACCTGGGCATGGAAGACTACCGCCGGCACGGCACACTGGCGGCCATCGACGTCGTCGCCGAGCTGCAACCCGGGCTCAAGATCCACGCCGCCGGTTACTGTCTGGGCGGTATCCTGCTGACCATCACCGCCGCCGCCATGGCGCGCGACGGCGACGAACGCCTGGCCAGCGTCACCTTGTTCACCACCATGACCGACTTCACCGAAGTCGGCGAGATCAACGTCTTCATGGACGCCAGCGAAGTGACGCTGCTCGAAGACATGATGTGGCAGAAGGGCTACCTCGATCACAAGCAGGTCTCGGGCGGCTTCCAGCTCCTCAAGTCGGCCGACCTGATCTGGTCGAAGATGGTCCGCGAGTATTACCTCGGACACCGCGAGCCGATGTTCGACCTGATGGCCTGGAACGCCGACGGCACGCGCATGCCCTATCGCCAGCACTCCGAACTGCTGCGCCGGCTGTACGTGGACAACGAGCTTTTCCAGGGCAAGTACATGGTCGAGGGCCGCGCCATTTCGATCAGCGACATCCACTGCCCGATCTTCGCCGTCGCCGCCGTCGCCGACCACGTCGCGCCGTGGCACTCGGTCTACAAGCTGCACCTGCAAAGCGACGCCACCGAACTGACTTTTGTCCTGACCAGCGGCGGCCACAACGTCGGCATCGTCAACGAACCCGGCCACCCGCCCCGCTCGTACCAGCTCAGCGTCTGCCACGAAGGTGACCGCTGCATCGACCCGGAAACCTGGAAGGAAAAGACGCCGACCACGGAAGGTTCGTGGTGGCCCGCCTGGCAGCAATGGCTAGAAGCGCACTCTTCGGGCAGCGAAGCGCCGCCACTGATGGGCGCGCCCGAGAAGGGCTACGCGCCGCTTTGCGACAGTCCGGGAACCTATGTATTGAAGGAGTGACCAGCATGACTTGCGATGAGTCACCAGTACTGCAAGGCGTCGATCCGCCTGACGCAGCGCACGAGCAACCAGACCTCACACGGCGACGCGTTCTGGTCGCGGCGACGACAGCCTTGGGCGGGGTCGGCATTGCCGCGGCCACGGTACCGTTTATCAGCAGCATGTTGCCCAGCGAAAGAGCCAAAGCAGCCGGCGCCCCGGTCGAGGTGGATTGCAGCAAGCTCGAACCCGGCACCTTGCTGACGGTGGGATGGCAGGGTAAGCCGATCTGGATTTTGCGTCGTACCGACGAGATGTTGCGGCTGTTGGGAACAGATGACCAGCGCTTGCGCGATCCCCAGTCGGAAGAGCCGCAGCAGCCTGCCCACTGCAAGAATCCGTCGCGCGCAATCAAGCCCGAGTACCTCGTCGCGGTGGGGCTCTGCACGCACCTGGGTTGCATACCGACTTTTCGCCCAGACATCGCGCCTGACGATCTTGGCCCAAAGTGGCGCGGCGGCTTTTATTGCCCGTGTCACGGCTCAAAGTTCGATCTGGCGGGAAGAGTGTACAAGGATGTTCCGGCGCCGACCAACCTGGTCATTCCGCGTTACACCTATTCGAGTGACGTTCACGTCATTATCGGCACCGACGTTGGATAAGGACTCGGACGCAAAAACCATGCAATGGCTCTGCAACGTGTCGCGTGCGGAACATGGCGGAGAGAAAACAAGGATTCCCCATGGTTAGCGGTCGATGATCGCTAACACCGCGTTGTTCCAAGCCATCAGTGTGGGAACACCAGCCGCACTTGGGTCGCTGGCGTGGTTCTTCAGTCTCACTGGCAGCTACTGGACAGCGCCCCTGATTCTCTTGGGTCTGTGGTGGTGGTCGAACTCGGCCACCGATCCAGCGCGTGCCCGTGCCGGGCGACTCCAGTTCGCTGGCTTTGGCATGGCCTTCATGCTGGCTATTCTGGCGGCCATCATCATGAAGCTGTGGCTCGATTTCACGCGCCCGCCCGTCATCCTCGGCGACTTGGTGCGTGTCCTCGGTGAGATTGAGCAGCACTACAGCCTGCCCAGTGGGCATGCCACGTACTCGGCACTGGTTGTCGGCGCACTCTGGCCCTTGCTTGGACGCTATGGCCGTATCGGTTTGATCCTGTACGTCGGCTTAGTCGGCTGGTCGCGCATCGCCACCGGGAGGCATTTCCCGGTCGAGGTGCTGGCGGGTTGGGGTCTCGGATGGGGCTGTACTGCTCTTGCCAGATGGCTTATATCGCTGGCTGTGCCGGCGTGGCAGACGGCGTGTCGCATATCAGCTTTCGTCTGGTATGGAGTGGCCGCCTGCATCATCATGGTCGATCAGCTCGCAAAACTAGCCATCAACCACACGCTTGCTCATGGCGAACAGGTCGAAGTCACCCCGTTTTTCAACCTTGTCCATGTACTAAATTCGGGGGCTGCGTTCAGTTTTCTAGCGAGCGCGAGCGGTTGGCAACGCTACTTCTTCATCGCCATTGGCTTAGCCATTTCAGCTTGGCTAGTGCGTATTTTGCGGCAGCACCTGCCCCGCCTCGAAGCGCTGGGCTATAGCCTGATCCTCGGCGGAGCGCTTGGGAACATCACGGATCGCGTATTCCGTGGGCAGGTCGTGGATTTCCTCGATTTCTATTGGCTCCACGCACACTTTCCTGCCTTCAACCTTGCCGATGTAGCCATCGCGCTGGGAGCGGCCCTGCTGATTGTGGAAGCACAGAATAAAGGCGAGATCGTGGGTGCCAAGGCAAGTACGACTTAGGAGTATTCGAAATGCCGGAATACTTGAGGACTTCGGGTAGCAATCGCCCCTCTGCGAGTCATCCCATCCAGTTGCACCGCCGCTGCATCCCGCTTCATGTGGTCCGCACAGTTAGTGCGGCATTGTGCGCAACCTCGCACGGGCAGCCGAGGTCGAGGATTGTTCGTGTCACCCTCCTGGCGAGACGACCTGAACATCGGTGCGGTGCCCGGCAGGCTATGGCCGACCCCTCCGGTCACAATCCGTGTGACCTCGGCAAGGCTGATCTGCTGGTTGCGATCCCTGCCACACGCTGTCTCTCGATGCTCACGGGCGATCTGATCTTACCGCCTTTAACAGCTTGACAAATCCTATCCTCCAGGATAGGATAAAAGGTATGAGCACGCACACTTCCCATCCAGAGATCATCAAGCGCCTGAAACGGGCTGAAGGCCACCTCAGGAGCACCATCGCCATGCTTGAGGACAGCCGTGACTGTCTGGCGATCGCCCAGCAACTGCAGGCCGTCGAAAGCGCAGTCGGCAATGCCAAGAAGACGCTGGTGCACGACCACATCGACCACTGCCTTGAACAAGCAGTACGCGACGCGCCGCAAAGCGCGGAAGAGACTATCCGCGAGTTCAAAGCCATCACCAAATATCTCTGAAGGAAACACGATGACCAGTTTTTCCACCCTGCTGGCGCAGGGCGCGGGAAACGCCTGGCTGTTTATCCCGAGTGCGATCTTGCTCGGCGGCCTGCACGGCCTCGAACCAGGCCACTCCAAGACCATGATGGCCGCTTTCATTGTTGCGATTCGTGGCACGGTAGGGCAAGCCGTTCTGCTCGGGGTATCGGCGACGATTTCACACACAGCTGTGGTGTGGGTGATCGCGCTTGGCGGCATGTACTTCGGCCAGAAATGGGACGCGGAAACCAGTGAGCCCTATCTGCAGGTGGCGTCCGCCTTGGTGATCATCGGCGTTGCTCTCTGGATGATCTGGCGGAACTGGCGACAACAGCAACTTGCCGAGCAGGACCACGATCATCATCATGACGACAGCAAACGCATCGATACCGGCCACGGCGTGGTACGCCTGGATGTGTTCGAGGACGGCGTGCCGCCGCGCTTCCGTTTGTTCGCGAAAAGCGGGCACGGCCACACCTGGACAGCCGATCAGGTGAGGATCGAGACCGAACGGCCAGACGGTAGCTGCCAATCCTTCCGGTTCGTGCAGCGCGACGGCTTTGTGGAGTCGGAGCAGGAAGTTCCCGAGCCGCACGAATTCGTGGCTCGTCTGCGCCTGGGTCACGAGCACCACAGCCACGATTATGACGTCGAGTTCGTCGAGCACGACCACCAGCACCACGCCATCAAGGACTACGAGGGGCTGGACGTGTCAGCTCCAGGATACCAAGATCCGCACGAACTGGCGCATGCCAACGATATCCGCCACCGTTTCACCAATCGGGAAGTGACGACCGGGCAGATCGTCATGTTCGGGCTGACTGGCGGGCTGATTCCCTGTCCCGCCTCGATTACCGTGCTGTTGCTGTGCTTGCAACTGAAGGAGATCACCCTCGGTGCGACCCTGGTGCTGAGCTTCAGTATCGGCTTGGCCTTGACGATGGTGCTTTCCGGCACCTTGGCAGCCTTGAGCGTGAAACACGTTTCCAGGCGATGGAGCGGTTTCGGCAAGTTTGCGCGGAGAGCACCGTATTTCTCTGCTGCGCTCATCCTTCTCGTTGGTCTTTACGTTGGCTACCAAGGCCTGAAAGCACTGGCCTGACGAGTAGGTTGCCCGCCCCCACATGCCATGCATCATCTGCATGGTGTGCTTCAGGGCGGCCCAGCGTTCCTCCTTCAGCTTCTTCCGCGCCCAGGGAGGCTGAGCCTCTGGCGGATCTTGCCGATCTGCTTCTGCATCTTTTTCATGTTCTCCAGCACTTGCTCTCCGTCGCACACCCCAGGTTCGGTGACAGAACTCTGACCAAAATGTAACTGCCCGGTCAGTAGTCTGTTGGCATGCACATTCTAAGATGGCATCAGCGTCGGATGAGGACTGTCCGGCGTAATCAACCCGATGTCAAAAGGAGAACAGCATGAGGAACAAGTTCGCGAAACTGGCGCTGATAGTGGCCGCGAGCGCCGTCGGTACAACGACTGCGTTTGCCCACCAGGATTACTCGGAAACGCAGATCGATCACTGGCTTTCGCACGTCTCGGAATCCGGCGGCCAGCCGACTGCCAAGCAGCTCGCCCCCTTTGGTTACAGCTCTTCCGCACTCGCTTCACGGGAGCTGCAAATCGATGCTGCTAGCAAGGTCCTGAACGTTACGCGCTTCGAAACCGTGCGCCTCAACGCCGGCGGAAAGAGCGTCACCTGGACGTTCGATACGGTAGGGACCTCACCGTTTTCGCTTTCAAACGTCGTTGCCGGCGCCGATGGTGTGACGGTGTACGTGAGCGAGAGTCCAGATCGTCTGGGCGGATGACACAGGTCCAGGAGCAAAGAAGCCAACCGGGGATGATGCGCATTTCATTGCCCGGGCGCACTACTCGAAGTAGCTCACGAAACATCCATGCAATGCTTATTGCATCAACTCCAGGAGAAAGAAAATGTTAAAAAAATCTGTTAATGGCCGTCGTACTGACTGGCGTTACCGTAGCCGCCAATGCCGACGATGCTGCGCGTGCGCAAGCTGAAAAGGTGATCTCGATGAAGGACGGATCGACGGTCTTCATCTTCAAGGGCGGAAAGATGGCCATGGAAGACAAATACGGTCGCGCCACGCGCATGGACGAGGGCAAAGTGATGGAAACCACGGACGGCCAGAAGATCATCATGCACGGCGACGAAGTCAGTCGCCTCAGCCCACTTCTCAAGGAGCATAAAGGCCCTTGAGCGACAGCTGAACCTTTCGAAGCCTTGTCGCCGATTCTGACGACACGCGACATCAGACCAAACGAACGCTGGTCGTAGCGAATGGGATCGACATGATCTGCAGGCTTCTTGATCAGAGAGCTTAGGCCACTCGTTCCGCGCCTGTTCGCACGAGCACTTCGGTCGTGGCGGCGCTGCGGATATCATCTGGCGAAGGCCAGATACCGCGGCGTCTTCCGCTTGGGCAAAGCCGGTAGAAGTACTAAGCGGCGTACCAACACAAGCGAAGGCGGACCAGGAACGGAGGCTCAGCGCGAAGATCCGCAGGAAGCCGGCCCGCAGCCGAACACGCAGGCAAGTGAGGTACAGTCCCTGACGTGCATGACGGGGCTCAATGATGAAGCACCATTACACGAATGTAATCTATAGGTCAGCTTGTTGAGCGGATGCAATAGGTATCATTTGCGGCCTTGGCCACCGTGAATGCAGTTGCTGTGACATGTTTGTGCAAGACTGAAACTCAGCGCCTATCGACCCCCGATCATCTACCCACAGGATCCGCCATGAAACCTTTGTTTCCCGTCATTTCCCTGCTTGCCCTAGCCCTTGCCAACCCGGTGTTTGCCGCCGCTGAGCACGATTCTCATCATCCGGCGGGCAGCGGCGCCGCTAGCGTCAAGGCGGCAGCATCTGAAGGCACCGTCAAGAAAATAGACAAGGCTGCTGGCAAGATCACCATCAAGCATGGCCCGCTGGCCAATCTCGGGATGCCGCCAATGACCATGGCCTTCCGTGTCAGTGACCCGGCGATGCTCGATCACGTCAGGGCAGGCGAGAAGGTGAGCTTCACTGCGGAGAACGTCGGCGACGCCTTGACGGTCACCGCACTCGAGCCTGCGAAGTAGTTTTCCTTTTTTCCCCTCTTCCCCCGGCCCTTCTCCGGCAGCGGGAGAAGGGAGATTCGTGAGTCGCGTACGCGACTTTTACCTGGAACGGATTCCCGACAGATGATGCTTTCCACGCCAAGCGCGCTCACGGCACGCCTTGCTGCGGGCGGCTGCGTGCTGCTTGCGCTCGTGCTAGCCAACGCGCCGGCTTACGCGCAGGGCCCACTCGCCCCGCCGCTGGGTGCTTCGCTCAGCGGTCTGCTGAGCTATGCCCGCGAGCATAACCCCGAGCTTGGCGTGCGCAAATTCGAGGCCGAAGCGGCGCGGGAACGGGTCGAGCCGGCCGCAGCGCTGCCCGATCCGCGCTTCGAGCTCGAACTGATGGACTTCACCAACACCGTGAATTCCGACCGCGCGCCGTCGTTGCTGCCGGGCCAGGTGGGCAATACCCGCTACCGGGTTGTCCAGCCGCTGCCGTTCTGGGGCAAGCGCGAGCTGCGCGGTGAAGTCGCCGAGGCGCTCGCCGAGCAGGTCGAGACCCTGCAGGAGGGCACCGTGCTCGAGGTCGAGAACCGCATCAAGACCGCCTACGCCAGGCAGTTCCAGGCCGCGGGGCAGATTCGCATACTCCGTGAGACCCTGTCGCTGCTCGACGCCATCGAGCAGCTGGTGTTGACGCGCTACGGCGTCGGTCTGGTGCCGCAGCAGGACGCCCTGCGGGCGCAGAGCGAACTGACCAGCGTGAAGATCGACCTCGTCGAAGCCGAACGTCGCAAACGCGACAATGCCGCCAAACTCAATGCCCTGCTGGCGCGAGATGGCGATGCCCCGCTGGCCGAGCCCGCTCGACTGCCGCCAGCCCCCGCCAGAGTTTCCTACCAGAGCCTGCTCGAGCAGATCCGCACGCGCTCGCCGGAAGTCTCGCGCGAACGCTTCGGCGTCGTCGCCGCGCAGAAGAGTCGCGAACTGACCGGGTTGAACCGCTATCCGGACTTCGCCGTGGGCCTGACCAACAACCGTCCATACAACGCCTCGGACAACTGGGAAGTGATGGTCGGAGTGACCATTCCGCTGCAGCAGTCGTCCCGCCGCGCCCAGGAGCGCGAGGCAGAACGTCAACTGGACGCGGCGCAGACCCGCGTGCTGGCCGCTGAAACCCGCCTCGCCGGCCGGCTTGGCGAAACGCTCGCCGCTTTCGAGGCCAGCCGCGACAAGGCCCGTCTGCTGAAGCACACCTTGTTGCCGCAGGCCAGCGCCACTTTCGAAGCGGCCCAGTCCGGCTACGAAAGTGGCCGCGTCAACTTCAACACCTTGATCGACGCCGAGCGGCAGATCCTGCGCGCCCGCCTGGCCTTGCTCGACGCCGACGTGGAAACCGCCGTTCGCCTCGCCGAACTCGAATGGCTGACCGGAGAAGCGCTGTGAACCGCAGTCTCAAATTTGCCCTGGCAGTCGCCGTAATCGCCACCATCGCCGCCGCCCTCGGCGTCGGCTACTGGTTCGGCCGGCAGCAACCGGCCACCGCTACGGGCGTGGCAGTGGCCGACCCTGCTGGCGGCGAGACGTCCGCGTCACCCACGCCCGCCGGCGAGAGCGAACGCAAGATTCTCTACTACCGCAATCCGATGGGGCTGCCCGATACCTCGCCCGAGCCGAAGAAGGATTCGATGGGCATGGATTACATCGCGGTTTACGCGGACGACGAACCCGACGGCAGCGGCGTCGTCAAGGTCAGCCCGGCGCGTATTCAGACACTCGGCGTCAAGACCGCGCGTGCCGAAGAACGCACGCTGGATGCGGCGTTGCGC
>NZ_SPMY01000078.1 GCF_012939955.1 Candidatus Accumulibacter phosphatis
CCGACGAAGAGTCCCGCATCATGCCGGTCGCCGGTGGCGGCTTCGAACAGGCCTACAACGCCCAGGCGGCGGCCGATGCGGCAACGATGCTGATCGTCGCCACCGGGGTCACGCAGGCGCCCAACGATAAACAGCAGGTCGAGCCGATGCTGGCCACCCTCAAGGCGCAGGCCGAGGTGCTCGGCGCCGTGGAATGCCTGATCGCCGACAGCGGTTACTGCAGCGAGAAGAACATCAAGGCCTGTGAGGCGGCCGGTATCGAGCCCCTGATCGCCGTCGGACGCGACGAGCATCATCCGGATTGGCGGGAGCGCCACAGCGAGCCGGCCCCCTTGCCCGACAATGCCACGCCAGTACAGGCGATGTCCCATCGGCTGAAGAGCAAGGATGGACGAGCGCGCTACGCCTTACGCAAGCAGACGATCGAGCCGGTCTTCGGGATCATCAAGTCGGTGATGGGCTTTCGCCGCTTCTCCCTGCGCGGCTTGAAGAAGGTCACCGGCGAGTGGACGCTGGTTTGCCTCGCCTGGAATTTGAAGCGCTTGGCCGTATTGCGTCCACAGTAGGGAGAATGAGGGGAAATCCCTTGGAAACGCCAAAAAACCAGGGAAATCCGGCTTTTTGTCCCACATGGTGAAACGCGCCGACTTTGCCGACGGGTAGTCCGACAAGCTGCTAGAGAAATATTCAGCCTTGCTGTAGCCGTAGGTGTGATTGTCGTCCGCTGGACGCGCCGCCAAGGTCAGCATCCACAGCGCCATCAACGCCCCTGCGAGGTTCACGAATGACTCGATGGCATCAGACAACAGCCCGACCGAACCGGTCAGCCACCACGCCACGCCTTTCAGCAAAATGGTGGCAATAGCTGCCGCAATGGACAGCCATGCGTAGCGTGTCAGCGACGTGGGAAATGTGACAGCGCTTTCCATTACTCGGATCCCTTTACGATCGTGTTGGCCAGTCGGCCGATAAGCGCTCGTGCCGGGAGGTTGCAGGAACGACCAGATCAGTCATCGTCATCGTGATCCTTGCGACCGCGTTTCCAGTCGTGCTTGCCGTCCCGTTCGCCACCACGGCCTCGGATGTCATGTTCGTCCGCGCTTCGGTGACACTCGACGCAATTGTCGAAATCACGAATGCCTTCCTCGATATGCTCGCGACGGATTTTGGCCAGCGAGTGCTCGTGGCACCCGTAGCAGGTGTAGCGGCTGTAGTCATTGCCCAGATGACAGGTCACACAGCGCGCATTGTGGTCGCGGTCCAGGACAAAGTACTTGTTGTGATCGAAGCTTGCCGGTAGCCACTTCTCCTGGTTGTGGCACTGGCCACAGTTGCCGCTGATCTGTTGGTGCAGAGAGTCGGCAGGTGCCTTGTGGCACGAATGGCACTGCTGGAGCGTGTCCTTCTTCAGCAAGGCATGGTTGAAACGCCCTTGCTGCCGGAAACGCTTCACTCCTGCGTGATCACTATGGCAAGCGACGCAGTCCTGAGTGGCGAGCTTCTGGTGGAAGGGGGTCGTGGTGAGCGGCTTGGCGATCGACAGGCCGACAGTTGTCAGGCGACCGATATCAGCCGGTTTGTGACAGCTGATACAGAGCTCGGAACTGGCTCCCATGAGGGGCGTGTGACAGGCAAAGCAATCGGAGTCCAGTTGCTGGTGGCCGGGAATCAGCTTGCCTGGTGCGACCATCAACTGGGGATAGACGAAAGCCAGAATCGCCAGCACGATCAGATTGGCCGCCAGAATGATCTTGACGATACGGCTCATATCCAGCCCCAGAACAGGAAGATGCTGATGATGTGGCCCAGCGCCAAGGTGGCGAACACGATGAAGATCGGAATATGCACCTTTCGCCACAGCGTCATCGCATCGACTGCTACCGCATCCCAGAAGACGGCCTGCTCCGCTTCTGGCCGCGACAGACCACGCAGTTGAAAGCTGTCGCGCTGACCCTGCACATGACGGCGCGAGCGATCCAGCAACAGTTTGCCGACCATGCCGCTGATCACGTTCACGCCCATGGCCACTGTCGCCAGCCAGGGCAGGATGGCGTTGAAATGGATGCCGGCATGGATCAGCACCATCAGCGAGCCGAGCCAGGTACCGATCTCATGCAGGGTAAGCAGCGATTTCGCGTTCCCGGTCGTGATGAACTTGCGTTTGCGCAGCGAATAGACCAGCGAGCCGATGATCAGGATCGTTCCCGGAATGCCCATGTAGCGGCCGACCCACACCAGGTTCAGTCGATGCAGCAGGTAGTCGCCTGCCAGGGTCGCTGCGGCCAGCATACCCACCAGCAGGGAGAAGGGCAGAACATGCTGCCGCCAGAGCGAGGTCATTATCTATACCTCCAGGGTGACGCTGGTCCTGGGCACACAGACACAGAGCAGGCAGGTGCCCGTTTCCGGATCGTAGTCCGGCGGTTGACGGTAGGCCACCTCACCGGCGCGGATCGTCGTCTGGCAGGTGCCGCAGCCGCCAGCCCGGCAACCGGAGTCGACCGGAATGCCGTTGGCCTCGGCGAAGGCGAGCAAGCTGCCGGCAGTGGGTTGCCACGGAAACTGTTTGCCCGACTTCGCGAAGGTGACGACGATGTCGCCATCCTCCGCTGCGTTCGGTGGCATCGCGGCAGCGCTGGTTTCGGCTTGCTTGCGGAGGACCGACGCGGGGCCAAAGGCCTCGAAGTGGATGTGGGCGTCGGGCACACCCCAGTCGCCGAGCGCAGGCACCAGGCTTTCCATCAGCTGGGCGGGGCCGCAAATATAGAAGTGGTAGGGCTTGAGGGCCAGTTTCAGGCGCAACAGCGCCAGATCGATGCGGCCCGAATGATGATAATCGCGTCCGACCACTTCTTCCGGCAGGGGCTGACTGAAGCAGAAGAACAAGTGGAAGTTCGGATGTGCGTCTGCCAAGGCCGCAAGATGCGCTCTCATCACCAACTCGCTGCCGTCGCGCACACCATAAAAAAGCCAGACCTCGCGGCCCGGTTGTTCGAGCACGCACCAGTTCAACATGCTTAGCATCGGTGTGATGCCAATGCCGCCACCGATAAGCACCACCGGTGCATCGCTGCGGTCGATATGAAAATGTCCAGCGGGCGCACGTACCTGGAGCAGGCTGCCAACACCTACCTGGTCGTGGAAGAAGTTTGAGGAGCGCCCTGCTGGAAGTTGGCTCCCCACTGGCGGCGATATCCGTTTGATCGAGACGCGGTAGCTATCGGGGCGCGGCGCATCCGACAGTGAATAGCAACGGATGATCTGTTCCGTGCCCGCCGTCGTCGGCAGGTCAAGGCGAAAGGTCAGAAACTGTCCTGGCAGAAAAGGCGGCAACGCTTGCCCGTCTTCCGGCACGAGGTAGAACGAGCAGACGGACTGCGCGACATCCTCCGTCACCTTGCGCTCGACCCTGAACGTCCGGAAGCCTGGCCAGGAAGCAGTGGCAAGTTCGCTCTCCGCCGTCGGCACGGGGCCTTTGACGGGCAGGTTGAACTCCACTGCACGGCCGCGCAAGGCCTGATACTCCTGCCAGTGACGCCAGAAGCCGACACCCAGATAGATCGCCACCTGCAGCACGATTCCCGACGCAATCCAGAGGAGCAAATGGAGTGAAGTCATCATTGTCTGTTTTCCACAAACCCGGAGCTTCTGCAACCGATCGCGAGCGACTGACGGTTGAGACCAGCGGACACGTTGGCCAGCATCGTGCCGCGCATGGTCACCGGCCCCGCTACCGGATCGATCGCGTGCGTTTGACAACGAGCTTGCTCGACCACGGCATCGCTGGTGGGTGTAGCAGTTGTTACGTGATACTTACTGCCCGGTTAGAAACCACGACCAGGCCCCATGCCGCCGCCGGGACCCATGCCACCGCCACCCGGACCCATGCCGCCGCCTCTGGCCGGCGGTTCGGCGGGCAGTGTCACACCACGCGCCTTGGCGCGCTCCTGCATCTGCTCATGATGTTCCTTGCGGAGCTGCTCTCGCTCCTCTGTAGTCTTCGTGGCCCGCATTTTGGCGCGATATGCCATCTGCTCCTCTTGCGTCATGAGTTGGCTGCCATAGACTTGTTCCTGTTTCTGAACTTGAGCCTGTTCCTTGGCCGCTTGCGGATCGGCTGCCAATGCGTACCCGGCAGACAGTGACAAAGCGCTTACCAACGCAGATAGAACCAACGTTTTCCGTTTCATGATTTACTCCTGTGGTGGGTTGTCTGGAGCGGATGAGCATAGCCACCGCAACCCTGTTCAGTGGTCGTGCCTGATCTTGCAAGACGACAAGTGCGGAGATGGTTCGCTTCCCGCAGACGCGAAACACCCTTCTCAATGGGCATTCAGCTCGCCGACCCTTACCCCTGTCGCTTACAGTGATTTTAGCAACCGCAGGTGAACAGGGTCTGAACGGAGGCCTCTCCAGAGTAGGCGGTGCATGAGCGTAGGCTTGAGGGGGAGGGAATCAAGGTGTTTCTGAAGACCAGGCGGATGGGCGGCGTGACCGCTCTCCGCGCGATCGTTTCCGTTTGTTCTCAGCGAACATAGCAGCCGGCACCTTGGTGATCGGATTCGCTGAAACGCGAATAGCTCCTTTGGCCGAATTCCCGCTCGACAACAGACTCCTGCGGCCGTCAGCTTTGTGATCAGTAAGCCGACATAGGACTTGCAGACGTCATCAGACGGGTTGGGGTCGATCGCTGCCAGTGGCCTGAAGAATCTGAACGACTGCTCTCAGTCAGATGCGGCCTTTGGCGCTCGGCCTCAGCAGTAACTGGTCTGGCTGGCCGCTTGTGGTTTGGGAGCGGCCACTGAGCTTTCGTGGTTTGGTGACGGCAATCGACCCAATGCGGACCGACAGGTAGCCGCCTGCTGAATGGCAGGTAAAAAAGTAGAGCTGCCGTTCCAGCCGAGTGCTCGCTGGTAATTTTTTGGCCAAAGCAGACAAACGACGCTGCAGCTCTTCCTACGGGCATCACGAGATATGTCCTCGATCGCCAAAAGCGCGCCTACTCAAAACTTGAAGTCTCTGATCTCTCCATGGTTTGTTCACTCTGTTCTTGGCTTTCGATGATTTTTGAAAGACGCTCATTCATCTCCTCTATCAATGGCATGAGTTCTTCATCACCCGTTGGATTAAGTTGCTTCAAATATTGCAAACGATGACGCATGATTGCCGCGAGGGAGCCAGACCAAGAGTTCGGTTGAAAACGACTTACTAGCGTTTCGAGAACCTTCCTTTTCTCAGGGGCTAGAGCTAGAAGGTTTATAGCGATGTTTGACACGCCTATAACTGCTTCATCACCACTTTCCCGCGGGTTTGATCTTTCAAATAGCTTGCAGGTCTGTGCTGCAAATACGCATCTGTCGCCAGGCGAGACCTTGCACCACTCAACCAATAATTTATCTGGCACAGCGCCAATCGCCGTGTCGCCATGCCTATCGAGCCGGATAGTGAGCATGAACAAAAGGTCAGTGTGCTTGCTCTTGGTATAAACAACATCCAAAGTCTCGACCGGGCACTTCAAAAAAAAACGGCAAAAGAACTTTGCCAAGGCGGCGCGGGATTCTCCGTTGCCCAGAATGCTCCTGTTGGATCAAACGGCTAATTGTTTTAACCGCAGCTTCTTGTGGCCCTTTGCTATCTAAAGCAAATTTTATTATCTCAACAAGGTGATGAAGCAAATTATCGTTCGCAAAGTCAATCAAACTCCAATCAAGGTCGCCGACAAACTTCAAGCAATAGGCTTGCAACTCCGTCTTGTAGTGCTCGTCCTTCGTGTCCGTACAGTGCCTTACCATACAAAGAACATCAATTGCGGCAGGCAAGCCTCCGTCTGGCTTTGTCGCGAGTTGCGATAGTAATGTAGAGACTTGTCTTACCGTGAGAGGGTCTGTTCTTCGTCCGCAACCCAAATTTGTATAAGCGCGGCAAGACGCTCGACCAACTTCTAAGGACTTAATGAGTCTCAAGTAGCCCGCTTGGTCAAGCTCAATTGCGAGCTGCAGACTCGGGAATAACGCTCCCCAAATCTCATCTTCTACAGCTTCGTCGAGAAACGCAGAAACTTCGTCAGGCTTGATCTGATTCCAGCCATTGATTAACCCGTGGATGAACTGCAGGTCAAATCCGTCGGTAGGAGGGTGCTCAACCAAGGGCCTAAGCCGCTCAATTATTTGTTGCACAGAACGTGATGCCTGGCCTACGCCAATACCAAAGCACCTGACCTTGTTGGTGGTATTTTTAATTGATACGAACGGCGCAAGGTCAGCGAGCATATCATCCGCATCCTGCGCGGCAGCTTTCCCCAGTGCCGTGACCTCTGCATGGGCTTTGACATGCCAATCCGTCGACGAGTCTGGTTCAAAGTCGTCATCTAGATCAACGCCGAATGATCCGCTCGACAAGACTTTCGCTTGAAGTTTTGCGCGAAGGTCCCTGGGTGAAAGTTGTTTTTCCAGGCTCTCCAGCTTATCGAGCGATGCTGGGTCGATATGCCCCCGATCGAAATGTAGTGTGTTGCGAATGCCGAGCCATCCATCCGGCCACCCATTGACGGGTGCCAATTCTCGTGCGGCGTCCGTCAATTCTCCGCTCATTTGCGCGTTACCCCATAAACCCCTGAAGGCCTCTCCCAATATCGCCCGAGCCTGGGCTCCGAACGCCGTGGCTGTCTTGCCAAGATCAACAGCGATTTGAACGAACGGGGCGTGCCAATCCTGAATCTCCTTGAGCGTTCGTGGATACCATCCATAACAGCGCTTCAACGCCCCAAAGTCAAAGCCGTAGTGAGATGAGAAATGCTGAGATTCAAGCCCTGAGCGAAGAAGATGCAATGCCACCTTTGACTGTTGAGCATCTCCAGAAAAAGCTAGCGCCCTGACGAATGCTGAACGCTGTTCCGGAGAGGCCAGTGTTCCGGATAGACGAGAGTAAAAAAAGTGATTGTAGAATATCACGTGTCGAGTAGGAGTCGTAATCGTCGGGTTCCTTCAGTGCAAATTGCAACAGAGCCGATGCTGCATCGTCAAACAAGCCAGGCTCGTAGGCTAGGGATCTGAGCAGACGAGCTGAATATGCTCGATTTGGGTTGTCTAATGAAATAAAATTATTTGTTTCGACCGCACGACGTAATGCATTCAGCGCCGCACGTTGATTTACAGACGCAACGTTTTCAAGGATTTCCCTCTTGAGTGTGCTTAGGCTAGAGACTTTGCCCAGAAGGCCATCCGGTTCTAACCATGCTCCCACAATCTGCTGGGCATGCGTCGATTCGTGCAAATAGCCCAATCGCCTTGAGAAAGAACGCACAACTCGTTCTGAGGCATCGGCGACAAATCTTTTAACCAGTAGACTCGGATGGCTGGATTCAACGGCATTGAGGGCAAGTCGGTTCGCTATTGCATGGGGCAGAATCGCTTTCCACTTCCCTCTTTCTTGAACTAACCCACGTTCTTGAAGTTCAGAAACGTTTCTATAAAACGTTGGAATCGTCACCTCAGCAACGGCTGAAAGAACAGCCAATTCGGACGTTTCGCTTACGTCCTCGACATCGAATGAGTATAGTAGGCTGGCAGCCTCGGCACATCGTTGAAGCTCGTCGTTCTCAATGTGATTCTGGACAAACAGGCGCGTGAAGAGCTCATCATCCCGAAGCTGCGCCAATTCACCTTTGGATTCAGAGGTTGATGCCAAGGCAAATGCAACTCGTGCGTTTCCATCGGAAAACTCAACAATCTTGTGGATGTCAATGTCCGTTAGAGCTTGGTAACGACGCTTGAGTAGTCTTGTGATGACTTCCCCAGACGCTTTTTCCAGTCGGTAGCATGCCGTGCCGTCAGGTAAGTCGTCTCTGATGTCGTATTCAATCGTTACAAGACGAATTTTGCTTTCCGGTCGCTGTACTATTTCGGTGAGCTTTCGGTGGATATCCTGACCGCAGTTGTCAATAACCACGACGCAGTCCGCATCTTCTTGTAGCAGCGCTTCAAGCATTGCGGTTGGTTGAGGAGTTGGGTTGTCCGAGAGATCGGTATAGAGGACGTTCTCTTGGTTAAGAGCCGCTGCTGATCCGTCGATGCGGTTATCAAACAGCGCTTGAACGAGTCGCGTCTTTCCGACTCCAGAGAGCCCTACTATTCGTGCCGACGCTCCGTTTATTGCTAGCTCTCCGCGCAGTCGTTTGATTGCGAGCGTTACAGAAATGGCCTCGTCAGTGCTGGGAACGAATACCTCTATTTTGTCGTCAAGCAGGTACTCGTCGTCAAGAGATGTTTCGTGATAGGCCCATGGGCCATAAGGTTTCCATCCTTCGATGGGCTTTCCGAGAATGCTTCGTAACCAAACCAGTACGCCGGGATAATTGCCAGCCCAATCGGCAATTCTTCGGCTGTCGTAAAAATCTAGATGAATGCTGCCAGCTAATCCATGCGTCGTTAAGCAATCGGACATGGCTTTTCTTCGTTTCTTCAAGAAGATGTCCGAACAGTTGTCTTTCGTGGAGACTATGATGTATGCGCCGGAGCACGTGAGCAACTCCTTGATTGCTGGTCGCAATGCCGCTTTTGGGGCCATTTCGCCGGGAATTTTTCTTGGTGGGAAACTTTCGGCTTTAACTTGATAGGCGGTTGCATTCCTTGGGACGTAATTTGATACTGTTATTGCTGATGAAATATCCACCCGAACATCAACGCCACCATCTTTTGCCCGCTGATCGCCACCCCAAGTGACAGGGGAGGTCCCAACAGAATGACGTCGAAGTTCCGCTTTGCATAGTCGAGCAACTAACTCTCGTGCTTGCTCGTCATCAAGCTGTTGAATGGCCGATGAAGTAATTTCGAGGAATGGGTGCATTTCAGTCGACCGTTAGAGACATCGCACAAGGAGCGCGTAAGCGGCGACAGACCACGGTTGTCGCCATTGGCAGATCATACTGGAAGCAGGCCTTTAAGCCGTTTGTTCCATGAAATAGTCCTCTGCGTTTCGCAGCAACGGCCGGTCCGGCCGAATTGAGTGCATTTGCCGTCTGGCAGCTTGCGAAGTACAGCAGCCGTTCAGATGGCTGCTTTCCGGAATCATCGAACGACAGCAATTGGCCGGCTGCCGACCGACGCCATCCTGCGCCCACCGGCTGCTTCGCGCCACGTAGCGGCCGGTCAGACAGAAAAAAAGTGAGATGCGCAGCCGAGTGACCGCTTACGGCTGATTGCTCCAAGTCAAGGTTTTTAAGCAAAGTCGCGGCCGGGTGCTCCTGACTGACCGTGACCCGGCCCGTGTCGATCAGCGTTGCGGGGTGCTACTGCTATTCTCTCCGCCCGAAATCCACACGGTGGCGCAACCGATGGCCGAGAGCTCTCACGCGGTTGACGACAACGCCATCTTGATGCGTTTCAAGCCAACATCGACGGTTTCCGCTAACTTGGCCACGCTCGGATCGTCGAAGGGCTTTTCTACCGTCCATTCGCAGAAAGAAGCCATGAGCGCCGCCCGTTCGACGGAAAGCCGTGAGTCGGCCAGACCAGATTCGATAATGGGGATGAGCGCTGCGGCGGCCCTGAGGCGGTGGATTTCCGGGGTTGAGGGCGGTGGCTGTTTGGACATTCCATCATTCTAGCGAGGAGCAACGCCCTCGGCTACGGTGTGCCCATCATCAACCATCGCACTCGTCTCTGTCATCGCTCCGCCGATCGAGTTTCGTGGGCTACCAGGCTCAGAGCCTTTGCTCGGGCGCGCTCGGGTTGCGGCTGAGGCTACGCCTGCGCGTCAAGGCAAGGATTTCCAGGAGGCATGCTTCAACCGCATCCCGATTTATCGAAGCCCGACACTTCCGGTGTGCGCGCCCTTCTTGCTGCCTGACGCGCTCCCTCGTGACGCCAAGCGGTGCTGGTTGGGCAGAAGAGAGCGCTGGGCATGGGGGTCAAAGGTAAACCGGTGGAACGGCGCTGGTCGAAGCTGAAAGAACGGCTGGTGATGACTGGCAGGTCTTGAGGGCGGCCAGGATTGGGCGGGTGTTCGGCATGTCCGCCATCGGCTACCGACACATCAAGTCGTTCACCGCGCGATGATCAGGAAGCTCTCTGTTGAAGAATCGCCACGATTTCCTTCGCATTCGGGGTACAGCCTTTCGCGTCAGGGCGCAGATCAAACGCCTGGTTGAGAACGTCCGCAATGAAAACTGCTCCGCTCGTGCGGAACGGCCGCGTATTTTGAGCCCGAAGAGGATGTCTGCCGTCTCGACCCGGTAGCTATCAAGGTTCGATAGCTCTTGTGCGGCGGCACCGAGTGGATTCCACTTGGGAAGGACGTTCGCCAAAGCCGTGACTTGTTCTTCGTTCTTCTTCTTCCCCGGTGTTAAGCGCATAACCCAGGCCGGAACCGATGGTCTCGCAGGACCTGCTCCTGTTCGGCTTGCCATGTGCCTATTTCATTCCAGCCGTCGATGTGAATGGATCAATCGAGTGTCGGGAATCGCCCTCACTCGCTGCCAGTGGGGCGCGGAATTCCGAGTGACTGCCAGAGAAACTGGAACGAAATGGCCCGCCGGCCCTGCTGGGCCGCGCCCTGCTGTTCTTTTGCCTCATACATTCTCAGCAAACCTTTCACACGCTCCAACCCGGCGGGCGTATCGATGGCCTGCCGAGGAGTTTTGCCAGCCAGCGCCTCAATCGGCTCGTCGGCCCACTGAGCGTACATCTCATGGAGAGCCGTTTCCATCAGCTCGGCCATCGCTTCCGGTGACAAATCGAGGTCATCGGCGGCGGGCTTCGTTTCTTGACCGGCGGGCCCGTTGCGCATCAGTCCCGCGGGGTCGGACAACTCACGGGAAAGAAATTGAACGGCATCGCCTGCAAGTGACTGGAACCAGGAGCGACCTTCGGCCGCGTAACGCTGCGTCGTGTAGAACACCGTGATCTTGTCGCCACGCGCCTCGACATTGACGGTCGCGAGCGCGCGTGTCTGTCCGTCATCGCAGTCGATCAGGCGATTCCAACCGGACTCGCGGTCGCCTTCGAGGTCGCTTTGCGCAGAGAATGACTGCGTCAAGTCATCCCAGTCCGTGACGCGATAGTGGTCGGTAATCAGCAAAATGGGCTCGCCCGAATGCGCGTCCCTGAGCGCTGGCATCGGCATCGGAGCGAAGAATTGAGCGAGCCAGCGCCGTCGAATGATGAAGCTCAGCATATCCGGCAGGTCTTCCGCTGGCCCGTCGAACCGATCAATGGCCGCGCGCATGTGCTCAACAACGAGCGGTCCGGTACGAGGCGTGAACGCGTAGGCAGCACCAGATAGCTCGTGATGATCAGCAACGTCCATGATCCGAGCGCCCATTTGTATTCCGAGCATGGAGGCTTGGCTACCGGACTTTTCGCGCACGACGATTGGCGGCGCGTCAAAGTCGAGCGAATCGCACAGCGTCAGCTGCTGATTCGGTTTGACGTCGGTAATGTCGTACAAGCGCAAAGGGCGCTCCGCCAGTTGCTTGATCCAGTTGCGCTGATCCACCGTGAATAGCGGCCCGCCGTGACCCAGCAGGTATTCCGATACTCTCTTTTGCTCGCCGTGAACGAGAATCTGGCCTTCAGCACACAGCCATTCCGTAGCGTTGAGTTGAATGCTGCTCTGCGTCGGCCGGTCCTGAGCAAGAAGTGCGTCTTGTTCCGCTTCGGTCAAGTTATCGTAGAGCATCCCTCCAATGGCCGCACCGACCGCCTTGCGATGTTTGTTTACGAGCCAGTCAATGGCGCGCTCCACTGCCCCGGCGTGGCCTTTCGGTTCGGGTTCAACGAAATCCGTGCGACCACTAGCGCAGCACTGCTTGTATTTCTTGCCGCTGCCGCATGGACAGGGGTCATTTCGCCCGATCTTGTAGGTCACTTGCTGCACTCCAATCGATGTCGTAGTCACTGCCCGGCCTGAAGTAGGGCACCCACCTGGCGGGAACCTGAACAACCAAGCCGGTCTTCGGATTGCGCCCGTTCCGCGGTGGCCTGTAGTTCAGTACAAAACTGCCAAAACCGCGTATTCCAATACGGTTGCCTTGCGCCAGAGCCTCGCTCATCCGCTCAAGAATCGCTTTGACAGCAAGCTCGGCGTCTTTGGTGGTCAGTTGTGGGAAATGTGGGGCGATCCAGGCGATGAGTTCGGAACGGGTCATGCCGACATTTTAACGACGACCAGCGCCCAGACGGCGACAGGTTCCACGAGCAATTCAACGATTCTGAGCTGTTCGGCGGCGTAACGGGGTCGATCAACGGCGGGGTCAGAACGGCCTGTTGAGCATCGCTCGTGGGGTCAAGGGCTTGCAGCACTTTACGTACCTTTGCGACCTGCGCCGCTTCGAACCCGTCGGCCGAACACGCCGCGTTGCCGATCTTCATCGACGCCCCATTCCCGCGTAGTGCGGGCAGACCTTGTTGGCCTTCTGGCTGGCTTCGGAGTCATCGCCCAACGATCACCGTTCCTGACGACAACCCGCAGTATCTCAAGTCGTCCGCACCGGCGTCCGAAACGTGACCCTTTTGGGCGCTTTTCCCCCGCGCACGCAAAAGACTGGGTGCTACAAATTCAGCCATGCCCGCCAGCCTTCTTCTCGCCACTCCCGGTATTCGATCGCCGCAAGCCTTCGACACGCTCGATTGGCCAAGAGGGAATCGATGAGCGGCCTCTCTCGCGCAGGCAAGCTGACTGCCCTGGCTTCCGACATTACCGCTGCCGAGGTCGATGTGGGTTCGTTCGCGTTCCTGGGGCAGGCCTTGGTTCAGACCACCTTGCCACATAGTGACCCCGGGGTGTCCAGCTTCGAACGAACGAGCGGGCCCGTGTCACTATCGATCATCGCCAATCCGAGATTCGGTCTCCCCTACGGCACCGTTCCGCGGCTTCTGCTGACGTGGATCTGCACGGAGGCCGTGAAGACCAAATCTCCGATGCTTGGCCTCGGAAAAAGTCAGAACGAGTTTCTGCGCAAGCTGGGAATGCGGACCGATGGCCGCGATTGCCAGCGGCTTCGTGCGCAGGCCGTGAGGCTCTTCTCGTCGACGCTGTCCATCGCCTATCAGAGACACGGACGCTTCGGCCTCAAGAACATGCTCATTGCTGATCAGGAATTCGGCTTCTGGGATCCCCACCGGCCGGACGATCGGCAGCTGTGGGAAAGCCGCCTCAAGCTATCGGACGATTTCTTTCGCAACCTAACCGAGTCGCCGGTACCCATCGACATGCGCGTGCTGTACGCGCTTTCCAAGTCGCCGATGGCAATGGACATCTATTCCTGGCTGGTCTACCGCATCTTTGTCCTGCGTGTCACCCAGCGTCCGAGCGTCCTCATCCCCTGGCAGTCATTGAAGCTTCAGTTCGGTTCTGACTACGGCGACACGCCTCGCGGCCTGCTGGACTTCAAGAAACAATTCCTCCTGAGACTCAAGGATGCCTTGCTGTTCTACCCTGAGGCCAATGTTTCCGCGCCGGCGACAGGACTCCTTGTGGCGGCCAGTCGGCTACGTATTTGCCATACAGGTGGGGCGCGACTGTCTTCGCTGTAGTCCTGGTTGCTTAGAGCTCGTCTCGGCGGATGGTGTTTTCCCTCGGGTTGCCGCCTGATTTGCTTTCTCGACATCTTGCCCGCTACGGCTTCACCACCGTTCTGTAATGGCGTGATTGCCTGACGCCGCGTACGGCAGGCGGCAACGGGCGGCTTCACGACCTGCCGAGCAATAGCGCGTGAATCCTCCCTCTTGCCTGTCTGACGTTGCAGCCGGTCTCGACTCGGATCTCGGCGCTTTCCGGCCGTACTCCCTACCCAGCCAGTTTTTCACGGTCACGAACCCTACAGTTCGGGCGTCCGCTGCGTAGGCGTCAAGAGCCCTGCCTTCGCCAATCTTCTGCACGGCCGTCCTGGCAACCGGGTTTTCGCCGACTACCACCACCCTCTCCGGGCCATGCTGTGGGATTGGTCGCTTTTCCCTTGGCTGGCGGGTTTTTGTTCTCCGATCCTTGACTTCGCTGCACGGCGTCGGCACGCAGGGACTTCTGCCCGCCCGATTGGCGCGGCGTCAGCAGGTTATCCACAGGCGGGGCACCCCCTTTACTTGTAAAGATACTTGAATATTACTTGTAACTACTTGAGGGGGCCCTCAAAGCCATGCCACGCAAGGCTTGCAGCCGAGTTGGTGAGAGCGTTGTCACGTAGTGCTGAGAGCGTTGTCACGTACTCGTGAGAGCGTTATCACGTGGATAACTTTGCTCCTCCTCTGGAAGCCCCTTGTCGCCTGGGTTTGCGGCGGATGGCGTTTGAGAGCGTTGTCACGTGGATAACTTTTCTGAGGGGCCTTTTCTGTGGATAACTTTTTCCGAAAAGCGGCCCGAAAGGACGCTTTTCGGGGACTTGCATTTTTTTCAGCCATCCGTAGAATCGTTCTGGATAGCGTCCCGATCGGCGCCGCTCGCGGTGGATCGGAAACGTGGCGGGGCGCTCATTACGGAGGAGGAGAACATGCGCAACGAACAACCTGAACAATCCGGACTGATCACATCACTGGCGTCGCATTGCTGGCGCCTCTTGAGTCTTCGCGGCGACTGGAAATCCATGCCGGACTCGGCAGCTTTCGTCGGGCTGGCCATGGGCGCGACACTTCTCGGCGGCCTGACGGAACAGCTGGTCAGGGGCCGGTCGCTGGACGTAGCCGTCCTCAGCGCCGTGGTCTGGCTGGGATTCATTCTCGCCGTGTCCAGACACGGCAGGATTTTCAATCGTCGGTTTGCCGGCGCTCTCGCCCTGCTATCGATTGGAATCGAGGGGCTGCTGGTGCTCACGATCTGGATTCCAGCGGCCGAATGGCCGGTAGCGATCTGGGCCGGCATTGCCGTCATGCACCTGCTTTTCCAGGCGAACGATGCGGGTGCGGCGGCTGGGCGCTGACGCCGGTTAGCATCGAGCGCCGCTTGCCTCCGATGAAAACGCCGGTCGTCGACCTCAGAGGTTGTGAATTTTTTGTCTTTGGGCCCGTAGAGGCGTCGTTTCCCTGGTAGGGCCACCATAGGCCGGAATATGCCTTATCGATAGTGCTGACTGCGGTTAGCCCTTGATCGATCCATTTTTCACGTGTTTTCCTCGGTTACCCGGCGATTTGTGGAACAACGGACGTTCCTGTCCCTATCCCAACCAAGTGGGGTGCGAGCGTGACAGTACGCATCAGGTTATGTGCCAAGGCGAAGAGTAGGGCGACCGCCTTTACTTTCTTCAGCCCGCGAACCCGTAGTCGATTCAGACCCCGGTTGCGTGCCAGGGCATTCACGCATTCGGCCGTCGATGCGCGACGCTTGTAAATGATCTTGGCTTCATCACTGCCCATCCGCTGACGCCATTGGGCGACCGCCGGGCTGTCTTTGGGTTTCGGTTGGTGGATGTCGACTTCCGAGTTCCTGGCCTTGGGCACCGGGGCATAAACGGTCGTGTTGTCCGCGACTGCGTCGACCTGTCCATGGCCCGGATAGCCCCCATCAACCAGCCAGTTCTCCGGGACCTGGCCACAGCGTTCGCTGAC
>NZ_SPMY01000079.1 GCF_012939955.1 Candidatus Accumulibacter phosphatis
CGGTCACCCAGCGCGGCAAGCTTTCTTTGGCGCGGGCGTCAGTAACCAGCCCTGAAATCAAAGGGATTGAGACCACAGACTTTATACCACCATGCAAAAGTAGCTTGGTCAGTAACCAGCCCTGAAATCAAAGGGATTGAGACAGCCCTTCATTGACGACTGTACAGCACTCGTCAAGGTCAGTAACCAGCCCTGAAATCAAAGGGATTGACGGACGATTGCCGCCGCTGCATTTTTCCGCCTGTATCGATCAGTGATTTTCGGCAAGCTTGCCGGACCTGACAGGAGTGCCACGGAGGCCTATCGTGGCGACATGAACGATGTGGCGCGAACGCTGTACCTGGTCTGCTACGACATCTGCGAGCCGAAGCGGCTGCGGCGGGTGCACCGGTATTTGATGGGCTACAAGGTCGGTGGTCAAAAATCGTTCTTCGAGTGCTGGCTGACCGCGGCTGAACTTCGTGAAGTGCGCAACACGCTGGCCGAATTGCTCGCTTTAAGTGAAGACCGGGCACACATCTTCCAGCTCGATCCGCGCATGCGGCGCGACATGTTGGGCCGGGCGACGCAGCCGGTGACGGATGTTTTTCTGATCGTTTGAGGGGGGAGAAACGATGACCAGTCTGTATGTTGACCGGCGCTGCGTGACGCTGAAGGCGGACGGCGAGGCGCTGGTGTTCTACGAGAACGGCGAGCGCATCGGCACGGTACCGCTGGCGCCCTTATCGCGGGTCTTCATCCGCGGCGACGTGACGCTGTCGTCGTCGCTGCTCGGCAAACTCGGCGAGCGTGGAATCGGGGTGGTCGTTCTCTCCGGGCGCAAGGCGCTGCCGACGATGCTGCTCGGTCGTCCGCACAATGACGCGGCGCGGCGAGTGGCGCAGTACCGGCTGTCGCTCGACGCCGACTTCTGCCTGCGTTTTTCGCGGGCCATCGTCGAAGCCAAGCTGCGCGCACAGGCAGACTTCCTCACCCTCCGCCGCGACAGCGAACCGCGTTCACGCTATCTGCTGACGCTGTCCCTGCGGCAACTCGCCAGCTGCATCGGGGCGGTGGACGAGCAGCATTCGCTTGCTTCACTGCGCGGCCTCGAAGGCGCCGGTGCCGCGGCCTACTTCGAGGCTTCGCCGACCTGCTGCCCGAGCGCCTGAAGTTTGCCGGCCGCAACCGCCGGCCGCCGCGAGACCCGGTGAACGCGGTGCTCTCGCTCTCGTACACGCTGCTGCACGCTGAGGCAGTCCTGGCCTTGTACGGCGCCGGGCTCGATCCTTTCGTCGGTTTCTATCATGCGCTGGATTTCGGCCGCGAGTCGCTCGCCTGTGATCTGGTCGAACCACTGCGCGTCGAGATCGATCAGCACACCCTGATGCTCTTTCGCTCGGAGAAACTGCGCGCCGACGATTTTTCACAGACCGACGGCGGCTGCCTCCTCGGCAAGGCGGGACGCGCCCGCTACTACGCCGAGTGGGAGCCGCTGGCCGGGCGGCTGCGCAAACTGCTCACCGAAAGCGTGTCCGACGTGGCTGCAGCGATCACTCAATCGGGTTCCGTCGATGCGCCGCCTGCGCAGCGCAAGGATACGCATGCGCTGCTGCCGGCACTCGCTACGGATGGCCTCGATACGCTGGCCGAAGGCGAAGATGATGACTTCGACGAATAGTCTGCAGGCCTTCGTGATCGGCTACGACATCAGCAACCAGCGCCGCTTGCAGCGCATCCATCGCGAGATGTGCAAGCACGCGGCGCCGCTCGAGTACAGCATCTTTCTGCTGGTCGGCAGCGAAGCCGACAAGGAGCGCTGCCTGGACGAGATTGCCGAGCTGATGGAACTTGCCGACGACGACGTGCGCTGCTACCCGCTGCCCACGCGCGGCTTTCAGGGCCGCATCGGGCGCGCCAGCTTGCCGGAGGGAATCGTGTGGACCGGGCTGCCCGCGGCAATCGCCTGAGCGGCGAGCCTGCAGGGTGCCAGGCGCCAGGCCGTGCCAGCCGCAGCGCGGCCGGCATCGCCACGCCACGCCCGGCTCCATCCCGCACGCCGCTATTGACCAACTCTGTCACCGTCACCGTGACCGACACCGTCATTGCGAGGAGGCGCAACCGAGCTGGCAATCCGGTGCCACCTCTCGCTGCCCTTCGGCCGCATCAACCACACGAAGAGCCAAACCTCTGGATTGGCGCGTCGGCTTCGCTTCCTCGCAATGACCTGCGAGTTGCGGTAGTGCTTCTTTCATGACCACGCTTTGCGCAAGCCCGCAGGCAGCGCGAACCCCGTGCGGTAGCTGGAATGCCTATGCTCCACCCGGCCCGCAACAGCACACGCGCGGCGCCGGCGGCACTTCAGGGGCTGCGGCGTTCGACAAGGTAGGCTTCGATGCAGGCACCGAGCTGCTCAAGCTGGTCGGCATCGAGTTCCGTACCACGCAGTGCGGACGGCAGGCGCAGCGTGAGATGGTAGTAACGGGCTCCGCGCGCGCAAACCTCGGCGGCAAGATTGATCGGCAGGGTGCCGATAACCGTGTCACCTGCAGCAACCTGTTGCGGGTCGAGATGGGCGAGCTGCCGATCAACGGCGATGCCCTGCCGCTTTGCCCAGGCGACGGCACCCGGGTGGCGGGAGACGAACCAGATAGTCATGTCAAGGCGCGCTTGAACCAGTAAGCATCCCCGGGAAAAGCCCGGGGTTTAAGGTGATTGTCGGAAAAGAAAAAACCAGATGGCGCCGAATTTTCGGTCGTCTTCGAGGCACGAAAACAGGCGCATAGTCGGCCGATGTCACTGTCAGACAATCGGCAATTCGCGCTGCCGTTCCAGGGAAGCAAGCGTCCTGACATGCCGCTCGCGCTCGGCAACTTTCACGATTGCCTTCATCACAGCGTTTGCCCAGCGGCAACTCGCCCGGCTTGTCGCCTTCGGTCACGCGCTCTTGCCGGAATGCCTTTCTATCGCCGCGATCTCGGCGCGCAGGCGAATCAGCCATTGTTCGCGCGCCATCTGCGAGTGCCTGCGTGCTTCGGTGGCAACGGCTTCCATCAAGGCATCGAGTTGTTCATCGGAGGGCTCACGGGTGATGTCGTTCAGATCGAATGTCTGCAGATTGATCGCTTTCTCCAGAAGCCACCGCCGTCTTTTGCTGGCAACGGAGCATTCTAGTGTAGTGCTGCACTCGTGATGAGACTTTCGGCAAGCGTCTCCCAGCCTCCGTCATTGCGAGGAAGCGTAGCCGACGCGGCAATCCAGAGGTTTGGCTTTTCGCGTTGCCACGCATGTCAATGCGGTGGGAAATAGTGAGAGCATGGAACTGGATTGCCACGTCGGCTGCGCCTCCTCGCAATGACGTGGGGGCGGCTGTAGCGCTCGTTTGACGACGATACTTTCAGCATTCCAGCAAGCAGCGCGCAACCCATGCGCTAGCTGATTTTCATTCGCTCCACCCTGCCAGCAACACGACACCAGCGGCGCCTACGGCACTACACGGGCCGTGGCGCTGGCCAAGGTTTGCGTTTCCGGGCGGCGGCTGACGGCGACACACCTACCCCGCACAGCAAGCGCAGGGCGATACCGCCATCATCACCGGGTCGCACATCCAGGGTCGGTGATCACGCCGCCAGACGAGGCTGAGCAGTTCGTCGCCGCGATTTGCGGCTGAACCGCCTTCGCCGCCTCCAGATACACACCCGCCAGCTTATTCACGAGGGCGAGAAGATCTGACCCGCCCCCTGTGGACCCAGAAGTCTCCTGCTCTCCAGCACGCTGTTCCGCGTGTTGCTGCAGGCTGCTCAGAAGCGCAAGGAGAACGGAGGCGCGCCCTTCTAACGCAGAAGCATCCTGCCCTGCGACGCCCGGTTCCGCCTGTGGTGGCCGGCTATGTTCCTTGGCGACCGCCTGCTTTGCGACACGCGCTTCACCTTGTTGCTGCGCGCGGTGTGCCTCAGAAACCTCCTGCTCTGCGGCAAGCTGTTCCGCTTGCGGCGGCAGGCTGCGTGCATGGTTGAGGTCTGTCATCAGATAGGGAGCATCTTGCGGCCGCTTGAAAGTGAAAGCCGTGCGGGCGATGTCAGACGATAGTTTGCCGGTCGGGAGTGTCATTTTTGGGTAAGCGTCTTTAGCGCCGCTCGGCCAGTGCGCAGTGAGGCCGAGAAATGTCGCCTCGCCCCTGGCTCTATCTGCATCCGATACCTGGTAGCTCAAAGTTACCGGCATCTGGCCAAAAACCCTGCCGTCAACCTGCGTCAAGGTCGCCCCCGGAGGGTCCGAGCGATAGGTCACAGAAACTTGACTCGCCTGTTTTTCCGAACCGGCCTGATTCGTTGAACACCCGGCCAACAGCAGCGAAGCAGACATGACGAGGGTGGTAAGGATTTTCACGACGCCGCTCACTTGGGCTATTTTGGAGGCCTTCAGCATCTCACCGTTGGCGCTTGACTGCTGCGTAAAAGCGCACAAACCTGGCATGAATATTCGCGGCGCCCTGGCGTCCAGCGGTCGATATCGACAGGATGCCAGCAGGCATGGCATCGCCGCAGGTGGCCCAGGTAGCCTAACGGCTGCTGTCGGGGCAAATGATCAATCGCCGGATGGCCGCGATACCCTGGCCGAAGCGGAAGCTGATGACCTCGACAGCGAGCCTGGCGGGTGCCAAGTACCACACCGTGCCAGCCGCAGCCCTGCCCTCATCGCCACACCCAGTCGTCCCCGCCCGCCCTTATTGGCCGACAGCGTCACAGTGACCGACGTCGTCACATCGACCGACACCGTCATGGCGAGGAGGCGCAGCCGACGCGGCAATCGGGTGCCATCCTCGCGCTGCTTTGCCGTCGCCGGCAGAAAATTGCCGCGGATCAAGATGGGCGAGGCGCTGATCATCGGCGATCCGCATAGCGGGCGTGCCGTTCGGCGAGTGAGAGCCTATAGACCTCCGCCCACGATGACCGACCTGCACCTGCTTGAGATGTGGCAGGAAGTTAGCCGCCGGTCCAGCGACTCCGAAGAATGAAAAACACCGCGCCGAGTATGCACAAGAGTGCCCATAGATAGCCGAGCTTGATGGGTTCCTTGAGGTAGAAAACCGCGAAGGGAACGAACACCGACAGCGTAATGACTTCCTGCAGGATCTTGAGTTGCGCGACAGACATCACGCTGAACCCGATGCGATTGCCTGGCACCTGGAGCATGTACTCGAAGAACGCGATGCCCCAGCTTACCAGTGCGGCGATGAGCCAAGGCTTGTGGCTCAACTCCTTTAGGTGCGCATACCAGGCGAAGGTCATGAAGACATTGCTCAGAGAAAGCAACAGGACGGTGAGCAGGAGGGGACGCATCAACTGTGCTGCCTAACGGTCATGACATGTCAGGATACCCCTGATCATGAAGTCGGGACCGCCCCCCCTCTTCCCCCCGGCCCTTCTCCCGCGAGGGAGAAGGGAGTTTCGTGAGTCGCATACGCGACTTTCACATTGACCCTCTCCGATCGGCCACCATGCAGGCGGGCGCTGCCGCGGACAACAGCTCGGCGCCACGGTGCGCTGGCCGCGGGCACATCGAAAAGCTGGCCGTCCAGCTCAAGGCCAAGCCTGTCGCTCGGGTCGAGGAGCGCCATCAGCGATTGAAAGCCGCCGCCGCCGAGAAAGTCGCCCGCCGTGCTGCCAAGGCAGCGGCGACCGGCAAGAAGCCAGGCAGCAAGGCCCCAAGCCTCCCGAGCCCGGGCCACGAGGAAGAACTCAGAAACCGTCGTCGCTCCCGGGATGTTGCGCCCGAGCCGGTTTATCTCGGAACTCTGCCCACGACGCCAGCGAACGCCACACAAGCTATCGCCAATTCTTCCCTGACCCACCGGGCGGCAAAGCCGTCGCCGACGTCGGGCTCGCGCTCAATCAAAGCCTGCCGCTTGGCAGCTGTCGCTCTCACGCCGAAATCGCACGCAGCCTCGGAAAACGGCGCGAGGCGCAACCACGCAGCACTGATAAAGTCACTGCGGATCCGTCCCTTCAACGAGCGCAAATTTCCACTTGGGTGGGGGTAGTCCGCTCCCAGCACCCGCGCTCTACCCCTTCTTTGCGCCTACTCCGCCGAAACTCTCCGATGTAAATACCCTGTTTCATGTTGATCTTGCCCGTCTCAGTATCACGGTAATACACATACCCGCTCAAGGTGACCGGCGTAGAAGCACTCTGAAGAACGAGTCTGTAGGTCGGTGGAAGCCCGGGCTTGTCTGGTGCTGAAATCTCGAAGCTGCCGTTTTCATAGAGAGGACGGAACTCGCATGCGTATTCGGGACCATCGTCCGTCGTTAAACACACGGCTTGCTTCGCGTCGGCACCCTTCGGCGTACACCACAGAAGTGCGATGAGAAAGAAACAACTCCAACTCCTAGTCTGCGGAGCTTGCGTCGTTTCATGTCTTTTGGGAATAGGCATCGTGTCGAATCCCGGTTATTGATTGATAATCGGCCGCGGTGATTTTCATGCTGCAGGGCATCCTCGCGCAGGTCCAGGCCCACAGACAGGTCGGCCTGGGTGAATCACCATGAACGCAGCACGGACGCTATCCGGCGATCAGCTGCAACAAGCCCCATGTCTTCAGATCGACAACGCCATTGGCCGGCAGCCCCTTGCGCTTCTGAAAGTCCATGACTGCATTCTTGGTGTTGTCGCCGAAGTCGCCGTCCACGAGAACCCGGTAGCCTGCCGCGACCAAGACGTTTTGAAGTTCCTCAACCTCTTCACCCTTGTCGCCAGGACGAACGGTTGAGTGCGCTGCCGTCGGTGTGTTGTCGTCGATCCAGATCGCCTTTGCCTTCGCGAGGTAGCGCTTTCTTTCTGCAAGCCCGTTCTCGCCACCATTGATCGTCCTGGTAACGGCGACCACATCATCGCGATCCGCCAAACGGTTGATGTTCCTTCGCCGCCAGTAGGAGATGGCGGACAACAGAGCCCACGGGAATTCTTCCAGCTTGACAGGGTCGGCCTCGAAATCCGGAGCATCCGGCACGATCATGCGGATGTCGTCTCTCGCCAGCTGATAGTTCGTCCGTCCCGTTGTCTGGATCAATCCTCTCCCGCGATAGCGGGGCCCATCACCGACCTGGGTATTTCCGAGAATTTTTCGTCCCTCGTAGGCTTTGCCGGAAGCGAACTCAAGCGTCACCCCGAAGTGAGCGCTCTCGTGCGCGATTTGCGCCATGAAATGACAAAGGCGGAGCTGCGTATCGATTCCTCCATCCGTGATGAGTTGCTGGTTATCCACGATGCCGAGGATGATCCGCGGCGCGGCGGTTCGCGACATCTCCGATATATTGGCTGCGATGATTTCCATTGTTCGTCCTCTCTGACTCTATGAGACTGTTTCAGGAAACGCACTACCACTTCACCCCTGATTTCACCCCCGATTTTCCACGCCTTGAGGCACCGGAGGACGCGGGTGGTCCCCTCGAGCGTGATGCGGATATCGAGATCAAGATCTCAGCGCCCGCCAGGTTGAGATCTCCGTGGCAGCGGCAAACGACGATGGCGAGTGGCATGTACATATCAGTTGCGTCCTGCTGCGAGCGATTTAGCGATCGCTTTTGTGGTGAGCGCATTATCGTTCGCGCCATGCCGTTACTCCATTGAACTAGCCAGTCGCGTCGCCCCCGTGCTTCGAGTCGGATCGATTGCCTTCGACCGTTGGCGACGCCGGTAGTGTGCCCCCCATTTCTTCCTGATCAAAGTGCAAGGCTTCACAACGTCATGTCCCCCGAATTCCCGGCGTGTCGCCTTCCGACGTCCCGGCGGGCTCGCGCAAGGCGCTGATGCCGATGTTATAGACGAGCGAAGCTGGCTTTCGAACAGCGTTTTGTCGAACCACTGGTCGGCCATCCTCTGGTGCGGGAAACTCGGGGCCGTCTTCCAATAGTTCAGCACGTCGGCGAGTTCCCTGCCGGGGAGAGACGGCTTGATGTAGAGTAAGGTTCCATCCGCAGCCAAAGTTCCGAGAGAAGCGGCCCCTAAGAACGCAGCAATGATATTTGCGAGATGGCGAGGGCAACAGGTATAAACGAAAAACCCCGCGGAACATGGCGTTCGGCGGGGTATTCGTTTTTCTCACAGAGCTCTGCTGCGTAACTACTGGCGGGCCAAAACGTACGCCATCACAGACGTTCTCGGCCCAAAGCCGACGTGTCCCTTATTTCCATTCACATACGCACTATGCGAAGCGGGTACACGTAGGGCGCCGACAGTTTTCTGGGGCCACCATGGCAGCCAGGGGCGTCGTCCGGACTAGCTCAGGATAGCTCAGGATAGCTCAGGACGACGGCCTTGATCCTGATGGGTGACTGGTGCGAACTGGTCCCTACACTGCAAGAACGAAAACCTGCGCGTGGACGGTGAGGGGAAGCCAATCAGTGACCCCAGACCCCCACATGATCGCCGACCACCACACTTCCGCCGGAAAGAAATTGCGCCTGCCAGATGCCTCTATTTTTCTAGCCAGCGGTACGCTGCCGATTCCGGCGCGACCATCCCAGGCTCGCCAGCGATAGACCGACGAGCAGAGCCGAAACGGGCTCAGGAACCTGATTATCCACAAGTTCGACACGCACATTGTCAAGTGCAGGCCCGAAGCAGCATTCGCCGTTCAGTGCCGCGAACGACAGAGTTGTTTGTGTGCCTTGCGCCTTGAACTGGAAGGTTTTGTCCGTCCAACCCATATCGCTATTGGTCTTGCCGGTGTCGTCGAACGAGAAGTCGCCGTTGAAGTCGCCGGCTATGGCTTTCAACCTCTTCACGTTATCACCACCAGCAACATTGCTGGCCATGGCGAACTTGACCGAATAGATCTGGTCGAGAACCGTGGCAAAGGTCTGGTTGATGGTACCCAGGCTGGTTCCAACCAAGTCGATACTACGGTCGCCGTCGGCATGCTGCCACAGCCCGCCAATGTAGTCCACGGTGCCAACAGTGATGGCCCAATCGTCGATGCTGGTGTTCCCCACTCCCAGAGGGCCAATAAAAGACCCGCCTGGGTTTGCCCCCGTCTCGAAACTTCCGTTCTGGATCAGGTTCGCTTGTGCAAGACCGCAACCGAGTAGAGCGCCCGCAAGAGCAAGAGGCCGAATAATCGAAAGTGCTTTCATTGTGAATTCTCCTTTGTTAATACAAGAAAATACCAGACGCTCTTCAGGTTCCTAACAACTGGCAAGAAATCCGGAGCAGGGTTGCTCATGTCTGGCTAAAAAACGCGATGCTTTCCAGCGCTTGACCTTCTAAAGCACTTACCGTGCCAGACCATCGGCCCGCGATGAAACGTCAGTGATTTCCGCCTGTTAGCTCGATCAGAAGGCAAGCTATTGAATGGCCGAGGTGGCTTTCAGGCTCTAAATGTAAAATTCGTCGACGTGCGAAATCTCACACTCTGCGAATACCGATGATCGGGGCGCCATTGAACAGCCCTGCGCGCAAGGAATGGTGCGCCGCCCGAGGCCAGCGACGCGCCCTGTAAGGGCATCGCCTGCTGTCGGCTTCAGCGCACAGGCTGTTGTGTCTGCCGTGCCGCTTACAGATCCGGGCTTGCGAATGACCTGTCTGGAGAGGGGCGGACGTAACAGCCCCCAGGCCGACGCTGCAAGTCCCGGTACGCCCGGACTCAATCAACGGTCTTCGGTAAATATTCGGCCAAACCGTAGCGAGACAGCGGGTTTGGCGAGGCTGGTTAGCTGCAGAGGACTGATCGGAAGGATCGGTGAAGGGGGTAGAGCCAGATGTCCTTGATCGGGAGGATCAGCTTGCTGGTGGTGTCAGCGTCCCGGCATGCCAGCAAGTCGCTGGCTGAAACACGCCGACTGAAAAGGGGGGCTACGGGTTCACCGAATGCTTTCGGTCCGCCACCGGTGAAAAACGGTAAGTGCCTGAGGGCAAAGAAATTCCCGCGTTTGACGCGTCCATCTTTGCAACGCTGGCCGGGGCGGGTGCGCGTTCCCGCTGTCGGGCACGATTGCGCGCGACCTACTCCGGGTGCTGCTCTCGATACGCCCGCCAGTAGTCGGGGTGGCGCTCAGCCCAGGCCTTCTGCGCACGCTTCTGGTTCTCGCGATAGTCGGGATCGCTCTGGCGCTTGGCCGCCTGCCAACGCCGCCGCCGTTCGCACTGGCAGGCGGCGGCCGAACAAAAGCATTGGTCGGGATTCTGCGGACGTCGCCGGAACAACTGACGACACGCCTCGCCCTGCCGGAATTCCATGACGGTTTCTCCCCCACACGACGTCGTGTGGAGAGATAGGGCCTAACCGGTGGTTCCTGTCGCGGCGTGGGAGGTCTTGCCAGGGCTTCTCGCAAGCTTTTGCGGCGGGCGTACGCGGTGGGTATGGCGAACTCGGCGAAGGAGAAGCTCCGGCACGCAAGCGGGAGAGCGGCTGCCCGGCGCTACGAGCACTGCCTCTCGGGCAACGGGCGTCGACTACTGCAGGAGCCGGCGCCGCTACGAGGTTCGGCCCCCGGAAATCGTTCGCGACCTCAGCAGCGACTTGCTGGCTCACGCTTGGTGGGTCACTTTGGTGAGCAAAAGCGGGTCAGTTTCGCGGAGCGTCAAGGGGTCACCACGAACGCCGTTCCTGGCGAGCGGACGGTCAGAACGATCAGCTACGTGGAGGCACTGTCCGAAGCCGAAGCGGCATCGGACAGGGCGTACCGGCTGGCGGAGAAACAAGCGCTGTTGGATCTGGCGCGCCAGGGGCTTGCCCTGGGGGCCAATGCCATTGTCGGACTTCGCAAGAGCAATGCCCACTATGACCAGGACTGGATCGCAATGGCGAATGTCGTTTGCTCGGCGACGCTCGGTGTTGCTGGCTTCTCGAACCCGTGCTCAGCAACCCGGCCCGGGCGCCCGAAGCTGTCGTGCTGACAAACGACGTAAACACCGTCAATATTCGAGTGGCGCTTGTCGAGAGACTTCACTCTGGCGGTTCATCATCGGATCGAAGACGAGTTCCCAGACGGGAAGTACAACGTTCATTTGCCGTGCCTCTACTGGCAGTCAACGGGTGATCGTCGGCTATCCGACCATGGCGGTCCGTCAAGCTGCTGGGCTGATGCAGCGCCGACGAGGTGGTTCGCATCGACTATAGACTGCTTCCGCTGGAACCAGACGGGCGGCTGGACGCGGACCTTCAATCGCGCCAGATGATGCTGGCCGGGGAGATGTTCGGCCGGCGGATTGCAGGCACCTCCGAACGCGTCGTCGACTTTGGGCCGTATCTGGCGGAGAGGCAGTATCACGCTGAGTACAACCGGAAACCCACCGAGAACGAGGAGCGCGCCTTGATGGGCCTGGCGCTTGAGGGGTGATGTTGTGCCGGATTGCTCATACGGGGTCGCTGAGTTGCTGTTCGGCGCTGGAGCACATCCAACCATCGAGGGCTGGACTAAGATCACTCCCTTGCAGAGAGCGAAGGAACGGAAAAAAGCAAGGAAGGCCGGCGCGGAGGCGAGCTTTTGCTGAAAGTGGCAAGGAAAAATCAAGGCCTTCTGGCTTAATGGCAGCTTACTGATCAGGTGCAACGATGAACGACACTATCGACCGCTGGCAAGCCGCTGACGGCACTTGGCTCGACATGCGGCAAATGCGGCCGGACGACGAGGCACGCGTCAAGCAGGCCTTGAATATGCTGTCGGCCAACGCCAGGCGCAACCGCTTTTTTGGCTCGATCGCCGAGTTTTCGGACGACGCCGTGCACCGCCTGGTCGCCATCGACCCGCACAAGGAGTACCTGCTGGTCGTCGTCCGGTGCGAGGACGGGGTCGAGGTTCCGATCGCCGGCGGTCGCTTCGTCGAACACGATGAGCAAGCGGAGTGCAGTTTTTCACTGCTCATCGGTGACGCCTGGCAAGGCCAGGGTATCGGCCGGCGGCTCTTGAAGGCACTTCTTCGCGAGGCGTCGCTGCGCGGTCTGCGGACGATGCGTGGCGACGTCCTCGCCGACAACCGACCGATGTTGCAGCTGGCGCGTTCGCTACACTTTGCGCTGGTCGACGGCGAGCAGGGCGACGGCGTGGTGCAGCTCGTTCGCGAGCTTCCGGGCGCGGCTTCTACTCGCTGGCGAAGCGTCGTTCGCAAAGTCTTGCGGAAATAATAGCGCCGCGGGAGGACATTGGAAAAACGGCGTATTCGTCATGGAAGGCAGAATTGGCCGCTGCTTTGTGCAGCAAGATCGCCGGCACGCCTGCGTCTCCGGCCGCCATCAATGCACGGCCGGGTGAGCTGAAAACCAGGCACGGAGAATCCCTCCGCAACAAACAGAAAGAGATTCCAGGCCGCAAGAGGGTATCGACTCCGAATCAATGATCTCAATAACCACAGGCGACCCGACCATGAGCGAAAAAGTCTGGCTTGACAGCTATCCGGCAAATATTCCCGCAGAAATCGACAGTTCCCCTTTTTCATCGTTACCCGAACTGATCGATAACACGGTTCGCAAGTTCGCCGACAAGCCGGCCTTCAGCAACCTCGGCCAGACACTGAGCTTCGGCGAAGTGGATCGCCTGTCGCGCGATTTTGCTGCGTTTCTGCAAGGACTCCCCGGTGCCTCGCAAGGCGATCGCGTCGCCATCATGTTGCCCAACCTTCTGCAATATCCGGTCGCGCTTTTCGGCATTCTTCGCGCCGGAATGACCGTGGTGAACGTCAATCCGCTGTACACCGCACGGGAACTACAAGTGCAGTTGAAGGATTCAGGCGCCAAAACGATTGTCGTCGTCGAAAATTTTGCACGGACGCTGCAGGAAGCCTTGCCCGGCCTGGCGATCGAGCACGTCATCACGACGCAGATCGGCGATCTGTTGCCCGCCCCAAAACGCTGGGTCGTTAACTTCGTTATCAAATATGTGAAAAAAATGGTGCCCAACTGGCAGATCGGCAAGGCCTGGTCTTTTAAGAAGGCGCTCGCCGATGGTGCCACGTCGGAATTTGTGCCCGTGAAAATCGGACCGGAAGACCTCGCCTTTCTGCAATACACCGGCGGCACCACCGGCATCGCCAAGGGGGCAATGCTCACCCACGGCAACCTACTGGCCAATCTGGAGCAGGTCAGCCTATGGATCTCGGCGAGCTTCAAGGAAGGCCGCGAGATTGCCATTGCCCCCTTGCCGATGTACCACATCTTCTGTCTCACCTCGACGCTGGGTTTCATGAAGTGGGGCAGCTTGACCGTGCTGATCGCCAATCCGCGTGATCTCCCGGGCTTGGTCAAGGAACTCGGCCGATGGAGGTTCAGCGTCCTGACCGGCGTCAATACGCTGTTCAATGCGCTGTTGAATACCCCCGGCTTCGCCAAGCTCGATTTCTCTGCGCTGAAAGTGGTAGTCGGCGGCGGCGCGGCGGTGCAAGAAAGCGTCGCCAAGCGTTGGCAAGAAGTGACGGGAACCCACCTTACCGAAGCCTATGGCCTTACGGAAACCTCACCGGGTGTTTGCTGCACACCGCTTGGCGACCCCTGGAATGGCAGCATTGGCCTGCCGGTCACTTCGACCGAAGTGAGCATCCGGGACGAAGACTTCAAGAAGTTGCCGCTGTGGAATGGCGAAGGTGATATCGCTCAACACACCGGCGAAATCTGTGTTCGCGGCCCGCAAGTGATGCGCGGCTACTGGAACAAGTTGGAGGAGACGGCGAAGGTCATCCAGGACGGCTGGCTGAAGACGGGTGATGTGGGTCACATGAACGCCCGCGGCTACATCACCCTCACCGACCGCAAGAAAGACATGATTCTGGTGTCCGGCTTCAACGTTTATCCCAACGAGATCGAGAACATCGTGGCGATGCATCCGGGCGTCGAGGAATGCGCCGTCGTCGGCGTGCCCGATGAAAAGTCCGGCGAGGCGGTCAAGCTGGTCATCGTCAGGAAAGACCGCAAACTGAGCAAGGAGGACGTCGCCAAGTATTGCCACACGCAATTGACCGGTTACAAGCGCCCGCGCCATATCGAGTTCCGCGACAGCTTGCCGAAGACACCCATCGGCAAGATCCTGCGTCGTGAATTGAGGGACGCACCGGCTGGCTAGTCAGAAGATTTCCACTAGCCAGCAACTGTCGCGAAGTACCTCCGTCGGCCGGCCTGTCCCGGCGATTGCGAGGCACCTAGTCACCGACGAATAGCCGCCTCAGGGGAGCAACACAGCCGCCGGGAGCGTGGGCAGCCCACCGCGATCTCCCGATTTTTGGGTGGCTCACCGGCTGGCAGGGGAAGCACGCACCAGCTGCCAAGCTCTGCTCGTACAATTACCGCAGTGCCTCAGGAACGGCCCCCGGTCACGCAGGCGGTACGCGCCTTGCGCGCTGCGCATGCGGCAACTCTTGCAACGACAGTCCGAGCGCTTGACGTCATCGCCGGGCTTTCCGATGCGGCGAACGCTACCCGGCCGATATCTGTGATGGAATATTCATTTGCGAAGACAATACGCCCTCCATAGGACGAACGCCGATGCCCGCACCCACTGCGGAGACGCCGCGCTGCGCTCGGCACTGATCTCCGCGGTCCACAGCCGAACCCTGCACGTCGCATTCCCCGAAACAGTCGCCAACATCGACATCGCCGCCTTCACGCGCGAGAAAGTGGCGCCGATGGTGCGGGGCGCCCGTTCCCGGCTTGCGAGCAGGCGTCGGTCCTCAATCTGCTCGAACGCTCGGTCATTCTTCTCACCCCGGTCACGATCGACGCGCTGCTGCAGAACACGCAATGGCTGGCTAGCGCCTGGAAGTTGGCAAACCTTTATCTTGGGGGACTGGGCGCGGAGCTGCTTGCTGAGGACGCTTCCGGCCTGGTGGGCCTGAGTGAGGAGACGACCTGCCATCTGTCGGCAGCCTCTTTCGACGCGCCTGCTCGCTTCGAAGACTTCGTTGTGCACGAGGCGGCGCACACTTTCCACAACTGCAAGCGAGAGACGTTCGCCTACGCCTGCGAGGCCTACAGCCGCCTTCAGGCGCTCGGCACCGGCCCACGGGAGAAACAAAGGCTGCTCGCGGAACACGGGCAGGGATCGATGCCGCCAGATGAACGCGTCGATACGGTGGAGTACGTGGACATCCTGCCAAGGACGACGTTGAAGGCGCTCGTGGGCGACTACGTGCACGTCGATGCCGTGGCTGATGCGAGCACAACACCAAACGCCTTGCTCAACGAAGTGCGGAAGTTCCACGGCGGCAACGACAGCGCTCCGTTTGATCCCGCGTCATCGTGCGAGCTACTTCTCGCGTGTGTTCGGTTCGTCAGGATCGTGGATGACGCCACCGGAACCTACGCCCGCACCCACGCTGGCGCCACCGACACGGGTGCCGACGCCGACACCTGCGCCGCCCGCGACACGTCCTGCCTGGTTGACACCGACACCGACGCTGGCCGGACCATGGCCTGCCGATACGCCGGCATTCACGCCGCCGCTGCCGACCCCGAGACCGATACCGACACCTGGTACGACCGGGATGGCGATGCCGAGTCCGACGGAACTGCAACCGGCCAGAATCGTCGTCAGGCAGACGATCGCGCACAGACGAGAGATGGCAAGGATATTCATCGCGGGTTTTTCCTCCAGACCATCAGCGTGTGGCCCCTGGCTTGAGTGGCGTCATGCACATGCAGTTCCGCGCTCCCGATGGTGCGCGATGCCGGCGACTTCAGCTACGGCGCCAGTATGCGCCATTCAGTTCGGACCTGCAGGTATCACAGTCAGGTGCCGGCGTCAGTTCACGGACTGTTTGCGGAGCTCCGGTCATTCGACGGCTCGAAAAGCAGGGCCGTCGGGCGGCAGTCAACGGACCGGAAAACCGCCACACGGCTCTACTGGTAATGACCGACAGCTGCCCTTGGCTCATGGTAAGGCAAAGCGGCATTAGCACGCATCCGACCTTGCATCCCGCCCGTCCGGCATGGCCGAGTAGCCGAAATCGCGCTCGCCCTCCTGAATGTCGGCTGTCCGTGGTGCCGCTGACCTTCGCGTCGTTGATGACCGTCACAGCGCCACGGCCGTTGATGGCGGCCACGGTGCCGATCCGCCCGATGGCTTGCCCTACTTCCCGGCGGCGTCGATCTTGCGCTTCCCTTTGGCCTCCGCCTCTGCTCGCAAGCTTCCCAGTGCCTGCTCGATTGCCGGATACATCCTGGCAGCCGTCGGACTCGTCGTCCGAACCTCGTTGCAGGTGTCGAGGGCCATCTCGAACAGCGATCCAGCATCCCCTTTGGCGCCGAAGCCGATGAGGCTCAACTGGCCAAGTGCCGTCAGGGTCATCACCCGCCCCAGCGGGTAGCGTGCCCAGTGCGCGTAGGCGACCGCGCGATAGAGGACGTCCTCGGCTTCGTCGAAACGCTTCTCGTCCATCAGTTGATGCGCCCTGTCGTATTCCTCGGTGGACCGATCGGTGCAGTAGTTGCGCAGCGGCTCGGGAGGCAGAAACTCGGGCGGCAAAGACAACGCGCGATCTACCGGCGGCGCATGCGCTCCGCGCGCCATCGCGGCCAGCTTCGCCTGTACTGCCTGCCAGCCGTCATCGCCTTGTCGAAGCAGACGATGGGGAAAGTCGTCGAGCGATCCCGCGTTCGAGACAGGCTCCTGGCGGCTGGCGCCGGTGAGCAATGCCACATCCTTCAACGCGGCGAACGGGTCCTCCTGTTCGATGACCACCAGCGTCGACGTCTGCTTGCCCGCCGCACGGATCAATTCCAGTTCCTTCAGCACGCCCGCAGTGAAGCCGAGGAAGTGCATGACGATCATGCCCGCGTTGCGGACCAGTAAAGCTGCCAGCGATTCCCAGTCCTCGTCTGCCAGGACGAATGCCGGCAACGGCCCGCTCTGTCCCGCCGGGTTCTGGATACCTACCACGGGCAGAGTTGGTTCCACCGCCGCCTGGAGGCGCCGCTGCATGTGGTTGTCGAACTGCCCGGTGAGGGTCACCACCTGCGGCAGTCCGTACGGGTCGTTGCGGGCGCCATAGACGCGTGGACCGAGGCCGAAATTGCGCAGATAAAGACAGAACGGGGTCTGTCTGAGCACGGCTTCCCCGACGATCCCGGCCGCGCGTTGATGCGGTTTTTCCTTGAAGAACAGGCGCAGCGAATCGAGCGCCAGTAGCCGGGACTCTGAAAGCTGCGCCCCCGTCCTGCCGGCGCGCGGCGGATAGTCCGGGTAAGACATGTTCATCAGTTCCAGCAGCGTGCCGTCCACCACGGGTGGCAGATAGCCCATGAACGGGGGAAGATCGCCGCCGTTCATGGCAAATGCCGGCGAGATGGGAAGTCGCCGGCCTGGCCTGCACGCCCCAAGCCACCTACGGGCATCTCCGCTGTTTCATTTTGCAGACGCCTGCCGACATCTTGTGGAGGCATTCGGGCGAAACCGAAGGTGCAGAGAGGTGTGGCCGGCCACCGTATGGCTGAGCCCGGCAGGCCGTCCTGGCATAGCTTGCGCCGAATGGTGGCGGCGCCGGTGGGTAGTTGCTGTTCTTTTCTCATCACTTGAGAAGGATAGGACATTTGGCACCGATGATTAAAGTCCTGGCTGACGCGGCCTCGCGACCAAGTTGCAAGTTAATACTCCATGCAATCGTGCCACCGCTCCCGCAACAATGACGGGGGCTTGGAACGGCGTGAAAACGAGGAGAGACAACGCCACCGCAGCTGAAGTATGGTCACGAGAGACTCCGTCAGTTCGACTCTCAGCCGCGACAAATTTCTTGCGGCACTTGGCACGGCACTTGGCACCTATCCCACGACGCCGGCAACGACGCAGACTTGATCACGGTCCAAGGACAGACAGGACGACACGATGATTCCGCCTGAGGGGAGCGCAAAATGATTTTCAAGTCCGTTCCGAGAACCCAAGCACTTGCCAAGCGCCGTCGCGCAGGCGCGGACGAACGCTACGCAAGCCCACCTGGCGTGCCTCGTTTCCTGCGAGGCGACACGACCCATGGCGGACGACCCGCTGCCGCCGTAACGATGGATACCCGCCTGGTCGCCAACTTCATGGCCACGCAGCAGTCGCTGGCGATAGGCTCGCAGCCGCCACAGATCGCGCGCAAAACGGTCGCCAAGACCAGCGGCGAGGTGGTCGAGTGGTGGCCGGCACGGCAAGATCCGCAGTGGAACCCGCAGTACGAGGAGCGCTACAGGAGGACGCGGCCCAAGGACGACACCGCCCAGAAAGACTTCGATACCGAGCGGGCGTCGGGCAAGGTCAAGGCGGCCAGCAGCCACGGCGGCACGAAGGTGAGCACCCGGCTCAGCGCTGACCAGGTGCACCGGATCGTCATGGCTGGCGGCGAAAAGGCCGCTGCCGAGCGCTGCGCCGCGATGGCCGGAAACATCAGTGCGGCGTTCGAGACCATGCTCATCGACACTGCGCAGGCCCAGGCCGACTACCTGGCCCACATGGCGGGCGAGAGCGGAGGCGTCCTCGAAGAGGTGGGCGGAGAGAAGCGCAGCTACGCGCCCTTCCAGGGCCGCGGTCCGATCCAGGTCACGCACCCGGAGAACTACGCCAGGGCGCTCGGCACTCTGCAACAACGCCGTGATCAGATCGAAGCGCAGATCGAGACCCAGGCGACCAACATCGCCATCCTGATGAGCGAGCGGGACAAGGCAACGGACGCGACCCAGAAGCAGGAGGTGATCGCGCGGATCGACGCTGCTCACGCCACGGTCGACGTCTTTCGCCTGCAGATGATGCAACTCGACGATACCATCGGCGCGGTCAGTGCCGATCCGAAGGCGGCGGCCGACCCGAAGCACGCGTTCTTGATCTCCGCCGCGTTGATGCACAAGAGCGGGGCCACGATTGCCACGGGAAAACTCGGCGCCAGCGCGCCTTTCGTCGGCAACGGCCCGGCCGACACCTGGGTTTCCGGTGGCAACAAGGGCATGACCTTCGACGCGCGCAAGGCCGAAAACGAGGCCGAACTGGCCGAGATCAATGCGCAACTGGCGAGCGAAACGGACGCAGACAAGATCAAGGATCTTCAGGGGAGCGCCGCAGCCCGCGGTCGGCTCATCCAGGACATGGTGTCGGCCAAGAGTCGCGGCAGAAAGAAAGCGGCGGTCTATGCCGCTGGCTTTGCCATCCTCACGCAGGAGAACGCGGTGGCCAATGCGCCCGAGCCGGAGTCCGATCCGTACGCAGACACGGACGGCGAAGAGTCGCCGGCGATCCAGCGCCAGGCCGCCGCTACGGCGGCTCCCGCTGCACCCTTACAGCCGCGCAGCGACGGCGGCCATCCGCTTCCGGCGGAACCGCGCGCACGGCTCGAACGGGGGCTGGGCGTCGACCTTGGCGAGGTCCAGGTGCACACCGATGCGCCAGCCGCAAACACGGCGCGATCGCTAGGCGCCCGCGCTTTCGCGAGCGGGCAAAACGTGTACTTCGCCGCTGGCGAATACGACCCGAAAAGCGAAACCGGTTTTCGGCTGCTGGCGCACGAGGTCGTGCATACGCTGCAGCAGCGCGGTGGCGGAACAGCGGCGGAGCGGAGCGTCAGCCAGCCCGGTGATGCCAGCGAGCGCGAGGCCGACGTGGTCGGCGACGCCGTTGCCGATGGCGCCACGGTGCCGATTTCCGTGAGCGCTACGTCCGCACCGCTGGCGCTCAAGGCGCGCACCGCGGCCGACTTGGGCTACCCCGAGAGCAGCGACCTATGGATGCTCGCGATTGCCCAGCGCAACGTCCGCAACCCTACGCCGGGCTGGATAGGCGGGTCGAACTCAGTGACCCACGCCGACATGCTCGCCCTGGGCTACACCTATCGCGGCGGCGGCGGCAACTGGCGCCGCTACCACTTGCCCGGAACCGAGCCATCGATGATCTTGAACGTGCTGATCAATCCCGAGGTGGACCCCGAGGCGATCGATCCCAACGATCCGAGTAGCGCCAAAGAGGGCGACGCTGCGGCGCTGGCAGAGGCGAAGACCACGCTGCGCGAATGGCAGCGCCTGACGCGCAAGACCGTGCCCCTCTATGACCAGCTGCGCGTCCTGCGCGCGGCCGGTAAAGGCGGTACCGCCGAGTACCAGCAGCTTGTTGATGAAGGGAATAAGTGGTTTGACCTGGCCGCCGAATTCGAAAAGGACTATCACGACGACATGCCCGACTGGCGTGACGAGCTTGCCGAGGATCCGGCGGCGCTCGCCGAGCTGGACGCGCTGGCGATGGGCGACGTGGAGTCGTTGCGTGGCTGGATGGACGACTTTGACGAGAACCGGGAGCGCGGCGACAACCAGAAGGCGGACGACAGATTGAAGCAGGCCGAGGAGGATCTAAAGAGGCTGCTTGAAGAACTGCAGAACTCGCCCGCCGAGGAACCCGACAGCGACGAGGAGACCGCACCCGGGGAGTGAGCGCCACATCGGAAGGCCGGAACTGTCAAGACTTGTCCGACGCCTTCCCTCGGATTGCAGGTGTGCAAGCGCGTGATGGATGACCCGGGATGACCCGGGACAGACCACGGTTACCGTCATCGTCAGAGCATACTGAATACAGCGTTTCAGGTCGCTCGCCCGGCGCCACAGCGGCCACTCGTCGCCAACAACATTCACGCGCTACTCGGTCCGCCGCTGCTCGCCGCGCTCCTCTTGCGTCCCGCGCCGCGCTGGCTGGCGTGGCTAGCCGAGAGGACGCTGCGGACACGCGCACGGGCACTACGCTGGCTACCAAGACGTCGGCAGCCGATGCTGCGCACGCAGGTGCAACGACTCGACTATCCTGGTGGCCATCAGATCGAGTCGCTCGAGCAGCCAGCAGCGGGCCAGGCGAACGGGGCCGGCAGATCCGGCCGAACTGCCGACGATCGGGCAGAGATTGACGAGTTTGCGCAGCAGTAGCGCCTACACCTTCGGGCACACCTGCCTAACGGTCATGACATGGCGTGATACCCCGGATCATGAAAGTCATGACCGTTTCCCCTCTCACTTGCAGTGCGCATTCCGGCTTGCACGCCGGAATCGTTCGCCGGGCTGGGCGCATGCGCCCAGAATTCCCCGTCTCACCCCCGGCCCTTCTCCCGCAAGGGGAGAAGGGAGTTTCGTGAGTCGCTTGCGCGACTTTCACATTAATGGCGGGACAACATTCAAGGCGATGTTTCCGAGACTCGCTTTCTTGCCACGATAAAGACGGCTTTGTTTTCGCCTGGCGACCAGCAATGCTCGATCTCCAGTTCGGTGTGTTTCAGATCCTCCGTCAACTGCCTCAGCGTGAGCGAAAAAAACGCTGGGCAGCAACGGCAATGCGCGAAACACCGGTGCCACCGCACGCATCTGCCAAGAGCCATCCCCGATGCAGATGGTACTGGAGATGAACAGACCGCCCGGCTTGAGCAATTCCTTCACCCGGGTCAAGGTCTGCGCCCGATCGGGCAACAGGTGGAGGATGTTCATCCCCAGGATCACGTCCCAGCTGCCTGCAGGGCTTTCAAGCTCGGCAAGCGAGCCCTGTGCAAAACTCACGTTGCTCGCCCCGGCCGCCCGAGCCCTCTCGCGTGCGATGTCGAGCATTCGGGCTGAATAGTCGATGGCAAGGATATGCGCCACATGCGGAGCATGCAGGATGGCCGTCGAACCCGTGCCGCAACCGAACTCCAGCATCCGGCTATCCGGCCTTAGCAGGGCCCGGGTCTTCTCCAGCCTGGTTTCATAGGACGCCTGATCGACAATCGGCATCCTGGCGTAGCGCTTGGCCAGCCGATCCCAGAACCAGGAACGCTGCATCATGACCGATCCCTCCCTGCTCATCAAAGTGCAATCGCGATCTGCCGCAAGGGCGCGGCATCACCACTGCGCTGCTTGAGCGAGCCGCCGATGAAAGCGAATTCATGAATTCATAGACTTGGTCGCGTGCCAAATCCTCGATATACGAACACGCTGCACGAATCCATTGCCTCACGATGAAGCGTAACTTGCATAATACTGCGCTATGGCAGGAATTTTAGCGAGACGATTCATGTAGTTGTTGAGTTTCGGCGCCACCGTTTCAATCAAATCCATTGGAATGTGATCCAGTTTCCCAGAGTTCAGCCAACGCAGGATAACGAAAGCTTTGAGATCGGCAATGGTCAGGCGATTGTCCACAAGAAACTCTCCGCCGCGGCTTTCAAGTTGATGCTGGAGCCATCGCAAATACGTGGGCAATGCGTCTGTCGCCAGGGCGTCACGAGCACTCTTCAGGTCGTCTCCTGTCTTCCCAAAGGTTGCCCCCAGTTTCACGTTAATGTCTTCCAGCGCACCCATCACTTCGTCACACAACAAGGCCTGCAAATCACCTTCTGGATACAGCCCGGACAGTTTCCCGACATAACGCGTAATCGCGTCGCTTTGTGTAATCTGCAAATCATTGACGTGAAGGGTCGGAACCTGATTCAGCGGTGTCGTCTTGCGGACTTCAGAAAAATCGCCCAGTGAAAAACGATAGTCCTCAAAGGGAACTCCCCCGATATGCATAGCAAGGCGAGCAGGCTCTGCCCGTCCACCAGGGAAGTCGAAATAGGTCAGCTTCAGTTTATTCATTTGTCGCCTTTCTAAGGTCGTGAGGATGGCGGAAGCACTGAGCATACTGCCAAAATGGGTCCCACGAAGTAAACGTTCGACCGCCGAGGGCCAAACATTCGGCTGCTTCGATAGGATAGGAAGTCGCGCAGGAAGTCCCCGAGCTTCCGCTCGCACAGGGCGATCACATGTTTTTTTTTCATCGATCAGCAGCACCTTGCCGGGGATTTCATGGGAAATCTCCCCGATGGCCGGCGGCGATACCAGTTCCTGTTTCTTCAAGGTCACGGTGATCCCTTTGGCGTCGGACTTGATGTCCAGCGCTGACCTGTTGATGTGCTCGACATGGACGTAATCCTGGGTCGATTTTTGCGGCCAGGAATTTCGTCCGGCCTGCGATGGCTTTCTTGGTGACGTCCAGACATTGGGTGGAAGTGGTATGGCCGCGGAGATCCTGCTGGGTGACGGACAGGGCTTGCTCCACGACGTGCAGCCTGGATTGGAGGACGGCTCGCCTGCGGTAGTTCTACGCTTCCCACGGATTGATGACGGTGACGCCGCCAGCCGCATAGGGACCGCTATCGCGTGACGCCACGAGGAACCCCCGCGAGGCTGCGATCGCGGCGATGTAGCGGGCAAGTGTTGGGAATCCCCTCCCGCCGGCCTTGGCCTTCACGGCCCGCTCGCCATAGCGCCGTGCTGCATCGATGTCGAGTGGCAGCACCCTGTCCCTGCACAGTCCCATCAGACCGTCCAGATCTTCAAGGGGGAGTGAGAGCGTTAATGTGAAAGTCGCGCAAGCGACTCACGAAACTCCCTTCTCCCCTTGCGGGAGAAGGGGCTGGGGTGAGAGACGGGGAATTCTGGGCGCATACGCCCAGCCCGTCGAACGATTCCGGCGTGCAAGCCGGAATGCGCACTGCAAGTGAGAGGGGAAAACGGTCATGACTTTCATGATCTGGGCTGTTTCAATTGGCATAACCGTTAGCCATGTCGGTAAACACGTGTCTCTCAGGCCATAGCCGCGTCCCGTTCCACCCTGACACGGCGCACCCACCCTCGCCTCCCCACCTTCAAACCCGCGCCAGATACTCCGCCATCCTTGCCCGCTGCTGCGCATCCGGCAACCGACCAAGACCCGCCGCGAGGTTATCTTGCAGGTGCTGCACCTTGCTGGTCGCCGGAATGACGCAGGTCACGGCCGGCTGGGCGAGGATGAACTTGAGGAAGAACTGCGCCCAGCTTGCGCAGTCGAACTCCGCCACCCATTCGGGTAGCGGCTTGCCGCGCACGTGCGAAAACAGCGAGGCTTTGGCGAAGGGTCGGTTAATGATGACGGCGATGCCCAGATCCTGCGCCAGCGGCAACAGGCGTTTCTCGGCATCGCGTTCGACCATGCTGTAGTTGATCTGCACGAAATCGGGTTTTTCGGCCCGCAGCACGGCTTCGACATCGCGGTAAGCGCTTTCGTGGTAGTGGGTGATGCCGAGGTAGCGGGTGCGCCCCTGCTGCTTCCATTCGCGCAGCGTCGGCAGATGCACCTGCCAGTCGAGCAGGTTATGCACCTGCATCAAATCCACGTGTTTCGTCCGCAGCCGCGCCAGCGAAGTTTCCATCTGCCGGATGCCGTCAGCGCGGCCGCTGGTCCACACCTTGGTGGCGAGGAAAAGGCGGTCGCGCGCGCCGAGCTTCGCCGACAGATCACCGACTACCGACTCAGCGTTCCCGTACATCGGGGAGCTATCCACCATCTGCCCGCCAAGCGCGACGAAGCGCGCCAGCACCTGCTCCAGCGCCGGATCGGCTGAATCCGGGACATCGAAGCTCTGGTAGGTACCAAGCCCGACGGCGGCAATCAGCTCACCGGACGACGGGATGCGCCGCCTTAGGATGTTCGTGTCAGCCGTGCTGCCGGTGGCAGGTGCCGCAGCAGCCAATGCACCGCTGGCAAGGGCCAGCCCGCCGGCGGCGATTGCCTTCAAGGCTGCGCGCCGCCCATCAACCAACGAGTCGCTTTCGCCTACTTTCATTCCGCTCTCCTTTCAATTCAGCGCGGGTACCATCGTTGACTCACTACTCACTATGCGCCCGGCACTTCTCCCCCGGACTCGCTTTCCGACGATGTCTCGGCCACCTTCTGCTGGTAGCGCCTGCCGAGCCTGATTCCCAGCCAGGCGAGCGCCAGGGCGCCGGGGATCGCCGCCAGTGCCACCGCCGGCGTGCCCAGCCCGGCGGCGGCGTGCAACCAGCCGCCAAGGGCATCGCCAGCGCGGGTCACTACCGTGTCGAGGACGTTCTTGGCCTTGTAGCGGGATTCCCGCTCGACGGCCGTAAACAAGGCTTCGCGTGCCGGGCGCATCAGGCCATGCGTGCCGGCACGCGAAATGACCTGGATAACAAGCACCACGGCCAGCACCGGGATCGCCGCCAGCACCGCCAGCGGCACCGCCAGCAGCAGGGGCACCGCCGCCAGGGTGATGCCAAGGCCGAGCTTCTGCATCAGCCGACCGGCGACCAGAGCCTGCAAGCCGAGGGCGAGCAGGTTCACCGCCAGGTCGATCAGCGCGAAGAGCTGGGTACGCGCCTCGGGCGCCAGGGCAGCCGCCTTGACCAGACGCGCCTGCTCGAAATAGACGAAGGTGCCGACCACGCTTTGCAGCACGATGGCCAGCGCGATCATCGCCAGGTAAGGGGAGGACGCCACCTCCGCCAACCCGGCCAGAACCCTGCCGCCGAGGGGCCGGCCTGCCTCGGCACGGGTATGGTCGTCCACCACCCGCAGGATGCACAGCAAAGAAAGCATCATCAAGGCGGCCGACACCAGCAGCAGGCCATGCACCCCGACGGCATGCACCGACAGGGCCGTGATCGTCGGACCAACCAGCGCGCCGCTGCTGCCGCCGGCGGCGATCATGCCGAACAGGCGCCGCGCCTGCGCGTGATCGAAGCTGTCGGCCATGGCGGTCCAGAACAAGGAGACGACGACCAGGTTGAAGACGCTGACCCAGACAAAGAGGGCGAGCGCCGCAACCGGCGAAGCGCCACCGGCAATCCAGGCCTGAAAGCCGGCCAGTACCAGGGCAGTGATGCCGAAGACGCTCGCCAGCAGAACCCGGCGCGGCAGCCGGGCCGCTGCCCAGCCATAGAGCGGGACGATGGCCAGCATGCCGACAAGGGTCAGGGTGAATGCCCATTGCAGCTTGTCCGGCCCGATCTCGACGCCCATTTCCTCGCGTACCGGCCGCAGCACGTAGTAGCCGGCCAGCAGCAGGAAGAAACCCGCAAAAGACCAGAACAGGGCTCGCCCCTCACCCGGCCGGCAATCGACCAGCCGCGCCCAGCGTGCAAGCCATGCCGGTGGTACCGTCACCCGCCGCCCTGCCCGGCAGCGCCAAGCACGATATCGAAGCGGGCGAGCAGCTCGCCCCCGCCAGGCGTCGCCTCGAAGGCGACGATCAGGGCGGCCTGCAGCAGTGGATCGCGTACGCTCTGCAGCAGGCCGTCGCCGGCGTTTTCCGCGGCGCCGGCGACGTACATCTGGGTTACCAGCGGCGCCTGGCCGTCCGCGGTGATGGCGAAATGGATATGCGGTGCGCGGCCGGGATAGGCCACCGGCTTGATGGTGCGAAAACGATAGCCGCCGTCGCTGCCGGTGGTGAACCGCCCATAGCCCTGAAAGTTGGGGTCCAGCGGGCGCTCGCCGCGATCGCCAGGATGGTGGTAGCGGCCAAACGCGTTGCACTGCCAGATTTCGACGCGGGCAGCGGCCAGCGGCTGGCCGCTTTCATCGAGAATGCGGCCGTGCAGATTGCAGATCTCGCCGCGCGCGATGCCGTTCTGCCCAGCGACGCTGACCAGGTCATTGTCGTTGTCAAGCGGCAGTTGTCGCGGGTAGAAAGGTCCCAGTGCCTGCGGCGGGGTGCGCAGCAGTCCCGCCCAGGCAGGGGCGGCGAGCGCCAGCCCGGTAACTGAGGCGGTGGCAAGCAGGATGCGACGGCGGGCTGAATGAGGCATGCGGATCTCCGGATGTCGTTGACTGCGATACTACGCTACCGACTTTCGACTCGCTCTGCCGCGCAGAATTCTATTGGCAAGCCATGCGGACACGCACCCGCTTTCGCGCTGACGGCAGTCACGCAATGACTACGGCCTGCGACGGGTGAAATGCGTCGTGAAAGGAGCGAATTCGGCGGGCTTTAATGTGAAAGTCGCGCCAGCGACTCACGAAACTCCCTTCTCCCTTGCGGGAGAAGGGGCAGGGGAAGAGGGGAAAACGGTCATGACCTTCATGATCGGGGATATCTCGACAAGTTGTGGCCGCGACAGCGCAAGCTCACCGACAAGACACAGAGCGGCTACCGGCGGTTCGCCGAGTGGTTCGCGGCCTTTGCGCGCCGCGGGTGCACAACGATCGCGCAAGGCGCTATGCTCACATGCTTCCCAGCCAGCACATTACCGGGCTCTTCAGAGACATGGCCATCATCCACCGTTCCACTCCCTGTCGCAGCGCCAGTTCCCGCTCCTGGTTTGTGGTCGCCAGTATCGCCCTGTCTGCCAGCCTGCTTGGTGGCTGCGGCGCCGACCAGCAGCCCGCCGGCAAAGCGCTTATCGCAAGCGAAGCGAGCGTTCCCGTGGTGGTCGTCAATGCGCAGCGCAAGACGGTGCCGTTGAGCGTCGAGGGCATCGGGACGGTCGAGGCGATAGCCAGCGTGGCAGTGAAGTCGCGTATTGACGGGCAGATCGTCAAGGTGGCTTTCGCGGACGGCGACGATGTCAAGCCCGGGCAGGTGCTGTTCGAGATGGATTGCCGTCCGGCGCTCGCGCAGCTCGGGCAGGCCGAGGCGAAGCTGGCCAGCGACATGGCATTGCTGGCGCGGGCGCGAGCGCAGGATGCGCGTTACCAGGACTTGCTGCGACAACGCTTCGTTTCTGCCGATGGCTATCAGCAGTACAAGACCAACCTTGACAGCGCACTGGCCAATGCGGCAGCGGCTCGCGCCACGGTCGATAGCGCCCGGCTGCAGATCGACTACTGCACCATCCGCGCGCCGATCGCTGGGCGAGCCGGGCGGATCATGATCCAGCAGGGCAATCTGGTGAAGGCCAACGACGGCAATCCGCTGGTGGTGATCAACCAGCTGACCCCGATCTTTGTGAACTTTTCGGTGCCCGAACAGTATCTGGCGCAGGTGCGCAGTGCCGGGGCCGGGGTGGTGAAGGTCGTCGCCACCGATGCCGACGGCAAGGCGGTGGAAGCCAGCGCTACGCTGGCCTTCGTCGACAACGCGGTGGACCCCGCCACAGGCACTGTCAAGCTGCGCGCCAGCGTGGCGAACCGCGATAGCGGTCTGTGGCCGGGACAGTTCGTGCACGCGGTGCTGGCTCTTGGTGAGCGGGCCGATGCGCTGATCGTCCCGGCGGAAGCGGTGCAGACCGGCCCGAGGGGCAGCTACGTATTTGTTGTCGGCGCCGATGGCAAGGCGCAACTGCGTGACGTCGTGGTCGAGCGCACCGCTGGCGCCGAGGCGCTGATTGCCGAGGGCTTGGCCGTGGGAGAAACGGTGGTCGTCGACGGCCAGTCGCGGCTGCTGCCGGGCAGCCCGATAGTAATCAGGGATGCCGCCGGGAAGTCCTGATGAACATCTCGCGACCCTTTGTCTTTCGCCCGGTGATGACCGGGCTGGTGATGCTGTCGATTCTCGTTTTCGGCCTGATCGCCTACCGCCTGTTGCCGGTTTCCGACCTGCCCAACGTCGACTTCCCGACCATCACCGTTAGCGCCAACCTGCCCGGTGCCAATGCCGAGACGATCGCTGCCGCCGTCGCGACGCCGCTCGAAAAGCAATTCTCGACCATTCCGGCGCTCGAATCGATGACCTCGAGCAGCGCTGTCGGGACGACGTCGATTACCCTGCAGTTCTCCTTGAATCGCAACATCGATGCCGCCGCGCAGGACGTCCAGTCGGCGATCTCGACGGCCTTGCGGCAGTTGCCGCCAGAGATGACCTCGCCGCCATCATTCCGCAAGGTCAACCCGGCGGATGCGGCGGTATTCTATCTGGTGGCCCGCTCCGAGACGATGCCGCTGTCAGCGGTGGACGAGTACGCGCAGACGCGGATCGCGCAGCGCCTGTCGACCATTGCCGGGGTTGCCCAAGTACAGGTCTTCGGCAGCCAGAAGTATGCGGTTCGGGTGCAGCTCGACCCGAATCTGCTCGCTGCGCGGGGCATCGGTATCGACGAAGTGCAACAGACGATCGCCAGCCATAACGTCAACAAACCGACGGGAACTCTGTACGGCAGCCAGCGCGCCTTCTCGGTTGAGGCCACTGGCCAGCTCAACGACGCCGCCGCCTACCGGCCGCTGGTCGTCGCCTACCGCAATGGCGCAGCGGTCCGGCTGGGCGCGCTGGGACGGGTCGTCGACGGCGTCCAGAACGACAAGTACGCCGCCTGGTACAACGACGAACGGACGGTCATCCTGGCCATCCAGCGTCAGCCGGGAACCAACACCGTCGAGCTGGTGGACGCCATTCGCAAGCTGCTGCCGACCTTCCGCGAGCAGGCGCCGACCGGCATCAAGATCGACGTCATGTACGACCGCTCGCAGTCGATCCGCGCCTCGGTGGCGGACGTCAAGTTCACCCTGCTGCTGGCCCTGGCGCTGGTGGTGATGGTCATTTTCATCTTTCTGCGCAATGTCTCGGCGACGCTGATCCCCAGCCTGGCACTGCCGATGTCGATCATCGGCACCTTCTCGGTGATGTACCTGCTGGGTTTCAGCCTCGACAACATTTCGCTGATGGCGCTGACCCTGTGTGTTGGCCTCGTCGTCGACGACGCCATCGTTGTCCTCGAGAACATCACCCGCCATATGGAGATGGGCGAGAGTCCGCTCGAAGCGACGCTCAATGGCACCGAGGAAATCGGCTTCACGGTGTTGAGCATGACCCTGTCGCTGGTCGCGGTGTTCATTCCGGTGCTGTTCATGGGCGGCATTCTCGGCCGTCTCCTGTATGAGTTCGCGGTGACCATCATGGTCGCGGTGCTGGTTTCCGGCTTCGTCTCGCTGACGCTGACGCCCTTGCTTGCCGCGCACCTGCTCAAGCCGACCGATCACGCCCGGCACGGCCGCCTGTATCAGGCCTCGGAGCGCATCTTCGACGCCTGGCGACGCGCCTACGAACGCAGCCTGCTGCGCGTGCTGGCGCGCCCGCGGACGACCATGGCGACCTTCCTGCTGGTGGTCGTGGCCACTGCCGCGATGTTCATCCATACGCCCAAGGGCTTCCTGCCGAGCGACGATATCGGACAGATCTTCGCCTTTACCGAAGCGGCGCAGGATGTTTCATTCGAGGCGATGATGGACAAGCAGCGGCAGGTGGCGCGGCTGGTGCAGGCCAATCCGAACGTCGCCACGGTAATGTCCTTCATCGGTACCTCGGGCTTCTCACAGACGCTCAACCTGGGGCGCATGCTGATCGTCCTGAAGCCTTACGGCGAGCGCGCCAGCCCTGAGAAGATCATTCAGGAGTTGCGGCCCGAGCTGACGGAGGTGCCGGGGATCAAGGTTTTCCTGCAGAGCGTGCCAACGATCCGCATCGGTGGTCGGCTGACCAAGAGCCTGTACCAATACACGTTGCAGGATGCCGACCTCGACGAGCTCCATCACTGGGCGCCGATTCTCGAGGAAAAGCTGCGTGGGCTGCCGGGGCTGCAGGACGTATCGAGCGATCTGCAGATCCGCACGCCCAAGGTAGCGGTCGAAATCGATCGCGACAAGGCCGCCGCGCTGGGAGTGACGCCGGCGCAGATCGAGGATGCGCTGTACAGCGCCTATGGCCAGCGCCAGGTGTCGACCATCTACACGCCGACCAACGAATACTGGGTGATCCTTGAGGTCGAGCCCAAATTCCAGACCGACCCGGCAGCCCTGGCGCTGCTGCACGTCCGTTCGAGCAAGGGAGCGCTGGTGCCGCTCAACGCGGTCACCCGCCTGAGTACCGGCGTGGCGCCGCTGACCATCAACCATCAGGGGCAGGTGCCGGCGGTCACGCTCTCGTTCAACCTGGCGCCGGGCGTGTCGCTGTCCACCGCCATCGCCGAGGTCCACGCCATGCAGGAGAAGCTTGGCATCCCCGAAACGCTGCTCGGCAGCTTCCAGGGCGCGGCGCAGGCTTTCCAGTCATCACTGGCCGGCATGGGCATCCTGCTGCTGATGGCGGTGTTCGTCATCTACATCGTGCTTGGCATCCTCTACGAAAGCACCATCCATCCGCTCACCATCCTCTCGGGATTGCCGACCGCCGGGCTGGGGGCGCTGGTCACCCTGGCCATTTTCGGGCGGGAACTCGACATGTACGGGTATGTCGGCATCATCATGCTGGTCGGCATCGTCAAGAAGAACGCGATCATGATGGTCGACTTTGCCGTCGAGGCGCGGCGCACCCACGGCAAAGCGCCTGGCGAGGCGATCTACGAGGCGTGCCTGGTACGTTTCCGGCCGATCATGATGACCACTATGGCGGCTTTGCTGGGCACGTTGCCGATCGCCCTGGCCTTCGGAGCCAGCGGCGCCAGCCGGCAGTCGCTGGGCCTGGCGGTGGTCGGCGGGCTGCTCTTCTCGCAGTTCCTGACACTCTATTTCACGCCGGTGATCTACCTCTACCTCGACCGCTTCAGCGAGTGGCTGAAGCATCTGGGCAAGACCGACCCCGCCTCACCCCCGGCCCTTCTCCCGCAAGAGGAGAAGGGAGGTTTGTGAGTCGCTTGCGCGCCTTTCCCATTAAACGCTCGCGTGGTAATGGTACTTTGTGGTGGCGTGCGTAGTTGGACGCGGCGCCCGCCCTGTTTCCTGTCGGTGCCTATCAGTAAGCTTGGCGATTCTGAATGCGAGGTCGTGCTTTCCGGAAAGCTTTGATCCTGGATTGCGGCTCCCCTCAACGTCAGCAACCTAGCAGCCTGTCGGACTTTCCCAGCGCCGTGAACCGCACATGATAAACTCATACTTTGTTCGAGCTACCGAGTCGTCACATGGCCCACTTCATTGTCGCTGACCGCAAGACCGACTATCTACTCCCGCCGTCACTGGACGATTGGCTGAACCAGGATCATCTGGCCCGGTTCATTGTTGACGTGATCGACCAGCTTGATCTTTCCAAACTCATTCAACAGTACGCTGGGCGCGGATCGAAAGCCTATCATCCGGCGACGCTGCTGGGCGATTCTGGTCTATGGCTACGCGACGGGTATTTTCTCCAGCCGCCGGCTGGAACAGGCGACCT
>NZ_SPMY01000008.1 GCF_012939955.1 Candidatus Accumulibacter phosphatis
CCTGATCGCTGTCGCTCGCGACGAGCACCACCCGGGCTGGCGGGAGCGCCACAGTGAGCCGGCGTCGTTGCCTGAGGGTGCCACACCCGTGCAGACCATGTCCCATCGGCTGAAGACCAAGGAAGGGCGAGCGCGTTACGCGCTACGCAAGCAGACCATCGAACCGGTGTTCGGGATCATCAAGTCGGTGATGGGATTTCGCCGCTTCTCACTGCGCGGTTTGAAGAAGGTCACCGGTGAGTGGACGCTGGTTTGCATGGCATGGAATTTGAAGCGCTTGGCCGTATTGCGTCCACAGTAGGAAAAATGAGGGGGAAACCCTCGGAAAAGCCGGCAAATCAAGGAAATCCGACTTTTTTTATTCCGCATAGTGAAATTCGCGGACTTGACCGGAGTCAAGTCCGACAGGCTGCTAGAAAGACTCAGCCACCGGCAGCACTGATGCGGCATCGGCCAAGCTGTCGAGCCGCTTCCGGGGACCGAGCATACGCGCTTGCAGCACTGGCCGGCGCGCTCGCGCCAAGCGGCCTACCGACAACGCTGCGACGCGCTGCAGCGCTGAAGTACTGAATGCCCGTCGCCGAGCGGCAAGCCGGTTTTCCTGATCAAACGGCCGGTCTGGGTAGCGCCGCTTCCCGGATCGGCAGGTTCAGCAGCGCCGCCACAGCCGCCAACGCAATGTCGGCGTACCACATCCATTCGTAGTCGCCGAACTGCGTCAGTGCCAGGCCGCCAAGATAGGCGCCAAAGAAGCCGCCGATCTGGTGCGAGAGCAGAGTCATGCCGAACAGCGTCCCCAGATAGCGCACGCCAAAGAGCTTGCCGACGATCGCCGCCGTTGGTGGCACCGTCGCCAGCCAGGTGAAACCCAGCCCCGCGGCGAAGAGGTAGAAAGTCAGATCAGTCTTCGGTGCCGCCAGGTAGACGGCGATCAGCGCCGCGCGCGAGGCGTACATCCAGAACAGAACGTATTTGCTCCGATAGCGACCAACCCAGGCACCCGCGTAGAGGCTGCCGAAGATATTCGTCAGTCCGATGATCGCCAGCGACCAACTGGCGACTGCCGACGGCAAGCCGCATAGGGCGACCTCGCCTGGCAAATGGGTCACCAGAAAAGCAATGTGGAAGCCGCAGCTGAAAAACCCGAGATTGAGCAGCTGGTAGCTGCCATCGCCGACGGCAGCACGCACGCTCTGCCACAGGCCCGCTTCACCGGCAGCGGGCGCTGGCCGCTCTTCAATTGGCCGCGACAGCACGCGCACCAGCGGCGTTGCCGCCAGAGTCATCAGCGCCAGCGACCACATCGCCCCCATCCAGCCAAGCGTCTGGATCAGGGCCTGCAGGATGGGCGCGAAGACAAACTGCCCGAACGATCCGCCAGCATTGATCACCCCGGAAGCAGCCGCACGCGCTGCGGGCGGCAGGCGCTGACTCGAGGCAGCGATGAGCACCGAGAAGCTGCCGGCACCGGAGCCAATCGCCGAGAACAGGCCGAGCGAAACGATCAAACCGGTGGTGCTGCTCATGAACGGCGTCATCGCACTGCCGGACGCAAGCAGCAGCAGCCCGCCAAGCAGCACCCGCCCCGGCCCGTAGCGGTCAGCAACCGCGCCGGCGATTGGCTGAATGGCGCCCCAGGTGAATTGCCCGACGGCCATCGCCAGGCTGATCGATACGACGCCAAGTCCGGTCGTGGAATTCAGCGGCGAGAGAAAAAGCCCGAGCGATTGCCGGGCGCCCATGCTCACCATCAGGATACCGGCAGCCGACAGCGTGATTGCCCACAAGGCGGGTTGATTGAGAGTGCGGAACATCGGTCGGCTTTCGGGCGGGCGGACAAGCGTCCGGAAGCAAGGGGAAAGCAAGCGATCCGGGGGCGGCCCGGCAGAACATACTCGCTAGTCGCCGCCTAGAGATTACAGAAGAGCATGTCGAATTCGACTTCACTATCCGACTGACGCGGTCGATGATCGCTGTCTGGATGAGTGAAGCGGATATTCAGGGCATACTTGTTGGCGCTGATCTCGGGGATATAAGGATCATCGAGTTTCAGAGAAATGCGTACCATCTGCGAACTGCTGCCGCCAAGCATCATCTGGAACGCACCATTGGCCGCCACGTGATGTTCGGCATGACCGCTCGCACGCAATAAGCGCAGGACGATGGCCAGGGCATCACGCAAGGGCAACATCGGTTGCAGCCAGCCCAGCAGTGCTTCACGCCGTGCGCCTGGCGCCTGATGCCGCCAGTAGTGGTATGACGGCAGGTCGAACTGGCAGACGCCCCCGGGAATACTGGCGCGACTCTTGATGCTCATCAGCCAGTCGTTGTCGCGCAAATGCTGGCCGATCTTGCCGGTCATGGCGAGCAGGGCTGCCGACGCCTGCTCGATCTCCTGAAGGGCAAGGTTAAGCGCTTCTTCAGAGATCTCGGGGTTGTTGCGATAAGCGAGCAGGCTCTGGCGCTGTCGTTCCAGTTCCTGAATCAAGTCCATTTTCAGATCGGCCCGCCCGGAGACATCGAGAATCTCGAACAGGGTCAGCAGCGCGACGTGGTGCTCGTGCGCCCCGTCACGCTGCATGAAGCGGCCGACCTTCTGGAATAAGTCCTCCAGACGCAACAGGGTGCGTATGCGTTCATTGAAAGGATATTCGTAGGTAATCACACTTCCGCCAGCGTCAGAAACGGGAATTTTCAATAATTCTGAAGCATTTGCAACAAAACCTCAACGTCCAGCATGAAGTTTGGCACTAGCCAGCGCCAGATAGCGCCGGTGCAGGCCGTCAATCTCTGGCAGCAAGGCGTCCAGTCCCCCCTCGTTGAGCAGCACATCGTCGGCCACCTCTCGCCGCTGCGCACGGGTCGCCTGCGTCGCCATGATCGCCTGCACTGCCGCGGCGCTAAGGCCGCTTCGCGCCGTCACCCGGGCAATCTGCAGAGCCTCGTCGCAATCGATGACCAGCACTCGATCGGCGCGCTGACGATAGCTCGCGGTTTCCACCAGCAAGGGCACGACCAACAGGACGTACGGTGCGTGCTCGGCAGCGGTGCAACAGGCGTCGCTGCGTAGCCGAATCAGCGGATGCAGGATCTCTTCGAGCTTCGTCCTGGCCAGTGGATCAGCGAAGGCCAGGCGACGCATCGCGGCCCGATCGAGACCGCCGTCGGGACGCAAAACGGTGTCGCCGAAAGCGGCGCGAATGGCGGCCATGGCCGCACCCTGCGGGCCGCTCAGTTCATGGGCAATGGCGTCAGTATCGACGAGTACCGCGCCACGCGCGGCGAAAAGCTCAGCGACCGTACTCTTGCCACTGCCGATGCCGCCGGTCAGACCTACCACAAAGCTCATGGCATCACCTCAACCGACGCCGAACAAGGGGCCGCCACGGCCTTCGGCAGCAGCGCCACAATCGCCTCACGCAGCGCGCCCATATCCGCCTCCGGGCCAAGGATTTCGAGCGTACTGAATGTCGGCTCGCTCCTGCGCTCGCCAATTTTAGCCGAGCGTACCCCCTTGGCGCGTAGCGCTTCGAGCCGCACCCTGGCGGCCTCCTCGCCGCGATAGGTTCCCAGGGAAATAGCCAGCGGGCGGGAGCCACTGCTCGGCACAATGAAATAATCCTTTACGCCGAGCTCTTGCAACTCGGCCACTTTCCTAACCGCTTCCTCCCTGTTGACAAGCGGTGGGATGAAGACCCAATAGCCAGTGATCTCGCCAACGCTACGACGTTTCCCCTTGAACGCTGAAAATCGTTCCGACAGCAGGTGCTCGACCTGATCGGCATCGCTAGCGGCCAGCTTGCTCCATAGCTGGCAGCTCTCGACGGGCGGCTTCTTGTCGCTCTCGCTGTCGACCACTTTTTTCGACTACTCTTTCGACCACTTTCTCAGCTTCCGTTTTCTTCTTCGCGGTCGGCGGTGGCTCGCCACGCGAAACGATACGCACACGCTCTGGCAGCAGTTGCTGTGCAAGGCGCCTCGCATCAGGGTTGACCGACGCACCCAGGTAACCCTGCGTCCATACGAACAACAGCAGGTTGACGAGCAGCAGCAGGAAAACGGTGATTCGCATCGAGGCGCTTATCCGACCTTGGGCAAGTGTTCGAGTGAAGCCCGGATGGCTTCAGCGGGGTAATCGAAATCATCGAGCTCAGCGGCGAAATAGCGGTCGTAAGCAGCCATGTCGAAGTGCCCGTGGCCGGTGAGATTGACAAAGATCGTTGTCGCTTCGCCGGTCAGTTTACAGCGCAAAGCCTCGTCGATCGCCGCTCGCAGCGCGTGATTCGACTCCGGGGCGGGAATGATCCCCTCGGCGCGAGCAAACATCACGCCGGCTTCAAAGGTGGCGAGCTGCGAGACCGCAACTGCCTCGATCAAGCCTTCGTGATAGAGCTGCGAAACCAGCGGCGAATCACCATGGTAACGCAATCCGCCGGCATGGATTCCTGGGGGCATGAAGTCATGCCCGAGGGTGTACATTTTCATCAACGGCGTGAAGCCGGAGGCATCGCCAAAGTCGTAGGCGTAGGCACCGCGCGTCAAGCTCGGGCAGGAAGTCGGCTCGACGGCCACCAGCCGTGTCGGGCGACCGTTTCGGCCACCGGCGGCGTTGTCGGCGATGAACGGAAAGGCGACGCCGGCAAACGATGATCCGCCCCCACAAGGCGCAAAAATGACGTCCGGCCAATCACCGACCTTAGCGAACTGCTTCTTGGCTTCCTGACCGATGATCGTCTGATGAAGCGCCACGTGATTGAGGACCGAGCCGAGCGCATAACTGGTATCCGCGCGCCCAGCCGCCTCTTCGACGGCCTCGGAAATGGCAATTCCGAGCGAACCCTGGCTGTCGGGATCTCTGGCCAGCAGATCGCGCCCGCTCTGCGTCATCGGCGAAGGGCTGGCAAACACCTCGGCGCCCCAGGTCTGCATCATCGAACGCCGGAAGGGTTTTTGCTGGTAGCTGATCTTGACCATGTAGACCCGCACGTCAAGGCCAAACATCTGGCCGGCGAAGGCCATCGAGCAACCCCATTGGCCGGCACCGGTCTCGGTGGTGATCCGTTTGATGCCTGCCTGCTGGTTGTAGAAGGCCTGCGGTACGGCGGTATTGGGCTTGTGCGAACCGGCCGGGGAAACCCCCTCGTACTTGTAGTAAATCCGGGCCGGTGTGCCGAGTACTTCTTCGAGTCGACGAGCGCGAATCAAGGGCGACGGACGCCACAGGCGGTAAATTTCGCGGACCGGCTCGGGAATCGGAATCCAGCGCTCGCTCGACATTTCCTGCTCGATGATCGCCGCCGGAAAGATCGCCCCCATCTGCTCCGGTGAAACCGGCTGGCCGTCCGCGGCAAGCGGCGGCAGCGGCGGTGTCGGCAGGTCGGCGACCACGTTATACCAGTGCGTCGGAATTTCGGACTGATCGAGAGTAATGTGCAGCGCGTCCACGAAACTTCCCCTTATTTTTCTTGTTCAGCGAATCCGCGAAGTATACCCCGGGATACCCTGGCCATCCGCTTCAGCGACGGGCGTGGACACAAGCGCGGCGTCAAGGGCCGGGCGTGAAGTTGGTACTGGTCCTGGTAACCACTCCATCATTGTTGAAATGGACGTTGAAATACCAGGTCATTCCCCCTTCGACCTTGGTTTTCCAGTCCCATACTTTTTCTTGTTTGAGTGAAAAATAGAGCTCGTGCGCCGGTCGGCCGAGCAGGTAACGCACCTCGTCGCTGCTCATGCCCGGCCGGACCTTGGCGAAGTTCTCCTCGGTCAGCACCTGCCGCACTTCGCGCAAGACCTTGTCCGGACCGATGACCAGCATGTAGTTGACGATGCCCTGGGGCGTACGCGGATACTCCCAGACCCGCGCACCGTCGGTTTCCACCCACTCCAGGCTTGGCTCGCCCATCAGTTGGCGCACTTCATCGGCGCTGGTGATGCCGGGCTTGAGCTTGCTCAGCTTGTCGGCGTCGCATGCCGAAAACGCAAGAGCGACCAGTCCGGAAAGAAAAACACCTAGCAAGCGTCTGATCGACATGTTTTACCGCGCTCCACTCACTGCGGCTAGAATCGGTGCCACGAAGCCACGAGTATAGACGACACCCGTGCATGGAAGACTGTTGAGCCCGAGCGAAGCCGCGAGTAAGCAAGCCACTGCACCGCAGCCGCCCCCGCCTGGCTGGCCCTGGGCCCGGCTCGGAAGCGGGCGGCGGCAGCCTCGCTCGGCCTGCGCCGGCGCCCGCGCCGTGAGCCGTCGCCAGGAGCGACCTTGAACACCGCCCCGCGTGGCTACCCACCCGCCTCCCTCGCCTGGAGTGTCTGGGGGCTGGGCGCTCTGCTCTATCTGATCGGTTTCTACCAGCGCGTCGCGCCGGCGGTAATGACCGACCAGCTGATGATCGACTTCTCGATCGGGGCCACCGAACTCGGCAATCTCTCGGCCTTCTATTTCTACTCCTATGTGGTGATGCAGATCCCGACCGGGATCATCGCTGATCGTTGGGGACCGCGCCGTCTGCTGGCCGCGGGCGCGCTGGTCGCGGCCATCGGCAGCGCGCTGTTCGCCAGCGCCCCTGATCTGTGGTGGGCGAATAGTGGACGTCTGCTGATCGGCGCCTCGGTCGCCGTCGCCTTCGTCTCGATGCTCAAGCTCGCCAGCCATTGGTTTGCACCGCAGCAATTTGCCCTTGCCTCCGGACTGGCTCTGGTTTTTGGCGTCGTCGGCGGGGTGATCGCCGGCGTCCCTCTGCGCATGCTGATCGAAGCCTGGGGCTGGCGCTCGGTGATGGGTGTCACGGCAGCGCTGACCGCGCTGCTGGCAGTCGCCATCTGGCTGCGCGTGCGCGACGACCCCGTCGACTGCGCTTTTGACAGCCATGCGCATTCCGCGCACGGCAGCGGGCACCGCGGCTCGATCCTGCGCGGCATGGCCGAAGTCCTCTCCTACCGCAACACCTGGATTCTGCTGATCACCCCGATCGGCATTGCCGGATCGGTACTTACCTTTGCCGGCCTGTGGGGTGTGCCCTATCTGCGCCAGGTACACGGCCTCGACACCCACAGCGCCGCAGCGATCACCTCGCTCCTGTTGATCGCCTGGGCGGTCGGCGGACCCGTCCTCGGTACCCTCTCCCAACGCATGGGCCGCCGGCGACCGCTCTATGTCTGGACCACCGCCGCGGCGCTCGCCGGCTGGCTGGTGGTCATTTTCGCGCCGCTACCAATCTGGTTGCTGATCGTCACCTTGCTGTTCACCGGCCTGGTCTCTGGCAACCTGATCATCGGCTTCGCTTTCGCCAAGGAATCGGTGCCGGCCCGCCTGATGGGCACCGCTTCGGGAATCTGCAACATGGGACCGCTACTCGGCGGCATGTTGCTGCAACCGGCCGTCGGCTGGGTACTCGACGACAACTGGCTGGGTGCCACGGCAGCTGGCGTCCGCCTTTACGACGCCACCGCTTATCAGGCCGGATTCAGCCTGATGGCCGGCTGCCTGGTCATTTCACTCTGCCTGATCCCGTTTGCCAAGGAAACCGCTTGCCAACAGAGCAAATAAGGCGATTGCCGGAAAAGAACGTACCAAATTGCGCCGGATTTTCGGTCGTCTTCAAGGCGCGACAACCGGCGCATAGTCGAACTATGTAACTGTTGTCGCAACACCGAAGACGGGCGAAAAGACAAGCAAGATGGTAGGTTGTTTTATAGAAATCGCCTAAGACCTCGCCGATGCTTGGCCAATAATGGGTGGCAGTGGCCGCAGCGCCGAGCAAGCTCAGGCCCGCCATGCCGAGCGCCAGGCTCAGCGTCGATTCGCACAGCACAGGCACAATCAGCGCGGCAGCGAGCACATTGACCGCGGCCTGCACGAATGCCTGGCAGGAGGCGGCAAGGCCGCGCTGGTCCGGAAACATGTCCAAGGCGAGCAGGGTCAGGCTGGGGATTTGCAATGACATGCCAAGGGTGAAAACGAACAGCGGCAAGACACTCCACGGCAGCGCCACTACGCTGCCCAGATTCAAGCCCAGGTTAAGGGTCGCCGCAACCCCCATTATCAGGTAGCCGGCGATAATCGTCCGGGCGCGAGAACAGCGCTTGGCGAGCGCGCGGGACAAGCACGCGCCAAGCACCAGACCGCCCATCGCCGGCCCGAAAAGCCACAGGAAACCGGTCTCCGAAACCCCCAGGTGGCGGACCAGGAAAACCGGTGCCGACAACACGTAGATGAAGAAAGCGGCGAAGTTGAAGGCCAGCGCGCCGCAGATCAGCAGAAAGGATGGTGAGCCGAGCACGCCACAGTAGGCCTTTGCCAGATAGTCGACGTGCAGCGACTGGCGCCGGTGCACGGGCAGCGTTTCCGGGAGGAACTTCCAGCAGGCCAGCCATAGGGCAACGCTAAGCAAGACCAGCAGCGCAAACACCGCACGCCAGCCAAACCAGGTTTGTAGCCAACCGCCGAGCACCGGTGCGATCACCGACGCCGCCGCAAACATGATCATGATCTGCGCAATCAGTCGCTGCGCGCGCGCGCCGTGGTAGAGATCCCCCACGATCGCCCGACTGACGACCATGCCGACACCAGCGGTCATCCCCTGCACGACGCGCAGCAGCCACAGCTGTTCAATGCGTGTGGCGAAAATGCAGCCCAGCGAGGCCAGCGCAAAAAGTGCCACAGCCACAAGAATTACCCGGCGACGGCCGTGCGCATCAGAGATCGGGCCATGCCACAGGGTCATTAGTGCAAAGGGCAGCAAGAAAGCCACCAGGGTCTGCTGGACTTCCTGCGGCGTCGCCAGCAGCGACCGGGAAATGTCCCCGAACGACGGCAGGTAGGTGTCGATCGAGAAGGGACCAAGCGTGGCCAGAGCGGCCAGGACCGATCCGATGCCGCGTTGAGCGGGCAAAGTTTCAGAATCAAGCACGTCAATCTTTCGCTATCCGGCGGTACTGCACGGCCTCAGCAACATGCTGCGCCTCGATCGTACCAACAGCTGTTATATCGGCAATTGTGCGGGCCAGCTTTAGTACACGATGGTAAGCGCGAGCAGAAAGGTCAAAGTGCCTGATGGCGTGTTCCAGCAGGCCGGCAGCGGCCGCTTCGAGCGGGCAAAACTGGTCGATTTCCCGGGTCGTCAAATGTGCGTTGGCTTTCCCCTGGCGCTTTATCTGCACCTCCCGCGCCAGCGCGACGCGGCCACGAACGACCGCCGACGCTTCGCCATCCGCCGGTTTTTGCAGCGCTTCGGCCGGCAAGGCGGGAACTTCGATCTGCAGATCGATGCGGTCGAGCAGCGGACCAGAGAGCCGACTCCGATAACGCCGCACTTGCTCGGCGGTGCAGCGGCAGCGGCCAGTTGAGTCGCCATGATAGCCGCAGGGGCAGGGATTCATCGCCGCGACCAACTGAAACTGGGCCGGAAACTCGGCCTGGCGGGCGGCGCGCGAAATATGGATGCGACCGCTGTCGAGGGGCTCGCGCAGCGCCTCGAGCACTCGCCGATCGAACTCGGGAATCTCGTCGAGGAACAGGACCCCGTGATGCGCCAGCGAGATTTCACCGGGACGAGGCACGCTGCCGCCACCGACCAGCGCTGCCGACGACGCCGTGTGGTGCGGCGCCCGGTAGGGGTAGCGGCGGAAAAACTCGGGGCGAAACTGCCCGGCCAAGGACAGCACTGCCGCTGACTCGAGCGCGGCGGCCAGGGTCATTGGTGGCAGCAAGCCCGGCAAACGGCTGGCGAGCATCGATTTGCCAGTACCCGGCGGGCCGGCAAGCAAAATCGAATGCGCACCAGCGGCAGCAATTTCGAGCGCGCGTTTAGCCTGTGCCTGCCCGCGCACGTCAGCCAGATCGGGATAGTCGCTGCCGACAGCGATGCTTTCGTCTGCCGGCAGACATTCGGCCAGGACCCCCTGCCCCGTCAGGTGGGCACAAACCTCAAGCAAGGTATTGGCGGCGAGCACCCGCACCTGGCCGGCCAGCGCAGCCTCACGCGCACTGCTCGTTGGCAGGACAAAGCTTCGCCCCTGACCACCGGCGGCGAGGACCATCGCCAAAGCGCCACGGATCGGCCGCAGTTCGCCCGAGAGCGACAGTTCGCCCGCGAATTCATGGTCGGCCAGCGCGGCGTCGGGAATCTGGCCTGAAGCCGCCAGGATACCGAGCGCAATCGGCAAGTCGAAACGGCCCGACTCCTTGGGCAGATCGGCCGGCGCGAGGTTGACCGTGATCCGTTTGCTGGGAAAAGCAAAGCCCGAGTTCTGCAGCGCAGCCCTGACCCGATCGCGCGCTTCCTTGACCTCGGTATCCGGCAAGCCAACCAGCGTGACGCTCGGCAGACCACCCGCGAGATGCACCTCGACGGCGACCTCCGGGGCAGAAAGTCCGTCCAGTCCGCGGCTATGAACAATGGCAAGCGACATCGGGGTTGATGGTCAATGCACAGGCCAGGGGCTGGAAGGGGGCGGCCAGCAAGCGGGAAAAGCGTTCTGGCCTCGGCGCCGAAGCCCCCTGCTCAGGCCGACGGGTCGGGTGGGCTTTCCAGCTGCTCCAGGCGCAGTTCGAGGGCCTTCAATTTTTCCCGGGTGCGTTGTAGAACCTGGGTCTGGATATCGAACTCCTCGCGGCTGACCAGATCGAGTTTGCTGAAGAAACTGGCGAGCAGCGCACGTGCGTTCTTGTCGATATCCGCAGCAGGGCTGGCAGCGATGAGGCCACCCAGTCGAGCGCCAAGTTCTTCGAGAATTCTGGGGTCGAGCATGTGAATCACCGACGGGTTCTGGTTTCTGAGTGCGTCGAGTTTAGCACAGGCACGGCGCGCAAGCAGGCGCGCACCAGACTAGTGCATGCGCCTATAGGCGCTGCTCTATGGCAGTGCAACAAGCAGCCGTCTGCGCCGCACAGATTGCGCAGAGCACTGATTACTCAAGCAAAACAAACCTGGCACGAAACCTGCTAATAGCTGGGTAGCAATTCTTTTCTTTCGTCGTTCGCTTTGTTGGAGGGCTCACGCATGAAAAATAGTGCTCTTGCCGCGCCGTTCACCGCCGCACTGTGGCCGCCACGCAGACCACAGGCCCTTCCTCAACGGAAGACGCCGCACAGCCTTTGAAGCGTAGCGTCTGGACAATTTTTTGGTTCAATCGGAGAGGCTTCGCCCTCACCTGACATGGAGTGCAACATGAAACTGGTTACTGCCATCATCAAGCCGTTCAAGCTTGACGAAGTACGAGAAGCGCTGTCGGCGATCGGCGTGCAAGGGATCACGGTCACCGAAGTCAAAGGCTTCGGACGTCAGAAAGGGCACACCGAGTTGTACCGCGGTGCCGAGTACGTCGTCGATTTTCTCCCGAAAGTAAAAATCGAAGCGGCGATCCGCGACGACATCCTCGAGCAGGTGATCGAGGCCATCGAAAAGTCGGCGAGCACCGGCAAGATCGGCGACGGCAAGATCTTCGTCACCACCGTTGAAGAAGTCATTCGCATCCGCACCGGTGAAACCGGTGAGGAAGCCCTCTGAGGAGCCTGCCATGAAGCACCTTTTTACCATTCTCGCCCTGGTCGGAGCCGTCGCTATCGGCGCCCCGGCATGGGCTGACGAGACGCCGGCCGGGGTCAGCGCGGTGAGCCACGCGATGACCTTGGCGCAGGCTCCGGCAGCGGCTGCAGAAGTCGCAGCCACCGCCAGCGCCGTCGCTGCAGTCGAAGCAGCGCCGCAGCTCAGCAAGGCAGACAACGGCTGGATCATGGTCTGCGCCGCGCTGGTCATCCTGATGTCGCTGCCCGGGCTGGCCCTCTTCTATGGGGGGCTGGTGCGCACCAAGAACATGCTCTCGGTACTGATGCAGGTCTTTGTGACCTTCTCGCTGATCAGCGTGCTGTGGGTGGTCTATGGCTACTCGCTGGCGTTCACTGAAGGCGGCAGTTTCTTCGGGGTGCTCGATAAGGCCTTCCTGAAAGGAATTACCGCCGACTCGCTTGGCGCCACCTTCTCCAAGGGCGTGTTCATCTCCGAGCTGACCTTTGTCATCTTCCAGGGCGCTTTCGCAGCGATCACCTGCTGCCTGATCGTCGGCGCTTTCGCCGAACGCGCAAAGTTTGCCGCAATCCTGGTGTTCATGATCATCTGGTTCACGCTCTCCTACGCCCCCCATGGCGCACATGGTGTGGTACTGGGCGGGTCCGGATGCCTATATCGACGCCGCTGCCGGCGAAGCCGCCGGCAAGACCGCCGGCTTCCTGTTCCAGAAAGGCGCTCTCGACTTTGCCGGCGGCACCGTGGTGCACATCAACGCCGCTATCGCCGGACTGGTCGGCGCCTTCATGATCGGCAAGCGGATTGGTTACGGCCGCGAATCGATGGCGCCGCACAGCCTGACCTTCACCATGATCGGTGCCTCGCTGCTGTGGTTTGGCTGGTTCGGATTCAACGCCGGCTCGGCACTGGAGGCCAGCGGTGGCTCGGCTCTGGCGATGGTCAATACCTGGTTGGCAACGGCTTGTGCAACACTCTCCTGGATGCTCGCCGAATGGATGATCAAAGGAAAACCTTCGATGCTTGGCGCCGCTTCCGGAGCAGTTGCCGGGCTGGTGGCCATCACCCCGGCAGCAGGTTTCGTCGGAGTAATGGGCGCCATCGCCATTGGCCTGCTGGCCGGCGTGGTCTGCCTGTGGGGCGTCAATGGTTTGAAGCATATTCTCGGCGCCGATGATTCCCTCGACGTTTTCGGCGTCCATGGTGTCGGCGGCATCCTCGGTGCCATCCTGACCGGCGTCTTCGCCTCGCCCTCGCTTGGCGGCACCGGCGTCTATGACTATGTCGCCAACGCCGTCGGCGAGTACGACATGACCGCGCAGGTGATCAGCCAGTTGTGGGGCGTGGGCACGGTAATCGTCTGGTCGGGCATCGTGTCGGTCGTGGCCTTCAAAGTGGTCGACCTGGTGATCGGTTTGCGCGTACCGGAAGACGAGGAACGCGAAGGCCTTGACATCACCGCACACGGCGAGTCGGCCTACCACTACTGAACCCTTCGGCCTTAATGAACTCTCCCCTTCGGGCGCCCACGTGGCGCCCGCTTTTTTTTTTTTTGGGGGGTGGATAGGGGACAATCAGCTGGCGACCGGGAACTAGTCGCCAGTGTGTCCCAGCAGGAGACCCTCGATTCCTGACGCAGGATCACGTACTCTAAGCAGTCGTGCAGCACCTTCACGCACTGCCCCCGGCCGAGCCCGGGATCACTTGAGCGGGAGAAACAATGGCTTTTCTGAGCTGGCGAGACCAGTATCGCGTCGGGGTTGAGCACATCGACCAGGAGCATCGCTTTCTTTTCGATCTCATCAACGAGTTCCATAACGAGTACCGTGGCGGCGCCGATCGCAGGGCGATGGAACAGGTCTTCAACCGTCTGGTTCAATACTCGGAAGAACATTTTCGCCACGAGGAGGAGACCATGCTGGAAAGCGAGTATCCGCTTCATGCCGAACATTGCGCGCTGCACGAGGCACTCTATATGGCGCTTTTTCGTCTCTCCGAAGAACTGGCCGCCGGCTCGTTGCGGATCGACATGGACACGCATCGCTTCCTCCGCGCGTCGTTGGTCGAACATATCCTCAAGCATGACCTGGCGTTTAGCGACTACTTGGCGCAAAGGACGAAAGCGATGCTGGCCAGCAAACAGGACAGTCCTCCGGCGTAGAGCCCGGCGACGAGCGCAGCAGACTGAGCCGGCCCTTCACCGCTACGCTGGCGCACGACCAGCGCCAGCGCAACCGCCTGCTTCTACCGTAGCCAGGCATTTCTCGGCGCGGTTTACTCCTTGAACCGGAGCGCCGTCTGTGCGACATTCGCGGTCTAGTGCACGTCTATTCGATCCGCTGACATACCGTCTGAACCGCGTCGAAACAAGCACGATCAAGCACAGCAGGAACAGGGAGAGACCATGAAATACGTGATTTGGGTGTTCTGGCCGGCGTTTATCGCCGCCGGAATCGCCGAAACGATCTTCTTTACGATGATCGATCCAGAGCAGTTATACCTTTTCGGACAGCGTGTCGAATGGTCGTTAACCGCGACCTACTCGACGGGTTTTCTGCTCTTCTGGCTGGTGTGCATTGGCTCGAGTCTGATGACCTATCTGATGATGCCCAGAGACGCCAAGGAGGCGCTGATGAAGGCCGCCGGTGAGCGTGAGGATCTCGCCCGACCGAAGCGCCGGGAACCTGGCAGCGTCGGCCGCTAGATCGACGCCAAACCGCTTTCGAGGTCGTTCTGCAGGTCGACGACGGCTTCGAGACCGACGGCAATGCGCAGCAGATCCTCGCTGACGCCCGCCGCAGCACGCTGCTCCGGTGTGAGACGACCGTGTGTCGTTGAGGCGGGATGAGTGAGCGTCGTTTTGGTATCGCCGAGATTGGCGGTAATCGACAGCAAACGACAGCTATCGACCACCTTCCAGGCTTCCTGACGCGCCCCCTTGACGGTGAAGGAAACGATCGCCCCACCGCTTTTCTGCTGCCGACAAGCCAGGTCGAACTGCGGATGCGAAGGCAGGCCAGGATAGTAGACACGCGCCACCCGGGGGGTGCTGCTCTAGCCACTGCGCGAGTTGCAGCGCCTTCGCCGACTGTGCGTGCATGCGAATCTGTAGCGTCTCCATGCCTTTCAGAAGTACCCAGGCGTTGAACGCGGAGAGCGTCGGGCCAGCGGTGCGCAGAAACCTGAACACCTCGTCGGTCAGTCTTTTCGGCCCGGCGACGGCGCCACCGAGTACCCGGCCCTGGCCGTCGAGGTATTTGGTCGCCGAATGCAGCACCAGATCGGCACCGAGATCGAGCGGCCGCTGCAGAATCGGTGTGCAAAAGCAATTATCGACGACCACCAGAATGCCGCGCGCGTGCGCGATGGCGACCAGCGCGGCGATATCGGCGATGGCGGTCAGCGGATTCGACGGCGTTTCGAGAAACAGGAGCCTGGTTTCTGGCCGCAGCGCTGCTTCCCAGGCCGCGATATCGGTCTGCGAGACAAAGCTGGTCTGAATCCCGAAGCGTGGCATGAGAGTGCCGAGCATCTGTTGCGTCGCGCCAAACAAGCCCGTCGAAGCGACGATATGGTCGCCGCTGCTGCACAGCGCCATCACCAGCGAGAGAATTGCCGACATTCCCGATGCCGTGGCCACACAAGCCTCGGCGCCTTCGAGCGCCGCGAGACGGTCCTGAAATGCCGTCACCGTCGGATTCGTAAAACGCGAGTAGACGTTCCCTTCTTCCTCACCCGAAAAGCGAGCGGCTGCCTGAGCGGCGCTGTCGAAGACAAAACTCGAGGTCAGATACAGCGCCTCGCTATGCTCGTTGAACTGGCTGCGTTCCTGACCGGCGCGCACCGCCAGCGTCTCCAGGGAATAGCTGCGAGGGGCGTCGATTGTTTCCATTGCTTGCATTGCCTTTATCTTCAATCTACTGACATCAGGTTCAACTGCAATTGATTCGACGACCAGCGCTCGTCCCGCGCTGGCGCGCCGTCACCTTCGCGCGCCAGTTCGATGGCATTCAGATACGCCGGGCTGACGTCGCCGGTAATATAGACGCCATCAAAGCACGAGGTGTCAAAGTTGCACAGCGAAGGCTTCAATTCTCGAATCGACGCCTTCAGCGCGTCGAGATCCTGGTACACCAGCGCGTCGGCACCAATTTCACGGGCGATTTCCTCGCCGCTGCGACCGGTGGCGATCAACTCGCTGCGCGTCGGCATGTCGATTCCATAAACGTTCGGATAGCGCACCGGCGGCGAAGCAGAGGCAAAGTAGACCTTCAGTGCACCCGCGGCGCGCGCCATTTCGACGATCTCGCGGCTGGTTGTGCCGCGCACGATCGAATCGTCGACCAGGAGCACGCGCTTGCCCTTGAACTCCTGGGCAACGGTATTGAGTTTCTGGCGAACCGAGCGTTTGCGTGTTGCCTGACCCGGCATGATAAAGGTGCGACCAATGTAGCGGTTCTTGACGAAACCCTCGCGATAGGGGACGTCGATGCGCTGCGCAAGCTGCATCGCCGACGGGCGACTGGAGTCGGGAATCGGGATGACCACGTCGATTTCTTCGACCGGAATATGCTTCACCAGCTTGTCGGCCAGATGCTCGCCCATATGCAGCCGCGCTTCATAGACCGAGACGCCGTCAATCACCGAGTCCGGGCGTGCCAGATAGACGAACTCGAAAATACACGGCGCAAGCACTGAATTGGGCGCGCATTGACGCTGGTGGATGCGGTGTTCGAGGTCGATGAAAATGGCCTCGCCCGGCTCGACGTCGCGTAGCACTTTGAATCCCAGGGTGTCGAGCGCCACCGACTCGGAAGCAAACAGATACTCGGTGCCCGCGGGCGTCTCGTTGCTGCCGAAGATCAGTGGACGAATGCCAAAGGGGTCACGGAAAGCGAGCATGCCATAACCGGCGATCATCGCCACCACGGCATAGGCTCCTCGGCAGCGACGATGAACCGCCGACACCGCTCCAAAAATGGTATCGAGATCCAGACGATAGCCCTTGGCAGTGGCCTGGAGTTCGTGCGCCAGTGCGTTGAGCAGCACTTCCGAATCGGAATGGGTATTGATGTGCCGCAGGTCCTGGCGGAACATCTCCTTCTTGAGTTCTTCGGTGTTGGTCAGGTTGCCGTTGTGCCCGAGAACAATCCCGAATGGCGAGTTAACGTAAAAAGGCTGTGACAGCGAGGAATCGAACGCCGAACCTGCGGTCGGGTAGCGGCAGTGAGCGATTCCCATGTTGCCCGGTAGCGCGCGCATGTTGCGCGTGCGAAAGACGTCGCGCACCAGCCCGGAGCCCTTGTGCATGTGGAAGGCATCATCCTCGACTGTCGCCATGCCGGCCGCGTCCTGGCCGCGATGCTGCAGGACCATCAAACCATCATAAAGCAACTGGTTTACCGGTGTGGTGGCGACAACTCCGAGAATCCCGCACATAGTGTTTTTCCTAGCCGAACCTGATTCGTTTAGTCACTTCTGATGGCAACCATGGCTTGCTGGCCAGGACTGCCGTTTCGAGCGGCGCCGAAAAATACGCCTCACTCCACCACTTCTCGCTGGGTAGCGACGTCATGCCGCCAACGGCCACCAGGACCAGGACGATCACCAGACCCCGGGCAGCACCGAAAATGATTCCCAGCAGGCGATCGGTCAAGGTCATCCCCAGCGCCTTGAGCAGGCTACGCACGGCCAGGCGCAGCAGTGCCATTACCACCAGCACGGCGACGAAGATGGTCACCCAGCCGGCGACCAGTCGCAGCGCCGGATCGGCAATCGACGTAAAGCCCGCGGCGACCAGAGAGCCCCACCAGCGCGCGGCAAAAAAGGCGAGCACCCACGCCACCAGGGCGATGATCTCGCCAACGACGCCACGCCACATACCGATTACCAGGGAAACAGCAACGACAAACAGCACGACATAGTCGAAAACGGTCATGAGCGGCCGGCGACGACTCCGCCAACACCGATCGTTTTCAACTTCTCGAGGGCTTTCTCAGCGGCCTCGCGGTTCGGAAAGGGGCCGGCACGCACACGCGTTCTTTTCCCGGCCGGCGAATTGAGGATTTCAGTATAGTTGGCGACGCCAATGCGATTGATGCTGGCAACCAGCTTCTTGACGTTCTCAGGATCGGCGAATGCGCCGACCATAATGACGAACTGCCCATCTGACGCCACCGGTGCGGGTGGTGGCGGCGGCGGCAAGGGTTGCGGCTTCTTGACGATGGGAGGAGCAGGCGGCGCTACCGGGATCTCGGTTTTTTTCGGCGGCGACTTCTCGACAGGCTTGGCCGCTTTCGCTTTGGCGCTCTCTTCTACCGCCTTCGCGATCGGCTCTTCTGCCGCTGCCGCCTCATCTGGCAGCGCGGCGTCGTGCTCTGCGCCAGCTGCGGCCACGGCAGCCGACGGCGACGCGCGGGCGGCCAGTTCGGCTGGATCGAACAGCTTTTGGTCCTGACCCGGGATGCGGATCTGGATGTCCTGCACCACTTGCTTCGGCTCTTCGTCCATGACCATCGGCAGGACCACCGCGGCCAGTCCGGCAATCGCCACCGCGCCAACCAGGCGGCGACGTGCCTTCTTCTTGAGGTGTAACTGTGGGTCGGTTGATTCAGTCATCTGCATCGTGGAATCCACTGCCGTCGCTTCAATCAGTGACCGTTCTGCAGGCTACGCATGACGGCCGCGACTGTGTAGAACGATCCAAAGACGGCGATTCTATCATTTTCACCGGCCAGCTTGGCAGAACGCGCGAAGGCTTGCGCCGGTGAGGGCAGACATTCGATCTCACCACCGAGGCCAGACGCCGTCACCACCGCCGCCAGAGCGGCCGCCGAGGCACCGCGTGGCACGTCGAGATTGGCCAGCAGCCAATGATCGACCTTGCCAGCCAGCGGGGCCAGCGAGCCGGCGAGGTCCTTGTCGGCAAGCATGCCGACCACGGCGAGAGTCCTGGCGAAGAAGCCCATGCCGGCAAGGTTGTCGGCCAGTTCGCCCACGGCCTGCGGATTGTGGGCAACGTCGAGGACGATGGCCGGACGGCCAGGAAGAACCTGAAAGCGCCCGGGCAAATCCAGCTCGATGAGCCCGCGCCGTACTGCGCTCATTGACAGCGGCAGCCGCAGCTTTAGGCTTTCGACGGCGGCGAGCGCGGCGCAGGCGTTGCGCAACTGGCAACGGCCACGCAAACCGGGATTGGCCAGGCCGCCTCGCCGCAAACCGCCACGCCCCCAGAAGGTCCACTGGGTTTGGTCCCCGAAATAACCGAAGTCGCGGCCCAGCAGCTGCAGATCGGCGCCGACGGCGAGCGCTTGTGCGATCAGCGAGGCGGGGGGATCGGGATCGGCGCAGAGCGCCGGCTTGCCGGCACGAAAGATGCCGGCCTTTTCGAAGCCGATCGCTTCGCGCGTCGAGCCCAGCCATTCGGTGTGATCAAGGGCAATACTGGTCACCACCGCGCAATCGGGAGGATAGACATTGACCGCATCCAGCCGCCCGCCGAGGCCGACTTCAAGAATCAGCACCTCGACCTCCTGCGCAGCAAACACTTCCAGTGCCGCCAGGGTGCCGAACTCGAAGTAGGTGAGCGCGACCTCAGCGCAAGCCTTTCTCGCCGCCTCGACTTTGCTGAAGGCCGCGCACAACAGCGCGTCGCTTACGGGTCGCCCATCGATGCGCACCCGCTCGTTGTAGCTGAGCAGATGCGGTGACGAATAGCAGCCAACGCGATAGCCGGCAAAAGTATAGATGGCTTCCAGGTAGGCGCAGGTCGAGCCCTTGCCGTTGGTCCCGGCAACCGTGATCAGCGGGCAGTGCAACTGCTGGCCGAGAGCCTCCTTGACCAGCAAGACACGTTCCAGCCCGAGCTCGATTCCCGCCACTCCCTTGGGGTGAAGGCTTTCGAGATGGGCCAGCCATGCCGCCAGAGAGGCGGGCGCGACGGCAGCAGAAACTGTCGACGCGGTGCTGTCCTGCCGCCCGCTCATGCCGCTATCCTCACTGCAGAGCCTTGGCAGTCTCAGCAACAGGGCCAGCACAGCCGCGACTCGATCCTTCATCTCGCGGCGGTCGACGATCATGTCGATGGCCCCCTTCTCGAGCAGGAATTCGGAGCGCTGAAAACCCTCCGGCAAAGTTTCGCGAACCGTCTGCTCGATCACCCGCGGGCCGGCAAAGCCGATCAGAGCTCCGGGCTCGGCAATCACCACATCGCCGATAAAGGCGAAGGATGCCGACACCCCGCCCATTGTCGGGTCGCTGAGAATCGAGATGAACGGCAGCTTGGCTTGCGAAAGCAGCGTCAAGACGGCCGTCACCTTGGCCATCTGCATCAGCGAGAAAAGACCTTCCTGCATGCGTGCGCCGCCCGACGAGGCGACACAGATGAAGGGCAGGCGCTGCTCGACAGCGGTTTGCACGCCACGCACGAAGCGCTCGCCCAGTACCGAGCCCATCGAACCGCCCATGAAGTTGAACTCGAAGACGGCAATGACTACCGGCAGAGTCTTCAACGTCCCATGCATGACCAGCAGCGCCTCGGTCTCGCCGGTGTCGGTAGTCGCCGCCTGCAAGCGCTCCGGATAACGCCGGCTATCCTTGAAGTTCAGCGAATCGACCGGCAAGACATCGCCGCCGATCTCGACACGCCCCTCGCCATCGAGCAGCATTTCGATTCGCGCGCGCGCGTTTACGCGCATGTGGTGAGCGCACTTTGGGCAGACGTGACAGTTGCTGGCCAGGTCCGTGGCGTAGAGCACGGCCTCACAGCTCGGGCATTTGCTCCACAGTCCCTCCGGTAGCGCCGACTTGCGCGCCGAACCTGCGCCGTTCCTCTTGATCTTCGGTGGTAGCAGCTTGCTCAACCAGTTCATGGCATTCCTCGCGACGCATTCGTTGCGGTATCGATCCCCTGGCGAAGTTCTGCGACCAGGGCACGCACTTTCTCACAGGCCTCTGCGGGTGACGAGCGCTCGAGTTCTTCGATGATTCGGCTACCGACCACCACGGCATCGGCATGTTCGGCCACCGCCGCGGCGGTCGCCGCATCGCGAATCCCGAAACCGACGCCTACCGGCACTCCGGTGCGTGCCCGAATCTCCGGGATGCGGGCAGCGACCGCGGCGACATCGAGCGCTGCCGAGCCAGTGACACCTTTCAGCGATACGTAGTAGATGTAGCCACTGGCCAGCGCACCAACCTGCGCCATGCGCGCCTCGCTGGAAGTCGGCGCCAACAGAAAAATCGGGTCGAGCGCGTGGCGGTGCAAAGTCTGCGCAAAGGCGCTCGCCTCCTCTGGTGGGTAGTCGACCACCAGGACGCCGTCCACCCCGGCGTCGAAGGACGCAGCGGCAAAAGCCTCGATTCCCATCGCCTCGATCGGATTGGCATAGCCCATCAGAACAATCGGCGTGTCGTTGTTGTCGGCACGGAAATTGGCCACCATCCCGAGCACTTTCCGTAAGCTTACGCCCTTGGCCAACGCCCGTTCGGAGGCCCTCTGGATGGTTGGCCCGTCAGCCATCGGATCGGAGAAGGGCACGCCAAGTTCGATGATGTCGGCGCCGGCCAACACCAGCGAATGCAGCAAGGGAACGGTCAGCGCCGGATCCGGGTCGCCGGCGGTGATGAACGGGATCAGCGCCTTGCGCCCCTGCGCTCGCAAGCGCTCGAATACCGCCTCTATTTTCGACATGGTCAGAATTTGATGCCCGATTTATCGGCAACGGTGTGCATATCCTTGTCACCACGACCGGAAAGGTTGACCAGCAGGATCTTGTCTTTGGGCAGAGTCGGCGCCAGCTTGCTGGCGTAGGCCAGGGCATGGCTCGATTCGAGCGCCGGGATAATGCCTTCGAGACGGCAGAGGTCGTGAAAAGCCTGCAGCGCCTCGGCGTCGTCGATGCTGACGTACTCGGCGCGGCCGCAATCCTTGAGCCAGGCATGCTCCGGGCCAACCCCAGGATAATCGAGACCCGCCGAAATCGAATGCGTCTCGATGATCTGGCCGTTCTCATCCTGCAGGAGATAGGTCCGGTTGCCGTGCAGCACGCCGGGGCGACCAGCGGTGAGCGAAGCGGCATGCTTCCCGGTCGCGATCCCGTCGCCCGCCGCTTCGACACCAATCAGACGCACCCCGGCCACCGGGATATAGGGATGGAAAATGCCCATCGCGTTGGAGCCGCCACCGACACAGGCAATCACCGCATCCGGCTGGCGACCGCAGTGCTCCAGCATCTGCGCAATCGATTCACGACCGATAATCGACTGAAAGTCGCGCACCATCATCGGATATGGGTGCGGACCGGCCACTGTGCCGATAATGTAGAAAGTGTCGGAAACCTGTGCCACCCAGTCGCGCATTGCTTCGTTGAGCGCGTCCTTGAGCGTTCGCGAGCCGCTAGTGACCGGCACCACCGTCGCCCCGAGCAACTTCATGCGGTAGACATTGGCCATCTGCCGCTGGATGTCGTCGGCACCCATATAGACCACGCACTCCATGCCATAGCGCGCAGCCACGGTAGCTGTCGCCACGCCGTGCTGACCGGCGCCGGTTTCGGCGATGACGCGCGGCTTTTGCATGCGCCGGGCGAGCAGCGCCTGGCCAATGCAGTTGTTGATCTTGTGCGCCCCGGTGTGGTTCAGGTCTTCACGCTTGAGATAGATCTGCGCGCCACCAAGCAGTTCTGACCAACGCCTGGCGTGGTAGACGGGACTCGGCCGGCCGACATAGTGCCGCAGCTCGTAGTCGAACTCGGCGAGGAATTGCGGATCGCGCTGCGCGCTGGCGTAGGCTTCCTTCAGTTCGTCGAGTGCGCCGATCAGGGTTTCAGCGACGAAGACACCCCCGTACTGGCCGAAATGGCCCGCAGTGTCCGGCAAATCATAAATATCAACGGCCATCAACAATCTCCTTGCGGCGGCTTGCACCACCTGCACAGCATCAAACGGCCCTTCCCGTCGCCCGCAGCGCGGCTGCGAAGGCACGAATCTTGGCGCCATCCTTGATTCCCTTGCTCGCCTCGACGCCCGACGAGACATCCACCGCTGCCGGGCGTAGCCGGCGTACCGCCGCAGCGACATTGTCCGCATCCAGCCCGCCCGAGAGAATCAGTGGCTTGCCCAGGGAGTCCGGCACCAGCGCCCAGTCAAAAACCTTGCCGCCGCCGCCGTAACCGTCGACGAAAGCATCGAGGAGGATGGCCTGCGCCGACGGGAAGCCAGCCGCGTATTGTATCAAATCCATCCCCGGCCTGACGCGCGCCGCCTTGATGTACGGCCGCTCGAACTGCCGGCAATAGGCTTCGTCCTCGTCGCCATGAAATTGCAGAAGATGAATCGGCAACGCGGCCAACGTCGCGCGCACCTGCAGCGGTTCGGCATTGACGAAGAGTCCGACGATGCTGATGAAGGGCGGCACGGCGCCAGCCAGCGCGGCCGCCGTCGGCAGATCGACGAAGCGCGGACTCGGCGGGTAGAAAACCAGGCCCAGCGCATCGGCGCCGGCGTCGACGGCGCACAGCAGGTCCTCGCGGCGAGTCAGTCCACAAATCTTGAGGCGCGGAATCGTGGCCATGGCCGGCACGCCACTCACGATCCGGGCCCGACGGGTAGCAGCCAGCTCTCTTCAGCAACTGGCAAGCCAAACTGTGAAGGGTAGCTGACGGCGGCCAGATAGAGCCCGGCGGCGGCGAATGTCGGCGCCGCCAGGCGGCGATCGCCGGCCGTCAACAGCTCGCCAATCCACGCCGGCGGGTGCTTGCCCTGACCGACATAAATCAAACTTCCGACCAGATTGCGCACCATGTGGTGCAGGAAGGCAGAGGCCTCGAAATCGAAGACGAGGAGTTCGCCGACACGTGTGATGTCCGCTTTGCGCATGAATTTTATCGGTGAGTTAGCCTGACACTCGGCGGCCCGAAAAGCCGAGAAATCGCGTTCGCCGAGCAGCAGTTGGGCGCCCGCCTGCATCGCCTTCAGCTCGAGCGGATAGTGATACCAGCCCACCCGGCCTGGCCAGAGCCCCGTGCGATGCGCCCGGTTGAGCAGCAGATAGCGATAGTGCCGGGCATAAGCCGAAGCCCGCGCATGGAAATCGTTGACCACCGGCTGCGCCCAGCGCACGGCGACCGCCGACGGCAGAAAGGTGTTGATCCCGCGCACCCAGGAATGCATCGGCCGATCGAGCGGGGTATCGAAGTGCACCACCTGCCCCAGCGCATGCACGCCGGCATCGGTACGCCCGGCGCAGATCACCCGCACGGCCATCCCGGCAAATTGCTGCAAGGCTTCCTGCAAGGCATCCTGAACGGTGCCGCCAGCGGGCTGTTTCTGCCAGCCGCGAAAACCGCTGCCATCGTACTCGACGGCCAAGGCGATGCGCACGCCCTACACCTGCCGCAAACAAAAGGCAGCGACCAGGCCAGCAACGAGCAGCATGAGCAAGGGGTCGAACCACGAAAAACGCCGCTCGGCAAGTTCAAGCACTTCATCGCCGTCATTCGCCGGCGCCTGGAGGAGAATCCGCCAGTCGCGCGGACGTGGCAAGGTCTCGATGTGGCGCATGACCAGCAGTAGTCGCACGACGCCGCGGTCGGGATCGATGCCGCAGTGTCGCAGCGGCTGCAGCAAGCGATGGGTGGCCAGCAGCAGTTCAGGCACAGGCATCCATTCGAGAAGGATCGCCACCGCCCACAAGGCCAGCAGCAAACGCCCGCTTTGCGTGCAAGCGGCAAGCAAACCCTCGCCAGCAGGAGCGGAAGCGCCGGCCCACGCAGGTTCGCCAGCCTCTCCCCAAGCCACAATGACGAATAGCGACAGGAAAAGCCAGCGCGTCCGCCAGGCGAGGCGCGCCGCCCGTCGCAGTGCGGCCAGGCCAAAAAACGGCAGGACGAGAAATGCCACGAGCAGTTGTTCGCCACGCAGGCACTGGCTCGCCGGCAGCAGCAGCAGCCAGACGACAAGGCGGGTGGTTGGATGCACAGCAGCCCCCCACTTAATGTGAAAGTCGCGCATGCGACTCACGAAACTCCCTTCTCCCCTCGCGGGAGAAGGGCCGGGGGGTGAGACGGGGAATTCTGGGCGCATGCTCCCAGCCCGTCGAACGATTCCGGCGTGCAAGCCGGAATGCGCACTGCAAGTGAGAGGGGGACGGTCATGACTTTCATCATCCGGGGTATCTCGACTGTCATGACCGTTAATGTGAAAGTCGCGTCGGCGACGGTAATGAGCTGTCGAAACGCCCTTGACCGTGCAAGTCATGGCGTTGCCGCGGCCGGCATGGTCAGACGCTTGAGCGGTCGATATTTACTCGCGCAGCTCGCCGAGGATTGCCAGCGCCGCTTCGCGCTGCGCAGCGTCGCCATCCTTGATGACTTCCTGCAGGAGTTCACGCGCGCCTTCGAGATCGCCCATTTCCTGATACGCCTTGGCGAGGTCGATTTTGGTGGCCACCTCTTCACTGGAGCTGATTTCGACTTCGCTGCTCAGGTCCATGTCCGAGGCAAAGGCGGAATCGAGCGTGCTATCGGCCCGCGTCGTCGAGAAATCCGGGTTGACCAGGGTGTCCTCCTGGTCGGCTTCGAAAAGCGAGTCCGCGGTGTCGGTCGAATCTGGCAGATCACCGGCTTCGGCCGCGGCCGCGCCAGCGCGACCATTCCCGTCATTGTCGTCCAAATCCAGGTCCAGGCTGATTGACGCCATGTCGAACGAGGGATGTTGCATCCCCTCGCCAAGGACGGTCGACTCGGTCAGCATGACATCGAACTCCAGCGAGTCGGCACCCGCTGTCCCGATATCGAGCAACTCCTCACGCTCATCCAGCGGCAACTCTTTTCTCTCGGCGCGCTGGTCGACCGCCTCCTCGGGACCCAGATCGAACTCGAAGTCGAAGCCCCCGCTGGGCTGCGAAGACGTCTCCCGAAAACCGGTTCCGACCAGCATGGTCTCCTCGGGCATGCCAACTTCATCCACCGGCGTTGGCGGAGCATCAGGTTCGGCGTCGTCAAACTCGGCATCCGGCAAGCTCGGCGCTTTCGGCAAGGAGGTGGCCAGGTCAAAATCAAGCGCATCCCCTGCTGCTGGGTTCGGGAAGGAGAGCGTCGTCTCGAGAAAATCGTCGTCGGCAAGTGCTGGCGTCTGTGGCTTCCCGTCGCCTTTGCCAAGATCAAAATCGAGGTCCGCCAGATCGGCCATCGCTGTCAAGCTTGCTGCCGTCGCCTCGACGTCAACTGCGGCTGCTTTTGGCGATTGCGCCAGCAACGGCTCCGGCTTGGGCTCGGCCGGCTTGACAAGCGTATCGTCCGAGGGGAACGCTGCAGCGTGTGCAGCAGGCGCATCGCGCCCGACGACCATCGTCTTTTCGTACGGCGACTCGAAGGCCATAGCTTCTTCAAGGGGCCGCTCTATGGCGATAGTTTTGTCGCCGGGATCAAGGCCATCGTCGTCCGCCGGCCGGGAGTCGATTGTCGCCAGCGCGGGCTCCGCCTGCGCAGCCGAACCAAACAAGGCGTTTCTAGAATCGAGCTGGAGGCCCATCTCGGCCGCTTTCCCCCACTCGCTGCCGATGCCGCCGGTAGCGTTGAACAGCTCCGTCGCCAGGGCGTCGAACGGCTTGACATCCCTGCGGCCAAAGTAAATCTCGAGCAGTTTCAGGTGAATCGTAAGCCGCCCTGGATCCTTCTGACGAGCCTCCAGGAGAATCTCTTCGGCCTGCGCGTCGCGTCCATACGCCATATAGACATCAGCCTCGGCAACCGGATCAACTTCGTCAGTGTCGATACTGCCGGGACCCACCTGGCTGAAATCAGTCTGCGCCATGGAGTGCGAGGTATCCACACTCTGCCCGCCGGTACTGCGGAATACCGAGTTGGCGATCAGGCTGTCGCCCTTCGCTCCAAGCGTGCTGGTCTGTGAATCGAGAGGTCTCTCAGCCGCGCTCTGGCGGCGACGTCTGGCAAGCCAGTAAGCGGCGAGCAGCGCGAGGATGCCACCACCGCCTGCCATGACTGGCGTACTGGTCAGCAAGCCTTCGACGAAGCTTGGCTCTTCGGGCGGCGGCAAGACAATCTTGGCTTTCGGCGCGCTTGTCTGTTTTGGCGGCTCGACCGGGCTGGGCGCTGCCGCTTTGCTCTCAGCTCGAGCTTCTTCGGCCTTCTGCTCGGCCGGCGCGGGCACTTCGCTCGGCCGGCTCACGGCAGGCGGAGCGGGTGGCTCTGCGGGCTTTTCCATCGCCACCGCAGGGGCAGCAGCAGGAACTGCGGCGGCAACTGGTGCTGCCAGCGCGGACTGGCCAGCTGACTGCTTCTCCAGCTCAGCCAGGCTCTGGTTTTTCAACTCGACCAGCCGCTGCAACTCGGCCACGTTCCGCTCAAGAGCTGCCAAACGCTCGTTGGCTTCCTTGAGCGCCTGTTCCTTGGCGATCAGATCCTCGTCGCTGCGCTTGGCGGTCGTCGCCGGCTTGCCGCCAGCGAGTTCGCTCTTCGAGACTTTCAGCTGATCCATGGGCTCAGCAGGTGGCGCCGCAGTGTCGTCGACTTTGGTCGTGATCTTACCGGACGCTTGCTGCCGTGCCTCTTCTTCAGCGGCGGGAGCAACGGCTGCCGCCGAGGCAAGTTTACGGCGATAGGAACTCCAGTCCGACGACTGTGCAATCACCAAGCGCTTGGCTTCTCCCTGCGGGATCGATTCTAGAGTGCTCTTCTCTGGTATCGAGAGAATCTTGCCGGCCCGCAGGCGATTCATGTTGCCGCGATCGAAGGCATCCTCGTTGGCACGGAACAGACCGACCAGCATCTGATCGAGTGACACTCCCTCAGGACGGGTTTCACGGGCAATTTTGCTCAGCGTTTCACCGCGTTCGACGCGATGCGTGCCGCCGCCGCTTGGCCCTTGCGCAGGCGGTGCCAGGGGCTGGGCCTGCAGCACGGGCGGTGGCGACACCGGTCGCGCCACTCTGCCCTCGGGCAAACGTGCTTCGCTTGTCGATCTCTCTGGCGCCAGCGGCCTGGAAACCAGGGCGGGGACTGCAGAGGCCTTTCCTTTGGCGGCAAACTCGGGAGGATCGAGCAGAAACGTGTAGTCGCGAACCAAGCGCCCCGTGGCCCAGTTGAGTTCCAGGAGCAAGTCGACGAAGGGGTCGTTGATCGGGCGAGCGGAGCGCAGCTTGATGACCGAGCGGCCGCGGGGGTTTTTGGTGATCGCAAAACTGATGCCGAGCAGGGTCGACGAGTAGTCGACGCCGGCCCGCTTGAACTCATCCGGAGCCGCGAGCTTGGCCTGCATTTCCGCAAGTTCGTCGGGCGTCGCAAAGATTTCCACCTCGGCGCGTAAAGGCTGACCGAGCGCTGAAAAGACGGTCATCTGGCCCAGGCCGGCGGCTTCGCTGGCCAATGGGAGAGTGGCCAGCGCCAGCGATGACGCGACCGCCCATACCGATGTCCGCAATCTGAGATTCCTTGCTGTTTGACTTATTTTTCTGGCCACGGCGCCACCTGAGCGTCGAAATCGGGATTATTAAAATAACATCATGGAGTTAGCCATGCAAGCTAAACTTGCTTCTGAATCGAGGCCCTGCGAAAGGCGAAAACCGGTTTTCGGGAGCCGGTTTTTCCGTGCCGCTTCAATCAGTTGTCAAGCAGAATGCGAAGCATGCGCCGAAGTGGCTCGGCTGCCCCCCAGAGCAGTTGGTCGCCGACCGTAAAAGCGCCAAGGTAGTCCGCCCCCATTGCCAGCTTGTGCAAGCGACCGACCGGGACCGTCAAGCTGCCGGTAACCGCCGCCGGAGTCAGCTTGCACTCGCTGATTTCGCGTTCGTTCGGAACGACCTGCACCCACGGATTCGCCTGCGCAATGATCGCATTGACCTCGTCGAGCGGCACATCGCGCTTGAGCTTGATGGTCAGGGCCTGCGCATGGCAACGCATTGCGCCGACACGTACGCAGAGCCCGTCGACCGGAATACTGCCTGGCGAACGGAACGGCGGGCGGCCAAGGATCTTGTTGGCCTCGGCGCCACCTTTCCACTCTTCCTTCGACTGCCCGCCTTCGACCGCCGCATCGATCCACGGGATGACGCTGCCGGCGAGCGCCGTATTACGGAAGTTGCGGGTCGGAAAGTCCGGCGAGCGCATCGTTTCAGCCACCTTGCGGTCAATGTCGAGAATCGCCGACGCCGGATCAGCCAACTCGCCCTTCACCGCATCGTACAGGGCACCCATCTGCAACAGGAGCTCGCGCATATTCTGCGCGCCGGCACCCGATGCCGCCTGGTAAGTCATCGCGCTGACCCACTCGACGAGATCATGCCGGAACAGTCCGCCAAGGCCCATCAGCATCAGCGAGACGGTGCAGTTGCCGCCGATCCAGTTCCTGCCGCCCTTGGCCAAAGCGCCATCGATGACCTCGCGATTCACCGGATCGAGGATGATCACCGCATCATCCTGCATACGCAGGGTCGACGCGGCGTCGATCCAGTGACCGTTCCAGCCCGCCGCGCGCAGCCGGGGAAAGACTTCCCTGGTGTAATCGCCGCCCTGACAGGTGATGACAATGTCCATCTGCTTGAGGGCTTCGATCGACATCGCGTCCTGCAGGCTGCCCGCGTCCTTGCCCGCCAGCAGCGGCGCCTTGCCACCCACCGCAGAGGTCGAGAAATAGAGCGGCTCGATGTGTTCGAAATCGCCTTCTTCCAGCATTCGTTGCATCAGCACCGAGCCGACCATGCCGCGCCAACCTACCAAACCTACCTTGTTCATTTGCCTACCTCTAAGAAAATTTCCACGCCATCACTTCCCTCACCCGACCTGCAGCGCGGCCAGGACCGCATCGCCCATTGCCCGGGTACCGACCTGCCGCATTCCCGGCTCATGAATGTCAGCCGTCCTGTAGCCTTGGGCAAGTACTTTCTTGACCGCGTTCTCGATGCGCTGGGCGGCGTCATGGCGCGTAAAAGTGTAGCGCAACATCATTGCCGCCGAGAGGATCGTGGCCAGCGGATTGGCCACGCCTTTGCCGGCGATGTCAGGCGCCGATCCGTGACAGGGCTCATACAGCCCCTTGTCATTGGCGTCCAGAGACGCCGAAGGCAGCATGCCGATGGAGCCGGTGAGCATCGCCGCCTCGTCGGAAAGAATGTCGCCGAACATGTTGCCGGTAACGATGACGTCGAACTGTTTCGGATTGCGTACCAGCTGCATCGCCGCATTGTCCACCAGCATGTGACTGAGCTCGACATCGGGATAGTCGGCCGCCGTCTCGATGGCCACATCGCGCCATAGCTGCGTCGTTTCCAGGACATTCATCTTGTCCACCGAGCACAGTCGGCCGCTGCGCTTGCGCGCCGCCGCGAAAGCCACCCTCAGAATGCGGCGAATCTCGCTCTCGCTGTAGTGCATGGTGTTGAAACCGAAACGCTCCTGACGACCATCGACGTCGCGCATTTCGATGCCGCGCGGCTGCCCGAAATAGATGTCGCCGGTCAACTCGCGGACGATCAGGATGTCGAGGCCGGCGACGACTTCGTTCTTCAGCGTCGAGGCATTGGCCAGTTCCGGATAGAGGATCGCCGGGCGCAGGTTGGCGAACAGGCCAAGCTGCTTGCGGATGGCCAGCAGACCGCGTTCCGGACGCTGCGCACGCGGCAGAGTGTCCCATTGCGGGCCACCGACGGCACCGAGCAGCACCGCGTCGGCGGCCTGCGCCAGGCGCTGCGTGGCTTCCGGATAGGGATCACCGGTGGCATCGACCGCGCCACCACCGAGCAGCGCTTCTTCCATCTCGCAATCGAGTTCGAGGGCCTGCAGGACGCGCACCGCTTCGGCCATGATTTCCGGGCCAATCCCGTCGCCGGGGAGAATACAAATCTTCATGTTCATTTCCTTAGGCGAACAGCCAGGGCTGCTCGATTCGGCGCCGCTCTTCAAAGGCCCGGATCAGCTCGGCGTGCCGCAAGGTCAAGCCGATGTCGTCCCAGCCGTTGAGCAGGCACTCCTTGCGGAAGCCATCGACGGCAAACGAGAAAGTGCGGCCGTCCGGGCAGAGCACCTGCTGTTGCTCGAGATCGATCAGCAGCCGGCAGCCGGGCGTCGACTCGACGAGCGCAAACAGGGCGTCGACCTCGGCCGCCGGCAAGACGATCGGCAGAATGCCGTTCTTGAAGCAGTTATTGTAAAAAATATCGGCAAAACTCTCCGCAATCAGCGCCCGGAAGCCGAAGTCGAGCAGCGCCCATGGCGCGTGCTCGCGCGAACTTCCACAACCGAAGTTCTTGCGCGTCAGCAGTATCCGTGCACCCTGGTAGCGCGGCTGATTGAGAACGAAATCGGGCTTCAGCGGACGCTGCGAGTTGTCCCTGCCAGGCTCACCAACGTCCAGGTAGCGCCATTCGTCGAACAGGTTCGGACCGAAGCCCGAACGCTTGATCGACTTCAGGAACTGCTTGGGAATGATTGCGTCGGTATCGACGTTGGCCCGGTCAAGCGGCGCGACCAGGCCTTCAAGACGAACGAACTTGTCCATGCTCTTCCTTGTATGGCGGCCCTATTTGGCGGCCTTTTCAATCGCCTGCCCACCCTTGGAGATATCCTTGCCAACGCCCTGCATGGTGTTGCAGGCGGTCAGAAAAACAGTCGCGACCAGTGCCCCCAGTAGCAGCATCAAGCGTTTCATGCTTTCTCCTTTCCGTTAATGTGAAAGTCGCGTATGCGACTCACGAAACTCCCTTCTCCTTGCGGGAGAAGGGGCAGGGGAAGAGGGAAACGGTCATGACTTTCATGATTTGGGGTGTCTCCACCTGTCATGACCGTCAGAGCCACTCACGTACATCACAGAAATGCCCGGCAATCGCCGCCGCCGCGGCCATCTCCGGGCTGACCAGATGCGTACGACCACCGGCCCCCTGGCGCCCCTCGAAGTTACGATTCGAGGTCGACGCACAGCGTTCGCCGGGCTCGAGGCGATCGGCGTTCATCGCCAGGCACATCGAGCAACCGGGCTCACGCCACTCGAAGCCGGCGGCGCGGAAAATCTCGTCGAGCCCTTCTTCCTCGGCCTGCCGCTTGACCAGCCCCGAACCGGGGACGACCAGCGCCAGACGGATGTTGCCGGCCACTTTCTTGCCGCGGACAACGCCCGCAGCGGCACGCAAATCCTCGATCCGTGAATTGGTACACGAGCCAATGAAGATCTTGTCCAGCGGGATCTCCCGGATCGGCACATTCGCGGCCAGCCCCATGTATACCAGCGCACGCTGCATCCCTTCGCGCTTGACGGGATCGGGCTCCTGCGCCGGATCGGGCACGCTGCCATCGATCGCCACCACCATCTCGGGCGACGTGCCCCAGCTCACCTGTGGCTGGATGTCCTCGGCAGAGAACTCGATCACGCTGTCGAACTCGGCGCCGTCGTCGCTGCGCAGCGATCGCCAGTGGGTGACAGCACGCTCCCACAACTCCGCTTTTGGAGCAAAGGGGCGACCGCGCAGATAGTCGATGGTCACCTCGTCGACGGCCACCATGCCCAGCCGCGCACCGGCTTCGATGGCCATATTGCAAAGCGTCATCCGCCCTTCCATCGACAGGCCGCGAATTGCGCTGCCGGCAAACTCGAGAGCATAGCCGGTCCCGCCAGCGGTACCGATACGGGCAATGATCGCCAGCGCGACATCCTTGGCCGTGACGCCCTTGCCGAGAACCCCGTCGACACGCAGCAGCAGGGTTTTTGACTTCTTCTGCAGCAGGCACTGCGTCGCCAGGACGTGCTCGACCTCGGAAGTACCGATGCCGTGCGCCATGCACGCGAAAGCGCCGTGCGTACTGGTATGCGAATCACCGCAGACGACGGTCATGCCGGGCAGGGTCGCGCCGCTTTCTGGACCGACCACGTGCACGATCCCCTGCCGCGGATCCTTGAACGGGAAGAAAGCCAGAGCCCCGACTTCGCGGATATTGGCATCCAGGGTCTCGACCTGCAGGCGTGCGACGGGATCCTCGATGCCGCGATCCCAATGCTCGGTGGGCGTATTATGGTCCGCCGTAGCGACAATCGAAGATACGCGCCACGGCTTGCGGCCGGCCAGCTTGAGGCCCTCGAAGGCCTGCGGACTGGTCACCTCGTGCACCAGGTGGCGGTCGATATAGATCAGCGCCGTTCCGTCCGTCTGCTGGTTGACGACGTGGTCCTGCCAAAGTTTTTCGTACAAGGTCTGCGGCATAGGTCGACGATCCGACGAAGTTCGGCCTCGGTGGGTCCATGGAGGGCAGAATTATGTCACACCGCGCGGGTCGCTGTCAGTGCTGGCTTGCACGCCCGGCAAGTGCTAGGCTAACGCCGCTGCTCGCTACGCTCAGCGCGACTTGCGCGCCGCCAGGTACAACGGTTGCACGCGCTGCACATAAACACGCAAATCGGCGATGCGTGTGTCGTGCGAGGGGTGGGTCGACAGCCACTGTGGTGGCTGCCCTTCCGAGACGCGCCCCATTTTCTCCCACAGCGAGATCGCTGCACTCGGATCGTAAGCGGCGCGCGCCGCGAGCTCGACGCCGATGCGGTCAGCTTCCTGCTCAAATGCGCGCGAGTTGGGGCGCATGAAAGCCAGATCGCCGACACCGCCGATGACGCTTTTGCCAAGGCCGGCATCGACGCCGAAGTAGGCACCGATCAAGGCCCCGCCAAGTGCTGCCGCGACATCCAGGCCGGCCGACTGGCCAGCTTTCTCACGCCCATGCTCACGCAGCGCGTGCGCAATCTCATGCCCCATCACCGCGGCCAGTTCGTCGTCGCCAAGCTGCAACTGCTCGATCAAGCCGGTGTACACCGCAATCTTGCCGCCCGGCATGCACCAGGCGTTGAGTTCTTTGGAGCTGACGACATTGACTTCCCATTGCCAGCCCGGCGCATCGGCGCGAAAAACCGCGGTCACCGGGATCAAGCGCTTGGCGATCGCCCGCACCCGCTCGCTCTGCTGCGCATCGCTATTGAGCAGCTTCTTGCTCTGCGCCGCCTGCATCGCCTCCTGGTAAGCCTTGGCGGCGGAGCGATCGACTTCGTCCGACGAAACCAGCATCACCTGCTCACGATCGACGCCAACCCGGCCAGCGCTGGTCGTGCGGGTCGTTGCGCAAGCGGCGACGACGAACACTGCGAGCACGAGAAGCCAGTAACGACAGCCAGAACGGATACTCATCATTTACCTCCAGAAGTTTGTGCCAACGCGGCAAATGACGCCGCTTGGCCGCCGCCAGGATCGTCGAGATCGTTTCTCTTGACTCCGACGGCGACGAAGATCAGACCGAGCAGCGCAAATGCCGCGCTCATGGTGAAAGTGGAAGCCGCCCCCCAAACGTCCCAGCCCCAACCGCTGAGCAGAGTGCCAAGCAAGCCTCCAGCGCCAAACGACAGGCTCGAATACAAGGCCTGGCCACGCGCCTGAGAGCGACCCGGAAACCAGCGATTGACAGCGGCAATCGCCGCCGCATGGTAGGCGCCGAAAGTGAAGCCATGCAGCAACTGCGCGATGACGATCAGCGCCACGCTGTCGACAGCCCAGCCAATCATCAGGAAGCGTACGATGGCGGCCGCAAAGCTGAGCAGCAAAATGGTCCGTAAGCCAAAGCGACGCAGCAAGCCGACCATGAAGAAAAAGACCACGATCTCGGCAAGAACGCCGAGCGACCACAGGCAACCGACCAGGAACTTGCTGTAGTGATGCTCGGCGAGGTGAATCGAGTAGAACACGTAAAGTGCGCCGTGCGCCGCCGACATCGCGACGCAGGCGGCAAAAAGCGCCCTGACGCGCCGCTGGCGAAGGATTTCACCCACCGGCAGCTGCACATCGCTGGCCGCGTGCGCCGGCGCCTCGGGAACCGCCAGTGCATAAATCAGAATTCCGGCCAGTGTTGCCGCGATTACCCACAGCAACGCGGACAGCGGCAGCCGGTCGAGTAGCGCTCCGGTGCCCATCACCGCGACGATGAAACCGACCGAACCCCACAGCCGAATGCGACTGTAACGTGCCGGCTGCTCGCGCAGATGATCGAAGGTCAGCGTCTCGACCAGCGGCAACGCGGCGCTCCAGAAAAAGGCCAGCAAAGCCATCGCCAGCAGCATTGCCTCGAAGCTGCGCACGGCAAAGAAGAGCGAAAAACCGATCAGGCTAAGGACGCCGGCGAGGCGGACGATGGCCACCCGCTGCCCGAGGCGGTCGGCCAGCGCACCCCACAGATAGGGAGCGAACAGGCGCATCAACTGCATCTGGGACATCAGCAGCCCGATGTCCCAGGCCGAAAACGACAGCGACTTAAGATAGAGCCCGAAATACGGTGAGAACGCGCCGATGAAGGCGAAATAAAAGAAGTAGTAGCCGGAAAGACGCCAGTAGGGCAGAGCATGCATCCGGCAATTCTACCGGATGCTGCCGCAGCAACCGGCGGCTAGCGGCTCGCAGGCTCCATTGCTTGGTTGCTCAGCCGCTCAATCGCTGTTCTTGAATGCGACCAACATCCGGTACATCTGATCCTTGAGCAGTACGCGCTGCTTCTTCATCGTTTCGATGATGAAATCGCCGACCGGCAGGTCTTCTTCCTCGAGACGCTCGACCTCGCGCGTCAGTTGATGGTATTCGTCATACATCTCGCCAAACGGCGCGCTCGAAGCTTTCAGGGCGTGAATCGAATCCAGGTACTCGGGGAACTCGTGGTGCAGGTCGTGGTGCTCAATTTGCATGATCCTAGCCTCTCGCTTATCCCGGCCGGCCCGATGCGCGACCAGACCATGTGATTATAACCAGAGCCACAGGCTGCCGTCACTTCGCCCCGGCATCGATTGCAGTGCCGGGAATACGCGGGGTGGCGCAGCGCACGTCAGCACACTGGGCGCGATGACGCAAGGCATGATCGATCAAGACCAGCGCCAGCATCGCCTCGACAATTGGTGCTGCGCGGATACCAACGCAGGGATCGTGCCGGCCATGCGTTTCGACCATGGCCGCGTTGCCGGCAGAGTCTACGGAACGGCGCGGCAAACGAATGCTCGAGGTCGGTTTGATCGCCACACTGACGACCAGGTCCTGACCTGTAGAGATGCCGCCGAGCACTCCGCCGGCATGATTGCTGAGGAAACCCTGCGGCGTCATTTCGTCGCCATGCTCGCTGCCGCGCTGGGCAACGCTGGCAAAACCGGCGCCGATCTCGACCCCTTTGACGGCATTGATGCTCATCATCGCGTAGGCAATCTCGGCGTCGAGGCGGTCGTAGACCGGTTCGCCCCAACCGGGCGGCACGGCGCTGGCGACGACGGTGATCTTCGCGCCCACCGAATCGCCCGCCTTGCGCAATCCATCCATGTAATCCTCCAGTTCCGGAACAATCGCCGCATTCGGCGCGAAGAAGGGATTGCCGGCAATTGCCGCGGCGTCGAGAAAGGGGATTTCGATGGGCCCAAGCTGGCTCATCCAGGCGCTGATCGTGACCCCGTAACGCTCGGCCAACCACTTGCGGGCGATTGCCCCGGCGGCGACACGCACCGCCGTTTCGCGCGCCGACGAGCGACCGCCGCCGCGATGATCGCGAAAACCGTACTTCTGCGTGTAGACGTAGTCCGCATGTCCCGGCCGGAAGGTCTCGGCAATATTGCCGTAGTCCTTGCTGCGCTGATCCTGATTGCGGATCAACAGGCCGATCGGCGTTCCCGTCGTGCGGCCCGCGAAGACTCCCGAAAGAATCTCGACCTGATCGGGCTCGCGGCGCTGCGTCACATGCCGGGAGGTCCCCGGCCGACGGCGGTCGAGTTGGCACTGAATGTCGGCTTCCGCAATGGCCAGCCCGGGCGGACAGCCATCGACCACGCAGCCGATCGCCGGACCGTGTGACTCGCCAAACGAAGTCACTGTGAACAGCGTGCCAATGGTGTTGCCGGACATGGTTTTCTCTTGAGCGTTAGAATAGGCGCAAAGTCTACCATAGCGTTCAGCCGCCGCTCCGCAGCCAGCCCGATGACCGACAAGCCTGCCCGTTCCGCCAAACCACTGCCGACGCCCAGCGCGAAAGCAGCCGCGCGGCAGCCCTCCCCGCCACCCAGGAATCCCCTGCGCCAGGCAGACACTCGCTGGCAGCGAAGCGTTCGCTATGGCTGGGACAAGGGAGGCAGCAAGGGCGGGAGGTAGCCAGCCACGGCCAAGCGCAGCCGTCACGATGCGCAAGAATCGGGTGGCCAGGGGCCGCTGCCGAGACGACAATCGAAGCCCACCCCCTCCTTACGAAAGCCCTGCATGAATGCTGCCAGTATCACCCGACTGTTCTTGCTCGCTGCGATCTGGGGCGCTTCGTTTCTGTTCATGCGCGTCAGCGTCCCGGCCTTCGGTCCGGTGGCGCTGATCATGTTTCGCGTCGGCATCGCCGCCGTATTCCTCGGACTGGTCGCCCGCGTCCTGAAACAGTCGCTGGGAATGGGCCGCCTGTGGAAGCACTTTCTGAGCATTGGCGTCCTCAACTCGGCGCTCCCCTTCCTCCTCTTTGCCTACGCCGCGCAATCGCTGCCGGCCTCGCTGCTGGCGATTCTAAACGCCACTTCGCCGCTCTTCGGAGCAGCGATCGGCGCGCTCTGGCTGGGCGTACCGCTGACCGGCAGCGTCGCCCTCGGCCTCGGCTGCGGCCTGGCTGGGGTCAGCGTGCTCGTTGGCCAGAACCTCGCGCTGGCCGGCAGCGCTGAGTGGCCGGCGGTCGCCGCCGGGCTGCTCGCGCCGCTCTCGTATAGCCTGGCGAGCCTCTACACCAAGGCCCGACCCGGCCTGGCGACGCCCTTCGGCAATGCGCACGGCAGCATGTGGATGGCTACCCTGGTGTTGCTGCCGCTGTTCCTTCTGGCCCCTGTGCGGCAGACGCCCGATGTCGGCGACTGGACAGCCGTCTCGCTGCTGGCGATCGTCTGCACCGGCGCCGCCTATCTGCTCTATTTTCGCCTGATCGACGATGTCGGCCCGACGCGCGCACTTTCGGTGACTTTTCTGATCCCGGTCTTCGGCGTTCTCTGGGGGGCCCTATTCCTCGACGAAGCTGTCGGCTGGCACACCCTGCTCGGCGGCGCACTGATCCTGACCGGCATCGCACTGACCGCCGGCCTGCTCGGGCGCTGCGGGCAAACGGCATGAACGAGCTCGCCGCCCGCTGCCGCGCCTATGAAACGGTCGCCCGGGCAATTCGCTTCGTCAAACAGCGCCGCCCCTGCCAGCCCAGCCTGCAGGAGATCGCCGCACACGTCGGCATGAGCCATTTCCATTTGCAGCGCCTGTTCAGCGTCTGGGTCGGCATTTCGCCGAAGCGCTTTCTGCAATACCTGACCACCGAACACGCCCGATCGCTGCTCCGTGGCAAGTACGACGTGCTCGCCGCAGCGCACGCGGCAGGACTCTCCGGACCCGGCCGTCTGCACGACTTGATGGTCGCCTGCGACGCAGCAACACCAGGCGAAGTGCGCTCCCTCGGCGAGGGGCTACAGATCACCTATGGCTTCGCGCCGACGCCTTTCGGGCGGGTCATTGCCGGCAGCACCGCGCGTGGCCTTTGCCATCTGCAGTTCGTGAACGCCAATGACAGCACCGACGACGCCGATGGCGATGGCGATGGCGATGCGGGCGCCATACGGCAACTGCAGGCCGATTGGCAGCACGCGCGACTGCTCCGCGACGATGCAGCGCTGGCAAGCAGCATCGGACGCGTTTTCTCGCTGGTCGGCGACGAACGACCGCTGCACCTTCTCCTCCGTGGTACGAATTTTCAGCTCAAGGTCTGGCAAGCGCTGATCGACATTGCCCCGGGCGAGGTGGTCTCGTACGGAGAACTGGCCGCGCGCATCGAGCATCCTCGCGCCCAACGCGCGGTCGCTTCGGCGCTGGCCCGCAACCGTATCGCGGTTCTCATTCCCTGCCATCGCGTCATTCGCGAGAATGGTGATGTCGGCAATTATCGCTGGGGCGGCGACCGTAAACAGGCGCTTTTGGCCGTCGAAGCGGCGCGCAGGGTCGGTCAAAGCCGCGTATGATCATTCGCCACCGACCAGCGAGCGGCGTCCGCGCGCAACGCTGCATTTTCCGACGAACGGTCGTCGCTGCCGCACCGGTCCTTGTTGCGTGCCACGATCCGCGGAAAGGACAGCAGGCGCAGCATGAGCAAAGGACTCGCCCCCCGGGCAAGGCACACGGATCAGGGTCTGGGTACCCATAAAACAGCCGAAGAACGAAGCAGCCCAATAAGTTGAGGAGCGAAAATGCCGGTTTCGGTTCTGGTCGTCGATGATTCGGCGATGGCGCGCAAAATGCTGATTCGAGCCTTGCCGCCCGATTGGGACATCACCGTCACGCAGGTATCGAATGGCAGCGACGCCTTGGCGCATTACCGGCAGGGAGGGGTCGATGTGATGTTCCTGGATCTGACCATGCCGGAGATGGACGGCTATCAGGTCCTCGCAACGCTGCGCAGCGAAGACCTGAACTGTCTGGTCATCGTCGTTTCGGCGGACATCCAGGAGGCGGCGCAGGCGCGCGTCCGCGCGATGGGCGCCATCGCCTTCATCAAAAAGCCGGTTGATACCGAGCGCGTCAGGGCGGTGCTCAAGGAATATGGGCTCCTGGTATGACCATAGAATGCATCAGCGAAGAGCAGCGCGAGGCTTTGCAGGAAGTGGCGAATATCGGCATGGGTCAGGCCGGCGCCTCGATTGCCAAGGTCCTGGGCGAGTTTGTCGAGCTGTCGGTACCACGGATCAGCGCCGTGGAGGCGGCCGGGATACCCGCCGCATTGGCCGCGCTCGTCGGCGGCGACGTCGCTTCGGCCGTCCGCCAGGCCTTCCTTGGCGAACTCCGTGGCGAGGCGATCGTCATTTTTTCCGGGCATTCGGCAGGCGACCTGGCTGAGCTGCTTTGCTACGATGACGCCCTGGACGGCCCGGCCAGCCTCGAGCTGCTGCTCGACATCAGCAACGTTCTCGTCGGCGCCTGCCTCGGCGGCATAGCGCAGCTACTACGCACCGCGATCGGCTTTTCGGCGCCCTCCCTGCTCGCTGACCAGGTGGCCACCGGCAAGCTCCTGCAGGTGGATGAAATCAGCGCGCGCAGCGCAGTCCTGGTCGAGGTGCGCTTCGGGATCGAGCAGCGGACCTTCTGCAGTCATCTGGTGATGCTCATGCCGGACGACGCAGTCGCCGCCCTGCGCCGGGCGCTTGACCGCTTCATCGAGGAGCTCTGAGTGACAGCGGCCGCTCAGGTTGGCGAGACCCGTGCGCTGCTCGAATCGCTGGTCGAGCGCATCGACGTGGGTATTTTCGCCGTCGATCGCAGTGCCACGGTCGTGCTCTGGAACACCTTCATGGCCATCCATAGCGGCAAGTCGAGCGCTGCCATGCTGGGTCAGAACCTGTTCGCCATGTTTCCGGAACTGCCCCGAGCGTGGCTAGAAAAGAAGCTGGAAAGTGTCTTTATCCTTGGCAACAACGCGTTCACCTTGTGGAACCTGCGGCCGTATCTGTTCCGCTTCGCAAACAGTCGGCCAATCACCGGCGGCCTTGCCGAGATGCGCCAGAATGTCACTTTCCTGCCGATACGCTTTGCTGGCGGCGAGGTAGCGCTGGTTTGCGGCACGGTCTTCGACTACACCGACACGGCGATCGCTCAGCACAAGCTGCACGACGCGATCGGCGCCCTGCACCAGGAGAAGGACGCCCAGGCGCAATTGATCGTAAAGCTGGAAGCGGCGCAGAACCAGCTCCTGCAAGCAGAGAAGATGGCCTCGATCGGCCAGCTTGCCGCCGGCATCGCACATGAAATCAATAACCCGGTAGGCTTTGTCAATTCAAATCTGCAGACGCTCAAGAAATACTGCCAACAAATGCTGCAGCTGATCATGACCTATCAGGGCGCCGCGACACAGATCGGCGATGTCGAGTTGCGCGAGAAAATCAGCGCCCTGACGCAAACCATGGATATTGATTTCCTGCAGGAGGATCTGCCCGATTTGATCAAGGAAAGCGAGGATGGACTGCTGCGCATCAAGAAGATCGTCGAAGATCTGAAAGATTTCTCGCACGTCAATAAATCCGACTGGCAGTATGCCGACCTCAATGCCGGCCTGGACTCGACACTCAACGTGGTGTGGAACGAAGTCAAGTACAAGGCCACCGTCGCCAAGAACTACGGCGTCTTGCCGGCCGTCGAGTGCCTCGCTGCACAGCTCAATCAGGTTTTCTTGAACCTCATCGTCAATGCCGTGCAGGCACTGGACGAAAGCAAGGGCATGGGCACAATCACGCTAGCGACCGGTCATCAGGACGAGTGGGTGTGGGTGGAGGTTCAGGACAACGGTCTCGGGATGAGCGCGGAAACGAAAAAGCGGCTTTTCGAACCCTTCTTCACGACCAAGCCGGTGGGCAAGGGAACGGGGCTCGGAATGTCGGTTTCCTACAATATTGTCCAGAAGCATCACGGTCGCATCGAGCTTGACTCGCTACCGGGCGAAGGCACGCGGTTCAGGGTCTGGGTGCCGGTGAAACAGGCGAAGATGGTCGATTGAATGCGGCCGACAACCATAACGCGGTCGCTCGCGCCAAGCGCGCGCAGAAGGTGCGACACCGGCAAGGGGACGAGCGAAGCGGTGCAGCGCCGGAAGCCGCGAAGAGCGCGAGCACCTGAACGCTCCTCGGCGCACGCAAAAAACCGGCGCGAGGCCGGTTTCTTGCTTTTCTCTAACTTCTTGATTCTTTTGGTCGGGGCGCCGGGATTCGAACTCGGGACCCCTTGCACCCCATGCAAGTGCGCTACCAGGCTGCGCCACGCCCCGACAAGCTGCGAATTATAACCGAAATCGTCGTCAGTGCCCTTCAAGGCGCAGCATTTCTGCAATGCTCAGCAACTCGGCACGCAGCACCTCGTTGCTCATCACCGAATCGCTGCTGGCGGCCTGCGGCTCGTCATCTTCGAGCCGATTGCGAGCACCGCTGATCGTGAAACCCTGACTGTAGAGAAGCTCCCGGATACGGCGCACCAAGAGCACTTCGTGGTGTTGATAGTAGCGGCGGTTGCCGCGGCGCTTGACCGGCTTGAGTTGCGAAAACTCCTGCTCCCAATAGCGCAACACGTGCGGTTTGACGCCACACAGCTCGCTCACCTCGCCGATCGTGAAGTAACGCTTGGCCGGTATGGCCGGCAACGGCTCATTGCCGATGTCTCTAGGATTGGCTTCCATCATAAGCGTGCTCCACCTCGGCCTTCAGTTTCTGGCTGGCATGAAAAGTGACCACGCGTCGCGCAGTGATCGGGATTTCTTCGCCAGTTTTTGGGTTGCGGCCTGGCCGCTGCGGTTTGTCGCGCAATTGGAAATTGCCGAATCCGGAGAGCTTCACGCCATCCCCCCCGTTCCAGCGCATTGCGGATCTCTTCGAAAAAAAGCCTCCACCATGTCCTTGGCCTCGCGCTTGTTCAGGCCGACCTTCTCGAACAGAAATTCGGCCAGCTCTGCTTTGGTAAGCGTCATACCCTCCCTTTCTCAGACCCGAAGCTGCGCCGCGAATGTCGTTTGCAGATAGCCCACCAGATGCTGCATGGCGGCCTCGACTTCGACTTCCTGTAATGTTTTTCGAGTATCTTGCATCATTATTCGGAAGGCAAGGCTTTTCTTGCCAGCCTCGACCCCAGGCCCGACATAGACGTCGAACAGATTGATTTCACGAACAATTTCCGAACGACTGGCGATCATGCCGTCGATCAAGGGCTGCAAATCCAGTTTCTGATCGACCACGATAGCCATATCACGTATGACCGGTGGTTGCCGCGAGACCTCCGTGTATTGCGGCAGGCTGGCCATGACTATAGCATCCAGATCGACTTCGAAAACGACCGGCGCCAACGGCAGTTCGTATTTCTGCTGCCACTGCGGATGCAACTCGCCGACGAAGCCAATGGCCTGGCCATCGACGACGACGCGTGCACTGCGCCCGGGATGCAGGGCCGGATGCTGCGCCGCCTCGAAGTGGGCAATGCGCGGTGCGAGCAAGCGCTCAAGATCGCCCTTGATGTCGAAGAAATCGACCTTGCGTGCGGCACAGCCCCACTGCTCGGGAAAAGCACTGCCGTAAGCCAGTGCCGTGAGTTTCCACGGCTGTCGAAAGCCGGCCACCGGTTCGCCCTGGGCGTCGCGGAAAAAACATCGCCCGGTCTCGAAAAAACGAGCCCGCGCCTGTCGCCGCTTGAGGTTGCTGGCAACGTTGGCGACGAGACCGCCGATCAAGGTCGAGCGCATGACGCTCAGCTGACTGGCAATCGGGTTGGCCAGGCGAATCAGTTTGCTGTTGTCGGCAAAATCACGCTCCCATGCCTCTTCGACGAAAGCGAAGTTGACCACCTCCTGATAGCCACAATCGGCAACGATCTGGCGCACACGCGCCAGGGGTCGTGCCTGCTCGGTCTGTGGCAACATCGCCAGCAAGCCCGTCGGCGATGTCGCCGGGATGTTCTCATAGCCGTGCAGGCGCGCCAGCTCTTCGATCAGGTCTTCCTCGATCTCGATGTCGAAGCGGTAGCTCGGCGGGGTGACGATGAAGTCGTCGGCTTGCCTGCGAAATGGCAGCGCGAGACGCGAAAAAAAGGGCGCTGATTTGTTCGCCGTCGAGTGCTACGCCAAGCACCTTGGCGACGCGCGCCGGGCGCAGGCGAACCTCGTGGCGCTCGGGCAGGGTCGCCAACGCTTCACTCACCGGCCCGGCCTGACCACCGCAAATATCGAGGACCAGACGCGTCGCGCGTTCGAGCGCGCGCCGCGTGCCGCCGAAATCGACGCCGCGCTCGAAACGATGTGAGGCGTCGGAAACAAAGCTGTAACGACGCGCGCGACCGGCGATCGCCGTCGGCGCAAAGAAAGCCGACTCGAGGAATAACTCGCTGGTGGCCAGGCTGATGCCGCTTTCCTCGCCACCCATCACGCCGCCCATCGCCAGCGGCCGCTGCTCATCGGCGATCAGCAGCACATCGTCCTGCAGCTCCAGGGTCTGCTCGTTGAGCAGGGTGATCTTTTCGCCCGCAAGCGCCATGCGCGCGTGAATGGCGCCGTGCAGGCGGCTGTTGTCAAAAGCGTGCAGTGGCTGGCCGAGTTCGAGCATCACGTAGTTGGTGATATCGACCACGGCGGAAATCGGCCGAATACCGCTGCGCTCGAGGCGGCGACTCATCCAGGTCGGGGTCGGCGCCGCAGCGTCGACGCCGGTGATCACCCGCCCGCAGTAGCGTGGGCAAGCTTCCGGGGCATCGAGAACAATGGCCCGTGCAGTGGCGATGGACACCTCGACAGCATCGACCGGCGTAAATCGCGCCAGCGTTCCGGTCAGTGCGGCGACCTCGCGGGCGACACCTTCCAGCGACAGGCAGTCGGCCCTATTCGGCGTCAGCTTGAGGGTCAACAAGCGGTCATCGAGATCGAGATGGTGACGAATATCCTCGCCCACCGGCGCATCGCTGCTCAGCAAGAGCAAGCCGGCGGCGTCTTCGGCGATGCCGAGTTCCTTGGCCGAGCAGAGCATGCCTGCCGAGGCCACGCCACGCACCCTGGCGACCTTGATCGTGAAGCCGCCCGGCAGTTCGGCACCGGGAAGCGCGCACGGCACCTTGATCCCGGCAGCCGCGTTCGGCGCCCCGCAAACGATCTGCAGCGTTTCGCCCGAACCGATATCGACACGGCAGACATTGAGGCGATCGGCATCAGGATGCTTTTCGACTGCGAGCACCTGCGCGACGAGCACCTTGTCGAAGGCCGGAGCGACCGCTTCCTCCTCCTCCACTTCGAGACCAGCCATGGTCAACAGATGCGAAAATTCGCTACCCGAACAAACCGGGTCGACGAAACTACGAAGCCAGGATTCTGAAAATTTCATGAACGCGAGAACTCAGGAGAAGGCATGGTCGGCGGCAGGATCACAGGCCACGGTCAGACGAACTGGCGCAGAAAGCGCAGATCGCCGTCGTAGAACAGGCGCAGGTCATTGACACCGTAACGCAGCATCGTCAGCCGGTCCGGTCCCATGCCAAAGGCAAAGCCGATGTACTTCTCGGGGTCGATGCCGACGTGGCGCAAGACGTTCGGATGGACCATGCCGCAACCGGCAATCTCCAGCCAGCGGCCTTTCAGCGGACCGCTCATGAAGGCCATGTCGATTTCTGCCGACGGCTCGGTGAAGGGAAAGAATGACGGGCGGAAGCGCACCTGCAGGTCGTCGCTCTCGAAAAAGCGGCGCAGGAAGTCACCGATAATACCCTTCAAGTCGGCAAAGCTGACCCGCTCGCCGACCCACAGCCCTTCGACCTGATGGAACATCGGCGAATGCGTGGCATCGGAATCGACGCGATAGACACGCCCTGGCGCGATCACGCGGATTTCCGGCATCGTTTCTGCGCCGGCAAAGCGGGCGACATGGGCCTGCATGTAGCGCACCTGAATCGGGCTGGTATGGGTGCGCAACAAGACGTTCTCGGCAACGCCCCCGGACTCGTCCTGCAAATAAAAAGTATCGTGCATCGAACGGGCGGGGTGATCTGCCGGCGTATTGAGCGCCGTGAAGTTCTGAAAGTCGGCCTCGATTTCCGGCCCATCGGCAACCTCGAAACCGATCGAGGCGAACAGCGACTCGATGCGCTCCAGCGTCCGCGTGACCGGATGCAGGCCACCGCGCGACTGTCCTCGACCCGGCAGGGTCACGTCCAGCGCCTCTTCAGCCAGGCGCGCGGCCAGCGCCATCTGGCGCAGCGCTTCGCGGCGCCCGTTGAGCGCTGCTTCGACGGCGTCCTTGGCAAGATTGATGCTCGCACCGACGCTCTTGCGCTCGTCGGCGGGAAGCTTGCCCAAGCCTTTCAGCAAGGCGGTAATCTCGCCGCTCTTGCCAAGATAGGTGGCTTTGACTTGCTCCAGGGCGTCGGAGTCGTCGGTCGCCGCAAAGGCGGCCGACGCGGCTTGGACTATTTGATCGAAGTTATGCATGGTTCACCGAAAAAAAAGGAGGCTAGCGCCTCCTTTCTTGACACGGGTCGAGCTCAGGCGTCGAGCTGGGCCTTGGCCTGCACGGCCAGAGCGGCAAAAGCCGGCTTGTCGAAAACAGCCAGATCGGCGAGCACCTTGCGATCCACTTCAATCTGCGCCTTTTTGAGGCCATTCATGAAGGTACTGTACTTCATGCCCAGTTCTCTGGCCGCGGCGTTGATACGGGCAATCCAGAGGCTGCGAAACTGACGCTTGCGCTGGCGACGGTCACGATAGGCATACTGACCGGCCTTCATCACCGCCTGTTTGGCGACACGATAGACGTTCTTGCGGCGACCGCGATAACCCTTGGCCAGGGCGAGGATTTTCTTGTGGCGGGCGTGCGCGGTTACACCGCGTTTGACTCGGGGCATCTCTTATCTCCTCAAGCGTAAGGCATCATGGAACGAACCATGGCCTTGTCAGCTGCATGAACTTCGGTCGTCCCGCGCAACTGGCGCTTGGTCTTGGTGTCTTTCTTGGTCAGAATGTGACGCTTGAACGCCTGCGCGCGCTTGATGCGGCCGCTGGCGCTGACCGTGAAGCGTTTTTTTTGCTCCACTCTTGGTCTTCATTTTGGGCATTTCATGCTCCGTTTATAAACATGCTGCCAGGTGTCTCCCGACGGGAGCACTTTCGACCCGACCGCACTTGTTTTTGCTACCAGGATTTGTATCAGGACCTGCTTCTACATCTACCTCTACGACGATTTCTTCTTGCTCGGCGTCAGCACCATGACCATCTGCCGCCCTTCCATCTTCGGCATCTGCTCGACCACCGCCATTTCCTGCAAATCACCTCTGATACGCTCGATCTGGCGCATGCCGATATCCTGATGCGCCATTTCTCGACCGCGGAAGCGCAAAGTGACCTTGACCTTGTCTTCTTCGTCCAGGAAGCGCGTCATGTTACGCAGCTTGATCTGGTAGTCGTTCTCGTCGGTACCGGGGCGAAACTTGACCTCTTTGACCTGCACCTGCTTCTGTTTCTGTCGCTGCTCGTGCTGGCGCTTCTGCTCCTGGTACTTGAACTTGCCAAAATCGACAATCCGGCAAACCGGCGGTCGCGCCATCGGAGCGATCTCGACCAGATCGAGCCCCGCTTCCTCAGCCAGCGACAGTGCCTCCCTGGAACTCATGACCCCCAATGCCTCGCCATCCTCGCCGATGAGCCGGATTTCTAATGCATTGATCTCTTGGTTAATACGTTGCGCCTTTTGCAGTGCGATGGTTCCGCTCCTTGTGTCTACAGAAGTTAAGCCGTACCACTTCGCGCGGCCACTTCATCCAGAAGTTGCCCAGTCAGAGCCTCGATCGACATTTGTCCGAGATCCCGACCTCCGCGTGTGCGCACGGCCACCAGGTTCGCTGCCATTTCCTTGTCGCCAACGACGATCTGGTAGGGCAGCTTGTTCAAGCTATGTTCTCGTATTTTTATAGGTAATTTTTTTCGTTGCGCAAATCCGCCTCGACGCGCAGGCCGGCATTGCGCAGCGTCGCCGCCACCTGTTCAGCGTACGCGCCCTGCTTCTCCGAAATATTGAGCACCACCGCCTGCGTCGGCGACAGCCACAATGGCATTGCACCAGCATAATTCTCGATGAGAATGCCGATGAAACGTTCCAGCGAACCGAGGATTGCCCGATGCAGCATCACCGGGACATGCCGATCGTTGTCCTCGCCGACATAATGCGCATTGAGGCGCTCGGGCAAGGCAAAATCGAGCTGCAGGGTGCCGCACTGCCAGACACGACCAAGGCAATCCTTCAGCGAGAACTCGATCTTCGGGCCATAGAAAGCGCCCTCGCCCGGCTGCACCTCGAAGCTCCGACCCTTGGCCTTCAGCCCTTCGCCAAGGGCGGCCTCGGCGCGGTCCCACTGGGCGTCGGAACCAATACGCTTTTCTGGACGCGTCGATAGCTTGACGATGATGTCGGTGAACCCGAAATCGGCATAGACCTTCTCCAAAAGGTCGATGAAGGCTTCCGTCTCGGGCAGCACCTGCGCTTCCGTACAAAAAATGTGCGCGTCATCCTGCACGAAAGCGCGTACGCGCATGATGCCGTGCAAAGCCCCTGAGGGCTCGTTGCGGTGACAGGAACCGAACTCGGCCAGACGCAAAGGCAGGTCCCGGTAGCTGCGCAAGCCCTGATTGAAGATCTGGATATGCCCGGGGCAATTCATCGGCTTGACCGCGTAATCGCGATTTTCGGAAGCGGTGGTGAACATGTGCTCGGCGTAGTTGTCCCAATGCCCCGAGCGCTCCCATAAGGAGCGATCCATGATCATCGGCGTCTTCACTTCGCAATAGCCGTGCCGGCCGAGCAAACGACGCATGTACTGCTCAACTTCCTGCCAGATCGTCCAGCCCTTGGGATGCCAGAAAACCATTCCTGGTGACTCTTCCTGGAGGTGAAACAGGTCAAGTTGCCGACCGAGCTTGCGGTGGTCGCGCTTCTCGGCCTCTTCGAGCATATGCAGATACGCTTCCTGGTCCTCTTTCCTGGCCCACGCCGTACCGTAGATGCGCTGCAGCTGTTCGTTGCGATGATCACCGCGCCAGTAGGCACCCGCCAGCTTCATCAGCTTGAACACTTTCAGCTTGCCGGTGGACGGCACGTGCGGCCCGCGACAGAGGTCGACGAAATCGCCTTCGCGATAGAGCGATACCTCCTGCCCCTCGGGGATGGCCTCGATCAGCTCGGCCTTGTAGCGCTCGCCGATGGACTGGAAGAAAGCCACCGCCGCTGCGCGCTCCCAGACCTCCCGCTCGACCGGGATATCGCGCTTGGCGAGCTCGCCCATGCGCTTTTCGATGGCCGCCAGATCGTCGTTGGTAAACGGGCGCTGGTAGGCAAAGTCGTAGTAGAAACCGTTTTCGATGACCGGCCCGATGGTCACCTGCGCCTCCGGAAAAAGCTCCTTGACCGCGTAGGCCATCAGATGTGCGGCCGAGTGGCGAATCACCTCCAGGCCCTCGGGATCCTTCTCGGTGATGATGCCCAGCTGCACGTCGCCGACAATCAGGAACGAGGTGTCAACCAGACGCCCGTCGACCTTGCCGGCAAGCGCGGCGCGTGCCAGACCGGCGCCGATACTCTGCGCGACTTCGGCAACCGTCAGCGGCTGTGCGAACTCTCTTTGCGAACCGTCAGGCAGTGTAACAACCGGCATAAGGCAACCCCAGCACAAAAATGGAAAAGCGGGATCTGCGACCAGCGGCAGCAACAGCCGCGGAAGGGATCGCGCGGCCCGAGCAGCCGGATCCGCGAGGGCAGGATTCTAGCACAGCGCCCAGCGCCTGCGAAAAGCCAGCGCGGCGCCAGCAGCTGCCCCACCTCGCCGCTAGGCACGGGTGGCGCCGCCCGCTAGACAAGAGAGCGCCAACGGGCGTCACGACCGCGCAGGGGAAGCCTCGTCGAGATGCATCCAGTGCTCGATATCGCTACGCAGGTCCGCCAGTTGCTCGGGTTCGATGAGGCGGATACGGTAGGCGCGGGCGCGTTCGCGCGCCGCCGAACCGGTGCCGGGATGCAGTCGCCTGGCGGTGAGCAGCCAGGTTTCGCCCATCGCCCCGCCGACATGCCGACGCAGGCTGTCGAGACGGTTGAGGATGGCCTGACTACCGCCCTCGGTAGTGATCTGCACGCCGGTCTTGCATTCGAGTACCAGGAGCTGGTTGCGCCACACCAGCGCGGCGTCGAGTTCGTTGCCGGTGCCTTCCGGTGCGCCCTCGGCGTCGATGCGCACATTGGTGCCCCAGTGGCCGTCGGGTATCAAGCCATCGGCCTGCAAGCCAGCGAGCGTCAGCCAGACCCATTCCTCAAGCCAGCCGCCACCAGCGTAGCGGGTCAAGGTCTCGCTGCCGAAAGCGAAGTGACAGTCGCCGTCCCAGTGCCAGATACCAGCCTGTTCGAAGGCCCAGGCAAGCTGGTGGTGATTGGCGAAGAGCGGCCGTTCGGCGACGATTTCGCTCTGAAACGGACGGATGACCATGCCATCCGGACGCGTCTTTGGCAGAACTTCGCGGGTCAACCGGTTGACGTAACCGAAGAAGCCGCCGAGCTGCGCAGCGGAACACGCCAGATGCTCGGTCAGAAAAGCACGCGCGGCGGCGGCGAGGGCGAAATCGGCGCCCCAGGTGGGATCGGCGACGACGCGGTAACCCTGCATCTGCAAGAGGTCGCTCAGGCGCAGCATGTCCGGCGGCAAGGACAGCGGCTCGCCGCCACCCAGAGGCTCGAGCAGATCGTGGTGAGTATCGCAGTACCAGGCATCGCCCAGGCCGGCAAAGGCCCCGAGAAAGCCGAAGGACATCACCTTCGTCCCGCCACTGGCATTGAGGTCGATCGGCCAAGCAGGGAATTCGCGGCCCAGCGACGCCGCCAGTTCGCGAGCGTAGCTGCTGATGCGCCCGAGGTCGTGGTCGGGCGTGTGGCGAACGATACGCACCGCATCTTCCGCCCAGCCTGCTTCGCGCAGAACGCGACTGACCTGCAACGCACCCTGGCATGCCGGCTCGGCATCGCTGGCAGCGATGACCACCTGAGAGGTTGTGAATTTATTGCCTTCGCGCCAGTAGAGGCGAAGCTCCCCTGGTAACGCCAGCACGGGCCAGAATATGCCTAATTCATGATAATGATTGCCGTTGGCCCTTGATCTATCCTTTTTTTGCCTGTTTTCCCCGGTTACCCGGCGATTTGTGGAACAACGGACGTTCCTGTCCCGATCCCAACCAAGTGGGGTGCGAGCGTGACAGTACGCATCAGGTTATGTGCCAAGGCGAAGAGTAGGGCGACCGCCTTTACTTTCTTCAGCCCGCGAACCCGTAGTCGATTCAGACCCCGGTTGCGTGCCAGGGCATTCACGCATTCGGCCGTCGATGCGCGACGCTTGTAAATGATCTTGGCTTCATCACTGCCCATCCGCTGACGCCATTGGGCGACCGCCGGGCTGTCTTTGGGTTTCGGTTGGTGGATGTCGACTTCCGAGTTCCTGGCCTTGGGCACCGGGGCATAAACGGTCGTGTTGTCCGCGACTGCGTCGACCTGTCCATGGCCCGGATAGCCCCCATCAACCAGCCAGTTCTCCGGGACCTGGCCACAGCGTTCGCTGACTTGTTCGACCATCGGTACCATCTGACCTTGGTCGGTGCCGGCGGTAACGACCTCAACGCCGATGATCACCTGACTTTCGGTGTCGGCGGCGTACTGAAAGTTGTAGGCCGGCCGAAATCCCCCCATCGCCCATCTTCATGATCGTCGCGTCGGCATCGGTCGTCGAACTCCGGGCCTTATCCGGCTCCTTGCCCTGACCCTTCTTGATCGCCGCCAGTTCGGGCAACCGGTCCAGGGCGGCTTCAATGCGCGCCTCCCGTTCGGCCACCGCACGCTGCTGCGCCGCTTGGGTGCGTGCGCTTTCGCCCACGGGGTCGTCATCCAACTGGGCCTTGAGCTTGGCCACCTGTTGCCGCGCCTCTTCGCGACAAGCTTTAAGCGTCTCTTCCCGCCGGAAGGACGCCGCACCGGCACTGGCGCGTACCCGCATGCCGTCTTGCGCACACCCTTTGAGTTTGACCGCTCCCGCCGCCATCAGGCTGGCGACGTTGTCGGTCAGCAGATCGTCGAGCGCCTCGCCCTGGCGGCTGCGAAAATCGCACAAGGTGTGGTAATTGACTTGCACGCCACCACAAATCCACCGGTAGGCATCATGGGACTCGGTCAGACGGGCCACGGCCCGCCCACAGCCCACACCTTCCAGCGTCGCGTAAAGCCAGAGGGCATACAGAATTTCAGGAGCAATCGCCGCCCGTCCCACGCCACCCTCAGTCACTTTGATCCCGGCGTACAGTCCTTCCAGATCTTGTCGCTCGACGTAACCCCATACCAACCGTGCTCGATGTCCAGGCGGCAGCAGTGACTCCAGATCGCTGGCACGCCATTCAAGCTGCGTGCGGTTCGGCATCAAGACTCGCGCCAACGCCTTCGGTAGCGCTGCCTTCTCAGCTTCTGGCGCATTCACGTCCAACGGGGGCATAGCATCGTCGGGGAACAGGGCTTGCGTCACGGGCATGGTCGTCACCTGGAGTGTAAATGACTTCGTCATTATAGCCCAGGTGCGTGGCTTGGCGGTGGAGAGCGGGGAATATTTTCACAGACTCTGAGGCGACCCCAAGTAACAAGTAAGAACGCAGATGACAGAAATGTCATTCCCGTGACAGCTTGCCGTCGGTATTGATCATCGATACTCGTAAACGTAATGCATTGCCAACGACGAACCGCTAACCAAACCGAGGAATGGCCATGAAAACTCTGCCCCGCAAGATTCTGATGATCGCCTTGTCCGCTGCGCTGAGCGCACCGCTTGCCTTGCTGGCTGCCGAAAAAGCAACGCCGGCAGACTCGATGCACGACCAGATGCAGACCAGGATGCAGGCCATGCAGGCGCGTATGCAAGCCATGCAACAGACGGAAGGCGCAGCACGCATGCCGATGATGGCGGCACAAATGGACGACATGCAAGCGATGATGAAAGACTTCGGCGCAGGCTGTCCGATGGGCGGCGGCCAGGGCAACATGGGTATGCCGGGGCAGAAAGGGATGCCGATGATGCCCGGCATGCACGGCAGTCAAGCGAAATAGATCCAAGGAAGTCACATGATGCCCTGGCTGAAACGACTCCTGGACAGCTTTCGTGAATGGCGGAAAGCCAACGCAGAAGCGCATGCCAGGTCGACACCACACTCCTGCTGCTCGGCACCACCACCGGGGGCTGGCAGCCACCACGACCATCAAGGAAAAGCATAAGTGAGCAAGACCTTCAGTCGAGCGAGCGCGATTTCCGCAAACCATCGCCACAGCCACCTACAGCTTTGCCTGCTCGCGCTGTTCATCGTAGCGGCGGCAATCAGCCTGCCCGTCGCGGCGCAAAGCATCCAGGTGCCACAACCGAGCCCCGGGCTGATGCCCAACCCGGCAGCAGGCAAGGCCCTCTTCGAGAAAAGCTGCGCGTCCTGCCACGGCGCCAGTCTGCAAGGCAGCGACAAGGGGCCACCGATGCTAAGCAAAATTTACGAACCCTCGCATCACGGTGACGCCGCATTCCAGCTGGCGGTAAAAAGCGGCTCGCGTGCGCACCACTGGAAGTTCGGCGACATGGCGCCGGTTCCCGGCCTGACCCCGGACGACGTCGCACAGATCACCGCCTATGTGCGGCTCGAGCAGCGCAAGGCAGGCATTCAATAAGGCCATCCGCCGTCGTTGCAGGCCAAGCCGGATGTGTTGACCACTCGCTCCAGGGCCTCATCAATCGACAAGTACAGGCAATCAGACACGCAATCACAATTGTCGGCTTCAAAGCGACGCCGGCAGCGCCGACTGACCGGGCTTTAAAACCGCTGGTTTCGTGGTCTCGTAGTGGTGCGCTTATCGTCACGACCGCGCTGCTTCGCCACCGTGGACAGCTACGCCATTTCTGCTTGGAGACCATTGCAAAATGAGGAATCGTTTACCGTTCTCGCTCGCCGTTCCACACCCGCCGCGGCGGCGATTCGTTCAGGGGCTTGTGGCCGGTGGTGTCCTGGCGAGCCTGCCGTCCTTCGTTGGCACCGCTCTGGCGGCTGTCGGCCAGGGCTCGGCAACTGCAGCGCCGGTGCTGTCGGGAGAAAGTATCGATCTTGTAATCGCCGAGACTGCGGTGAACTTCACCGGCACGCCGCGCATGGCGACGACCATCAACGGTTCGATCCCCGCGCCCACCTTGCGTTTGCGCGAAGGTGATGCAGTCACCATCCGGGTCACCAACCGGCTGCCGGTAGCGACCTCGATCCATTGGCATGGCATCATCCTGCCCTACCAGATGGACGGCGTTCCCGGGATCAGTTTTGCCGGCATCGCGCCGGGCGAAACCTTCACCTATCGCTTCCGTATCGAGCAGAGCGGCACCTACTGGTACCACTCGCACTCCGGCATGCAGGAAATTACCGGCATGTACGGCACGATCATCATCGAGCCGCGTGACGGGGAAACGATCCGCGCCGACCGCGACTTTGTGGTGCAGTTGTCCGACTGGACCGATCAGGATCCGATGCAGGTGTTCGCCAAGCTCAAGACCCAGAGCGATTACTACAACTACCACCAACCGACTGCGGTCCAGTTTTTCCGTGACGCCTCGCGCGAGGGCCTGCAAGCGGCAATCAGCAAGCGCCAGATGTGGAACGAAATGCGCATGAGCCCGACCGACCTGGCCGATTTGTCGGCGGCAACGCTCACCTATCTGATGAACGGAACGACGCCGGCCGGTAACTGGACCGGCCTGTTCCGCCCCGGCGAGCGCCTGCGCTTGCGCTTCGTCAACGGCGCCGGCAACAGCTTCTACGATGTGCGTATCCCCGGCCTCAAGATGACCGTGGTGCAGGCGGATGGCGTGGATATTGAGCCGGTGAGCGTCGACGAATTTCGCTTCGGCCCAGGCGAAACCTACGATGTGATCGTCGAGCCGAAGGACGAGGCCTACACCATCTTCGCCCAGTCGATGGATCGCAGCGGCTATGCGCGCGGGACGCTGGCCGTGCGTGACGGACTGAGTCCGGCGGTGCCCGAGCTGGATGCCGTGGAGCAGTTGTCGATGTCCGACATGATGGGTGCGATGGGCGGCGGAATGGCCAGTGGCAGCATGGCCGGCATGGACCATGGGGCAATGGCAGGCATGGCAGGCATGGATCACGGGAAGATGGCCGGAATGAACCACGGCGCGATGGCCATGGATCACAGTAAGCACGGCATGCCGATGGGCGGGCTGGCGACTGCCAGCCAGATCGTGCGCCATGCTCGTACTGAATACGGCCCGAGCACCGACATGCGGGTGGACATGCCGCGAACCAATCTCGACGACCCCGGCGTCGGCCTGCGCAACAACGGCCGCAAGGTACTCACGCTCGCCGACCTGTCGACCATCGGCGGGCCGATGGACCCACGCGGGGCCGAGCGCGAGATCGAGCTCCACCTGACCGGCAACATGGAGCGTTACGCCTGGTCGGTCGACGGCCTCGAGTTTGGCCAATCCACCCCGGTGCATTTCAACTACGGCGAACGCCTGCGGGTCATCCTGCACAACGACACGATGATGACCCACCCGATGCACTTGCACGGCATGTGGAGCGAACTCGAATCACCAGACGGCCAATTCCAGGCGCGCCGGCACACGATTCCGGTACAGCCTGCACAGCGCTTGAGTTTCCTGGTCACGGCCGACGCGCTCGGTCGCTGGGCTTGGCACTGCCACCTCCTGTTCCACATGGACGCGGGCATGTTCCGCGAGGTGGTGGTGACATGAGCGCTTCAATCAAAAGGGAGAACACGATGCGGAAATTCAGCGCGCTGGCTCTGGGCATCGCCTTGTCGGGCGCCACTACCGCGTGGGCGCAATCAGCGCAGGCGGCGGACGAACACGCGGGACATCATGGCGCGCCGTCACCGGCGCCCGTCGCTGCACCAGCGATGCCAATGTCCGGAATGACGCACGAGCACATGGCAACTGGTGCAAAGCCCGATGCCGGGGATGGCATGAAGAAGGCGATGCCGGGCGCCGCTGCTGCCGATGATATGTCAGGCATGGCGGGCATGGACCACGGCGACATGAAAATGCAGGGTGGCACCCGTCCCGCTGCGACGCCAGCGATGCCGATGGATGGAATGAACCACGAAGCGATGAAAACTGGCGCCATGCCAGATGCCGACGGCGGCATGACGAAGACTCCTCCAGCCGCCGCTGCCGGCGACATGGTAGGTATGGACCATGGCGACATGAAGATGCAGGGTGGCAGCGCGCCCGCCGACACCCGCGACCCAAACGCGTACTCGGACGGCTATACGCTCGACACGGGGAAATATGCACTCCCCGGGCCGGAGCGCTTGCGCCTGGCGGACGAGCATAGTTTCGGTGCCGTGCTCTTCGATCGCCTGGAGCGTGTGTATGGCAACGACGGTAATGGCACCTCCTACGACGCACAGGCCTGGTTCGGCCGCAACTACAATCGTCTGGTGGTCAAGGCGGAGGGTGAATACGCCAACAGCAAGCTCGAAGACGCCCGTACCGAAGTCCTATGGGGGCACGCCATCGCCAGCTACTGGGACACACAGCTCGGTGTGCGCTTCGATTCGGGAGAAGGACCCAATCGGACCTGGGCCGCCTTCGGCGTACAAGGGCTCGCCCCCTACTGGTTCGAGCTTGACGCGACTGCCTACGTGGGCAATGAAGGACGTACGGCACTGCGCCTGAGCGCCGAGTACGAGCTGTTGCTCACGCAGCGCCTGGTCCTGCAGCCGCGCATTGAGATCAATGCTTACGGCAAGGATGATGTCGCCCGTGGCATCGGCAGTGGTGTCTCCGACGCCGTTGCCGGCCTACGCCTGCGTTATGAGATTTCCCGCCAGTTTGCACCCTACGTCGGCGTCGAATGGGCCGGCAAATACGGCCGAACCGCTGACCTGGCCAAGGACGAGGGCACACGAACCAGCGATACCCTGTGGGTTGCCGGCCTGCGCTTCTGGTTTTGACAAGGACGCAGGAGCCCGCGATTGATTTGCCCACTTACCGCAATTGAAGACAACGACCAGAGAGATCAATGACCATGAAGAAACCAAGCATCCTCCTTTTCCTGAGCCTTGCATCCGCCGCGGCGATGGCCGCTGGCGACCACCAGGGCGGCCATGCGATGCATGGTGACCAGCACGCGAGCACGGTCGGCGTCCCCGGGAAAGCGGCTGACGTTACGCGTACCATCGACGTGAACATGGACGACTCGATGCGCTTCGTTCCGGATCACGTCACGGTCAAGGCCGGCGAGACCGTCCGCTTCTTCCTCAAGAACCGCGGCAAGGTGCCGCATGAAATGGTCATCGGATCAATGGCCGAGCTCAAGGAGCACGCTGAAATGATGCGCAAGTTTCCCAGCATGGAACACGAAGAGCCCAACATGATCACCCTCAAGCCGGGTCAGCGCGGCGGCCTGATCTGGAAATTTGACCGACCCGGCAGCGTCGATTTCGCTTGCCTCATTCCAGGTCATATGGAAGCCGGCATGGTCGCCAAGGTGACGGTAAGCAAGTAAGCTCGAGCCAGCTCGGTGGCCATTGATCCTTCGAGTGCCCCGGCCAGTCGCTTGCGCTCGAAGGCCAGTGCTCTGTGTACCATGTTCTGAAGGATGGTGTCTCCGGGCAGGACGATCCGTTCCCTGCACAGCAGATCCACCAACTCGTGCAGGATATAGACCGGCCGACTGGCGATGTGCAGCATGCGCCTCGACGTGGCGCTTGCGGGCATGGTCCGAGACCGTGAGGTCGGCGACCGCCTTGTTGTCGAAGTAGCGCCGGCGCAGATAGTCGACGTCGTCGCGCACAGCCGGCAGTTCGAAGCGGAAGGAGTGCTGGCGAGCACGGAAGTAGCCTAGATGCAGCAGAAAGTGGATCTTGGTGTGGACCGAGCGGCGTTGATCGAGGGCCTCGAGCTCCGGTGCCGTCAGCGTAAAAAAAACAACGGCTTACAGTTTCTGTTTCTTGTGGAGGTAAAGAATTGGACGTACAGCGTCAGCCGTTTCCCGAGTGAGGCGTTAAGTCGCCATTACACACGAACGGAAGACAATGAGTTTTTCAGTAGCGATTGCCAGTTCCGGCGTGTACGTCAACAGCACGCCGATTGCGCAGGAGAAGCAGCGACAGCAATTCATTACTGCCCTGCGGGCCGTGGCTGCGATTGTCATTCTCTGGCACCACTTCGCACTCTATCCGCCCTTGCGGCAATGGGCGGCACCGCTGCTTGGCGATATGCTCGATTGGCTGGAATTCAACGCTCGGGCGACGCAGGTTTTTTTTCGTGGTGGGCGGCTACGTCATGGCGCTCAGCATGAGCCGGCAGAACTGGAACCTGAGAAGCATGCGTTCGTTCGTCGTCCAGCGCTACCTTCGGCTCGTCATCCCCTATCTCGGCGCCATTGCGCTGGCGGTTTCGAGTTACCTTGTCGCGCGCGGCTGGTTGCCCGATTCCGTGGTCGGAGAACCCGTCTCTTTGCCGCAACTCCTCGCGCACCTGTTCTTTCTGCAGGACATTCTGGGTTACGAGCAATTGTCGGCCGGCCTCTGGTTCGTCTGCATCAACTTCCAGCTTGGCCTCGTCTACGCTGCCGGATTGTTGCTACGCGACACGCTCGCCCGGGACAAAGCTCCGTTCGTTGGTCTCCTCGGCTGGCTGTTGGCGGCCTTTTCGCTGTTTTACTTCAACCTGAACGAAGCCTGGGATCACTGGTGGCTCTACTTCTTCCCCTATTTCTTCATGGGTATCGTCATCCAGCGCGCGGTGCACGTCGGCAGAAGCAGTCGGGAATTCTGGTTCTATCAACTACTGTTCGTCGCTGCCATGGTGTTCGAATGGCGCTGGCGCCTTTTGAGCGCGTCCGTCGTTGGCTTCCTCGTGTTCAGTTCGCTACGCTCGGGGTGGGGGCAGCACTGGCCCCACAGCCGTACGATCAGCTGGATCGGCAATGCTTCTTACAGCCTTTTTCTCGTCCATTTCCCGGTTTTGGTGATCGTCGCCACCGTGTGGACCCGGATGGACTGGACGACGCCTGCCGGGGCAGTAGTCGGCCTGGTGCTGGCGTTTGCTCTGAGCCTACTGACCGCCGGCCTGTTCCATCGCTGGATCGAACGTCCGGCGGGGCGACTCGGCCGCAGGTAGTGCGCGGAAAACTAGGGGGATGGGGGATATTGCGAACGCGAAGTTGGATGCTGCGGGGAGTCCTATGTTTTCGTCACCAGATCGGAACGTGAGTCGTCACCAGCGACAGTTCGGGATCGATCTCGACGGAGTGAAATGTGAGCCCGGCTCCTTTTACTTTCTTTTTGGGGGGTGTAGGCCGGAACCTCAGAAAACTCCGGCGTCCCAACTCAAGCCCGGCGATCAGGCGTGCGCCCTGGTTTCCGATCTCTATTTCGATGTCAGTGAGCCCGGTCAATTCCTTCTTTCCACCGACCTGTGCGATGGTCGAGCGTAGCTGGTGATAGGGGTTCGTGGAGCGACGGAACAGCGACGCGACTTAAGCGCTAGCCTTCACCCGCGGCGATCGATGCCCGCCACGCGCGCATCACTTTCCGAGATGCCGTTGCGGTCGTCTCGTGGCGTTCCGCGATCATCTGGAACGTCAGCGGTACTACTCGCAACGAGGCTGCCATACGCGAATGGCAGCGCCTTCGCCTGAGCGCCCGCCAAAATCAGCTTGTCTCCAATGGTAATGCCGGTGCCCTGGCCAACTCCCGCCGCAACTGCCACTGCTTGACCAACGCATACAGCGCCGGGATGACACACAGCGTCAGCACTGTCGACGAGACCATGCCACCGACCATCGGCGCGGCGATGCGACTCATGACCTCCGATCCGGTGCCACTCGACCACATGATCGGCAGCAGGCCAGCCATGATCGCCACCACTGTCATCATCTTCGGCCGCACGCGTTCGACGGCGCCTTCCATGATCGCGTGGTAGAGGTCGGCGGCGCTCGGATCAACCCCTTCGGCACGGCGTTTGGCGGTGATTTCCTGCCACGACTGATCGAGGTAGATGAGCATCACCACGCCGGTTTCGGCGGCCACGCCAGCCAGTGCGATGAAGCCGACCGCCACTGCCACGCTCATGTTGTAGCCCAGCCACCACATCAGCCAGATACCACCGACCAGCGCGAACGGAACGGAGAGCATGACGATCAGCGTCTCGGTCAGGCGCCGGAAATTGAGGTACAACAGCACGAAGATGATCGCCAGGGTCAACGGTACGACGAGGGCGAGCTTGGACTTGGCGCGCTCCATGTACTCAAACTGCCCCGACCAGGTGGCGTAATAGCCGGGCGGGAAAGTGACCTTGTCGGCGACGGCTTTCTGGGCATCCTTGACGTAGGAACCGACGTCGCGATCACGGATATCGACGAAGACGTAAGCGGCGAGCAGCGCATTCTCGGTCTTGATTCCCGGCGGGCCATTGCGCAGTTCGATGCTCGCCAGTTGGCCGAGCGGGATCATTCCCGCCTGGCTGGGCACGAAAACCTCATTGGCGATGCGTTGCGGATCGTCGCGCAGGGCGCGCGGGTAGCGCACGGTCACGTTGTAGCGTTCGAGGCCTTCGACGGCGGTGGTCACCACCGCGCCGCCGAGCGCGCTGCCGATCACCTGCTGAAAGTCACCGACGGTGATCCCGTAGCGGGCCAGCTGCTCGCGTTTCGGCGTGATGTCCAGGTAATAGCCGCCGGTGACCCGTTCGGCGTAGGCACTCGAGGTGCCGGGAACGTCCTTCACCGCCTGTTCGATCTCGCGGGCGACCTTCTCGATCACCGCCAGCTCCTTGCCGAAGACTTTCACGCCGACCGGCGTACGGATGCCGGTGGACAGCATGTCGATGCGCGCCTTGATCGGCATCGTCCAGGAATTGGCCAGGCCAGGAAACTTGAGCGCGGCGTCCATCTCGGCAATCAGCTTGTCGACGTTCATGCCCGCGCGCCACTCCTTCTCGGGCTTGAGATTGATCACCGTCTCGAACATCTCCATCGGTGCCGGGTCGGTGGCACTGGCGGCGCGACCTGCCTTGCCGTACACCGACTCGACCTCGGGGAAGGTCTTGATGATGCGGTTGGTGGTCTGCAGCAGGCGCGCGGCTTCGGTCACCGACATCCCCGGCAGCGACGCCGGCATATAGAACAGCGAGCCTTCGTTGAGCGTCGGCATGAACTCCGAACCGATGCGACTGGCCGGAAAGACGGTGACGGCCATCACCACGCCCGCCAGCAGCAGGGTGACGATCTTGTGGCGCATCACCGCCTGGATGATCGGCCGGTAGACCCAGATTAGGAAGCGGTTCACCGGATTCTTCTGCTCGGGCATGATCCGCCCGCGAATAAAGAACATCATCAGCACCGGCACCAGCGTCACCGACAGGACCGCTGCGCCGGCCATGGCGAAGGTCTTGGTGAAGGCCAAGGGGCTGAACAACCGCCCTTCCTGACCCTCGAGGGTGAACACCGGCAGGAAAGAGACGGTGATGATCAGCAGCGAATAGAAGAGCGCCGGCCCGACCTCCTTGCAGGCGCGGATCATGGTCGCCGCGCGATCGTGTTTGGTGGCGTGCGACGGCAGGTGTTCGAGTCGCTTGTGGGCGTTCTCGATCATCACGATCGCCGCATCGACCATCGCCCCGATGGCGATCGCGATACCGCCCAGACTCATGATGTTCGAACCCATGCCCATCGTACGCATGGCGATGAAGGCAATCAGGATGCCGATCGGCAGAGTCAGAATGGCCACCAGCGCGCTGCGCACGTGCATCAGGAAGATCACGCAGACGGCACCAACGATCAGGCTTTCTTCGAGCAAGGTCCATTTCAGGTTGTCGATGGCGCGTTCGATCAGTTTCGAACGGTCATAGACGGGAACGATCTCGGTTCCCTCCGGCAGGCCCGGCAGCAACTCCTCGATCTTGGCCTTGACGTTGGCGATCACGTCGAGCGCGTTCTGGCCGAAGCGGGCCATGACGATCCCCGAGACCACCTCGCCCTCGCCGTTGAGTTCGGTGATCCCGCGCCGTCCGGCCGGGACGATCTCGACGCGGGCGACATCGCGCACCAACACCGGTGTGCCGCCGTCACTCTTCAGCACCAGCGTCTCGATGTCGGCGACCCCCTTGAGGTAGCCGAGCCCGCGCACCATGTATTCCTTCTCGGCCAGCTCGACGACGCGACCGCCGACGTCGCGGTTCGATTCGCGAATCACCTGCGACAGACGTGCCAGCGAAACGCCATAGCTGGCCAGCCGGTGCGGGTCGACGATGACCTGATATTCCTTGACGAAGCCACCGACGCTGGCCACTTCGGCGACGCCACCGGCCTTGGTCAGCTGGTAGCGGACGTACCAGTCCTGCACGCTGCGCAAGTCGGCCAGCGATTGATCCTTGCCGGTCAGCGCATACTGGAAGACCCAGCCGACGCCGGT
>NZ_SPMY01000080.1 GCF_012939955.1 Candidatus Accumulibacter phosphatis
CCGCAAGGCCGGGCAAGCATGATTGGCCGCGCCAAATCGGACCTGGAAATCGATCCGTCCCGACTCTGGCTTGAAGATGACTTCAGCTACCTGCCAAGGAGCAACGAGGCCCAGAGCCTGGGTGAACAGCGTTTCAATCATGAGGAAGAGGCCGCGAGAGGAAAGGCCGCTATTGTCCTCCATGCCGAGGGCGGCAGACTGCCTTCCTCGGCCCGGAGGAAGCGTAAGCGAGCGGGCAGCGATGTAAAGGGTTCGGCTGCGCCCGGACTGCGCCCGGACTGCGTCCGCCCTTGACATCGCCGTCCCCTCAAACCGCCAAAACCAGCGCCCGTTCCACACGAAACGACATAGAGCCGTTCTTTGACGCTATGGATGAGGTCGATCGATTTCATGCCAGGCGTCAGGGCCAGTTCCTTCATCCGCGCAATGAAGGGCGTGATGCCAATGCCAGCACCGATCCAGACCTGGCGTTGCTTGCCGTCCTCGAACGTGAACCGGCCATAGGGGCCTTCCACGGTCACGGCGTCGCCCGCCTTGATACGTTCCGGCAGCACGTCGGTATAGTCGCCGAGACCCTTGGTGATGATCATGATCTTGCGCGTGGCGGGATTCCAGGCTGAGGCCAAGGTGAAAGGATGTTTGCCTTCCCGGCGGTCGAAGTTGACGAAGGCGAACTGGCCGCCCTCATGTCCCTTCCAGCCGTCGGCCAGTTGGATGTGGAATTCCGTGACGCCCATCGCCGGGAACGTTCGCACTGTTTCGATCGTGCCGGACACTCTGCGGCTGCGCCCGATCTGGCGGGTCAGGGCGAGGACCGCTGAAACGACTCCCCCGGCCATCAAAAGCAATGTCACCATGCCCACCGGTTGCAGCCATGCGTCGAAGCGCATCAGGACCATGCCGTGGAACACCAGGACCAGATAGGCGATGGCGATCAGCGTGTGGGTGGTTACGAAAAACTTGTAGGGGAAGCGCTTGATCAGCGCAATCGCGATCAGCACCACCGCAGCGTAGAACGCCCATTCGCCGAACAGCTCCGCTGTTCCGCGTTGATTGTGGAAAAACGTCTGGATGGCACCCAGTTCAAGCTCGCCAGCGGGCGGCTTACCCCTGCTGGGCCGCTCCATCAGGCCGAGACCAACAAGCCATTTCGGGCCGCTGACCGCCACCCAGTGGACAACCGCGGTGACCAAGGCGGCAATGCCCAACCATTTATGCAACCTGTAGGACTTGTCGAGGCCATCCAGCCACGACTCCAGCCATTTGGCGCGGGTCGCCAGGATCATCGCGACGCTCATGGCGCCGATGCTGAGAACGCCTGAATACTGGACGAGCAGTTTGCGCACCGCGATGAAGGTCAAGCTGTCCGGCAAATCGGCATTCGCCAGCACCCACAGGAGCGTCAGCCCGATCAGGATTGACCAGAAGGATATCTTGATGTTTCTCATGGTTTTACCGCCAGTTGATTCGTTCGTTCATCCAATAGAGGTTGATCGCGGGGCACAGTTGCGGGATCTCGGGAGCTGACCTGCTCATCATTCTCGAGCTGATTGCTTTTCAACTGACGTCGCGTACCAGGCGCGCAAAGCTGTTGATGCGGATGGCATCGCCCTGCGGGCCATGACCTTGCGGATAATCGCTCGCCTTGCCGGTTTTCGGGTCGCTGCGTTGCGCGCCGGCACCATGGACATCAACCCATTTGCCGTCCATGAAGCCCATCGCCCTGCCGAAATTCACATAGCTGGCGTAGGTGCCGGCCGCCTTGGACCAGTTCTGGTGCGTGGTCGAAGACCAGAAGGCCGGATAGTCTATCTGCCCCGCTTCATTGGTGATGGGCGTGACCTTGAACAGCGGGTTGATGGCAGCGCTGCCGGTGGTGCTGGGCGAGCGTCTGTAGTCGACCAGAATCTGCAGTTCCTTGACGTTGGGCAGGCTCCAGTCCGAGTGGCCCAGATACTTCTCGGCATTGGCGTGCTGCGCCCAGGCCAGCGCGTCTTGCCAGCTCAGTGCCTTGCCCGAGTCGTTCTGCGTCCACATCAGGCCGGCGCTGGCGTCGGTGATGGTGCTGTCGCCGTTGTCGGTGAAGGCGTTTTCGCCGTAACCTTTCTTGCCACGCACCAGCATGACGTAGAAGGTCTTGTCGCGGCCGCGCATCTTGAGGCCGTAACCCTTGATGCGGCCATCGGCAAAGTTGACGCCGAACATGGTGCGGTCTTCCTCACGTGGTCCGGTGCCGGCCACGTATAGCGTGCTCGACGCCATTTGCGAATCGATGATGCGCTCACCCGCCTGCACATCGCCGTAGCCAAAGTCGAAGACCTTGGTGTTGAGAAAGGGAATCAAACCCGAGGTGTCCGTGCCTTCCCAGCCACTGACTTCAACGCCGTCAAAATTCATCAGTGAATACATCTCCTTGATGGTCGGCAACCGCCAGTCGCTGTGGCCGGCATAGCTCGCCTTTTTGGCGAAAACCAGCGCGTCTTCGTAGGACAGCTTGTCGGCTGCGCCGATCTTGCCGTCGCCATTCAGGTCGGGCGATTTCATCCACATCAGGCCGGTCACCTTGTCGCTGACGGTGCCGTCGCCGTTGTCGGCGTAGCTCATCGGCTTGCGCTGCTGTTGAGCGTCTTGGCCAGCGAAAGCAGCGCCCTTTGCCGGGCAAGCAATCTTGCTGCTGTCGAAGCAGGCACTCTGGCCGGTATCGGGGACAGGGAACGGCGCCTGGGCAAACGCTGTGCTGGCGGCGAGAAAAGGCGGTATGAAGCTGAGCAAGCGTCGTACTTGCATGATCGGTTGGACTATCAGTTGATTTCCGGATACTTTTAGTTAGAATGGTGATAGTATCAATCAGAATCATTCATGTAAAGGGGCGTTGGTGATTCGTAATCCGGCAAAACTTCATCCTTTCCTGCACGCAGCGACTCTGTTGGAGAAACGTGTGACTGCATTGCTGAGAGCGTCCGGCGTGAGTCATCGTCAGGGCCTAATCCTGGACGCCTTGCATCGCATTGGGCCGACATCGCAAAGGCATCTGGCGAAAGAATTCGGTATTTCACCAGGAAGCATGAGTTCCATGACTGATCGGCTGGTTGCCTTGGGGTTCATCACACGAAACACGAACGCGGATGATCGACGTAGTGACGTTCTGGAGCTGACACCGAATGGCCTGGCAATACTGACGGTTGTTCTGGATGTCTGGCAGGGCGCCGACGACAGAATTGAAACGGCGCTAGGCCCGAAGAAAGCCGCGCAGTTTTTCGCACTCACCGCAGAGCTCAGAAATGCTCAGGGTGGCCGTGCGCCCGAACATGCAGACGGCTAAAGTCACCGAGTGCTGGTGGACCTTGACTGTCTGCTTGCAGGCGATACCCGTGCTCGGATTCGCAGTTTTCGCTGCCGTAAACTTGCTATCCGGACCTTGACACCGGTCCCCCCGTAACCAAGAAGTACCCCATGACCTCTCCGATTTCAGCCCGATACTCACTTGCTCCTTACCTGCTCAACGCCCTGGCGTCGCTTGCCATGGTGGCTTGCGGAGGCAGTGATGACAGCACCACGATAGCGGGTGCGCCAACCATCGGGGCCACAACGGCAGGTGATGCAAGTGTCAGCATCGCCTTGATTGCGCAGGCGCTGCTGGCCGCCGAGGCCGGCTTCATCAACGGCATCACGCTGTCGATCAACGGCGGCAAGTACTTGTCATGACCCGTTCGACGTTCGCCACGATCGCCGCGACGGCCTGGCTGCTGACGGCGGCCGGTTGCGCCTCGGTGGCACCGATCGCAGCACCGCCACAGGCGGTCGAGGTGCCCGCGCAGTGGGCCGCCGGCATCGATGCCACGGCGGCCACGCCCGCTCCGCTCGCGCAATGGTGGCAGCGGTTTGGCGATGCGCAGCTGTCGCGCCTCGTGGAGCGCGCGCTGCAGGCCAACACCAGCGTGAACAGCGCCCAGGCCGCGCTGCGCCAGGCGCGCGCGCTGCGCGATGTCACCGCGGCCGGCCTGTTGCCGACGCTCGACGGTTCGGCCAGCGCGCAGCGCATCCGCACCGGCTCGGGCAGCACCCAGAGCACGGTCAACACCTTTCTAGCGGGGCTCGACGCGAGCTGGGAGCTCGACGTCTTCGGCGGTCAGCGCAGCGCCCTGCAGGCCGACGAGGCCAGCGCGCTGGCCAGCGCCGCCAGCCTGGGCGACGTGCAGGTGTCCGTCGCCGCCGAGGTCGCGCTCGACTACATCGCGCTGCGCAGCGCTCAGGCGCGCCTGGCCATCGCACGAGAGAACCTGGCGAGCCAGCTTGAGACGCTGCAGATCACGCAGTGGCGCCGGCAGGCCGGACTCGTCACCTCGCTCGACGTCGAACAGGCGCGCACCTCGGCCGAGCAGACGGCCGCGCTGTTGCCTGCCTTGCAGAAGACCGTGGACCAGACGTCGCACGCGCTGTCGGTTCTGGTCGGCCAGGCGCCGTCGGCCTTGTCGGCCGAGCTCGGCGCCGCCAGCCCGGTGCCGGCCGCGCCCGACGACCTGGCGCTTGCTTTCCCGGCCGAGACCCTGCGCCAGCGCGCCGATGTCCGCGCCGCCGAATTTGAGTGGAGCGCGGCACGCGCCCGCGTCAGCCAGGCCGAAGCCGCGCGCTGGCCGAGCTTTTCGCTCGGCGGCTCGCTGGGCTTGGTCTCGCTCACGCTCGGCTCGCTGATCGACGGCAGCTCGCTGGCGAGCAGCGTGCTGGGCAGCGTCACCGGGTCGCTGTTCGACGGCGGCGCAGCGCGCGCGCAGGTCGGCGCGCAGCAAGCCGCGCTCGAGCAGTCGCTGCAGGATTACCGCTCCGTCCTGCTCGTTGCCCTGAAGGATGTCGAAGATGCGCTGGTCGCCCTGCGCAGCGACCGCGAGCGGCTGGGGCACCTGAAGGATGCCGCCGACGCGGCCACCAATGCGGCGACGCTGGCGCGCCAGCAGTACGCCAGCGGGCTGGTCGATTTTCAGACCGTTCTGCAGACGCAGCGCACGCAGCTCGGCGCCCAGGACGACGTGGCCAGCGCCAGCGCCGACGTCAGCAGCGACCACGTGCGCCTGTACAAGGCCCTGGGCGGCGGCTGGACGCCCGATAGCGCATCCGTCGCCGCCGTCGTCGCCACGCAAGCGACGGTCCGCCAGGCGACCTCCTCCGCTGCGCACTGACACCCGCTGCCACTCTCTACGATCACTTCACACCGACCCGCCATGAGCCAGAAGAACGCCGCCACCCCATCCGACCTGCAAACCCTGCTGGGTGAGGACCATCCGCCGCGCTGGTGGCAGCGCGGCTCGCTCTGGTTCGCTCTTGGCGCCCTGCTGATCGTGGCCGGCGGTGTCTATTACTGGCAGGCGCAAAGCGCCGGCAAGGCCGTGCCCACCTACGTGACCGCCGAACTGCGCATGGGCAGTCTCACGCTTAGCGTGTCGGCCAACGGCACGCTACAGCCCACGCGCTCGGTCAACGTCGGCAGTGAACTGTCGGGCACGGTCGAGCGCGTGCTGGTGGACGTGAACGACCAGGTCAAAGCCGGCCAGGTGATGGTGGAGCTGGACGCGTCGAAGTTCAGCGATCAGGTGACCCGCTCGCGCGCCTCGCTTGTCGCCGCACGGGCACTGGTCGCGCAAAGCAAGGCCACCGTCGCCGAGTCGCGCGCCAGCCTTGCGCGTCTGGAGGACGTCTTCAAGCTTTCTGGCGGCAAGGTGCCTTCGGCCACCGAGCTCGACAGTGCGCGCGCCGCGCTAACCCGCGCCGTGGCCATCGAATCGAGTGCTGCCGCCAACGTCGGCGTGGCCAAAGCCACCCTCTCAACGGATGAAACCAACCTCGCCAAAGCCTCGATCCGCTCGCCCCTCGACGGGGTGGTGCTCAGCCGCTCGGTGGATCCGGGCAACGCGGTGGCCGCCTCGCTGCAGGCCGTCACTCTGTTTGCCGTGGCCGAGGACCTGACCCAGTTGCAGCTCGAAGCCAGCGTGGACGAGGCCGACGTGGGCGCTGTGAAGGTGGGGCAAAAAGCCAGCTTCACCGTCAGCGCCTACCCCTCGCGCCGTTTCCCGGCCACGATCCGCCGCGTGGCCTATGGCTCGACCACCACCAACAACGTGGTGACCTATGTGGCCACGCTCGACGTGAACAACAGCGACCTCAGTCTGCGCCCCGGCATGACGGCCGTGGCCACCATCGTGGCCACCGAGCGCGATGGCGTGCTCCTCGTGCCCAACACTGCGCTGCGCTTCTCGCCCACCGCAGCCGCCGCAGCGAGCAAGCCCTCCGAGAGTAGCAGCATCCTGTCCAAGATAATGCCGCGCCCGCCGAGGAGTAGCAGCACCAAAGTGGCCGGCAGCGAGAACAAGGCCCCTGGCACGCGCCAGATCTGGGTGCTGCAGGGAGGCCAGCCGGTTGCCATGCAGGTGCAGACCGGCATCAGCGACGGCCGCATGACCGAGGTCAGCGGCGAGAGCCTCACGCCCGGCATGGCCGTCATCACCGACCAGCGCAGCGCAAGTGCCGCACCATGAATCAGCCGGCCACTCCAGCCACGGGGCAGCCCGGGCCTGCTCCGCTAATCCGTCTGCGCGGCATTACCAAGGTCTACGGCACAGGGGAAACGGCGTTCCAGGCGCTCAAAGGCGTGGATCTGGACATCCAGAAGGGTGACTTTGTGGCCATCATGGGCCCCAGCGGTTCGGGCAAGTCCACGGCCATGAACACGCTGGGCTGTCTGGACACACCCACCACCGGCACCTATGAGTTCGAGGGCGTGCAGGTGCAATCGCTCAGCCGCGACGAGCGGGCCCGCTTGCGCCGGCGTTACCTCGGCTTCGTGTTCCAGGGCTTCAATCTGCTGGCCCGCACCTCGGCACAGGAAAACGTGGAGCTGCCACTGATCTACCGCGGCGAGCCCGCCGCGCAGCGCCATGCCCTGGCCGCGCGCGCGCTCGAACAGGTCGGCCTCAAAGGGTGGGAACACCACACGCCGGGAGAACTCTCGGGCGGGCAGCAGCAGCGCGTGGCGATCGCGCGCGCCATCGTCACGGAGCCCGCCGTGCTGCTCGCCGACGAGCCCACCGGCAACCTCGACACCGCCCGCAGCAAGGAGATCATGGAGCTACTCTGGCACCTGAACGCCGACCAGGGCATCACCGTGCTGATGGTAACGCACGAGGCCGAGATGGCCGCCTACGCGCGGCGCATCGTGCGCTTCGTGGACGGCATGGTGGAAAGCGACGAGCGCAACCCTGACCCGGTCGGGCTCCAGGCGGGACACGTTGCGACGGTCATGGGAGCCGGCTGACCATGTGGCTCAACACCCTCCTGCTCGCGCTGCGTTCGATCCGGCGCAACCTGATGCGCTCGTTCCTCACCATCCTGGGCATCGTGATCGGCGTGAGCGCGGTGATCACGATGGTCACGGTGGGCAATGGCGCCACCGTGTCCGTGCAAAACCAGATCTCGGGGCTGGGCACCAACCTCTTGCAGATTCGACCGGGCCAGCGCATGGGTCCGGGCAGCGGTGGTTCCAGCGCACCCTTCTTCAAGGACAGCGACGCCGAGGCCATCGCCACCCAGATCGGTGGCGTCGCGGCCGCTGCCCCCCAATCGCGCTCGTCGGGCACGCTGGTGGCCAATGGCCGCAACTGGAGCAGCACGATCACCGGCAGCACGAACGAGTGGCTCACCATCGGCAACTGGGCCCTGGCCCAGGGCCGCGAGTTTTCCGACGTCGAGCAGCGCGCCGGTGCGGCGGTCTGCATGATCGGCGAAACCGTACGGCGAGAACTGTTCGGCAGCAGCCCCGCGCTGGGCGAGTCGCTGCGCGTCAAGCTGATCAGCTGCGAGATCATCGCCGTGCTCGGCTCCAAGGGGCAGGGTTCGTTCGGCAACGACCAGGACGACCTGGTCTTCATACCGATCAAGACGCTGCAGCGCCGCATCACCGGCAATACCCAGGTCAACGACTTGCTCGTGTCGATGGCCGACGGCAGCGACTCGACACGCGTCAAGTCCAGCCTGACGCAACTGCTGCGCGAACGCCGCAATCTGGCCGACACCGACGACGACAACTTCAACGTGCTCGACACCAAGCAGCTGGCCGACACGCTCTCGGGCACCACCAAGGTGATGACCACGCTGCTGGGTGCCGTGGCCGCGGTGAGCCTGCTGGTGGGCGGCATCGGCATCATGAACATCATGCTGGTCAGCGTCACCGAGCGCACGCGCGAGATCGGCCTGCGCCTGGCCATCGGCGCGCTGGAGCGCGAGGTGCTGCTGCAGTTCCTGATCGAGGCCGTGGTGCTTGCCGCGCTGGGGGGATTGATCGGCATCGTGCTCGCCACTGGCGCCTCGATCGGCCTTTCGGCCGTGATGAACTTGCCCTACGCGTTCAACCCCGCGGTCAACCTGCTGAGCTTCGTCTTCTCTGCCGCCATCGGTGTGCTCTTCGGATACTTCCCGGCCCGCCGGGCAGCACGGCTGAACCCGATCGATGCGCTGCGGCATGAATGAGCTTTCCGAGAGCACACGTGAAGCCGATCCAACTGTCTCTGCTCGCCGACACGCTGTCGCCACAGCCCTTGTTCGCAACAATCAAGTGCGCAGCGGGGGGTACGAATTTCACGACAACCCCTCTTCTTGCGTGGCAAGCAGTTTCATCATCCCAAAGGTGCAATTTCGTGACCCGCGATTCTTTGAGTCTCTTGAGGTGAACGAGATGAACAGGGTGCGCGTCAAAAAAAACGATTCTCAGTCGCGCCACGGGTCGAATAGCGGCACCCGCGCCCTGGCATAGTCGCCGGTGTCCCGTGTGACCACCGTCAGGCCATGATGCAGACCGGTTGCCGCAATGATGAGGTCTGGCTGCGAAAACGTATTGCCGGACTTGCGGCCCTCTTCGACCAGGAGCCGCCACGTGAACATGATGTCTTGGCTGACGGGAAGAATTCGCTCCTCGAACATGGGCCGAACCTTGTGGGTCAGCCATCCGTTCAGTTCGGCGCGGCGGTTGGCATCGGTAACGAGTTCGATGCCGAAGCGGATTTCGGCCAGAGTGACGGTGCTGACGAACAGGAGATCGAGCGGTTGTGCTGCGACGAATGCCACCACTTGCGGCGCGGGCCGGGGGCGCCGCAGTTCGGACAGGACATTCGTATCGAGCAGCCAACCCGTCACAGGCTCACATCTCGCACGGGCATCGGCACGCGCTGTGGTTCGATGTTGATGTCGCGGTGCGGCGAGGTTTGCAATGCCTCGATCAATGCTTGGCCGGTGCGAACGCCCTTGAGCCGGCGAAACTCTTCGGCCGCGATGACGACGACCTCATCGCGGCCATGCACGGTCACATGCTGCGGCCCCTCGCTGCGTACCAAACGCACCAACTCGCTGAAGCGGGCCTTGGCGTCCTGAAGCGGCCAGTGACCAGGGCGCACACGCGCTGGCTTTGGTGAGGAAACTGATGGTTTTGATAAACTAGTCGTTCTGATCAGAATAGCATAGACGTCAAACCCACTCAAGCTTAAATGCACCGCCCTTAGACTATTGATAACCTATTTATCAATAGTACGATGGAGCTTATGAAGGAGGCCGACTCGCGACGGATGCATTGTCAAAGATTGACAATAATTGACAATGCTGATATTTCTGATGTCACCTGACCACGGGAGGCACCCATGACGATGAACATCAACCTGACCCCACAGTTGGAACAGCTGGTGCGCTCGAAAGTGACCTCTGGGCTGTATAACTCCGCCAGCGAGGTGGTGCGCGAGGCTTTGCGGCTGATGGAGCGCGAAGACCAGTTGCGCGCGGCGGCGCTGGCGCAGCTTCGGCAAGACATCCAGGCCGGTCTTGATAGCGGACCTGCGACGCCGCTCGATATGGAAGAGATCAAGGCCGAAGGCCGCCGTTTGCGCGCGGCGCGGCTTTCGAGCACCGGCGAGCAGACCTGACGATGCCCCGTGTCCTCAAACGTCCGCTTGCCTATTCCGACCTAGCTGAAATCTGGTCGTTCAGCGCAGATGACAGCGCGGACGCCGCTGACCACTTTCTCGCAGTCCTGGAGCAAAAGTTCAGGCTGCTGGCCACGCAGCCGCAGATGGGGCGGTCGCGGCCGGAACTTATGCCAGAGCTGCGGAGCTTTCCGGTCGGTCGCTATGTTGCTTTCTACTTGGCCATGGCGGACGGCATCGACTTGTTGCGTGTTCTGCACGGCGCGCGCGACATAGGGGTGCATGACTTTGAAGACGACAACCTCGAATGAAGTGACCAACCCACTGCCAGCGCCGGCGACCTCCGCCGGCCGGCTGCTGACCGCCGACCAGTTTCAACGCCTGGCCGACGTGCCCCCCGAAATCGAATGGTTCGCCAATCTCGGCAACAAGGCCACCCGCCGCGCTTACGAAAACGCCCTCGGGGATTTCATGAAGTTCACCGGCATCGTGAAGCCCGAGGAATTCCGCACCGTGATCCGCGCCCACGTCATCGCCTGGCGCGACGACCTGGTGCAGCGCGCCTTGAGCGGCATGACGGTACGGCATCGCCTGGCGGCCCTGTCGTCGCTGTTCGAGTCCCTGTGTGAGAAGAACGCCGTAACCCATAACCCGGTCAAGGGGGTCAAGCGCCCGTCGGTGGAAAGCTACGAAGGCAAGACCCCGGCCCTCGGCGACCATCAGGCGCGCAAGCTGCTGGACGCGCCCGACGGCGCCTCGCTCAAGAGCAAGCGCGATCGCGCCCTGCTGGCCACCCTGCTCTATCACGCGCTACGCCGCGAGGAGCTGTGCCGCTTGAAGGTCAAGGACTTCAAACACGAGGGGCGCGGGGTGCCGCACCTGAAGGTGTTCGGCAAGGGCGGCAAGATCCGCTATATCCCGCTGCACCCCGCTGCCAGCGGCTTGATCGGCGACTATCTTGAGGTCGCAGGGCATGGCGCTGACGATGCCGGTGCCCTGTTCCGGCCGCTGCGCAATAACTGCACTACTGGCGGACTGGAAAGAGCGATCACGCCTGATGCAGTTTACAAACTGGTGCGGCAATACTCAGCGGCGTTGGGTTTCGCGATCGGGGCGCACGCGTTGCGGGCGACCGCCGCGACCAACGCGCTTGACCACCAGGCCGACAATGCCAAGGTGCAGGAGTGGCTGGGTCACGCCAACATCGCCACGACCCGAATTTACGACCACCGCAAGACCCGGCCGGAGGACAGTCCGACGTTCAAGGTGGCCTACTAGAGAATGCTAGCGTCCTCTATCTGGCAGGACCGTCCACTGGGGTTTTGCACTTAATTTCCGCCGCGACATCCTGCCGGCGTGCTTGAGCTGAGGGGCGGAGCTCAACACCCGGAGTGCGTTGAAGTTGCCATGCGTCATCGATGCTGTTGCGCCTGGCGTTGTGTGGTTTGCCACCACTCCCGAGCGGAGGTGCCGCGTAAAATTCGCCAATGATCCGTTCCGAACTCATCTATCGACTCGCTGCCCTCTTCCCGCAGTTCACGCCCAAAGATACCGAGCTTGCGGTCAAGACCATTCTTGAAGCGCTGAGCAACACGCTGGCGAAGGGGGACCGCATTGAAATAGGGGTCTGCTCACGAAACGGAACATATCGTACGTTAGGCTGTTAGCATGATCTCGCCAGGAGCCAATCGAGAATTCGGAGAGCTCGTGCGCTAAGCTTCCGTTGCCGTTTCGTGGCGATGCTTTGCCAGCAGCCGAACCACGGTGGAAGGATGTACCCGAAACAACCTGGCGGCATCGGCGCCGGTCTTGCGGCCTGACGTGACCAGATCGATCACTTCCTTTTGTTGTTGAGAGGTGAGCTTCGCGCGGCGCCCCCCAATCCGGCCTTGTTGCCGTGCGGCGTCGAGGCCCGTGCGGGTGCGCTCGCGCAGCATGGCGCGTTCGAACTCGGCGAACGAACCAACAATCTGCATCATCATTCTTCCGGCGGGCGTGGAGGTATCAATCGCTTCGGTCAGGCTCTAGAAGGCGGCCCCTGCCCCATCAATCTTCTCGAGAGTCACGAGCAGGTCTTTGAGTGAACGGGAAAGCCGATCGAGCTTCCACACGACGACGACGTCACCCTTGCGTAGATGCCCGAGCAGACGATGCAGCTCCGGGCGGTCCCAGCGGCCCCCAGACGCTTTCTCCTGAAAGACCCTTTCGCAGCCGGCGGCCTCAAGTGCACCGATCTGAAGTGCGGTGTCCTGATCCTGGGTAGAAACGCGAGCGTAGCCGACGCGCATGATTGCAAATTCCTGTTGCCATTTGATTCTATTTTGCAATACGTTTTTGCAACCTGCAAGGCCTTGCGCTGGGGTAGTTGGCTTCGCGTTGCGCAAAGGAACGTTTGTGCAACAACCTGGCGCGACACGGCCCTCGCCCACCGGATGCTTTACCTTGCAGAGAACGCCTCAGCATCGCGCCCTCGCCAGCCGACAAAACGGGCACGATCGCGCATGCGACACATTCGGCTCGTAGATGTACATGGCCTGGCACCTTGCACACCGCTCCCAGCCGACGATCCGCGATCGCACATCCCTGATCGCGTACCACGCGGCATTGATGTCCAGACCAGCGCTGCCGACACGACCATGCACTTCCCACGCCGACAACAGCATCGCTGCGGTGACCGACCGGCCATCCCCCTCGTCAAGACGGTTGTAGAGGGCAACGAAACTGGAGAGCTTGGCCAGCATCATCGGGTTGGTGATGAAGGGTCGGACGGAGTCCGGCAGTTTCCCGTTGTGTGGACTTTCACCGTGGATCTGCCGCCAGCGCATGCGCAGCGGCTTTGGATGGATGTTCGTCAGGTAATGAACGATCGGCACGCGCAGGCGCAAACGGATCAGCTCATGGGCCACCCGGCTGTTTTCCAACTCATCAAGAGCAAGCAGCGCCGACATGACCGTTAGAGCAGCGTCGCTTCGGCGTAGGTGCTTTTCGCATCCCTGGGCATCTGCAGCAGCCGCTCAAGCGCCGAGTCCGTCAATCGGAAGGTGTAAAGCGACACGGGGACTGTCTCCGCCAGCTCGTCGATTTCGTCCATGTCGAGCGAGGCCACCTTCTCGATCACGGGCACGGG
>NZ_SPMY01000081.1 GCF_012939955.1 Candidatus Accumulibacter phosphatis
GCCAGGGAGCATGCTCCCTGAATTCCCCGTCTCACCCCCGGCCCTTCTCCCGCAAGGAGAAGGGAGGTTCGTCGAGTCGCTTTCGCGACTTTCACATTAACGGTCATGACACGTGGATGACACCCCAAATCATGAAAGTCATGACCCGTTTCCCTCTACCCCCCGGCCCTTCTCCCCGCAAGGAGAAGGGAGGTTCGTGAGTCGCTTTCGCGACTTTCACATTAACCGCGGTCGACGCTGATCATGGACACCAGTTCGCGCTCGTCGAGTTCCGCTTCGATGACGCGCTGGGTTTCGTCGTTGATCACGTTGGCCGCGCGCAACTCACGCAGGCGCTGCCGTTCGGCAGCGATCGCCGCCAGGCGCAGTCGCCGGCGCAGACCGATATGCGTTGCCCGCAGCGAGGCGTGCCCGGGATCGCCTTCGTGCAGTTCGAGCTTGCCCCGGTAGCGGCTGAGCAACTGCTCGACGAATGCAATATCCTCGGCGTCGGTAAGGTCGCTGGCGACCTCACCGACAGCGGCGAGCGCCGCGCGCGCGATTTCGGCGCGTGCGTTGCGTTCCTCATTGGGGTTGTCTGCCTCGCTGTCGAGGGCGAGCTTGCGGATCAGCCAGGGCAAGGGTACGCCGTTGAACGCCAGGGTCAGGATAATGGTTGCCGCGGCGAGAAAGACCACCAGGTCGCGCTCGGGGAAAGGCGTTCCGGTGGCAACCACGGTTGGAATCGATAGTGCGGTCGCCAGGGTGATCGAGCCGCGGACAGCAGCCCAGCTGATCAGCAGCAAGCGCTTCGGGTCGGGACCCTCCTCGCCGCCGGTCCACCCCCAGCGCAGACGAAAGCGCAGGTGAGCCGATACCCATACCCAGGCGATGCGCAGCACCATCAGCAGCAGCCACAGAACCAGGGCATAGAGCACCAGATCAAGGGCTGCGAACTCCTCGACGCCGCTCAGCATGCGGCGTAACTGTAGGCCGAGGAGAACGAAAACCGTGCCATTCAGGACATACGAAAGCATTCGCCAGACCTCGCGGGCGTGCTGGCGTGCATCGGCGGTCAGCCCTTTCACTTCCTGGCCGCTGGCCCACAGCCCGGCAGCCACAACAGCCAGGATTCCGGACACGTGTAGCGCCTCGGCGGCGAGGTAGGCTCCGTAGGGAATCAACACGGTCAGCAAGGTCTGCAACACCGGGTCGCCAGCATGCAGACGAATCAGGCGCTGCCGCAATTCGCGTCCGATCCACTCGACGGCGATGCCGATGATGATGCCGCCACCGGCCAGGTGTACGAAGTTGCCGGCAACGGCCGTCGACGAGAACAGCCCGGTCGCTGCCGCGGCGACGGCGAGTTTGAAGGCCACCAGTCCCGAGGCGTCGTTGAGCAGGCTTTCGGCGTTGACGATATGCACGATTCGCGCCGGCAAGGGCAGCAACTGGGTGGTGGCCACGGTCGCTACCGCGTCGGTGGGCGACACGATTGCCCCGAGCGTGAAGGCCACTGCCAGGGGCATTGCGGGGATCAGCCAATGCATCACGTAGCCGACCGCGACGACGGTCAGAACGACCAGGCCCAGCGCCAGCAGCAGCACCGGCTTGAGCGTATGAACGAAGTCGCGACGCGGCAGAACCCAGGCGTCTGCAAAGAGAATCGGCGGGATGAACAGGAGCAGGAAAAGCTCCGGGTCGACCTCGACGCTGCCGAGGCCGGGCAGGAACGAGGCGACGACGCCGACGACGACCAGCAGAATCGGCAAGGGCAGCGGCGTCCAATGGACGAGCGCGCCACCGACGGCGATGGCCAGGAGAAGGAGCAGGCTGAGTTCGATGAGGGACATGCGCGATTCTAGCGTCCTATATGACGAATGCGAGCATTGAATGGGGCTCAAATCCGGTGCAGTGTGGTAGGTTCTTTTCCGGCAATCGCCTTGGTTCTGAGCTGCCTGTCCGGCAGTGAAGTGCGTCCGTGGCGTCGAGACGGTCAGCGGGCGATATGGCGAGCCCGTTCGGAGGGCGTCACGATATCTGTCAGCCGAATCCCGAACTTGTCATTGACCACCACCACCTCGCCCTGTGCGATCAGCGTGCCATTGACGAAAACGCTCATCGGTTCGCCGGCCATGGCGTCGAGTTCGACGACCGAGCCGTGCGCCAGTTGCAGCAGGTTCTTAATGGTGATTTTGGTACGCCCGAGTTCGACCGCGATCTGGACCGGGATGTCCAGAATCATGTCCAGTTCGTTCATCAGCGAGGCTTTGTTCCCGGGCTCATCGAAACTCGGAAAAATATTGGCCGCCTGCGCGCCAGCCGCCGGTGTGGCATCCGCCTGCGCTTGTTCGGCCATTGCTGCAGCCCAGTCGTCGTCACTGCCCGTGTTGTCAGCAGTGCCTGCGTCCGTGGCTAGAAAGTCGAATTCGTTCGTTTCTTCCTTATCCATTGCTTTCTCCGGCAGGGGCTTCCTCGTGATCAGCGGCCATGAAACGTTCGACCTTGAGCGCGTATTGGCCATCCTGCTGCCCGTAGCGGCACTCCATCACTGGCACATCGTCGACCAGGGCGATGATCTTGTCGGGAATGTGGATGGGAATGATATCGCCGACTTTCATCTCCAGAATCTGGCGCAGGGCGACGCTTGTCGTGGCCAGCTTGGCAGTGATCTCCACCTCGGCATTCTTCAATTGCTTGCGCAACATGACGATCCAGCGTCGGTCGGTTGACAGCTGGTCGCTCTGCATGGTGCTGTAAAGCAGATCGCGAATCGGTTCAAGCATCGAGTAGGGAAAGCAGATGTGCATGTCTGCACTCGAGCCACCGAACTCCAGCGAAAAGCTGGTCGAGATGACGACCTCCGAGGGGGTGGCAATATTCGCGAACTGCGAATTCATTTCCGAGCGAATGTATTCAAACTTCATGTCGTATACCGGCTTCCAGGAGCGCGAATACTCGGTAAATACGACCGCCAACAGTCCCTGGATGATGCGTTGTTCAGTGGCTGTGAAATCACGGCCTTCAACGCGCGTATGAAAGCGGCCATCGCCGCCGAACATGTTGTCAACCACCAGAAAGACGAGACTTGGGTCGAAAACGAACAATGCCGTGCCGCGCAAGGACTTGGCAGCAACCAGGTTGAGGTTGGTCGGGACCACCAGATTGCGGGTGAACTCGCTGTATTTCTGCACCCGTATCGAGCCCACCGCTATCTCGGCGCTGCGATGCATATAGTTGAAGAGGCCGATGCGCAGGTAACGGGCAAAGCGTTCATTGACCAGTTCGAGCGTCGGCATGCGCCCGCGAACGATTCTTTCCTGCGTTCCGAGGTTGTAAGGGCGAGGACCGCTACCCAGGTCGTCTGCCTCCTCCGGTTCGTCGGCTTCGCCGCTGACGCCACGGAGCAGGGCGTCGACTTCATCTTGAGAGAGGAAATCCGCACTCATTGCCGGTCACTGGATGATGAATGAAGTGAACAGCACTTCCTTGACTGGCCAGTCGTTCTTTTTCCCTTTGCCGGCCGGATCAAGGACATCGTTCATCTTCTCCTTGATTTCGGCGGCGAGCCGAGTCTTGCCTTCGCTGCTGATCAAGTCCGAGGCCTTCTTGCTCGACAGCAGCAGGGTCAGGTCGTTGCGCAGCTTCGGCATGTACTGTTTGAGTTGTTCGTCGACCTGCGCATCCTCGACCTCGACCGAAAGAATCAACTGCAGATACTGGTCGCCGTTTTCGGGTACGAGATTGACCGTAAATGCTTCAAGGGCGACATAGACCGGCGCTGCGTTGTGGTCTACTTTCTTCCTCTTGGACGGCTTGGGCCTTTCCCGCGGGGCATCGGCGTACTCCTCGTCATACTCCGCCGCCGGCTTCAAGAGGAAGTAGGCGCCGACCCCGCCGAGGCCGAGCACCAGTACCAGGATGGCAATGATGATGGTCAGCAGCTTCTTCTTGCTTTTCACTGGTGGCGCGGCACCCGCGCCGTCAGCTTCGGCTTTTGCATCCTTGGCCATTCAGCAACTCTCTCCCTTGTTGGTTCGCCTGGTGGTGTTCGGTTAAGACCTGCTTCACCCCGGGCGGTCGCTTCTCTAGGCGAAAATGTCGACCAGCGCGCTGCCGCGGTGCGTACTGATGCTCTGGCCCAGCAGAGCGCTGACCGAATCGCCGCCAAGTATAGCCGTATCGGACACCGGGCGGGGTGACCCCGACGCTTGTCGTTGGCTATCGGCGGATTGGCGGAAGGACTCGCTGCCGACGCTGACCTGTCCGAGGTCGATTCCCGCATTGGCGAACATTTCGCGCAGGCGCGGCAATGCCGCTTCGATGGCCCCGCGAACATCGGCGTTCGCTGAAACGAAGTGTGCGTTGGCGCTGTCCTTGTCGATTTTGAGGGTGATTTCGATGCTTCCCAATTGCGGCGGATTGAGTGTCAATTGCGCGAGTTGCTTGTCGCTGGCTGCGAACCACAGCAGTTTTTGACCGAAATCAGTGGCCCAGGAGGGATCGCGGAGTGCTGTCTGCAGGCCCAGGGAAGTTTCCGGCACGATGCCTGCGCTGGCATTGGGCGCCTGGCTCACTGGCGAGAGCGTGGCCAGGTTGCTGGCCGGCAATACTTGTTGCTCCGGGCGCTTCATGTCGTTTTGCCCAAAAGCCGGCGCGAGCAAGTCGGCAACGGCAAATTTTGCCGCTTTGCCTGCGCTGGTCCAGGCCATAGGCGCTGTCGATGCCGCCCACGCCCCTCTCTCGTCGCTGCCGGGGGAGGATCCTTGTGCACTCTCGCTGCTTGCCGATGCCGTCGCAGCCGAGGCGAGCAGCGGCGAGCCAGGCGTCGGCAAGGAGGTGCTCAACGGCGAGCCAGGCGTCGGCAAGGAGGTGCTCAGCGGCGCGATTTCGGCGCGATCGCCGCGGCTCGCAGGATTGACGGCCTGCAGGGAGGGCAACTGGTTTAGCTGATTCAGCCCGAGCATGGCCAGAAACCCGCCGCCTGCGAAATCAGGTGCTGCCTCGGGAAGGGTCGCCATGTCGTCGGTGACGGCTTCGCTGCTTTCGGAAGCGAGCGGCGCGGCGCTGACTGGCTGCGCCAGCAGAACGCTTGCAAAGTCCAGCCCGGTGCTCTCATCATCAACGGCCAGCGGGTCGCTGGCGCCACCTGCTGCGGACGCTCCCAGGACGGCTGCCGGGGCGAAGCTTGCAACGATTGTAATGCTCATGGACGATCCTCCTCGACAAGTCTTGCCGATAGCCAAGCAATTATCGTTCCATACCGCGTTGGCGAGTCTATTCGCCGTCTTCTTTGTCGTGCTTCCGGCGAGCGGCCCACTCGTCCTGTGCCTTTTGCTCCTGACGCCCTTCCAGCTTTGCTTCGCTGGCGCGATGGCGTTCGAAAAGGGCATCAAAGGCTTGCAGCCGCTTGCGCTGCTGTCGCCATTCTGCCTGGCCGCTGGCGGTGTGCGATTGCTGCTGGTGGACAGCCTGCAACTGCTGCTTGATGGCTTCGTCGAGACGCTTCAGGAATTCCTGATAGTTGCGCCATTCCGGCTGTCGCAGGCCGCCTTGCACTGCCTTGCGAAAGCGCTCGCTGTAGTCATCGCGATACTCTTCGAGCATGCGAAGCTTGCCCTGCGCATCACGTTCCGAGGCAATCAGGCGTGCCAGACGTTGCGTGGCTTCGTCGCTACGGTTCTGCATGAGGTCCAGGACCGCTTGCAGGGAGAAGGGTTTCGGCACATTGAACTCGATGAGGTCGGTGAAGTCGGCGGGCTTGGCAGACTAATTGATCGCCGCCTTGGGGCGGGAAGGCTGGCGAGTAGGGCCGCCTGGCCTGGGATCAGGGGTTGGCAGCAAACAGCGCCTGAAGTTGCGCGATGCTGGTGTCGAAGTCGGCACGCTGGGCGAGATTCTGTTGCAGCAGTACTTCGAATTTCGGATAGATGGCGATGGCCTGGTCGAGTTGCAGATCCGAACCTGCCGCGTAGGCGCCGACGCTGATCAGGTCGCGGGAACGCTGGTAGCGCGAGAAGAGTCCCTTGAAACGGCGAATGTTGTCGAGGTGCGCCGGGCTGACCAGATTGACCATCGCGCGCGAGATCGATTGCTCGATATCGATTGCCGGGTAGTGCCCGGCGTCGGCCAGCGTCCTTGACAGGACGATGTGGCCGTCCAGGATCGCGCGCGCCGAATCGGCGATCGGATCCTGCTGGTCGTCACCTTCCGCGAGCACGGTGTAGAAGCCGGTGATCGATCCGCCGCCGTCGGCGCCGTTGCCGGCGCGCTCGACCAGTTGTGGCAGGCGAGCGAAAACTGACGGTGGGTAGCCGCGGGTGACCGGCGGCTCGCCGATGGCCAGTGCAATCTCGCGTTGGGCCATGGCGTAGCGCGTCAGTGAGTCCATGATCAGCAGCACATGCCGGCCTCGATCACGGAAGTACTCGGCGATGCAGGTCGCGTAGGCAGCTCCCTGCAGGCGCATCAGCGGGCTGACGTCGGCCGGTGCGGCGATGACTACCGAGCGGCGCAAGCCTTCCTCACCAAGAATCTGCTCGATGAACTCCTTGACCTCGCGACCGCGTTCGCCGATCAGCCCGACGACGATGACGTCAGCTTCGGTATAGCGGGCCATCATGCCCAGCAGTACGCTCTTGCCAACACCGGAGCCGGCGAACAGACCCATGCGTTGGCCACGGCCGACGCAGAGCAGGGCGTTGATGGCACGGACGCCGACATCGAGCGGCTGCTCGATCGCTGCTCTCGACATCGGGTTGACCGGTCGGCTCTGCAGCGGCCGAAGTGATCCGGTCTCCAGCGGGCCAAGCTTGTCGAGTGGGCGGCCAGCACCATCGAGGACGCGGCCGAGGAGTGATTCGCCCACCGGGACCAACTTTGCGCGGTCAATCGAGCGTCGCCGCGCCGGTGGTGGTTGACCGATTCGGGGTGGCTGCTTCGGCGCTTCGAGGGCCATGACGCGGGCTCCCGGGGGCAGGCCATAGACGTCTTCCGACGGCATCAGAAAGAGGCGTTCGCCGTTGAAGCCGACGACTTCTGCTTCGATTGGCGAGCCGCCCGGCGGCACGATCCGGCAAGAACTGCCGAGCGGTAGTCGCAGCCCCGAGGCCTCCATGACCAGGCCATTGATGCGCGTCAGGTGGCCGCTGGGAAGCAGCGAACTGACCTGGCCGGCCGCCTGTCCGCAGCCCTCCAGAAAGCGGCGCCAGGCAGCGAGTTGCGGATTGTCGACAAGCTCGCTCATCGTTCGTTGGCCTTTCCTTCGGGCGCCTTGCCCGCGAGCCATTCCTCGCTGATGCCGATGCCTTCAACGACCCGCCGCCAGCGCGTTTCCAGTGTTGCGTCGACTTCGCTGGCACCGACTTCGACTCGACATCCCCCCCCGCGTCAGCGTGCCGTCCTCGACGATTCGCCAGTTGATGTGCGGCATTTGCTCGCCCAGATGATTGCGCACCAGCGTCGCATCGTCGGGGTGAACGAACAGCAGCGGCTGTCCGTGATGCGGGTGCAGCGTGCTGACGGCTTCTTTGACGACCGCCAACAGTAACTCCGGCTGCACGCTCAGGCTTTGCCTCAAGACCTGATTGGCGACCTCCATGGCCAGGGTCAGCAATTGATCGGCGACGCCCTGGTCGATGCCGCTCATCGCCTGCTGCAGGTTGTCCATCAAGGTCGCCATGGCCTCCGCCGATGCCTGCGCGGCAGCGATGCCTTCCTGGTAGCCGGCGGCATAGCCTTCCGCGTGCGCGTCGTGATGCATGCGCTCGATATCTGCGGCTGTCGGCAGGACCAGAGGCGGTTCTGCCGGCTCTTGCGTGTCGACGCTGTCCGCGGCCACGGTTTCCTCCGTCTGCAGGTCCGCGTCAGCGGGGTCATGGTGCAGCGTGCCGTTGGCAGGCGACGCCTCAGGTGGCGGCGCTGGGGGATGTGGCACCTTGTGTTGTGGCGCATCGGCTTCGCTGGCCTGCTCGTCGAACGCAGCGACCTCCCAGCGCTGGTAGGCAGTCAGTTTCTCTTTGGGGATCCAGTTGCTCATGGGGCGTGCTTACTCAGACCATTTCCTCACCGCCGGCCCCGCCAAGGACGATCTGCCCCTCGTCGGCGAGGCGGCGGACGATCTTGAGGATCTCTTTCTGCTCGCTTTCGACTTCGGAGAGCCGCACCGGTCCGCGCGAGTCGAGGTCTTCGCGAAGCATTTCCGCAGCGCGTTGCGACATGTTCTTGAAGATCTTTTCGCGCAGCGATTCGGTGGCTCCCTTCATGGCCAGGATCAGTGATTCGGACTGAATCTCGCGTAGCAGCTGCTGGATCGCTCGGTCGTCGAGATCCATCAGGTTTTCGAAGACGAACATCTCGTCGAGGATCTTCTGCGCCAGGTCAGGGTCGTATTCGCGGATCGAGTCGACTACCGAGGTTTCGTTGGCGGCACCCATGAAGTTGAGGATCTCGGCAACCGCCCGTACGCCGCCCAAGGCTGATTGCTTGACACTCGCGGAACCCGAAAGCAGGCGCAGCATGACGTCGTTCAACTCTTTCAAGGCTTCGGGCTGAATGCCTTCGAGAGTTGCTATACGCAATACCACGTCGTTGCGCAGGCGCTCGGAAAGCTGGTTCAGGATGTCGCTGGAATGGTCATGGGCGAGGTGGACGAGAATCGTGGCGATAATCTGGGGATGCTCGTTCTTGATCAGGTCGGCGACGGTTGGCGCGTCCATCCACTTCAAGCCTTCGATGCCATTGGTGTCGCCTGGCTGCAGGATCCGGGAGATCAGGTTGGACGCCTTGTCGTCGCCGAGGGCCTTGGTGAGTACCGAGCGGACGTAGGAATCGGTATCGAAATTGACGGCGGCGGACTCTTCGGCGGTGCTTTGGAACTCGGCGAGCACTTCGGCGACACGTGTGCGGGGAACCGATTTCAGGGCGGCCATGGCGTGCCCCAGCTTCTGCACGTCCTTTGGCCCGAGATGCTTGAGCACCTCGGCCGCGTAGTCTTCGCCAAGGCGTTGGCGCATTATAATGGCATGTCCCCCAGAGTCGGGGCTGAGCGGCGATAGAGGAGAGATCGGATGGCAGCGAGGGTAAGGCCAGACACTGGCGAGGCGACGTCGAAGCAGCGGTATCGAGTGACGAACTGGTCGGAGTACGACCGTTCGCTGGTCAACCGGGGCAACCTGACGATCTGGTTCGACGACGCCAGTATCAAAGACAATTGGACACCGGCGCCCCCGGTCGGTCGGGGCAAGCCCGGGCTGTACTCGGAGACGGCCATCCAGACCTGTTTGACGATCAAGGCCCTGTTCCAGTTGCCGTACCGCGCCACCGAAGGACTGATGAAGTCGTTGATGCGCTTGAGCCAACTGGACCTTCCCGTACCGGACCACACCCACATGTCTCGGCGTGCAGGTGAGATCTCGGTGCAAATTCC
>NZ_SPMY01000082.1 GCF_012939955.1 Candidatus Accumulibacter phosphatis
AAACCTGTCCTGGTGATGCGTGACACCACCGAAAGACCCGAAGGCTCGAGGCAGGTACGGTCAAACTGGTCGGTACTGACATCGATCGAATCATTTCGGAAAGCTTCCGCCTTCTGGACGTCGACGATGCCTACCAAGCCATGGCCCGGGCCATCAATCCGTACGGAGACGGCAAAGCCTCGCACCGTATACTGGCCGCCATCCGTTTGGGTCTCCCATTTTTCTGATTGAGTCTGTGAAAAGTATCTCAATGCTTTTCGGTTGGGCCTGGTGCCCACGCCATAATGATTTGGTCATTGATGGTGGTCAGGCGGCCGCCATGTCTGAGACCAAGCTGCTTTTCCCCGACGGCGCGATGCCAGCGAAGCTAAGTACGGAGGCTGGCAACGCTGAGCTAAAGCAGCGCTATCGGGTAACGAACTGGCCGGCGTACGACCGTTCGCTGCTCAATCGGGGCCAAGCCCGGGCTGCAGTACTCGGAAACGGCCATCCAGACCTCTCATGAGATCTCGATGACGATCCAGGGCCGATCACGCCAAGAGCCGACGTATGTCGTGGCCCACTCGCCCGGCATGAAGATTTTCGGCGAAGGCGAATGGAGCGTACGTCCGCACAGAGTCGGCAAGCGTAGCACCTGGTGCCAGCTCCACTTGGCCGTCAACGAGAAGACCACCAAGAACATCATCGGTGTTAATGT
>NZ_SPMY01000083.1 GCF_012939955.1 Candidatus Accumulibacter phosphatis
TTCAGGCGCAAGCTGGTTTTCTTCTGGTCGGTGCTATCCAGCCGAATCAGATTGAGAACGATCTTCTTCAGGAGCGACAGGTTCGTGGGGAGCGTTGTCCTTGCGGATGGTGCTGGCATCCTCGCCGAAGCTGACGTCGAGCACCCAGTGAAGTCGATTCTCTATGGCCCAATGGCCTCGCACGGCGAGGGCAAGTTGTTCGGCGGTCAACTCGCGAGAGCTGATGTAATAGCGCCGCTCGAAGTTCGACTCTTGATAACCGACCTTGCGCAGGGAGTCGACCAGACCGAGGGTCTTGCACTTGGGCCAATCGGCCAGGTCAACGGTCCCTTGCCACCTCGAATTGCTGCGGGTCCAGCGCCCGGAAGATCCTCTGAAACGTCTTCTCGGACGCGACGCCGTTCTTGGGCGGCAGGAACTGAGGCAGCCGATCCTCCTTCTGGTACGCTCAATTCCAGACCTTGTGTCTGGCGATTGCCGGCGACGGCGAACGAGCGGCACGGTTCGAGGACCGAGAAGATGCAGAGCAGGCCTTCGGCAATTCCGTCTTGCTCGGCGATGGCCCGGGCCATCGCTTCCTTCGATCGACCGCTGGCGTGCGTGTGCGCGGAGGCGAGAAAGAGCTAGGGACGCCCATCCGGCGGCCAGCTTATGCTGAGTGAGTTGTGTATCACGAGATGCCCTATATCCGGCGAGTGTTCGGGGACAGACCGGTGCTGTGGCCATTGTTCGAGACTTTTGCAAGCGGAGCTTTCATGCGTTTGTTTTAAAGAACGTATCTGCGGCGCTGGCTGGCACCGGGGTCTCTATTTGGTGGCGCCGGCAACAGCCTGGGCAAGCGTCTGCAGCGCCGCCATCGGCGGCGCCTCGGCAAGATAGATCAGGCCGGTGGGCACCTGGCTGATCTCCTCAGGAAGTGTCTGCACGACCAGGTCGGCGGCATGCGTCGATTGTTCGACGACCCGCCGCGGCATCAGGGTCCATCCCAGACCGACGGAAACGCAACCGAGAATCCCGTCGAGGGTGCCGAATTCCATGGCCTCGGCGACGGCGTGGCCGCTGCTGCGTTGCCAGGCGAGGGCGCGGGTGCGGTAGGCGCAACCTTCGCGGAAGAGGATCAGCGGCTGCAAGCGCGGATCGGCGTCGGCGGCATGTACGAGCACCAGTTCCTCGACGAGCAGTTCATCAAAGCGCAGATCCGGGTGCTCGATCGGACCGGCGACGATGGCGCAATCGAGCTTGTGGGTCAGCACCTTGTTGACCAGCGTCGCACTGGTATCGGTTTCGATGCGCAGTTCCAGGCGCGGATGTCCGACGCGGACGGCTTTCAGAGCCTGTGGCAGATGCAAGGCGGCAAAGGTCTCCATGCTGCCGATGCGCAACTCGCCAACGCCATCGCCGACCAGGCGAACGGCGGCGCCGCTCTCGCGTTCGAGGTGCAGCATGCGCCGCGCGTAGTCAAGCAGTACTCGTCCGGCGGGCGCCAGCGCCACCCCGCGGCCGCTGCGGAAGAAGAGCGTAGCGCCCAGTTCTTCCTCGAGCCGGCGGATGCGGCTGGTGACGTTGGACTGGACGGTGTTCAGCTTGCGCGAGGCGGCCAGAATGCCGCCTTCATCGACGACGGCGGCGAAAGTACGAAGGGCGCTCAGCTCCATCAATATATCTCCTTTAGAGAATGAAACGTTCTTGACTATTCAATTGTGCAGATAGTTTAGAGCAGTTATCGTGGCGCCATCAACTCGCAAGGATCTGCACATGAACGAGCAGCAAAAACGCCTGGAACGTATGGAACGTCTACACGTGCTTGGCGCCGGCATCTGCAGCCTGATGCTGGTGCTCGGCGTCGCGCGCTTTGCCTACACGCCGCTACTGCCGCTGATGCAGGCACAGGCCGGGCTTGGCGTCGAGGCCGCGGCCTGGCTGGCGGCAATCAACTACGCCGGTTACCTGAGCGGCGCCGTGGTGGCGTCGCTGATCAGCGACCTGGTGCTCAAGGATCGCCTCTACCGGATCGGCCTGGTGGTCGCCGTGCTCAGCACCGCGGTCATGGGCCTGACCACTGACGTGACGATCTGGGCACTGTCACGGTTCATCGCCGGGTTGAGCAGCGCCGCGGGCATGCTGCTCGGTACCGGACTGATTCTCAACTGGCTGATTCGCCACAATCATCGCAGCGAACTCGGTATTCACTTTTCTGGAATCGGCCTGGGCATCGCCGGTTGTGCGGCCGCGGTGGCGCTGATGAGTGATTGGCTGGACTGGCGAGAACAGTGGTTCGCTTTCACTCTGATCGGCAGCCTGCTGCTGATCCCGGCGCTGCGCTGGCTGCCGCCACCCGATCGCAGCACGGTCACCAAAGGCGGGCAGCAGATGCTCGACAAGCCGCCGAGTGCGGCTTTCATGCGCCTGCTGATGGCCGCCTATTTCTGTGCCGGTTTCGGCTACGTGGTCAGCGCGACTTTCATTGTCGCCATCATCGACCACCTGCCCGGTCTGGCCGGACGCGGCACGCTGGTTTTCCTGGCGCTTGGTGCGGCTGCGGCGCCGGCGTGCATCGTCTGGGACCTGATCGCCCGCCGTACCGGTGAGCTGAACGCGCTGATTCTGGCGGCCCTGCTGCAGATTGTCGGCATCCTGCTGCCGGTGATGGCCGACGGCCTGGTGGCTGCGCTGGCCGGTGCCTTGCTCTTTGGCGGCACCTTCATCGGCATGGTGAGCCTGGTATTGACCATGGCCGGGCGTTACTATCCGACGCGTCCGGCGAAGATGATGGGCAAGATGACGCTTTCCTACGGTGCGGCCCAGATCATCGCCCCGGCAGTCACCGGCTGGCTCGCCGGCAGCCTCGGCAGCTACGCCGCGGGCCTGTACCTGGCGGCCGGGGTGATGGCCGTGGGTACGCTTCTGCTGCTGATGCTCAAGTTTGTCGAGCGGCGCGACCGGTCGCGGAGTACTGCTGTTGCGGGGGCCTGTCCGCAGAACTGAGCCAGCGGTCGCGAAGGCAGGTGCGCGGAGGAGGGGAGCAGGGCTCACTTCAGAAATCGGATCGCCAAGCACGGTCCGCTTTCCGGCTTCTGGCTAACGGTCATGACACGTGGAGACACCCCAAATCATGAAAGTCATGACCGTTTCCCTCCACTTGCAGTGCGCATTCCGGCTTGCATGCCGGAATCGTTCGCCGGGCAGGGAGCATGCTCCCTGAATTCCCCGCCTTACCCCCGGCCCTTCTCCCGCAAGGGAGAAGGGAGTTTCGTGAGTCGCTGGCGCGACTTTCACATTAACGCTGTCGACCTCAATGTCGTCGCTCGGATAGCTCAGGCCCCCCGGCCCTGGTTGTCGTGCTTGTCGTGCTTGTCGTGGCCCTTGTTCTTCTGCTTGCCGCGATCCTCGTCCCGGTCCTCGCCGCCGTCGCGGCGGCCGTAGTCGCCGCGATATTCCTCACGACGATGACTATTCCGCTCCTGGTACTGCGGAACATACTCGCGCTGGTACCAGCTGTTCTGCACAAAATAGACCCGCTCGCCGCAGGCCTTGTAGGCGCGACAGTGTTTGCGCCAGTTCTTGGCGTGGCCAGGGGGCACGTTCAGATAGATCGGGCGCCGTGAAGGCGCCGCCTGCTCGATGATGATCGGCTGCCGGTAGATCAGCTGCGGTTGCGGATAGCCACCGATGTCGAGGTGACCATAGAAGCCGGGTTGACCGATGCTTACCGACAGGGCCACAGCGGCCGCAAGCGCCGGGGCGAGCGCTGCGGCGAGCGCTGCGGCAAATAGAAGACGTTTCATTTTTGGAGCCTCTTGCTGTCCGTGTTTCTGCCAGATGCGCTTGACGGCAACGGGGGCGTCGCGGTTCACCGCGGCGCCCCCGTTGCCGAGTCTATTTCTTGTCGCTCTTGGCCGCGTCCTGGACGCTCTCACCCGCTTTTTCGATCTGCTGGCCGATCTTGTCGACCGCCTTGTCCATTTCCTTGCCAGCTTTCTCTGCCGGGCCCTCCTCTTTCTGGCAGGCGGACAAGCCCAGCAGCAAGGCACTGAGACTGATGAGCAAGGCTGTGGCGAGGGATTTTTTTTTCGAGTTTCATTGCTGCGCTCTCCTGGTGGACCATCTGCCCGTGACGGGTGTGAGCAACTGCTCGAGGCCGTGGCGGAGCAAGGATGATGAGCGGCCGATTTGCGCCGGGTCGCAGGGCGGTGGGCGCTGCAGGTCGATCGTCATTTGCTGACTTCGTGGCCGACAACACCGCCAACGGCTGCGCCACCGACGGTTCCGAGCACACTGCCGCCCGTCAGAACGGCCCCTCCGACGGCACCGACACCAGCACCAATGGCGGTGTTCTTGCCCTGCGTCGACATGCCGGAACAACCACCGAGGGCAAGCAGTACTGCTGTGGCCACTGCACCGAGCGTGACTCTCTGCGTCTTTTCCATGGAATTACCTCTTTCTTGAATGTTGTCTTACTGGTCCTTCGCACCCGCTCGAGCATTACTCACTAATGGCTTCCCCGAGCGCGATTTCGGCCGCTCCAGACAGCCATCCTGCGGACATCGATTGCAGGCATGCTGACGCGGATGGTTGAGCGTACGGTGAAGCGCCTTCGGCGTCTGTCTGCTGGGGCACATAGTCGGCGATCGAGCGGCGTGCTGCCGTTTGCCTGGCCAAGGCGATTGCGAACCTGCCGCCCACAACAGGCCCTGGTCGGACGAAGCTGTGTTCGCCACTCTGGCGTCGCCGCGGTACTTCCGTGCACGACCGCATGAAGCCTGCATGAAGCCCGCATGAAGCCTGCATCAAGATGCTGTCTAAGCCATTCCTCGCGCGTAAGTGGCGTTGTCGGCTTCGTAGCACCCGCAGGAAGCGGCTTCCAGGCCGCTGCGGTCGAGAATCGTGATATGTCCGCGGCTGTAGCTGATCAGTTTGCGGTTGTGCAGTGAGGTGGCGGCCTTGGTCACACCGACGCGACGCACTCCCAGCATCGAGGCCAGGAATTCGTGGGTGCCATGAAATGCATCCGACTGCGCCCGGTCATGCGTCATCAGCAGGCAACGGGCGAGACGCGCTTCCACGACATGAAAGCGGGCACAGGCGGCCGATTGCGCGAGTTGGCCCATCACCACATGCAGGTAGCGCTTGAGCATCCACTGCAGTGGTGGACTGAAACCGAGTTCGCGGCGAAACGGCGCTGCCTCCATCCGCAGCGCAAGGCCGGCGCCCTGGACCAGCGCACTGAGCGGCGAAATATCCACCCCGAGGATGAGGGAGATCCCGAGCATGCCTTCGTCGCCGACCAGACCCACCTCCAGGCTGGCGCAACCGTCGATCGGCGTGACCAGGGAAATGTAGCTCGTCGTGGGAAAGAAGACGTGGTGAATGCGCTCGCCGGGTTCGGCGAGAACGTCGGCAAAGGTCAGTTCGACCGGCTCGCAGGCCGCCAGAAGACGTCGCCGGTCTTTGTACGGCAGCGCCTCGATGAGTCGATTAACGGCGGCAGGGGCCATGGCTGTTGGCACGTCGCTCCTCACGATGCAGGGAAGAAACCGGCAACCGGAGGGAGCCTGCTATCTCGGTGTCGGATGGGAAGCAGCAGCGGACGGTCGCGCCCGGACGAAAACGTCATGGCACGAAGTGTGGAGTGAAAGCTGACGACTGTCCGGGCGGTAGCGCACACAGCAGGGCTGCCTCGTGCCGCGTGCGATGCCATACGTGCTGCGTGCGATGCTACAGGAGCGGCGGCGAAGACACTCGATCCTGCGCTTTGCCCTAGCGGGCGATCACCTCCGGGAGCAGACGCTCGAATTCCTTCCTGACCACTGCGTAGCACTCGCAACAGCGCGCCTCCAGAGCCGCCCGGTCGAGTATGGTGATGTGCCCGCGCTGATAAACGATCATCCCGGCCCGCTGCAAATTGCCGGCGGCCTCGGTAACGCCTTCGCGGCGCACGCCGAGCATGTTGGCGATCAGTTCCTGCGTCATGATCAGCTCGTTCGAGGGCAGGCGGTCGTGGGAGAGCAGCAGCCAGCGGCACAGCTGCTGGTCTAGCGAATGATGGCGGTTGCATACTGCCGTCTGCGCCATCTGGGTCAGAAGCGCCTGCGTATAGCGCAGCAACAGGCGCTGCATCGGGCCGGCGCGATAGAACTCATCCTTCAGCAACTGGCCTTTCAAGCGGTAGGCGTGACCGGCGCTTTGCACCACGGCCCGGCTCGACGTGCTTTCGCCGCCCATGAACAGGGACACGCCGACGATCCCCTCGTTGCCGACGACGGCGATTTCAGCCGAGGAGCCGTCCTCCATGACATAGAGCAGGGAGACGATCGAGGTGGTGGGAAAATAGACATGGCGCATCTGGATGCCGGACTCGTAGAGCGACTCGGCGAGTGGCATCGGGACCAGTTCCAGACTGGGAAGGAGGCGCGCGTATTCGTCCGCCGGCAGGGCGGCGAGCAGGTGGTTCTGGCGCGGGTCATGGGTGGCAGAAGTTAGGGGGCGCAGGGGCATGGCGGTTCACGCAGTCATCGGCAGCGCTTGGACGAGCTCGCAGACGCACTGGCATTGAAGGTTCGAGGGGTGTTGAGTATACACGCCCCGTATTGGCTATGTGCAGCAGCGCACGGACGCAGCCGGGCGTTCGGCGCAGGCTCTTTGCACGCTCATGGCGAGAAGCGGTGGATCGGCCTTACGCGTGCCACCGCCGCCTGCTTCGCGCCTGTTGCGCATTGTCAACCCATCACCGGAACCCGCATGGACAAGCATCAATTCACTGTCGAAGTCGCTCTGGAGTTTCATCGGCGCATGGCGACGATCATCGCCGCCGTCCAGGCTGGAATGTGCAAAAACGGCGTGCACGACCTGCTCGGCTACGCCACCGACTTCGCATCGGGTGAGGCCCGTGGACGGCAAACCCTGGTGCTGAAGAGCCGCAGCCGTTCAAGCTATGTGCGCTGGCAGACAGACCGAGACAGCGGTTCTGCGTAGCCTGAAGTGATCCGGGCCGGCACATGCGTGGCAAAATGTGTGGCAAATGTGCGGCAATTGCGCCGTGGCGATGCGCGACGCTTGCAAGCAGCGTCCGCGTGGCCGAACGAACGCTTTGTTCCGCAGTTCGTAGCGGTAGCGGTAGCGGACGGCAGGACCCGCCAGAAACCCCCTCCATCACCACGAGGCAAGCCCATGAAAACGATTCGGAGAGTTAGGTTCAGCGCACTCGCTGCGGCTGTTCTGTTCGGCCTTGCTGCTTGTGCGGACATGGTGGCGCTGGACAAAGATACCAGCATCGACGCCGGCGCCGACGCCATCGGAGTCGAAAATCTTCCGGATGGCAGCAGCGTCGGAACCGTCGGCGGCGCCCCGGTCGGCGGCGTGATCGGCCACGACGTCGGCAAGAAGTGATGCCCGGCGCGATTCACCTGGCCTCCCCCCGCAGGTGCCTCTCGCCCGCTTGTTACCCTGATCAGCCAGCCAGCCAGCTTGTGATCCTGCTGGCGGACATCGAACAAGGCCGGGATGCGGCCGATGCTGCGGGAATGATTCGCAGCCATGCTCTTGGCCACGCGGCCGCTTGGGATCAAGGCCTGGGGTCGCCCAGCGCCTGCTGACGACGCCTGGTGCTGAATTTTGGCGTCCGCGTGCCGACTGCGGGCGCGGATTGTGGAAGCTGTGGCGAACGCCGTGATTCCTTAGCGAAGCCCAAAAAACGACAAGATGACGAGGACGATGACGACTAGGCCGACGAGATAAATGATGCTGTTCATGTAGCTTCCTCCGGAATGGGTCCAATGACCAATTTGCACGAATCGCGCGAATCGCGCGATTCGTGCAAATAGGGCGACGCAAAGTCACCGGTTCCCAAGCTACTCGTATCAGGCTGAACGGTCTGTACGTTGGCGTACACAAAAATGCGTTCCATGCGCCACGCAGCCCCTTTTTCCGCTCGGCTAGCGCGGCTACTTTTCGTGGCCCACAGGGCGCGGTTGATGCGTATCACCAGCAACGTTCTCAGCCCACTGACCATTTAA
>NZ_SPMY01000084.1 GCF_012939955.1 Candidatus Accumulibacter phosphatis
AAGGAGAAGATGCCGGATGGCGTCTTTGCAATAACCCCGTTTCACCAACCAGTCAGTGAAAGGGTCTAGATAGGGACCGACAGGTCCCGCATAATACCCCCGCGCGCGTTGCCGGGCGCGTGAAATAGGTCGTAAGCATACTGTCCTCCTTTGGCTAACCAACCGTTCAAGGACGACAGTAATATGCCGAGAAAACCGGCAAAAGAAACCGCTGCAACCACCTGATTTCAAGGCAAATGCTGCCGCCCTAGGAAAGAATACTCCTCATATTCCTGGACTCTGCATATTTCAGAATATGCGGTGCACTACATATTCGGCGGTTCCGGCTTACAACCCCAGTCACATGACGACCTCAATAGAGAGGCATCTGCCAAATTGCTTACCGTGCTTTATTTTCCGTTTTCTGAGCCGACCGCTTCTTGAGCTCTTGCTCGACGAGCGCCTTCAATGGCGCCTCGCCGAAGTCACGCAAGGGCGTGCCATTGACGAAGAAGCCTGGCGTGCGATTCACCTTCAGCGCCTGCATGTCGGCGATGTCCTGCCGCAACACCTGGTCGACGGCCGGCCCATCGGCATCCGCTCTCGCCTTCGCCATGTCCAGGCCGATGTCGCCAATGACGTCCCAGATCAATAGCGGCTGGGGCCGGTCATGCGCGGCCCACTGCGGCTGCGCAGCCAGCGCCCGCTCGAGCGCCTCCCAGTATTTGTCCTGCAGCCGCGCCGCCTCGATGATCCGCACGGCCGTATCCGACCCGTGGTGCAAAGGCGCATTTCGCACGACGAGCCGGACCTGGCCGAAGCTCGCGTTGACCCAGATTCCGCGATTCGAACCGCATAGATCCCTTGGAGGGGCCGTATTTGCAGGCTTTCCGGTAAACTATCGGTGTCGAAACGAGCACCGGTTGGGTGATCCAGGGGGGCAGGAAGATGAGGGAACTGGCACAGACTGTGCTTCCGTTCAAGGTGGAAGCGACGGAGGAGCGGCTGACGGCGAATGCCGGTCTGGCGCTGTTCGGCGAGTTCATCGGAGGCCTGGGTCTGAAGCGCTGGCTGACCACTGAGATGCCCAAGCCAGGCAGTGCGCGGGGCTATGCGGCGAATGCCTTTGTCACGCCACTGGTGCTGATGCTCACAGGTGGCGGACGTTCGCTGGAAGACCTGCGTACGCTCAAGAACGACACGGCGCTGAACCAGGTGCTCAAGCAGGACGTCTTGCCGAGCACGGACGCGGTGGGGGACTGGTTGCGCCGGACCGGTATCGGCACGGGACTGGACGGACTGGATCGGATCAACCGGCGAGCGGTGGCGACGCGCATTCGACAGATCGGGATCAAGGCGCACACGCTGGACGGAGACGCCTCGCAGATCGTGGCCGAGAAGGAAGCCGCACACTTCACGTACAAAGGTGAACAGGGCTATATGCCGATGATCGGTCACCTGGCCGAAGCGGGTGTCGTGATCTACGACGAGTTTCGGGAAGGCAACATCGCCCCGGCGACGCAGAACCTCGAATTCATCCAGGCGTGCGAAGCGCGCTTGCCCAAGGGACACCGCATTGCCCAGGTTCGTCTCGACTCCGCCGGTTACCAAGCCGACATCTTCAATTACTGTGAAGACACCGGCAAGACTTTCGCCATCGGCGGACGGTTGGACGCCCCCACCCTGCAGGCCATTGCCGAGATTCCCGAAACCTCGTGGAAAACGTATGCCGACTGCGCTGTCGCCGAGACGGTACACAGCATGGGCGAGACGAAGAAAGCCTTCCGACTGATTGTCGTGAAGTACCCGCGCCAGGCCGAACTGTTCGACGATGCGCCAAAGTACCATGTGATTGCCAGCAACCGGGTCGAATCGGCGGCCGACACCCTGATCTGGTATCGGCAGCGCGGCGAGGTGTCCGAGAACGGCATTAAGGAACTGAAGATTGGCTTTGGCATGGAGCGCATGCCCTGTGGGCAGTTTGCCGCCAATGCCGCCTTCTTCCGCATCGGCGTCATCGCGCACAATCTCTTCGTACTTTTCAAGCATTCCGCTCTCGGCGAGGGTTGGCAGCGCCATCAAGTCGCCACCGTACGCTGGCGCCTGTTTCACCTGCCGGGCAAGCTCGTGCGGCATGCCGGCGCCTGGGTATTGAAGATCGCCAGCGAGAACCTCGACCTGTTCCAGCGTATCCGCGCCCGCAGCTTCGCCTGCGCTACTGCGAATCCCAGCCCGTAGTTCCTCGCTTCTTCCACGGCGGTAACGAAACCCCTGCGGTGAGGCACGGGCGGTCCCGTTCGTCCCGAGCGGCCGAGATTATGCCAGAGGGATCTCGCCAGCCCGTCTGACGACACCCGAGGGCGTTCGCCGTGGCTTCGCGCCTTCCTGCGCGCTCGTTCGGACGTCTCCGGAGCCTCTGATCCGCCGTCGCTGGGCCGCCACATACGCGATCGCGGAATTTGGGGTTGACGATGCGCTTGACGATCGGATAGAAAGCGCGGCAGGCCTCGCAGGACGGATCGAAAAACTCGACGATCGTCACCTTGGCCGCCGGATTGCCGTAGATGGGCGAGTGCGGCCTGACCAGCGCGTCGCTGTGCGTCTGGGCCGCCGCCGTCACCTCCTGGTTCGTGCGCCCCGTGAAGACCACGACCCCTGCCGCGAAGGCCAGAACGACCACGGCGACCGTCGCCAGAACCATCCACTTCCTGCTCATGCCTTTTCCCTCCTCATTGAAAACCACAGCAGCACCAGGATGCCGCTGAACGCCGCCAGCGACAGCAGCGGAATCGGCATCAAACCGGCCACCTGCACATCGATATCGGTGCAGGACGATCCCTGGCCGCAGGGCACGAGGCCCTCGGACACCACGCCCCAGAAAACCATCAGGTGGTAGGCAGCGATGCCCCATCCCACCGCGGCCAGTGGCAAGGCGTAGCGCGCACAGCGAGGGTCCGAGGTGAACAAGCCCATGCCGAGCACCAGCACCAGCGGAAACATCGCGATGCGCTGATACCAGCACAGAACGCAGGGTGTATTGCCCATAACCTCGCCCAGGAACAGTGCGCCGGCCGTGGCCAACAACGCCAGCAGCCAGGCCAGGAACAGCGGTGTCCAGAACGTGGCATACCGGCCGCCGTGGCGCGGCCCCACCGACTGTGCTGTGCTCATCGTTCGGGCGGGGCGAAACTGGCCATTGCATTCGCTTCGACCGTCGACACGCGGCCGTCGGCCGCCTTGAACGAGAGCGTCAAGGGCACGACCTCCGCCACCTTGATCTGCTTCTTCAGCCCCATCATCATGATGTGCAGTCCACCGGACTTCAGCTCGTTCGTCTGGCCGGCCTTCAAGGGAAGTTGATCGACTGCGCGCATGCGCATGATGTCCTTGTCCATCGACATCTCGTGCACTTCGACGACACGGGCGACCGGCGAGCTGACGCCGGTGAGAACGACATCTTTGTCGGCGGTCAGGCGCATAAAGGCGCCCGTGGCCGACTGGCTCGGCACGGTCGCACGCGCCCACGCCCCGTCGACCCGCACCTGCGCATGGACGGCTGACGCCGCACCCAATATCAACAAGGCTGCGGCGATGCGCGCAAGTCGACGATTCGAAACAGCAATGCTCATCATCCAGTACTCCCTTGTCCGGTTTGTTGCCCGTTTGGGCCCGGCCTGAACGCCGCCAGCACCAGCAGCGCCGCACTGCCGACGATGAAGATGTCCGCCAGGTTGAACGCAGGCCAGTGCATGTCGCGCCAATGCAGATCGAGGTAGTCGATCACCGCGCCAATGCGAACCCGGTCGACGACGTTGCCCAGCGCGCCACCGATCAGACCGACATAGGCCACGCGCTCGACAGGACTGCCGACGCCGCGCCACAGCAGCCCGGCGAGCACGACACTGACGGCCACACCCAGCACGGTCAGCACATGGCGCTGCCATCCGCCGGCATCGGCCAGGAACGAAAACGCAGCACCCGGGTTGAGAACATGGACCAGATTGAACCACTCGGTGACCGCGATGCTCGCGCCCAGCGGCAGATTCTGCGCGACGATCCACTTGACGCCCTGGTCGAGCGCCAGCATTGACGCGGCGATCCCCATCAACAGCCACCAGCGGTCGCTCGAGGCGGCGGCCACAGGGTGGGGTTGCGCCGCGCTGGCAGAGGGGGGGGTCATCGGTCGCGGCCTTGCAGCAGCCGTTTCAGTTCGGGCGGGATGCCCATCGGCGCGAAGGCGCTGACGCTCGCGCCGCCGGTGTTGCCAATTGGCAGGAGGGGGCCAAGCGGCACCAGCGCGAGTCGCATCAGCTGCCCGACCACTTCGCGCGAGTCACCCGTTTCCCAGCCGACCCGAAGCATCCACCCATGCACGCGCAGGTGCGCACTGAAGTCCCGCTGCCCCAGCACATGTGCCCGCTCCAGGGCAGCGAACGCACGCCGGGGGTAGCCGGCAAGCCGGTGCCGCGCCGACACGGCTATCTTGGCCTCGAAGGCCTCGATCCGTGGTGATGCTGCTCCGGTCATGACACGCCCTTCGCCGTTCTCTGCAGACGCAGGTCGTCGTTCATCACCGCCATGTCGGCCTGCGTGAGCGCGGGCGGAGCATTGGCCGCGCTCTTGTTCGTGAGTCGCAATCTGTGGCCACTGGCCGTTACCCCGATCGTTATCATAATTTCCATCTGGCCATCATACGTCCGGCTTGAGGGTGAAGCTTCGGAAAGCTGCAAGTTGGACGGGCTTTCAGCGAATTTCAATTGCCTTCGTCACCTCGCTCACAAAGATCCAGCCGGCGTCTGGCAGACCCGTATGCGCCGCTGTCGTGATGGCGGCAATCAGCTCGTTGACCACTTCATCGGCACATACGAGGTCCAGTTTGTATTCGGAGACGACGGCTTCGGCAAGATCCAGGGAGTAGTGCTGCTGCGCTGGGTCCTCACTCGCCAAGGGCCGCTGCACCTGGGAGACCGTGATGTTGTGATAGCTGATGTCGGCAACCTTCAGATCGCGCAGCGCCTGAAGCACGTTGGCGATGCGGTGCTGCCGGATGAATGCCTTGATTTCCTTCACGTCAGTTCTCCTTTGGATTTTTCATGATTGCCGATTCGCTTACTCAAAGCGGACAGCGATACGCGTCCCTTCATCCATCTCGCAATAGCCTGCAGGCGCTTGCCGAGCGGGCCAGGTCAGGGTGCATCGCAGCACCGCGCCATCCGCCGCGCGCAATTCCGGGTTGGCCGAGTAGTCGTAGTGTTCGGTATCGCTTCCAGCAGCGATACCGCTGTGACGCCGGCCACGACTGTCGTGCTGTTGCAAGGCCGAGAGGTTGGCGTTGCGGCGTATCGCGAAGTCCTTGGCGGTGAAACGCCGCCCCTCGACCTCCAGGAGCATTGCCGGCGCCCCGCGCCCCTCGTGACTGAAGGTGCCAACCGTGACGCTCGGGTTTCCACTTGCCGGCGCAAGCGCGTGCGTATGCCCTGCGCAACCGGTAAGCGTCAGCGCGGCCAGACCGACGATAGCGAACACCGTATTCATCTTTGTTCCTTTCACTGTGAAGTTCTGGTGCGACGCTCGCGGCGCGTCTCGACCCACTCGTACATGAGCGGCAGCAGGAGCAGCGTCAGGGCCGTCGAGGTAAGCAGGCCACCGACGACGACTGTCGCCAAAGGCCGTTGTGTTTCCGCGCCAACGCCCTGCGCAAGCAACATCGGGATGAGGCCGAGGATGGCCACCGAGGCGGTCATCAGTACGGGCCTCAGGCGTAGCGCCGTCCCCTGGCGTACCGCGTCACGGATCGACAGGCCCTGGCCGCGCTGGTCGTTGAGAAATGACACCAGTACGATACCGTTCAACATGGCTACCCCGAACACGGCGATGAAGCCAATCGCAGAGGGCACCGAGACGTACTGGCCGGTTATCGCCAGTCCGAAGACCCCGCCAATTGCCGCGAAGGGCACGTTGGCAATAATTAGCGTGGCGAGGGTCAGCGAGTTGAAGGCGGTGTACAGCAGGACAAAGATGAGTCCAATGGTGAGCGGTACGATAAGCGCCAGTCGCGCCATCGCCCGCTGCTGATTCTCGAAAGCCCCGCCCCATTCAATCCAGTAGCCTTCGGGAAGCTTCAGCTGACTCCGAATTTTCTCGTCCGCTTCCTGGACGAAACCGTCCACGTCGCGGCCTCTCACGTCCATCTGCAAGACAGCATAGCGACTCAATTGCTCGCGGCGCACGAAGGTATAGCCCTCGTCCATCTCCACCGTCGCCACGCGCGAGAGCGGGACCATGGCGCCGGATGAGGTACGCACCGGGATATTACCGATTGCCTGCGGCGTATCACGGAATGCTGCATCGAGACGCACCTGAATGTCGAAGCGGCGTACGCCATCAATGAGCGTGCTGACAGCCATCCCGCCGATTCCGGCCTGCACCATCTCCAGAATCTCGTCAGCGTTGATCCCGAAACGCGCGGCTTCTTCGCGGTTGACCTTCACGACCAGTTGCGGCTTGCCCTTGTTGGCTTCCAGAGACAGGTCGGCGACGCCAGGTACACTGCTCAGGATGCCCTTGCTTTCTGCGCCCAGGCGGTCGAGTTCGGCGAGGTCTGGTCCGTAAAGTTTGAGGGCAAGCGTTGCACGTACGCCCGAAATCAGTTCTTCGACCCGCATCTGGATTGGCTGGGTGTTGCCTACCACCACGGTCGGTAGCGCCACCTCCAGGGTTTCCTTCATGCGGTCTGAAAGTTCCGGTATGGACATCTTCTCAGGCCACTCAGCTTGTGGTTTGACCTCTACCAACACCTCCATGTAGTTGGCGTCGGCGGTTTCGCCCTTCTCTGCGCGTCCAATGGTGGCCAGCACCATCTTGGTCTGTGGGTACTCTTTCTTGAGTACATCATTCATTTGTTGCGAGACGCGTATCGACTCCTCCAGCGAAGTCGACGGGATGCCAGTCGCTCTGAACATGATGGCGCCTTCCTGGAGCGTCGGCATGAACTCCTTGCCGAGGAAGGGGAAGGTGGCGAGGGCCGAGACGAGCAAGGTCAGCGAAGCGACGATCACCTTCTTCTTGTTTTCCAGCGCCCAGTCGAGAACCGGCAGGTAGCCAGCCTTGATCCAGCGGACCAGAAACGTGTCTTTTTCTTCCTTGGGTTTCAGGATCAGCGCGGCGAGCACAGGCACCAGGGTAAGCGTGAGAATCAGCGAGCCCACCATGGCAAAAGTGATCGTGAAGGCCATGGGTTTGAACAGCTTGCCCTCCAGACCGGTCAGCGAGAAAAGCGGCAGGAACACCACGATAATGATGAGAATGGCAAAAGCGATCGGGTTGATGACCTCGCGCGCAGCTTCCAGCATGACGTGAGTGCGGTTTACGACCTGACCAGTCTTATGCGAGAGCAAGCGGAAGGCGTTCTCCACCATGACCACGGCACCGTCCACCATCATGCCGATGCCGATCGCCAGACCTGCCAGAGACATGAGATTGGCCGACAGCCCAAAATATTGCATCATCAGAAAGGCGAACAGCATCGCCAGCGGCAAAGTGGCGATCACGACCACTGCCGAGCGAATTTCCCCGAGGAACAGGAAGAGCACGATGGCCACCAGGATCGATCCTTCCACGAGGGCGCTTTCGGCGGTCGCGAGCGCCTTGTCGACCAGCTCGGTTCGGTCGTAGACCGGCTTGATGCTGACGCCAGGAGGTAGTGCCTGGCGCGCGAGATCGAGTTTCTGCTTCACCGCATCAACGACACTCTTGGGGTTTTCGTTGATCCGTGCGAGGGCGATACCGAGAGCCACCTCCTTGCCGTCGCGCGTCACTGCCCCGAAGCGCAGCGCCGGGCCTTCCTTGACTTCGGCCACCTCGCGCACGTGGATCGGCACGCCCTCGCGCTCGGCAATGACCACGTTGCCAATGTCCGTGGTGTTGGCCACCAGACCAAGGCCGCGAACCAGATATTGCTCCTGGCCGAGGTTGATGTACTGTCCGCCCACCTGCCGATTATTGGCGGCAAGCGCTTCCATGACGGCCTTGAAGGAGAGTCCGTACTTGATCAGTTTTTCTGGATTGATCTGGACCTGGTATTGCTTTTCCTGCCCCCCCCAGGTGGTGACGTCATCTACCCCCGGCGCGGTGCGCAACATGAGACGCACGGTCCAGTCATGCAAGGTGCGCAGGTCCATGGCCGAGAGTTTCTCGTCGGCCGATTCCACGGTGTACCAAAAAACCTGGCCAAGCCCCGAGCTGTTCGGTCCGAGAGAAGGCTCGCCATAGCCTGCGGGTAAACGTTCCTTGGCCTCCTGCAACTTCTCTCCGACCAGGCGCCGGGCGAAGTAGATGTCCACATCATCCTTGAAATAGACACCGACGTAAGACAGGCCGAATAGGGAAACCGAGCGAATCTGCTCGACCCCCGGCAGGCCAGCCATGGCCGTTTCAATCGGCGTCGTGAGCAGTTGTTCGACATCTTCGGCGGCCAGTCCAGGCGACTCTGTATAGACATTGACCTGGTTCGGGGTAACGTCCGGGAACGCATCCACCGGGACGTTGAGAAAGGCGCGGACGCCAAAGAAAGCCATCAGCACGAAAGCCAGCAAGACGAGCAGCTTGTAGCGCAATGAGAGATCAACGATACGGTTCAGCATGGTTTTCCCCTCAGTGCCCGTGACCTGCGCCAAGCTCCGACTTCATGATGCGTGCCTTAAGGGCGTAAGCGCCCGCCGTCACCACCCGCTCGCCCGTCGCCAGGCCACTCTTGACCACCAGGCGCCCACGCAGTTTCTGCCCGAGCACGACATTTCTCGGCTCGAAGCCGTCGCTGTCCTCGATAAACACCGTGGGCTGACCATTCATCAACACGACGGCCTCGGTGGGGACCAGCAAGGCTTTGACTGTCGCACCCTGTCTGGTCGTCTCGATGGTACGGATGGCGACGGTGGCGAACATTTCCGGTTTGAGCCGGCCGTCCAGATTCGTCACTTCCACACGCGCTTGCACGGTACGGGTCTCCTTGTCGACC
>NZ_SPMY01000085.1 GCF_012939955.1 Candidatus Accumulibacter phosphatis
ATTCTCGCTCGCTTCGACAGCGAGCCACCGAAAGGGCTGATTTTCCGTTCCGGAAAGTCGGCAGGCTTTATCGCCGGTGCGGACATTCAGGAGTTCACCCAGCTCGACACGCCCGCAAAAGGCATCGCGCTGGTTGAGCGCGGCTGGCAGCTCTTCAATCGCCTGGCAGCAGTCAGCTATCCGACGCTGGCGCTGGTGCGCGGCCATTGCCTGGGTGGCGGTCTCGAACTGGCGTTGGCGTGCCGCTATCTGCTGGTCGTCGACGAGCCAGCGACGCGGCTGGGCCTGCCCGAGGTGATGCTGGGCATCGGTTCCTGGCTGGGGAGGCATGTTGCGTCTGCCCGAGCGGATTGGCCCGCAGGCGGCGCTGGATATGATGCTCACCGGCAAAGCCCTCGATGCCAAGCGCGCCAAGCGCCTCGGTCTGGCAGACGACTGCGTGCCGGCCCGGGTGATGGACAACGCTGCTGCCCTGCTGATAGTCGCCGATCAGCCGCGTCGGCGTCCGCCCGTGCTGCAGCGGCTGCTCAATGGTCCGCTCAAGCCTCTGGTTGCGCGCGCCGCGAGAAAGCAGGTCGCCAGGCGCGCGCGCGTCGAGCACTATCCGGCGCCTTACGCCATCATCGATATCTGGGAGAAATACCGGGGCAATGCGCTGGCCGCCCCCGGGTTGATCGACCGCATCGTTCGTTCGCCGACGGCTCGCAATCTGGTGCGCGTGTTTTTCATGCAGGAGCGACTCAAGGGTTTCGGAAAAGCGAGTACCTACCAGGCCAAACGGGTGCACGTCGTCGGAGCCGGCGTGATGGGCGGCGATATCGCCGCCTGGTGCGCCTTGCGCGGGCTGACGGTTACCCTGCAGGATCAGGGAATGGAACGAATCGCCCCGGCCTTGCAACGCGCTTACGCGGCGTACCGCAAGCGCATCAAGGATCCGCGCGAGTTGCGCGACGTCATGGACCGGCTGATTCCCGACCCCGACGGACACGGCGCGAAGATCGCCGACGTGGTCATCGAAGCGATTTTCGAGAACGTCGACGCCAAGCGCGCCTTGCTCGAGCAACTCGACGCGGTGATCAAGCCGGACGCGGTGCTGGCGACCAATACTTCCAGCCTCAGGATAGAGGAGTTGAACAGTGGCTTGAGCCGGCCGGGACGCCTGGTCGGGCTTCACTTCTTCAATCCGGTTGCCACCATGCCGCTGGTCGAAGTCGTGGCCGGCGAAGGCGCCGACACGGAAATGCTGGCGCGTGGCACAGCCTTCGTCAAACAAATCGATCGCTTGCCGCTGCCGGTCAAGAGCGCGCCCGGATTCCTGGTCAACGCGGTTCTCGGGCCCTACATGCTCGCAGCGATGCGTGCTGTCGACGAGGGGCTCGCACTGGAAACCGTCGACGAAGCGATGCTCGCCTTCGGCATGCCGATGGGGCCGATCGAGCTGGTCGATATGGTCGGTCTCGACGTCGCCATGGCCGTTGGAAAGAGCCTCGCTGGCGCTGATGCCGAGCCGCCGCGCTGTCTGTTCGAGCGCTTCAACGCCGGCCACCTCGGCAAGAAATCGGGGCGGGGGTCCTACGAATATCGGCAAGGAAAGGCGGCCAAGGGCGTGCCAGGAAGCGTGCCGGCCGGTCTTGCCGAGCGCCTCGTTGCGCCCTTGCTCGAACGCACACAGCAGCTGGTCAACGATGGCGTCGTCGCCGACGCCGATCTGGCTGATGCTGGAGTCATTTTTGGTACCGGCTTCGCGCCGTTTACCGGTGGGCCGCTCAATTATTTGAGGAGCCGCAACGCCTGACAGCATCGGCAACGGCCGGACGAAGCTCTGGAGAAATCACTTAAGCCATCTTCAGCCGTGTTGCAATTAACCAACACGGCGAGAAGGAAGCGCTGCCAAACATTCTGTAACTAGAGATCTTTCCGGTAGTTGGTCTTAGCATGTGCCCACAAGGAGCAATTTGTGCGTGGCGAAAAGGCCACGCCAGATCACATTCAAGGGGGAACAAGAAAATGGCACAGCGGATTTCGATGAGAGTGATGCCGGCACTGCTTCTGGTGGCGTTTTCGGGTGCGGCGAGCGCCTCGGGTTTTCAATTGCTGGAGGCGGGCAGCGGTCTCGGCAATGCCTACGCCGGCTCGGCGGCCAAGGCCAACGACGCCAGCACGATTTTCTGGAATCCGGCCGGGATGACGCAACTGCAGGCGCGTGAAGTCTCCGGCGGTTTGACGGCAGTGCGGCCGAGCTTCAAATTCAATAACAAGGGATCCGCTGTCGGCGTCTTCAGTAGTCCCGTCGTTGGCGACGGTGACGATGCCGGTAGCTGGGCGTTTATCCCGAACGGATATATCTCGTGGGCGCTGAACAAGGATCTCTATATCGGTCTTGGTATCGGCGCGCCGTTCGGCAATGCCACCAAGTACGATAAGCCGTGGAAGGGCAGTGCGCAGTCGAACGAGTTCGATATAAAAACGATCAACATCAACCCGTCGATCGCCTATCGGGTCAACGAAAAAGTATCGCTGGGTGCCGGTTTCAGCTGGCAGAAGATCGAGGCCGATTACTATCGGCAGGTGGCCATACTTCCTGCCCAGGGCTTTGGGGCGCTGCCGCAGGTAGAATCGCACATGAGCATCGAGGACGATGCCTGGGGCTGGAACATTGGTGCCTTGTTTACGCTTTCGCCGTCGACCAAGGTCGGCCTGTCGTACCGCTCGACCGTCCAGTTCAATACCGACGGCAAGGTCAAACTGAGTGGCGATGGTACGGCAGCTGGCAATGCCACTGCCGCGGGCTTGGCCGTCAGGGGCGGGGCCAGCGATGTCAAGGCGGACCTCGAAGTGCCGGATACCTTCATTCTCAGCGTTACGCAGCAACTGAGCGACCGCTGGGAGATGTTGGGTGATGTGTCCTGGACGGGATGGAGTTCGATTCAGGACGTCGACATTATCCGCACCTCGGGGCTGCAAGCCGGCACTCCTGCGCAGATCCTGCGTGCGAATTTCGACGATACCTGGCGGGTTGCCATGGGCGCCAACTACAAGTATACGGACGCGATCAAGTTCATGTTCGGTCTGGCCTACGACCAGACTCCGGTCAAGAGTTCGAGCACTCGTCTGACCTCTCTGCCCGACAACGATCGCACCTGGTTTACCGCCGGGCTGCAGTGGAAGCCGGCCAAGGAACAGACGCTTGAACTCGGTGCGGCTTACATTTACATCCCAAATACGAAGATCAACCAGAACGAGACCACGATCAATCCCTTGACCAATCGCGGTACGGTCACCGGCGACTATGACTCCAGCGTCTGGCTTTTCGGAGCGCAATACTCGATGGCCTTCTGAGCAAGCGGCAGGCCTTAGAAAAACCCCGGTTTCCGGGGTTTTTTTTTTGACCGTCTCCGGGTGAGCGTTGCGCAGCAGCCCATTTGCCGTTGCCCTTAATGTGAAAGTCGCGCAAGCGACTCACGAAACTTCCTTCTCCCTCGCGGGAGAAGGGGCAGGGGAAGAGGGAAACGGTCATGACTTTCATGATTTGGGGTGTCTCCACGTGTCATGACCGTTAATGTGAAAGTCGCGCAAGCGACTCACGAAACTCCCTTCTCCTCG
>NZ_SPMY01000086.1 GCF_012939955.1 Candidatus Accumulibacter phosphatis
ATCAGACGGCAATCCGCAGATGCTCATTGAGCTTGTTGGGCTGATCAATACTCGGGAAACGTATCGCGCACACGGCGCGCTGACGCCACATGCATACGGGAATATCGAGAAGCTGAGCGAAAACCTCACGACCATGATAACGGATCGCCTCAATAGTGACGCGACGCCAGACGACGTCAAGGTCGCCATTGCGCTGTCGTCGCTGCAAGGAATGCAATTCCTCAGCTCGCTTACGGACGAGACAGCCGAAGTGCTGCAAGGAGTGGAATTCTGCAGCTCGCTCACGGAAACCGCAGCCAAAGCACTGAAACTCGGTGCGGCGAGCTCCGGCTTGAACAAGGCCGCGGATCCGCTACGTCTGATTGTTGGGCTGGAAGCTGGTATTGCCAGCTTCGTTCAGCGCGCTTACCGGGAAGCGGCAGAATCGCTTGTCGGGGGACGGCTGAGTACAAAACCGGAAGTGATCAAGGCCGCCGTGCTCCGCGCGGCGATCACCATCATCGATGCCCCCGACCGATGGGCGCTGCTGGATGCGGAGAAGCGGCGTGCGATGCTCGGCGTCATGGCATCGCTAGCCGAAGACAGCCCTGACGACACAATGCGAGTTCGGGCGGGAAATGCGCTTGCCGAGCTCGTTAAATTGGCGACCGAGAACGCACAACGCGCGGCGTATGCCAAGCAGTTTTCAGCAGGATTGAACAGCGGAAAATGGCCGATCGACGCCTTCACCTTCAGCCAGCTTGACCGCGTGCGATGCGCCTTGGGCGAGTGGTACGGGGACGGGGACACGGTAGAACTCTGTGAACGCATCATCGAGGTGACCCGGGCTCGCCAAGCCGCCGAGCCGCACCCCATAGGCCACGCTGAGACCGATCTCGAAGCGGACTCTTGGCAGCATCGAAGGCTCTGGAAAGCCGAAACGCATACAATGCGGCATTTCCCCTAAGTGAAGAGCGGGTGGCGATTTTGCGCCGCAGATCCAGTTTGCAGGCCACGCCCGAGAGCATTGATGCGCTATGCGTTGCTCTATCAGAGCTTGCTGATAGTGGCGCGTTTTCAACAGACTACACAAACCGAGAGTTGGACCTGCTGGGCGAAATGATCTCCCTGCGCAGAAGCGCATGTGTTTCCCAAGAACCTTCGAACGCCACGGAATCCTTGATCAAAGCCTTGCTTGCGTTGTCGGAACGCAGTTCGCCATCGGCAGCGCTCGACTTGCAACGGAAAATAGTTGACCTGCGCGGCAAGACGGTCTTGGCCCGTGATGGCGAAGTGCTACACGTCAATCTTGCGCTTGGGTTGATGAAATTGGCCAGTCTCTTGAGCGTTGCCGGACAAACGGAGCAAAGCGCCGAGATCTACACCGAGGCGCTGACCGTGTTTCGAGAAGCACGGGAGCGGTTTCTAACCCAAGATGCGACTAAAGAACTTGCGTTCGCCCTTATGAATGTGGCTGAGGAGAAAGCAGATCAGGGCGATTTTCAAGGAGAGAGGAAGCTGCTGGTCGAAGCAGCCCAGGCGTGGGCCGACCTAGACGACAAGTGTGCCCTGCAGTCCGTGCAGGAACTTTTGGCACACAACGCGGTAGCCAATTCCGACTGGGGGCTTGCACGCGAGCATTGCCTGCAGGCCGAACAACTCGCTCGGCAGCTCGGCGATGTAGGGGAAGGACTCGCCCATTTGAGGCAGCAACTGCTGTCAAAGGTGCCTGCGGGCGTAGGGTGGTTGACCAGCGATGAGCTAGTTGCCCAGATAGTTGTCGAAAGCGAGGCATCGCGTGTTCCGCAGGATCAGAGTCTGGACTCTCTACGGCAGCAGTTCTTGAATGCTCGGACTCGCCCTGTGGTCTGCCAGGATCTTGTGCAGGCGCTGTTCGAGCGAGTGTGCGAGCTGTGCGAAAGAGGATTACATGAAGATGCCGATGTGGTGGCATGGGAATGTTCAGAAGTGGCCCGTTATGCCCGGGTAGAAGGCGTGCCTCAGCTATACGTCGACGCAGAGTGCTTCGAGATACTTTGCGGCACTTGGTTGGTGAGTGGGCAGCGCAGTGCAGACTGGCTTAACAAGGTGCTCGCGTTCGCCAAGGAACTCGTCAAATTACGCCGAGAAGAACCACTTACTGTTGATGACAAAAGTGATTTCATAGCAGCATTGAGCATGGCTTCGGAGATTGCTCAATCAGCAGATGACTGGACGTTGGCGGCGGACTTTCTCCGTGAGTGGTTAGCTGTCGAGCGACGCCTTGTGGAGAACAGCCACGAATCGAATCGAGATGGCGAGCTGATGTCACCACTCGAGAGTCTCGCGCGATTGGCAAAGCGCAGCAAAAACTGGGTGGCACACGACGAGCTGCAGGAAGAGCGACTGACAATCGGCAAGCAGCTTTGGAAAGCTCATGGCGAGCCGTGGGGCATGCTTTCAGCAGCGCTGAGCCTTATGGAAAGTGCGCGCGCTCATGGCGATAAGACTGGCGCCGTGGAGCTCGGCGGATTGATGGTCGAAACGGTTTGTAGCTTGCGAACGGAGCAAGGCGCCGGTTGGTCGGATCAGGACCTGGTCGAAATGTTGGCGGCTGCCGTACGGAACATGCAGGGCATGGACCTGGAGAGTGAGAAGCTGAACGAGGAACTTGTGATCGCTTCAAGCGACTTCCGCTCAAAGTGTGCGGATCCGAGAAAGCTGCCGAAGCTGGCTGTAAGCCTTCGCGATGCCGGGCTGGACGACGAAGCCGAGCAGTTTCGGCGCGAGGCGCTTGCCATTCGCGAGCGCGAGTTGGGCGCGGAAACCCCCACATTGTGACGGATAGGTGGGTGTCCACCGGAAAGGAGTGCCATGTCGGAGCTCTAGTAGAAAAAAAGTTCTCAAGTATCTTTGCACTATGCCGTTGCCTGTAAGGTAGACACGGTCGGCGCAGGTAAAGAAGCCGGTCAATGCACGAGTCGCTCCGCGAATGAGCACGCCGAAAAATGACAGGCTCTTAGTGCGGTAATATCTTCACCTTTCGCGCACGAGCACCAAGAACCAAATCCTCCCATTAATAAAACAACAATTGTCACGAGAGTTGAACGGTAAACAAATCAAGATTTCCTGTCCTCCGCAAGCGCTGGAGACTGCGCGCGTATCTCGCATGGCTTGTTGCTTTCGTTATTTCT
>NZ_SPMY01000087.1 GCF_012939955.1 Candidatus Accumulibacter phosphatis
TCACATACGCACCAAGTATAGTCGGTCCACATGAAGAGCTCCATCGGCGTGCTCATCGGGTTTAAACCATACGATTTCAAATTCAACACGGCGGTCAGGCGCTAGGCATTCTATGACTTGCGAGCTCGTCGGCCCTGTGCACTGGTCGGGCTTGGTGAGCGGCTCCTCATTGCCTTTCCCTCTAACGTTATAAGGATGCATTCGGACACCCTTGCTGACTAAATACTCCTTGGCAGCGACAGCGCGTTCCATGGAGATGCCTTGGTTTCCAGCTTGTTCTATGCGATCCGTATGAGCCGAAACTGTTACCGAATACACCCTCCCATTCATGGATTTGACTTCGGCGAGACCCCCATCGATCCACTCCTTATGCTCAGGGCTCAAGCTTGTCACTCCGAAGCCATATCGAGGGAACCCTACCTCTCGATCGTTAGAGGGACTCTCAGTACTACTAAAGGCAAACCAAAGACCTATTAGAGCCCCAACGATAACAAGACTCCTAACAACTTTACTAATAGCATATGATGACTGCGGGGCTTTGGATGCGGTTATAGGGGGTTTCCAAGCTGTCGGCGAAATGCCAGGCTTTTGGTGGGCTTGGGTTTGTTGTTGCATTCGGGGCTGTGTTGAGCCTGCGGATTGAAAGTGATAAATTACACCTTCCCGATAACATGCTCCACATTTCTGTCCGATAAACCACCAGTGCCCATTGCTGCATTGCGCAAGCAATGCACTGCTTTTCAAAGCGTATTCCCTAAGGATATCCGCCCATTCGCGCGATGTTGGCCGCAGCGTGGGCAAAGTGCCAAATGCACGATCAAAAATAGCGCCTCAATTCATTTGGAAAACAGGCATGTGCGCTAACATGTTGTGGATCGATAGAACCATGAGGCCTTATACCATAAGGGTACATGTTTCTAGCCAATCTGCCCTGTCGATCAGTAGGCGCATTATTCTTTTTGGCTATGCCATCGTAAGGATGGATCCCAAAGTTGAGTAGCCGAAAAATAATAACCGCTAGCGCAAACCGATCCTGATGCTCAGGTTCGGCAATGTGCTTGTTTTGGAATTCGGGAGCAGTGTATTCAGGGGTCGTTTGTGGTGCCGAAAAAGCTCGACCAGGCATATTTACATGGAACCCATCGCAATCGAGTACCGCGACATAAAGTTCCTGACGATACAAGCGGAGATTGACGGGTTTCAGATCGACTATTCGATGGCCCTTATCGTGGATTGCGCTTACGACCCCCGCAAGATTGGCTGCGACTGTGATGCGCGCTCCCAAATCTGATCGCAGACTCTTCTGCCCCGCCATCTTTGGTACTAGGATGCACTCCAGAGACTCGGTCTTGTTGAAATCAAGCGTCGGCATCGCGAATCCGACGAAATTTCCCGAGACATCTCTCGCCATAGCAAATGGCCAAGACAGCTGAATTATTCCCGCTGCCGACGATGGCAATGACGGCGCATTCTGCAATAGGCAGAAGATTTTATCTGCATATTCCTTGCCGACTTGCCTGAGAGTCTCAGAATGATACAGCTTAACTACAGTGGCTGGCTCCCCAGCTACCTGATAGACGGTGCCCGCACCGCCACTAGCCAATTCCTTACCAAGAGCTACATTTCTGGTTTTTCTATTAGCATCAACCAGAACAACAATGGTTATCGGGTGGTTCACGAAGGCCGTATCAGTAGAATTGTTTTGTCATCGCTGGTAATCGGCCAAGTACGTTCGTCGGCAAGGGTTGCTTGGAGTGCTTCACATCCATCGGCTTCATTAACTGTCGATAAATAGAACTTCACGGGGTCCATGAATGGCCCGGACAGCCCTGTACGCCCACGATTAATTGCAAACGACATTGCGCCATCACTCATTAATGACACAAAGTTAATCTCGCCGGAAAAAGACATTACGCGCAGATGTGTCTGCCAATCGTCGCATGTGACGAAGTATGTTTCGTTGGAATATTCACCATTTTCCGGCAGCGAAAGGACAGTCTCCCCCCCCAAGCAGTTCTACTGCCGCAATGCCATCCCCAATGTGGAACAGGCAGCCTCCTTCCTCGCGCAGTACTACGCCGACCAGCGTACTAGCCAATTCACGCGTGGGTATGGCCAAATCACGGGCATTCTCAGCAATTTCAGCACGCGCTGCTTCAACGGCCTGCTCAATCACAGATCGGTCGCAGGCCACTACAGATGCGCCCGCGTAATCTGCTAAAAAAATGACTTATGACCTTTGCGCACACGCGTGCCCCGAGATGGCTTTGGGCTGCGGAACCAGCGCCATCACAAACAACCGCGACCAACCGGCCATCCCCGACGGCATGACCGAAAGAATCCTGGCACGGAAGGTTGCCATCAATGTGCCCCTTGCCGATGGCCGAAGCAGCGTATACTTGCCACAATTTCTCCATACTCAATTGGTCCCTGCAGATGCCCAACTGTCAGTTGGTGGTAGCTGGGCAATCTGGCCTTTCGCGGTCTGCGACACGGCTTTGACACTAGCACTTAACCAAACGAATAAGTCGTTAAATTGAGTGCTCGAAATCAGTTTTGCTCCCCTGCTCGAGAAACGACCCAGTACGCCCAAGTCCGCACCATTGCCGACTCCTATGGAAAAAAACCGTCACCTTATTAGCAGCTTCGGCAGCCCTGCAAGCCTCTGCTGCATCTTCCCAAGCGTCTGAGGGAACTCCATCGGACATCAACATCAAAATCGGGCGTTTGTAGGAAATTCCAGCGGCCTTTAGCTCATCCTTCTGCTCTTGAATCGCCTTAAGTGCCGCCCTGATCGCAGCGCCGGTAGGCGTTGAACCATCGGCTACTAGCGTTGGCGCCGAAAAATCCATCGCATCCACCCATAAATCCTCACTGACGTCATTCGCGCCACCAAACTGAATTACTTTTATCCGCCCACGGGTTGAAGTGGTTGGATCATTTTTTTAAAGCCTTTTCCAATGCTATCAGACCGGAATTTAGCGCGTTGATGCACTCTCCAGCCATACTGCCAGAGCGATCTAAAACGATAACCAATGGCGTCCGTTCATCGGTATTGTCCATCAGCGCCACATCTGGAATCGGAATTGCCGTAGGCATTTTAAGCCCTCCTTAGTTAAAGAATGGAAGTAGACATCTTCTAGGTGTTTCATAATTTCAGGAAACGCAGCCGCGCCACCATTATTTGCAAGCCCAACAAAAATGGTTAAAGTCAATCTTTATAACGCCTACTCCAAAATCGGTTAGCGCACCTCGTTCTTCAGCGCAGCATTTGTGACCATCACCCTGGAAGCGAAAAGCTTTCCACGTTTGACCTAGCTTAGTGCCGGCCACTTTACATACTTCGAGCACGACGCACCTGGAGCCATATCCAGATTTGGATAGCCTCCACCCAAACACCGACCTCTAGCGTTGGCGTCCGCACGAACAAAAGGCGCAGGCACAATTTTTCCTAGATCGCGCATCCCGCCCCAAAGCGAGCAGGTTGCACAAATTTTTTGTCGAGCTACCCCATGTGATCATTTGATTTTCTTCCTTTAGAAATGGTGATCGATTAGAACACTTATTCGGCGCCACCGATTCCGCAATGCCTGAAGTCTTTGTTGTCGTCACACAACAGCAGCCCAAACGACAGTCGGCATCTGGCTTCAAATATTCCGGATTAGGTCGTTTCGTGTGGAACCGCCCCGGTGAGGCGGATGCCGCTGCAGAGCCCTTCGGCCTCCCCCCCTGGCCCCGCCCTCGAGGGCGGTGAAGTCCTTGCCGCCGGACGGGCTCGGGCGCTGGCCGCGAAAAGCCGCAACCAGCCCCAAGCCCTTTCGCATATCGGCGTTTCGGACGCCCTCAAGGGTACGCTTCGCCGGGCTCCGCCCGCCCTTGACCGCGTCCTCAACCGGAACGCCGGCAACACCGCTGCTCGGGATCGCCGACTGACCTCGGCTGTTGGCGGTGGCCAGCGGCCAGTTCTACACGAAACGACATAGAGCAAAATATTCCTGCGAGAACCAACTAAATGACGAGACGTTTGACTAATTTCCAACCTTCCTTTCGTTCTGAACGGCATCCACCAAAGGAACTTTAGATAAATATCTTGTTCCTCATGACTGAATATGGAGGGTCTATGTCGTTTCGTGTGGAACCGCCCCGGTGAGGCGGATGCCTCTGCAGAGCCCTTCGGGCGCCCCCACCCCTGGCCCCGCCCTCGAGGGCGGTGAAGTCCTTGCCGCCGGACGGGCTCGGGCGCTGGCCGCGAAAAGCCGCAACCAGCCCCAAGCCCTTTCGCATATCGGCGTTTCGGACGCCCTCAAGGGTACGCTTCGCCGGGCTCCGCCCGCCCTTGACCGCGTCCTCAACGCCGGCAACACCGCTGCTCGGGATCGCCGACCGACCTCGGCTGTTGGCGGTGGCCAGCGGCCAGTTCCACACGAAACGACATAGAGCCCGATTTGGGTCGAAAAGGCGAGTAGCGCTCCTCAGTAAGCAGTCGCTCGGGGGCACCGGTCCAGACTCGT
>NZ_SPMY01000088.1 GCF_012939955.1 Candidatus Accumulibacter phosphatis
CTTGTTCAAGCCGGAGCTCGCCGCACCGAGTTTCAGTGCTTTGGCTGCGGTTTCCGTGAGCGAGCTGCAGAATTCCACTCCTTGCAGCACTTCGGCTGTCTCGTCCGTAAGCGAGCTGAGGAATTGCATTCCTTGCAGCGACGACAGCGCAATGGCGACCTTGACGTCGTCTGGCGTCGCGTCACTATTGAGGCGATCCGTTATCATGGTCGTGAGGTTTTCGCTCAGCTTCTCGATATTCCCGTATGCATGTGGCGTCAGCGCGCCGTGTGCGCGATACGTTTCCCGAGTATTGATCAGCCCAACAAGCTCAATGAGCATCTGCGGATTGCCGTCTGATTGGTGCAGCAGATAGGCGACATCCTTGGCGGGCAGTCCCGGCAGTCCTCTGTCGATCAGCACACCCAGATCCGACTGCTGCGACAAGCGGATGATCGTCGATTTGTTGGCATCGTCGGCGACACTGCCGAACGTTTTGGCAAAGCTCGCATTCTCGCCTAGTCGATCCAGTCCCCAGTTCGACTCCCAGTGGGTCGCCACCAGCAGCAAGGGCCATTTGCCTTTTTCGGCCCGTTGCCAAAGCTTGTCAAGAAAACGCAGCGCGCCCTCGTCGCCGCCGTCCCGGGCGAACTGTGCGTCGTCGCAGAACACGACCGTGGGCAACTTCTCGAGGGGGGCGGTAGGTTCCAGCACAAGCGCCAGTTCTTCGAGCGTGCGCTCGTAGATCTCCTGCGTCCGCTTCGCCTCGAGCGCGGTGATGTCTGCCTGGGCGAACGTGCATGCCTGATCGTGCAGCTTGTCGCGCTCCTTTTTCGCCTTGCGTATTCCTCTGGCAAACTCCACGAAGGACTTGAACGGGCCAACGCCGGGAACACCGTCGAGCAAGGCTTCGGCAATGGCAAGGGCAGCGCCCGTGATCGTGTTAAAAGCGGACCCCCTTAGTTTCTCGCGGCTTGCCGCATCCATGCGGGCAAACAGCGCCCGCGCCAGATGCGGATCAAGCGTACGTCGGTGCCCGGCCATGTCCGAGCCCCAAGCGTTACGGCCCAGAAGATCATTGAGCCGGAAACCCCACCAAAGGAATGGCATCGGGCGTTCGCTTGTCTTGAACGAGGCGAAGTGCGCCTTCGTGAGAGCCTCGTTGAAATCCGGCGCCACGAGCAGGTTGTTACCTTTGAACAGGGAGGCATCGGGCCAGTAGTCAGCAGGGTCGCGTTCTGTCGACAGAATACGATACAACTCCTGCACCAAGCGCGTTTTGCCCATGCCACGTTCGGCAGTGACTACCGCCAACCTGGGGCCACTGCCGTCGGCGACGGCATCATAGGCGCTGATCAACTGCTTCAGCTCGACATCGCGGCCGCAAAAGACATCGCGCCAGTCTGGCTTAGGAACCTCCAGAGACTGGCCTGGGTGATCCTCTGCCCAGTAAAGAAGGTAGACACAGTCGAATAGCGGTGTGGCGATTTGCTGGTGCCGCAAGGCATTGCGTAGGAGCCATAGGAGCTCAGGCCCGGGCAAGTTCTTTCCCATGGATTGACCATGAAGGTCGAGCATCGCGAGATGGATCCATCCACGATCGGTGTCGTGCCGGTGCTCATCGGCAAACTCGGCAAGCGACTGGTGAAGCAAGCTGGTCTTGCCGACGCCGCCGACGCCATAGAAACACACCAAAGGCGGCTCGTGACCGCTCTCGCCGCGAACCTGGCGCCTGTAGAGGCGAGCAAACAGGGAGCGCAGCGTTTCCCGCGGTTCTTCGCGATCCGTAAAAACCTCTCCGGCTTGCGGCCGCCTGGCAACGCCATATTTCTTCACGTCACTGCTCCTCGTTGATCATCTTTTGCTTGCTGCTGGCGCCGCCCGCGTAAAGCCATATTGCCCAAGTATCATTTCATGGCCGCTCATGAGAACCGGCTCCTGGTATGCCGGTGCGATCTTACGCCGATCGATCAGCGAGTTTGCCGCAGTTTGTGTCCCCGTTGGCCACTTCAAAATCCCCCACTTATGGTCACCCAAATTCCCCCAGGCAGGACCGTAGAAATTGTAATGCAGTCGCTCGCGGCGGGTCGGTTTTTTTGACCCGCCGTTGGTGATGGATGAGGAGCCCGTTACTGCGTAACGGAAGCGGCAGTGAAGTACTGATCCCACTCGGGCGCATCGATATCGAGGGTGGCGATGATGCGATCATCCATGGCGCTGACCAAGCGCTCGACGATCTCGCGTTTCGTTACGCAGTAACGGCGAGCCAATCGTTCGATAGCCAAATCGGTGCGCGTACTGACCCACAGATTGAGGCGGCGTTCGCCGTTGCCGTCCTCGCCGGCATGAGGGCGACGGGCACGGTAGGAAGCTTGTCTTTGAGCGGCGGTCTTGGCCATATTTGTCTCCGGAGATTGCGTTACGCAGTAACGGGCTTGTGCGCTCGTTACTGCGTAACGCTGGGATGAGTTGAACGGGAATGGGTTTGCTTTGGCGGCGCGGACCCTGGCCGGAAGGAGCGAAGCGCTGTCCAGCGGACCGTGGAATAAATGGGCGGCGTGCCGCCCGTTTATGCCGCGAAAGCCGCTTGACAGCGTGTAGCGACCCCACGCTCCTGGCGGTTGCCGGGGATGGTTTGATCATCCCCGGCGGCTGCCACGTGGCGAACGCGGGGTTTGGGGCAGCGCCCCAAAGGACGGGGGGATGAGCGCCAGGACTCGCCAAGCCAGACGCTGGCGGGAGGTTCGAAGCGGCGCATCAGCTATCTGAAGCCTGCTGTGCGAAGCGGGTCGCCGCCTCCTTGAGACGATAGCTGCGGCCCTCGAACTCGAGCAGATGCGAGCGATGCATCAGCCGGTCGAGAATGGTGCTGGCCATTGTGTTGTCGCCCAGATATTTGCCCCAGTCCTGGACCACCCGGTTGGAAGTCACCACCAGGCTGCGGCGCGTCTTGTAACGCTGATGGACCAGCATTTGCAGCAACTCGCCCGCACTGTCGCTGATGCGCCGGGCCAGAAAGAGATCGTCCAGGACCAGCAGGTCGGCGTCGAGCCAGGGACGCAGCTGCCGCTGCTGATCGGCGCCACTGCACAGCGCGTACTTCGCGAAGACACTGTCGGCTTCGAGTACCCGCACATCCAGGCCCTGCAGGGTCGCCTGGTAAGCGACCGCCTTGGCGATCCGACTCTTGCCGGTACCCGGTTTGCCGATGATCAGCGCGTTCTGGCCTTCGGCGACGAATTTCAGCGTATGCAGCTCGAAGCACGCCTGGCGCGGCAGCTTCGGATTGAAGCGCCAGTCAAAGTCCGTCAAGGTCGCGCGCTCGTCCAAACCCGAGTGCTGGTAACGGCGGTCCAGCAAGCGCGAGCGGCGCCGGTCCAGTTCGTCCTGCAGAATCATCGAGAAGGTCTCCAGGAAAGGCGCCTGATTCGCCTGTGCTTGCAACACACGCGTCTCCAGGGTGGCGCGAATGCCGGACAGGCGCAGGTCACGCAGCGCGCGTTCGATCTCGTTCATGGTCATGCTCATTGGGATTCCTTCACGGGGGATGGCAAGGCGGCGCTCTTTTGAGCGCCAAGGGAGAACAGGTCGCCGTAGTCCTCGGCGGCGCGAATCAAACGGTCGTCCTGGGTCAACGCCAACTCGCCTTGCTGCGGGGTATCGATATCGGCCAGAGCCTCGTTGAGCAGGTGCTCGGTGAGCGCCTTGATCTGTTGATAGCTGCGCACACCGTCGTGCAGGGCCATCGCACAGGCACGGTCGATCAGCGTGCGGGGGTAGCGCTTGACCAGGCTGACGATGCCCCACAGGCGGCGCTGACCGACGCGCCCCTCTTGATCAAAGAGGCACTGGCACAACTGCTCGGCGGCCGGGCCGATGGCCTTGGCCTCGCTCAAGATGCGACGGGTTTCCCGCGACGGATTGAAGGGACGCTCCTCGTCGGGCAAGATCACGCTGCCCGGCTGCGCCGCCCGAGGGTGGGTGCGCAGCAAGGCCTGCGACTGGAAGTCGCGAATCTCGAGGTGCTGCTCGAACAGGCGGACCAGCACACGGCTGCCGATACGCGCCGGACGGGCGGCATAGCTGCTGTGGTCGACGGGTTTAGGTCGTTTCGTGTGGAACGGGCAATAAAGGGGCGAAGGGCGAGGCGGGCAAATGAGTGAGCTTCCCAGCGATAAGGTAGGCCATGGCGATGAAGTTTTCGACGCGGCGATAGCCGCGCGCCCGTGCGCGCGCCTCCTGGAGCGATCGATTCATCGCTTCGACGCGGCCGTTGTGTTTGCCGGCGTAAAACCGTTGAGTACGCCAGGAAGATGCTGCTGATCGTCCTGCCGAGGCGCTTGAATGGTTCGAGTCGGCAGCGGCTGGCCCAGCTGAGCCAGCGCTTGAGCAGGGGCGTGGCGGTGGCGTAGATGGAGCGCAGCGC
>NZ_SPMY01000089.1 GCF_012939955.1 Candidatus Accumulibacter phosphatis
ACCGGAAAGGAGTGCCATGTCGGAGCTCTAGTAGAAAAAAAGTTCTCAAGTATCTTTGCACTATGCCGTTGCCTGTAAGGTAGACACGGTCGGCGCAGGTAAAGAAGCCGGTCAATGCACGAGTCGCTCCGCGAATGAGCACGCCGAAAAATGACAGGCTCTTAGTGCGGTAATATCTTCACCTTTCGCGCACGAGCACCAAGAACCAAATCCTCCCATTAATAAAACAACAATTGTCACGAGAGTTGAACGGTAAACAAATCAAGATTTCCTGTCCTCCGCAAGCGCTGGAGACTGCGCGCGTATCTCGCATGGCTTGTTGCTTTCGTTATTTCTGCTGCTCTGCCAAGCATCGCATCAAGCAAGGTCATCGCTCTGGTCTTCGACGACTCGGGCTTGCTGTCGCTTGTGAATGCCAGATCTACTCACTTTGTCCCGATGACTTCAATGTCAATGCGGCGGTCTGGCTCTAGGCATTCTATGACTTGCTCACTCATTGACCCCGTGCACTGACCGGGCTTGGTGAGCGGCTCCCTATTGCCTTTCCCTTCGACGTAGATACGATCAAATGGGACACCCTGGCTGACAAGATATTCCTTCGCAGCGCCGGCGCGCCCCAAGGAAATGTCTTGGTCGCCAGCTTGTTCTATGCGATCAGCGTGTCCAATAACAATGATTACCTCCAATTTGACGGTTTTGGCCCTAGCAACAACTTCGTCGAGCCCATTTTTTAGCCTTAGGGCTCAAGGTTACCCGTCCAAAGTTGCTTGGATCATTAAATAAACTTTTGTAATTACTAAAGGCAAAAACCAAGAGCAATAGACCCCCAATGATCAAAAAGGCTGTTAACATGAGTGCGAAATCCAGGTAATAAATACCAAGCATTGCGTGCGGTTTTTGGGGGCTTCCAACCCGTCACCGCAATACTAGGCTGTTGTTGAACTTGGGGCGATGGTTGAACGTGGGGTGATGGTTGAACGTGGGGTGATGGTTGAGCTCGGAACTGTCTTGAGCCAGGGGATCGGAAGCGATTAATCACCAGTTCCCGATAACAATCTCCACATGGCTGCCCAATAAACCACCAGTGCCCACTCTTGCATTTCGCAAGCAATGCACTACTTCTCGATGCATATTTCCGAAGAATATTCGCCCATTCGCGCGATGTTGGCCGGATCGTGGGCAAAGAGCCGAACGCACGATCAAAGTAAAGCCTTAACTCATTTGGAAAGCAGGAATGTGCGCTAACATGCAGCGGATCAATAAAACCATGAGGCTTTATACCATAAGGGTACATACCTCTAGCCAATCTGCCCTGTCGATCAGTAGGCGCATTATTCTTTTTGGCTATGCCATCGTAAGGATGGATCCCGAAGTTGAGCAGCCTAAAAATAATAACCGCTAGCGCGAACCGATCCTGATGCTCAGGTTCGGCAATGTGCTTATTCTGGAATTCAGGAGCAGTGTATTCAGGGGTCGTTTGTGGTGCCGAAAAAGCTCGACCAGGCATATTTACATGGAACCCATCGCAATCGAGTACCGCAACATAAAGTTCCTGACGATACAAGCGGAGATTGACGGGTTTCAGATCGACTATTCGATGGCCCTTATCGTGAATTGCGCTTACGACCCCCGCAAGATTGGCTGCGACTGTGATGCGCGCTCCCAAATCTGATCGCAGACTCTTCTGCCCCGCCATCTTTGGTACTAGGAT
>NZ_SPMY01000009.1 GCF_012939955.1 Candidatus Accumulibacter phosphatis
CCCCTTGCGGGAGAAGGGGCAGGGGAAGAGGGAGACGGTCATTACTTTCATGATTTGGGGTGTCTCCACGTGTCATGACCGTTAATGTGAAAGTCGCGCAAGCGACTCACGAACCTCCCTTCTCCCCCTGCGGGAGAAGGGCCGGGAGAAGAGGGGGACGGTCATGACTTTCATCATCCGGGGTATCTCGACTGTCATGACCGTTCGTCGGGATAGTCCGGCACGGCACCAGGAGAAGCAAGATGTCGTCACGAATTCCAGATACCCGCCCCGATCCAGACGCGCTACTGGTCGCTATCGCCGACTACGTCCTGGACTACAAGATCGAGTCCAGTAGCGCCTTCAATACCGCCCGCTATTGCCTGGTCGATGCCCTCGGCTGCGGACTCGAAGCGCTCGCCTACCCGGCCTGCAGCAAGCTGCTCGGAGCGGTCGTCCCAGGCACGATGGTCCCGCATGGCGCACGCGTCCCGGGTACCTCGTTCCAGCTTGACCCGATCCAGGCGGCCTTCAACATCGGCACGATGATTCGCTGGCTGGACTTTAACGATACCTGGCTGGCGGCCGAATGGGGCCATCCCTCGGATAACCTCGGCGGCATTCTGGCGACTGCCGACTGGTTGTCGCGGACTCGTCTTGCCAACGGCCAGGCGCCGCTGCAGATGCGCCAGGTGCTCGAAGCCATGATCAAGGCTTACGAGATTCAGGGTGTGCTGGCGCTGGAGAACAGCTTCAATCGCGTCGGTCTGGATCACGTGCTGCTGGTCAAGGTGGCCACCGCGGCCGTATGCACCTGGCTGCTGGGTGGCGGGCGGGCGCAGATCATCAACGCCGTCTCGCAGGCTTTCGTCGATGGCCAGCCGCTGCGCACCTATCGGCACGCACCGAACACCGGTTCGCGCAAGTCCTGGGCTGCCGGCGATGCGACCGCGCGTGGCGTCATGCTGGCCTTGTTTTCGGTGAAGGGTGAAATGGGTTATCCGAGTGCGCTGACGGCCAGGACCTGGGGTTTCCAGGAGGCACTGTTCAAGGGACAAGCCTTGCGTGTGCCACGACCGTACGGCAGCTACGTGATCGAGAACGTCCTCTTCAAGATCAGTTTTCCCGCCGAGTTTCACGCCCAGACGGCGGTCGAATGTGCGGTGGACTTGCACCCGCAGGTGCTGGAAGCGCTCGCCGGCATCGACAAGGTCGTCATTCGCACGCACGAATCGGCGCTGCGCATCATCGACAAGAAAGGGCCGCTGCATAATCCCGCGGATCGTGATCATTGCCTGCAGTACATGGTTGCCTATGCGCTCATCAACGGCGAACTCAGCGCTGACGCGTACGAGGACGAAGCCGCGGCAGACCCGCGCATTGACGCCTTGCGCGCCAAAATCGAGGTCGTCGAAGACGCACGCTTCTCGGCGGACTATCTGAATCCCGAGAAGCGTTCGATTGCCAACGCGTTACAGATCTTCTTTAGCGATGGCAGTCAGACAGACGAACTGCTCTGCGAATATCCTCTGGGCCACCGTCGTCGGCGTGCGGAGGGTATTCCGGTGCTGCTCGATAAGTTCAGGAAGCATCTGGCACGCCGATTCAGCCCCGAGCAGCAGGCTGTCATCCTCGAGTCGTCGCTCGACGTACGCGGGCTGGGGACGCTGGCGGTGAACGATTACGTCGATCACTATGTGCTGTAGTCCTGTAGTCCTGTAGTCCTGTAGTCCTGTAGTCCTGTCGTCGTGGCGGTGCGTGCGCGCGCTGCTTCGGGGAAGCGGGCCGCCGCGCAGTCGGGAGAAATGAAGATGAGAGGGAATTTTGGCGCCATCGCGCTGATCATGATCGGTGGACTGGCTCTGGCCAGCAACCTGGGCCTGTTTGACGCCGATCTGGGGCAATTGCTGCGTACCTGGTGGCCTTTGCTGCTGATCATCCTGGGCGTTGGAATGTTTCTGGCGCCCGGCACCGAGCAGCGGAGAAAAGGTGATTAGGCGGGCCGCTCGGTGATCGCCGCGCTGTTTGGCCGCTGGCGCAGCCGAGGCAAGCGCACGACCGCGCTGGAAGCCTTGCCCTGCATTCCGGTCGTGGCGCAGCGCGTGCTCACCCTGCCTGGCCCGGAAGAGTTTCGCGAGAAGCTACTGGCCCTGATTGCTGCTGCTCGTGAGCGAATTCTGATCAGCACGCTGTATCTCCAGGATGATGACGCGGGCCGGGAAGTGCTTTCGGCCCTCTATGCCGCCAAGGCCACATGGCCGGTGCTGCAGATCGCGATCTTTGTCGATTGGCACCGCGCCCAGCGCGGTCTGATCGGCAAGGCACGGAGTGCCGGCAATGCTGCTCTTTATTCGGAGATGGCTGGCCGCCTCGGGCCGGGCGTGCCGATCTACGGCGTACCGGTGCAAAAGCGCGAACTCATGGGGGTGATGCACCTGAAGGGTTTCGTCATCGACGACACTGTTCTTTACAGCGGTGCCAGTATCAACGACATCTACTTGCATCGCCATCAGCGTTATCGGCTGGATCGCTATCATCTGATCGATAGTCGCCAAGTCGCGGACAGTCTCGCCGGACTGATGATTGAAGTGCTGCGGCCGGATCCGGCCGTGGGCGCGCTGGATGCCGCGCACAGGCCAAAGACCTCGTCGCTGCACCGCGCGATTGGCGATTTGCGGCGAACTCTTGCGCACAGCAGCTACCTCACCGCTGCCGCTTCTGTCCCTGCTTCGGCGCCCACTTGCGAGCCTGTTTTCGCGCCGATCGGCGCTGGCCAGGTCGGCATCACGCCCTTGCTTGGCCTGGGCACGCGGGGCAACGCGCTGAATGCAGTGGTGCTGCAGTTGATCGAGCGCGCCGAGCGACGCCTGGTGCTGTTTACGCCCTATTTCAATCTCCCGCGCCCGGTACGACGGGCGATCGACGAGAAAATTCGGCAGCGCTGCCAGGTGACCATCGTCGTTGGGGACAAGACGGCCAACGACTACTACATCCCCGTTGACGAGCCCTTCTCGACGATCGGTGCGCTGCCCTACCTCTATGAGGCCAATCTGCGTCGCTTCTGCAAGGCGCACCAGAAGGCAGTCGATCAGGGCATTCTCGACCTGTACCTCTGGCGTCATGACGGGCACAGCTTTCACCTAAAGGGTCTGCTGGTCGATGACGATTACGCGCTGCTCACGGGCAGCAACATCAACCCGCGGGCGTGGCGCCTTGACCTCGAGAACGGGCTGCTGATTCACGACCCGCAGCACTGTCTGCGCGAGCAGCACGAAGCGGAACTCGCGCGCATCCTGGCGCACGCACAGCGACTGGCTCACCACCGCGCCCTCGACGCTGTCGATAGCTACCCGGCGCCGGTCCAGCGCCTGCTCAAGCGCCTGGCTCGTACGCGTACCGATCACCTGGTGAACCAACTCCTCTGATCGACCGCGCAGCTGCCAAGGGCGCCGCACGGCCGACCAGCCGCGCTGCAAAAAAGCGAGGCGAAAAAAAAAGCAGGGCCGTAGCCCTGCTTTTCGTACGCGCGGTGGATCGTTTACTGCTTGGCGGACTTCACGTCGGCATCGACACCGAAGCCCATGGTGTAGCCCATCGAGACGTGATGGAAACGACCGGTGGCATGGTCGGCGTGGACGGCGACGCCGAAGGGTACGGCCTTGCCTTCGGCCAGAGCACCCGACAGCTTGCGGGTGAAAGTCACCGTGTAGGTATCGCCGGACTTGCCGCCTTCAACCTGCACATTGGCGGTACCGCCTTCCATGTTGCGCTTGTCGGTCACCGAGCCATCGACGGCTTTGGCGCCCGCGGCACTTTTCCACTGCATCAACTCGTAGGCACCAGTCCGCGTGTACTTGGTCTTCTTGTCGTCGCCTTCTGGCATCGTGCGTGCGTCACCGTGACAGGTTGCCCAGCAGCCGACCTGGTCACCCTTGGGAACCTCGGCGTTGGCGAACATGACCGCCACCTTGACTTCATTTTCCTTGTCGACGGGGTCGAAAGCGCCGGCCGGTGCCTTGAAGCTTACCCGTACATAGGCGTTTTCCTTGTCATACGCCGACTGGATGGTGACCGGGAAACTCATCGTTTTCGGTGCACCCTTGGGCTCGAGTTCCTTGCTCGCCAGACGCTTCATGTCGAAGTTGAGGCCGCCTTTTTCTTCGTGGCAACCGACGCAGCTTTCACCTTTGTTGATGCCGGTACGCCCGCTGTGGTCCGACTTCTTCATCACCCATTCGACTGGCGTTACGCCAGCGTGGAAAACCTGAACGGTGCGCTTGGGAACCTTGCTCCAGTCAGGGGCAGCCGCCTGTGCCAACTGCGAACCGAAGGCCAGCAAGGCACCGAACAGGGCCAGGGAAACGGTCGTTTTTTTTCATTTCACACTCCATTCAGGATTGATACGGTTATCACTGCGCAAGGCTGGCAGAGTATTGCTGCCTGCCCCGTCGCAGATAAGGTCGACTGTAGCTTGCTTCGGCTGCCGCGACTAGAAGGTGGCGTCCCCTTCCTCTTCTTCCTCTTCCGGCATGTTCTTCGGCTTGCTGTGCGCGATGCCCTTGTGGCAGTCGATGCAGGTCTGTTTGTCGTCCTGGCCGATTTTGTGCATCTTGGACGCGCGTGCTTTCTGCTTTTCGATGTCCATCGCCGTGAACGAGTGGCAGTTACGGCACTCGCGCGAGTCGCTGGCTTTCATGCGCGCCCACTCGTTGGTCGCCAGTTGGAGACGCTTGGCTTCGAACTTCTCCGGAGTGTCGATCGTTCCCATGACCTTACCATAGAGTTCGCGGCTGGCCTGGACTTTGCGAATCATCTTGTGCGTCCAGTCCTTGGGAACGTGGCAGTCGGAACAGTAAGCGCGCACACCGGTACGGTTGCTGTAGTGGATGGTCTTCTTGTATTCCTGATAGACGTTGTCCTTCATCTCGTGACAGCCGATGCAGAACTCGAGGGTGTTGGTGGCTTCCATGGCGGTGTTGAAACCACCCCAGAAGAACACGCCGGAGACGAAGCCGGCCGTAAGCAGCGTCAGTAGCGAGTACTTGATGCTTGGACGTTTGAGTGTTGCCCAGAATCCTGAGCTGTTATCTGACACGATACTTCCCTCCCCTTATGCTTTTCCGCGAAACGCCTTTTGGCCAGCGCCAAGGCTGCCGAGAGTCTAGCGGAGGAGGGCGCGCCGGCGGTTTGATCTAGGTTAACAAACCGGGAAATCGCGCCACCAGGCGCCCTTTACTGGCCTTGGCGACCTGAGGAGGGCTCAGGGTTGCACCTGGTCAATCAGCAGGCGCAGGCCCTGGCTGCCGGGTTTGACGCCGCTGAGCGTGCCGAACAGGTCACCGCTCGAACTCTGCGCCTTGCCGGCCTTGGCGACCCGTGCCTCGATGCTGACAGTCTTGAAATCGGAGAGCTTCTTGCCGCCGGCAAGGGCCATCGAGTCGTCGAAGCGGAAGCGCAGCGGCAGGTCGCCAACCCTTGCGCGGGTCGCGGCGAGCGGCATACGCGGACCTTCGTCGGGGCGCGCAAAGACGAACAGCACGTCGTCCGGACTGGCCTGGCCAGCGACTTCGCCGCTCAGCGTCACTTCGCCGCTGACTGCGCTGCCGTTGGCAACGGCGGTCTGGCCGGCGGGCGCAGCCGCCGCACCCTGCGCGGCGATCGCGCGCGCCCGTTCGACGGCTGCTGCGAGTGCCTTGGCCTCTTCCGAGCCGGGTTCGATTTGTGCCAACAAGCGTGCCCAGTAGTCGGCGGCAAGGGCGAACTGCTGTCGGTCGCTGGCGGCGGCGCCGGCCAGCAGCAAGGCCTGCGGTTCGTTGGGGTCGATCTTCAGCGCGCGTTCGACCAGTTCGGTCGGTTTGCCCTGCAGGTCCCCACCCTGGCTGCGGCTGAGGACCTCGGCATAATCGGCGAGCAGTTCCGGATTCTGGTCGACCAGCGCACCAGCCCGGCCATAGGCTTCGGCTGCCTGCGGAAAACGCTCCAGGACCTTGTAGGACCGCGCCAGCATAAGCCAGCCCTTGCTGTCGTCGGGGTTCTCCTTGAGCTTCTCGACCAGCCCCGCAACCATGCCCTCGATCTGTTGCGGAGTGATCCGCGCCTGTCGCTGCAGCGGATCGAGCGCTTGTTGATTACCCAGTAAAGCATAGCCGCCTGCCGCAGCCAGCGGCAGGACGACGAGCAAGGCCAGGGCCGTCTTGCGGCCCGGGCGGGTCTCGCTCGGTGCGCTTGCCGCTGGCTGAACTTCGTCGAGCAGGCGACGCTGCAACTCGTTCTGTGCCTGCTCGAAATCGGCTAAAGCAAGCGAGCCGTTCTCCCGCTCGCGCTCGAGTTCGGCGAGCTGGTCGCGAAAAATGGCCAGATTCGCTTCGCGGTGGTCAGCCCCTGTGGACGGTTTCGGCGCGCGCAGCAGCGGCGGCAACAGAATGGCAATAACGGCGACGATAAGCAGCGCCGCGAAAAGAATGAAACTGGTCATGAACGTCCTTGACGGGAGTCGTTGTCGTGTAGCAGCGCCTCGGCCTGGTGGTGCTCTGCGGCGCTTAGTGGCGAATCTGTGATGGCCCGGTCACGGCGGCGCAGGTAACGCAGTAGCGCCGCAAAGGCAAGGACGAAGAGCACGCCCGGCCCAAACCACAGCAATAGCGTCGTTCCCTTGAGTGGCGGCCGGTAGCGCACGAAGTCACCATAGCGGCTGACCATGAACTCCATGATCTCGTCGTCGCTCTTGCCGGCGTCGATCAGCGTGCGGATCTCGCGGCGCAGGTCGTTGGCCAATTCCGCGTGTGAGCCGGCCAGCGATTCGTTTTGGCAGACCAGGCAGCGCAGCTCCGTGGAAATCTCGAGCAGGCGTTTCTCGGTGACGGGGTTCTCGGCGAGCGGCTGCGCTTCGCCCGCGTATACGGCGCCAGCGCTGCCGCCGAGCAACGCGAAGAGCAGGGCGATCAGCAGTTGTCTCATTTCGAGAGCTCCGCAATCAGCGGCAGAATCTTGCTCGACAGGGACTCGGGAGTGATTGGGCCGGTGTGCTTCATGCGGATGATTCCCGCCTTGTCGATGACGTAGGTTTCGGGCACCCCATAGACGCCGTAGTCGATGCCGACGCGGCCGTCGATGTCCAGCGCGGAGAGCGTGTAGGGGTCGCCGTGTTGGCGGAGCCAGGCGTTGGCGCGCTCGATGGCCATGCCTTCTTCCTGGTCCGCGGGCACTTTGTCCATGTCGATCGCGCCGTCGCCGCGGACTTCCTTGTAGTTCAAGCCGACCAGCGGTGCGCTATGCCGTTTCGCCAGTTCGACCAGTAGCGGATGTTCCTGTCGGCAGGAGACGCACCACGAAGCCCAGACGTTCAGCAGCCAGACCTTGCCGAGCATGTCGCGGGGCGAGAACTGCTCTTCCGGCGCCTGCAGCCGCGGTAGCGAGAAGGCCGGTGCCGGCTTGCCGACCAGCGGCGAAGGCACGTCGCGGGGGTTGAGGGTGAGCCCGACGCCGAGCAGGACGACGAGAACGATGAAGCCGATCAGCGGCCAGAGAAACCGGTTCATGGCCTGTCCTCAGGCGTTTTGCGCGTTTTGAACCAGCGCCGTGGCGCCAGTCGCCGAGCTGGCTGCCGCAGCGCGCGCCTTGATTCGATAACGGCGGTCGCTCATCGCCAATAGCCCACCGAGAGCCATCAGCACGCAGCCGCCCCAGATCCAGTCGACAAAAGGCTTGTAATAGACGCGTACGGCCCACGCTGCTTCGGGTTTGGCCTTGTCGATCGGTTCGCCGAGCGAGACGTAGACGTCGCGCAGGATGCCGCTATCGATTGCCGCTTCGGTCATCGGCATTGATGAGGCGACATAGAAGCGTTTCTCCGGGAAGATCTTGCGAATCACCCGTTCGTCCTTGCGCAGATCGATGTCGCCGACCAGGGCCCGATAGTTGGGCCCCTGCTTTTCGCGCACACCGTTGAACACGAAGCTGTAACCGCCGACGCTGATCGTGTCGCCGAGTTCCATCTTGACGTCCTTCTCTTGCTCATAGGCGCTGACCATGGTCACCCCGACGATGAAGACCGAGATCCCGATGTGCGCCAGGTGCATCCCGAAGAAGCTGCGCGGTTGCCGGCTTGCGGTGCTCAGGAAGGAGCTCCCGGCGCGGGTCGACTGGACGCGTTCGACAATGCTCAGCAGGGAACTGAAAACGATCCAGCTGGCCAGCAGGAGGCTGAGCGCGACCAGCGGCTTCCACTCGCCGTGCAGGAAAGGCGCCGCGATACCGACCAGCGCCGCGGCCAGAAAAGCCCAGCGCAGGGTGCGCGCGAGTTCGCCGACGCTGGCGTGTTTCCAGCGCGCGAACGGCGCGACGCCCATCAGGAAGGCGGCCGGCAACATCAGCGGCACGAAGACGGCGTCGAAGTAGGGGGGGCCGACCGACAGCTTGCCGGCGCCGAGGGCGTCGATGAGCAGCGGATAAAGCGTGCCCAGGAGCACCGAAGCGCAGGCCACGACCAGCAGCACATTGTTGGTGAGCAGCAGCGATTCCCGCGAGAGCAGGCCGAAACGGCCGCCGAGACCGACCTTGGGCGCCCGCCAGGCAAACAGCGCCAGCGAGCCGCCGATGACCACCACCAGGAAAGCGAGAATGAAGACGCCGCGGCCCGGGTCGGTAGCGAAGGCGTGTACCGAAGTCAGGACTCCGGAGCGGACCAGGAAAGTGCCGAGCAGCGACAGCGAAAACGCCGAGATCGCCAGCAGTACCGTCCAGTTCTTGAAACTGCCGCGTTTTTCGGTGACCGCCAGCGAGTGCAGCAGCGCCGTGCCGACCAGCCAGGGCATGAAGGAGGCGTTCTCGACCGGATCCCAGAACCACCAGCCGCCCCAGCCGAGTTCGTAGTAGGCCCACCATGAGCCGAGCGCAATGCCCAGGGTCAGGAAAATCCATGCCGCGGTGGTCCATGGCCGTGACCAGCGTGCCCAGGCGGCGTCGAGCTGGCCCGAAAGCAGCGCGGCGATGGCGAAGGCGAAGGCCACCGAGAAGCCCACGTAGCCCATGTACAGCATCGGCGGATGAATGATCAGGCCGGGGTCCTGCAACAGCGGATTCAGGTCTCGCCCTTCCTCTGCGCCGGGCAGCAGGCGGTCGAAGGGATTCGAGGTGAGCAGGATGAAGAGCAGGAAGCCGGCGGTCACCAGACCGAGAACGCCGAGCACGCGCGCGACCATGTGCTCGGGAAGCTGCTGCGAGCGCACGGCGACGGCCAGCGCCCAGAGCACCAGCATCATCACCCACAGCAGCAGCGAGCCTTCGTGTCCGCCCCAGACTGCGGCAACGCGGTACTGCATGGGCAGCAGGGTGTTCGAATGCTGTACGACATAGAGTACCGAGAAGTCGTTTTGCACGAAGGCCGTGGTCAGGCAGCCAAAAGCGACCGCCAGCAGTAGCGCCTGCGCGACCGCCGCCGGCCGCGCCAGGGCGATCCATTGCTGCCGGCCAGTGTGCGCGCCGATCAGTGGCAGGGTGCCTTGCGCCAGGGCCACGCAAAGCGCGAGGATCAGTGCGAAGTTGCCGAGTTCAGGGATCATCAGTCTATTGTCCGAATGTGCGCACTATTGCTTGATGGTGGTCTGGCTGGCGGCTTCTACTGCCGCCTTGTTGGCCGCTGCCCGTTCGTGGGCGTCGCCGACTGCCTTCGCCGCTTCGGGCGGCATGTAGTTCTCGTCGTGCTTGGCGAGCACTTCCGAGGCGGTGAACAGACCGCCGTCGCCGAGCTTGCCCTGCGCGACGACGCCCTTGCCTTCGCGGAAGAGATCGGGGAGGATTCCCTGATAGGCGACCGTCATTTCCTTGTCCGTGTCGGTGACCACGAAACGCAGGGTGATGCCATCGGGCTGACGCTCCAGCGAGCCTTCCTTGACCATGCCACCGATGCGGAAGCTCTTACCGGTCGGGGCTTCGCCAGCGGCGACCTGAGTCGGTGAAAAGAAGAACACCAGATTGCTCTGGAAGGCATTGAGGACCAGCATGGCGGCAATGCCGAGAATGGCCAGGCCGCCGACGATCAAGGCGATGCGCTTGTGACGAGGTTTCAAGCTTTACTCCTGTGGGGTGTTGCGACGCGCTGCGACGTTTGCGTCGAGGCGCGGTTCTCCGCTTCCGCGCGCTCGGCACGGAACTGGCGTTTGAGGCGCGCGACCAGTGTCTTCCGACCGCGTACCAGCAGCATCGGTTCCGCAAGCATCAGCAGGGCCATCACCACCACCGAGCCCCACACGTAGAGACCGTGGTTGCCCATTGCCAGGAAGTCGGCAAAGCTGTTCCAGTGCATGTGCTTACTCCTTACCGTGAAAGTCGCGTACGCGGCTCACGAAGCTCCCTTCTCCCCCCGTGCGGGAGAAGGGTTGGGGAAGAGGGGAACGGTCGCGACTTTCATGGTCAGGAGCGTCTCGACATGTCGTGACCGTTGCCGCTGAGCAGCTCGCGCACCCAGTCGGTGTGTCGTTCGCGTTCGAGCATGATCGTGCGTACGCGCGTCAGGGCGATGGCGATGCTGTACATCCAGCAGGCCAGCGCGCAGAGCAGCATGCCCCAGAGCATCATGGCGGCCATGCTGGGGGCCTTGGTCAGGCTCACCGAAGCGCCCTGATGCAGGGTGTTCCACCACTTGACAGAGAAATAGATGATCGGAATGTTCACTACCCCGACCAGTGCCAGGATGGCGCCGGCCTTGTCGGCCCGGCGCGGGTCGTCGATGGCTGCCTGCAGGGCGATGAAGCCGATGTACAGGAAAAGGAGGATGAGCTCCGATGTCAGGCGCGCGTCCCACACCCACCAGGTGCCCCACATCGGCTTGCCCCACAGGGCGCCGGTCCATAGCGACAGGAAGGCGAAGAGGGCGCCGGTCGGCGCCAGCGCCGAGGCCATCATTCCCGAGAGGCGGATATTGAATGCCAGCCCGATACCGGCCCAGAAAGCCATGACCAGATAGATGAACATCGACAACCAGGACGCGGGCACGTGCAGGAAGATGATCCGATAGCCTTCGCCCTGCTGCGCGTCGGTTGGCGCGATGAGGAAGCCGATCGCCAGTCCGGCAATGCCGAACAGCGCAGCGAGCGCCCAGAACCAGGGGATCAACTTGCCGGCGAGTGGGTAGAAAGTCTGCGGACTGGCGTATTTGTACCAGTTGATTACTCTGTCAGTCATTTATTCCAGGGCAACTCTGAGAGCCGCGGCAGTGGGCCACGGCGCAAAAAACATGCCGCCCAGCGCGAGGGCGCCAAGCAGCGACAAATGGGCTTGCGGTCCCAGCCCGCTGAGCGTCGCATCGACCGCGCCAGCACCGAAGATCAGCACCGGAATGTACAGCGGCAAGACCAGCAGCGACAGTAGCACGCCGCCACCGCGTACGCCCAAGGTCAGCGCGGCGCCGATGGCGCCGATTCCGGACAGCGCCGGCGTGCCGACGAGCAGCGAAACGGTCAGCACCAGCAGCGCGTCCCTGCTCAGGTCGAACTGGATGCCCAGCACCGGGGCCAGGACGACCAGCGGCAGTCCGGCGACCAGCCAGTGGGCGATCACCTTGCCGAGCACGATCACGCCTAGCGGCTGCGGGGCCAGTGCCAGCTGTTCGAGCGTGCCGTCGCGGTGATCGTCGGCAAACAGCCGCGGCAGCGAAAGCATCGTCGCCAGCAGTGCGGCAACCCACAGCACCCCGGGCGCCATGCGCCGCAACTGGTCCGGTTCGGGTCCGACGCCGAGCGGAAAAAGGCTGACCACAATGATGAAAAAGAACATCGCCGCGACGATGTCGGCCTGGCGGCGCATGGCCAGGCGCAGGTCGCGGCCGATTACGGCGCGGAGCAATATTAGCATTTTCTTAACTACTGCGAGCGCTGCGTGGCATCGCTATCGCCAAGCCAGAGTTCACGTACCGCGCCTGCCGGCACGGTGACTGCCTGGTGAGTGGTCAGCACTGCCAGCCCACCGGCCTGCAAATGGGCGCCGATCAGTCCGGCGACGAGTTCGACGGCGACCGGGTCGAGCGCCACGTAGGGTTCGTCGAGGACCCATAGCGCACGCTTTTCGTTGACCAGGCGGGCCAGCGCAGCGCGCCGTTTCTGGCCTTGCGAAAGATAGCGGCAGGCCAGATCCTCGCGGCCGCGCAGACCGACCAGGGCCAGTGCGTCGAGCGCTGCGTCCTCGTCAAGCGCTTCCTGCGCCAGCCTGGCCGACGACAGCAGGTTCTCCAGCGGCGTCAGTTCTTCCTTGATCGCATTCTGGTGGCCGAGGTAGCACAGTTCGCTGCGAAACTCCTCGCCGAGCTTGCCGATCGGGCCGCCACGCCAGCGGATCTCGCCGCTGGCCGCCGGCGTCAGGGCGCAGAGCATGCGCAGCAGGCTGGTCTTGCCGGAGCCGTTTTTTCCCTGCACGTAGAGCATCTCGCCGCCATCAAGCCGAAAGCCGACGCCGGCGAAGAGGCTGCGCTCACCGCGTACGCATTCCAGATTCGAAGCTTCAAGCATGCAGAGGGAAATCCTGGAAAAAGGCGAGGGCCGGCGAGGCCGTATTGTGAAGGCGGCAGTTTAGCCGCGGATTGACCGAAATCAAAATCGATTCAAAGGCTTTTGCTATTGTCGGATGGGACTTTCCGGGAGGGTGACGGTGGAACAGGGTGTTCTGCAGCTGGCTCTGACGTGGAATGGCAGACAAATTCTTGCTGCCGGGGTCGCTTCTACGCGGCCAATGGCAGCGCGTGCACTGCGCGGCTTTTCGTTTGCGCGCGTTCTCGCGTTCTCGAATTCATTCCCTGCTTGTTCAGTCTTTGCCGCTTTGCGCAGGATGTCGCGGCGCGTCTGTGCTTGTCGGCCGCCGACTGCGGGTCGTACTTCGGCGATGACGGTTTTGCCGAACAAACCACATTCTCCGGTGAGGCGGCCGAAACCGGTGTGCTCGCCCGGCAGGCCTTGGCGCTCGAACCCTGTGTGCCCTTCGCGGTGACGGTCAAGGATGCATGAGATGTCGCTGGCCATGGGCGTTCTGCAGATTGTCGAAGAGGCCGCGTTTGAACAGCACTTCCAGCGCGTGAAAACCGTGTTCCTTGAAATCGGCGAACTCGCGGCCGTTGAACCGGAAGCGATGCGTTTCTGTTTCGAGGCCGTGATTCGCGGCACGCTGGCCGAGGGAGCTGTTCTGAAGGTGGTGGAAGTGGCTGGTGAAGGTTTATGTTTTAATTGCCATCAGACGGTGCCCCTTGCGGCCCGTTACGACCCCTGCCCAGCCTGCGGCGGTTACCCGGTTCAAGCAACCGGCGGGACCGAGATGCGGGTCAAGGAGCTGGAGGTCGAATAATAATGAGGAGACAGCAGATGTGTACCACTTGCGGTTGCGGTACCGGGGAGACTCGCGTTGCCGGTAGGGTAGTGCCCGGGCAGGAAGAGGTTCAGCAGGCAGCACGCGGACACGCGCCGCCGCGGTCAACGGCGCTGGGCGGTGGCGGCGCTCAGCGTCGTATGAGCTATGTTGCGCTGGCCGCTGACGGCGAGCACCGCGCACCGGCGCATGGCAGCACTGGCCACGCGCACCACGACGCGCACCCGCATGGCCACCTCCGCGCCGACGAAGAGGTGGCAGCAGAGGCAAGGACAGCCTCGCGGATGGTACAGATCGAGCGCGACATCCTGGCCAAGAACAACGCCTACGCGACGCAGAATCGGCGGCGTTTCGACGACCAGGGCATCTTCGCTCTGAATCTGGTGTCCAGTCCGGGTTCGGGAAAGACCAGCCTGCTATGCCGGACGATTGCGGCGCTGCACGCAAAACGGTCGAAACTGCCGATTGCGGTGATCGAGGGCGACCAGCAGAGCAGCCACGATGCCGAACGGATCCGCGCCAGCGGCGCGCCGGCGGTGCAGATCAACACCGGCAAGGGCTGTCATCTGGACGCGCACATGGTTGGCCACGCGGTGGACGAGTTGGCACCGGCCGATGATTCGCTGCTGCTTATCGAAAATGTCGGCAACCTCGTTTGCCCGGCGGCCTTTGATCTTGGCGAGGCACACAAGGTGGTCATCCTTTCAGTGACCGAGGGCGAAGACAAGCCGCTGAAATATTCCGGCATGTTCGCCGCCGCCTCGCTGATGTTGCTCAACAAGATCGATCTCCTGCCGCACGTCTCTTTCAGCGTCGAGCGAGCCATCGCTTACGCCAGGCAGATCAATCCGCAGTTGCAGGTGATCGAGGTTTCGGCGACCACCGGGGAGGGGCTGGAGCAGTGGCTGGCCTGGCTGATTGCTGGCTGCACGGCGCGGCAGGAGAAGAAACAGGGGACGATGGCCGCGCTGCGGCGCCGCATTGTCGAGCTTGAAGTGCAAGCCGCTGCTGCTGCCGGAGGCTGACATGACCGAGAACATGGTTTGCCAGAACATCCGCGTCAGCGGCGTTGTTCAGGGCGTCGGTTTTCGCCCCTTCGTCTGGCGTCTGGCTCGCGAGCTTGGCCTTGGCGGCTGGGTTCGCAACGACTCGCGCGGGGTCGAAATCGAGGTCTGCGGTGCGGCTGAGCAGGTGCAAAGTCTCATCACCCGACTGGAGCGCGAAGCGCCGCCACTGGCCCGAATCAGTGCCGTGGTCGCCCGTGATGCGGCGCCGGCAGCACACGATGGCCGGAACTTCGTGATCATTGACAGCCGCAGTGGCCGGGTGGGGACGATGATCGGGCACGATACGGCGGTCTGCCGTGATTGCCTGGCCGAGACCTTCGAACCCAGCAACCGGCGCTGGCGCTACGCTTTTTCCAACTGCACCAATTGTGGGCCGCGCTACACCATCAGCCGCGGCCTGCCCTACGACCGGGTACGTACCAGCCTCAAGCCTTTTGTCATGTGCCCGAAGTGCCAGCACGAATACCGCAAGCCCGAGGATCGGCGTTTTCACGCCGAGGCCAATTGCTGTCCAAAGTGTGGTCCGCAGCTGCGCCTGGTCGATGCCGAGGCGCAGCCGCTGCCGGGCGACCCGCTGGCCGCGACGCTGGCCCTGCTACGTGCTGGGAAGATTGTCGCCATCAAGGGTCTGGGCGGCTTTCATCTGGCTTGCGATGCCCGCAATGCCGTTGCCGTAGCGCTCCTGCGCGAGCGCAAGCAGCGTGACGAGAAGCCCTTCGTGGTCATGCTCGCCAACGCCGCTTCGGCCGCCAGGTTCGTGCAAATGGGAATCGGCGAGCCGGGATTGCTGACCCTGCCGACGCGTCCGGCGATCCTGATCAAGAAGCGCGGCAACTGCGACGCGGCCTTGCCCGGGGTGGCGCCAGGGCTGAGCTGGCTGGGGGTGATGCTGCCTTACACGCCGCTGCAATTCCTGCTCTTTCACGAAGCGGCAAATCGTCCGCCGGGCCTGGGATGGCTCGACAGGGCGCAGGATCTGGCCCTGGTGATGACCAGCGCCAACCCTGGCGGCGAGCCGCTGGTGGTCGGCAACAATGAAGCCCTGTTGCGCCTCTACGGCATTGCCGACGCTTTCCTGATGCATGATCGCGACATCGTCAGCCGTTGCGACGACAGCGTCGCGCGCATTACTAGTGGTGGCCTGCAGTTCATCCGGCGGGCACGTGGTTACACGCCGCGGGCGATCAAATTGCCTATTTCCGGTCCGTCGGTGCTGGCCGTTGGCGGCTGGTTCAAGAACACCATCTGTGTCACGCGTGGCAATGAGGCTTTCGTTTCGCAACATATTGGCGATCTCGACAACGCCGCGGTCTGCGATTTTCTCGAGGAGAACGTCGCGCAGATGGTGAAACTGCTGGGTGTCGAACCGGCGATCGTCGCACACGATCTGCATCCGGATTTTCACTCGACCCGCTTCGCCGCTGCCTTCGCCGAACAACGTTGCCTGCCGCTGCTCGGTGTACAACACCATCATGCGCATGCCGCGGCCGTTCTCGCTGAACACGGCATGCAGGGCAAAGCGCTGGCCTTGTCGCTGGACGGCGTCGGTGTCGGTACGGATGGTGCGGCCTGGGGTGGCGAATTATTGCGCGTCGATGGCGACAAGTTCGAGCGCCTGGGTTCTTTGGCACCGCTGGCGCTCCCGGGCGGTGACCGCGCCGCCAGCGAGCCCTGGCGAATGGCCGCCGCAGTACTGCATCGACTCGGCCGGGCGAACGAGATCGCCGAGCGCTTTCCCGGGCAGCAAGCGGCGCCGGCTGTGGCACAGATGCTGGCCGCCAATGTCAACTGTCCGCCGACATCGAGCATGGGGCGGATCTTCGATGCTGCTGCCGGTCTGCTCGGGATCAAGGCGGTGATGGCTTACGAAGGCCAGGCGGCGATGTTGCTCGAGGGCCTGGCGCAGCGCTACGGTGAGGTCCTGCCCCTGGATTTGGGCTGGAAGGTTTTCCAGGGGCGGCTCGATCTGCTGCCCTTGCTGGCCGCGCTGGCCGATGAAAAGAACCCCGAGCGCGGTGCTGCACTCTTTCACGCAACGCTGATTGCCGCGCTCGGCGATTGGCTGCGCGTGCTGGTTCCGGGTGAAGAAGCGGTGGTCGGCAGTGGCGGCTGTTTCCTCAACCAGGTGCTGGTTAGCGGTCTGCGCACGCGCTTGAGTGCGCAGGGGATGCGCCTCGTCGAAGCGCGCCAGGTGCCGCCCAACGACGGCGGCTTGAGCGTCGGTCAGGCGTGGGTTGCCTTGCAGCACCTGGCCGGTCGCTAGGGGGGCGCCGCCGATGTGTCTGGCCTTGCCTTGTCGGATCGTCGAGCTGCGTGCCGGTGAGCAGGCGCTGATCGACGTTGCCGGGGTTGGCAAGGAGATCTCGCTGGCGCTGGTCGAAGACGTGGCCGTCGGCGACTACGTCATCGTGCACGTCGGCTACGCGCTGACCCGGCTCGATCCCGAAGAAGCCGAAAAGACCCTGGCCTTGTTTGCCGAGTTGGGTGAAGCTGCGCGTTACCGTGAAAGTCGCGCAAGCGACTGACGAACCTCCCTTCTCCCCCCGCGGGAGAAGGGCCGGGAAAGAGGGGGGGCGGTCATGACTTTCATCATTTTGGCGTATCTCGGCATGTCATGACCGTCGGGAGGCAACACGAACGGTCGTCTGAGGGCCGAAAGAAGCGAGGGTAAAAGCGGAGGGGGTGCGCATGAAGGGGTCGCATGAAGGGCGCTCGGCCAGCAAAAGCGCCGGCCGATGAGGTTCATTGACGAATTTCGAGACGGTGAGCTGGGCCGCGGTCTGGCCGCGGCGATCAGGCAGGCGGCGCGCGCAGATCGCGGCTACTCGTTCATGGAGTTCTGCGGCGGGCACACGCACGCCATCGCCCGCTATGGGCTCTCTGATCTGCTGCCGCCCTCGGTGCGTCTGATTCATGGCCCCGGCTGTCCGGTCTGCGTGCTGCCGATCGGGCGCATCGACATGGCGATTCGCCTTGCCCTCGAGGCCGGTGTCACCCTCTGCAGCTACGGCGACCCGATGCGTGTGCCGGCCTCCGCTAGCCTGTCGCTGATCAAGGCGAAAGCCAAGCTGGGCCGGGGAGTGGGGAGTGTGGAGACTGCGGGGAGCACGGCTGCGGGCGGCGGGATTCGCATGATCTATTCGCCCGCCGACGCCCTGGCACTGGCGCAGCGACATCCCGAGCGGCAGGTGGTCTTTTTCGCCATCGGCTTCGAAACCACGACACCGCCGACCGCGCTGCTCATCAAGCAGGCGCAGGCGCTCGGCCTGCGCAATTTCTCGGTTCTCTGCTGCCACGTGCTGACGCCGTCGGCGATCGCCAGCATTCTCGAAGCGCCGGAAGTCCGCCGTTGGGGCACGCTGCCTCTCGACGGCTTCATCGGGCCGGCACACGTGTCGACGATCATCGGCACCCGCCCCTACGAATTCTTTGCCGAGGAGTACCGCAAGCCGGTGGTCATCGCCGGCTTCGAGCCCCTCGACGTGATGCAGGCGATCCTGATGCTTATCAAGCAGGTCAACGCCGGCCAGGCGCTGGTCGAGAACGAGTTCTCGCGCGCCGTCAGCCGCGACGGCAACCGCAAGGCGCAGCAACTGGTCTGCGAAGTCTTTGAATTGCGGCGCTCGTTTGCCTGGCGCGGCCTCGGCGAGCTGCCCTATAGCGCGCTGCGCATTCGCCAGGAGTTCGCGGAATTCGACGCCGAGCGCCGCTTCGCGGTGGCCTATCAGGCGGTCGAAGACCATCCGGCGTGCGAGTGCGGCGCCGTTTTGCGCGGCGTCAAGCGGCCTCAGGACTGCCGCATCTTCGGCAGCGTGTGTACCCCGGAAAACCCGGTCGGCGCGTGCATGGCGTCATCCGAAGGCGCCTGCGCCGCGCACTATTCCTTTGGCCGCTTTGTTGATGTCGCCGCGGTTTCTGAAACTCCTGGCTTCGTGGTGGCCCCATGAACGGCGTGCGCAAGGGCTACGTGCGGCCGCTCGACCTGCGCCACGGGGCGGTCGACATGACGCACGGCAGCGGTGGCCGGGCGATGGCACAGCTGATCGAGGAGCTGTTCGCCAAACATCTCGGCAACGACTTTCTCGGCCAGCGCAACGACGGCGCGGTGATGCCCATACCGCCGGGCCGGCTGGTGATGTCCACCGACGGGCACGTCGTTTCGCCGCTCTTCTTCCCCGGCGGCGACATTGGTTGCCTGTCGATCAATGGCACGATCAACGACGTCGCCGTCCTCGGTGCGACGCCGCTTTATCTCGCCGCTGGCTTCATCCTCGAAGAGGGCTTGCCGCTCGCCGACCTGGTGCGCATCGTCGAGTCGATGGCGCGCGCCGCCAGCGAGGCCGGGGTGCCGGTGGTCACCGGCGACACCAAAGTGGTTCAGAAAGGGGCCGGTGACGGCGTGTACATCACCACCACGGGCGTCGGCGTCGTGGCCGACGGCGAGGATTTCTCGGGCGACCGCGCGCGCGCCGGCGACCAGATCATCGTTTCCGGCAGCATTGGCGAGCACGGCATGGCGATCATGGCGCAGCGCGAGGGCCTCGGCTTCGCCGCATCCATCGTTTCCGACACCGCCGCGCTGCATGGCCTGATCGCCGCCATGCGCGCCAGTGGCGCGGCGATCCGCACGCTGCGCGACCCGACGCGCGGCGGCGTGGCGACGACGCTCAACGAGATCGCCCGCCAATCCGGCGTCGGCATGATGCTCCAGGAAAGTGCGCTGCCGGTGCAGGCCGAAGTTGCCGCGGCCTGCGAGTTTCTCGGTCTCGATCCGCTCTACGTGGCCAATGAAGGCAAGCTGCTGGCGATCGTCGCGCCGGAAGACACCGACCGGCTGCTGGCGGCGATGCGTGCCCATCCCCTCGGCCAGCGCGCGGCGCTGATCGGCAGGGTGCATGCCGACGCGCAGCATTTCGTGCAGATGACCACCGCTTTCGGCGGTCGGCGCATCGTCGACTGGCTGACCGGCGAGCAGTTGCCGCGCATCTGCTGAGCGGGGCACGGATGCGCATCCTGATCCTTTGCCATGCCTTCGACAGTCTCAGCCAGCGCCTGTACAGCGAACTGGCGGCGCGTGGTCATCGCTTGTCGGTCGAGTTCGACATCGCCGACTCGGTCGCCGAAGAAGCTGTGGCGCTGTTTCGCCCCGAGCTGATCGTCGCCCCCTACCTGCGCCGGCCGATCCCGGCGTCGATCTGGGAGCAGCACTGCTGCCTGATCGTGCATCCTGGCATCATCGGTGATCGTGGTCCATCAGCGCTCGACTGGGCGATCCAGGACGGCGAGCCGGCCTGGGGGGTGACCGTCCTGCAGGCGACTGGCGAACTCGACGCTGGCCCGATCTGGGCCAGCGAATACTTCCCGATGCGCGTCGCCAGGAAGTCCAGCCTCTACCGCCACGAGGTGACCGAGGCCGCGAGCTGCGCCGTGCTGCGCGCGGTCGAGCGTTTTGCTGCCGGAAATTTCGTGCCCACGCCGCTCGATCCTGCTGCTGCGGGCGTGCGCGGCCGGGCGCGCCCCCTGTTGCGCCAGGGCGATCGCGCCATCGACTGGCAGCGCGACGACAGTGCGACTATCCTGGCTCGGCTCAACGCCGCCGATGGTTTTCCCGGCGTCGCCGATCAGCTTTTCGGCGAGCCGTGCCGGCTGTTCGACGCCTGGCCCGAAGACAGGCTGCGTGGCGGTGCACCGGGTGAAGTGATCGCCTGGCGGGAAACGGCGATCCTGCGCGCGACGGTGGACGGCGCGCTGTGGATCGGGCATGTGCGCCGCGAGGAGGAGGGCAGCGCCAAAGCTGACGCCAAGCCTTTCAAACTGCCTGCCACGCAGGTTTTCGCCGCGCAACTGGCGGCTATCCCGGAAGCCCCGCTGGCCGGCACAAGCAGCAACTTCGCGGCGGCCGGCAGAACCTGGCAGGACATCCGCTACGAAGAGGCCGGGTCGGTCGGCTTCCTGCATTTCGACTTCTACAATGGCGCCATGAGCAGCCGCCAATGCCGGCGCCTGCTTTCTGCCTGGCAGTGGGCGCAGCGGCGGCCGGTCAGCGTCATCGTCCTGATGGGCGGCCGCGACTACTGGTCGAATGGCATCCATTTGCACAGCATCGAAGCCGCCGCATCGCCGGCCGACGAATCGTGGGCCAACATCAACGCCATCGACGACCTCGCCGAAGCGATCATTGCGAACGAAAAGCAGCTGACCATCGCCGCGCTGCAAGGCAATTGCGGCGCCGGTGGCTGCTTCCTGGCGCGCGCCGCCGATCTCGTCTGGGCACGTGCCGGCGTGTTGCTCAATCCGCACTACCGCAACATGGGCAACCTCTACGGCTCGGAGTACTGGACCTACCTGCTGCCGGCACGGGTGGGCATCGAAGCTGCGCAGGCGATCATGCACAATCGCCTGCCGATGAGCGCCACTGCCGGCGTCGCCGCCGGTTTCGTGGATGCCTGCCTGGCGGGCGATGCGGAAGCGTTTCGCGTTGACGTCGCGCGGCGTGCGGCCGAACTGGCTGCGGCTCCCGCGCTGGCCGCGCGCCTGCAGGCCAAGCGCGCGCAACGTCACGCCGATGAGGCGCTGCAGCCGCTGGCCAGCTATCGCGCCGCGGAACTCGCCCAGCTGCAACGCAATTTCTACGGCTTCGATCCCAGTTACCACGTTGCCCGCTACCATTTCGTGCACAAGACGCCGGCCTCGTGGACGCCACGCCATCTGGCGATTCATCGCGATCTCGGCTGGCGCGTGCCGTGGTGAGCACCACTCCGCAGCCGAAGCTGCCGACGGTACTGGTCGTCGCGTCGAGGCGAAAAGCCAGCGCGTCAAACGCGAGTTCGGTCTCGACGAACTGATCCGCAGCCCGGACAGCCCGCTCAATGGTGTCTGCGCGCTGATCGAAAAAAAATCGTCCCTTTCGACCTCTCGGTGCTGATCAGCGGTGAATCGGGCACCGGCAAGGAAATGCTGGCCCGCGCCATCCACTACTGCAGCCGGCGGGCCGACCAGGCTTTCGTCGCCGAGAACTGCGGCGCGCTTCCCGACCAGTTGCTTGTAGCCGAACTTTTCGGCTACAAGCGTGGCGCGTTTACTGGCGCCTACGAGTGTTCCCGGGGCGCTCGAACAGGCGCTGGTCGGGCTGCCGGTGGCTGAGTGTGAAAGTGCACTGCTCGCCGTGCAGCATGTCGTGCGCTCGTTCGAGCCGTGCATGGTGTGTGCACCGTGCATTAATCTGAAAGCCTATGCTGTGCATAGCTCCGTTCGCCACCGTTACGGCGTGCAATTGCTTTGGGTGTAAGCTGGCTGACGCCGCCCGATTATCCCGTTGCTTGATGGATGGGGTGACGAACACAAACGCGCTATGGCTGGCGAATTGCGCGCCTGGAAGGAACGCTTTGCCGAAGACAAGTCCTGATCGAGTATTAACCACGCACGAGGAGAAGGCGATGTTTGTCGCCCTGAGCCGTTTTGCCGTTGCCAACGCGATGGAGGAGGCGGTGCGCGCAGCTTTTGTCGCGCGTCCGCACCGGGTCGATGCGGTGGCCGGTTTCGTGCGCATGGAAGTGTTACTCCCGCAAGGCCATCCCGAAGAGTTCTGGCTGATGACCTGGGGGCTGGGCGAGGGTGCTTTCGACGCCTGGCATCACAGCCATGCCTACCATGATTCGCATGGCGGCATGCCCAAGGGATTGAAGCTGATTCCCGGTCGCACCGAGATCCGTCGCCGCCAGCGGATCGCCGAATGATCGGCCGCCGTTGCCACCAAACCAGGACAGCGGGATGACAACTAGTAGTTGTTACCACTGCGATGGCGAAACTCTCGAACGCTTCCTCGCCCTGCGCGACGAAGCAATTGCCCATGCCACGGCCGCAAGCCTGGCCGCCTGGCCAGACTTCTTCACCAGACGCGGTCCGCGGGCGCATGAAGCTTGCGCCGAGGACATCGCTTTTCACCTCGACTTCCTGCGGCCGGCGCTGGAGACTGGTGATTTGTCGTCGTTCACCGCTTATCTCGGCTGGTTGGCGCAAGTTCTTTCGTCGCGCGGCATTGCCGGCGATTCGCTGCCGCGCTCGCTCGACGACCTGGCGGCGTTCTTCGCCGGGCGATTGGCCGGCGCGGCTGCGCCGGTGGTCGCCGCGCTGACCGCCGCTCGGACGGCGCTGGATGGTGGCCTTCCGGCACCGTCCTACGACCGCCCTTGTCCCGACTCCTGGGAAGAAGCCGATCCCTTTCGCAAGGCCGTGCTCGCCGGCCAGCGGCGCGAAGCGTCGGCCCTGTTCAACCGTGCCCTCGACCGCCAGGGCTCGCTGCCGGCAGCTGAAATTCATGTCATCCAGCCGGCGCTCTACGAAGTTGGTCGCGGGTGGCAGCAGAACCGCGTGTCCGTGGCCCAGGAGCATCTCGCCACGGCGATGGCCCAAAGCTTGATGGCGCAGGGCTTCGCACGCGTCGAACCGGCCGCCGACAATGGCCGCAAGGCGCTCTTCGCGTGCCCGGCGGGGAATCGGCACAGTGTCGGTCTGCGGATGGTCGCCGACGCTTTCGAAATGTCGGGCTGGACGGTGCATTACCTCGGCGCCAACGTACCGCTGCCGGCCTTGATCGACCAGATCAAGCAGCTGCAGCCCGATCTGGTCGGCCTGTCGGCGTCACTGCCACAGCAGCTGCGCGGCCTGCGTGAAGCACTTGCCGCTCTACGCACGAGTTTTGCCGCCGGTGGTCCGCGCCTGGTGGTCGGCGGCCTGGTCTTCAACCAGTTTCCTCTACTCGCGCAGAGCGTCGGTGCCGAGTTGCTCGGCGAAGATGCGCTAGGCGCGGCAGCAGCGGCTAGTGCGCTGCCGAGCGCTTAGCGTCGGCACGTGCACAAGGCTTTGTTCCAGACGCTGCAATCCGTTGCCTTTGCCGAAATCAGCGTCTCTGGACGAGTGATTTCGGCAAACGACGGCTTTTACGTTCTGCTGCAACATTCGTCCGGCAGCGTCGCGGGCGTGGACGATGTCGGCCAGTACTTCAGCAATCCGCCCTTCGCCGAACTTGTCGCCAGCGTGCAGCGCGCAGCGCGCGGCGAAGTCGTGCACCAGGGACTGCTCACTTTTCTTGACCAAAGCGGCGAGCCGCACTCTTTGCTGGCCAGGGTCTTTCGCCAGGGTGATCATCTGGCGCTGCTCGCCGAGCACGACGTCGGCGAGAATCGACGCCTGCTGGCGGCGGTGTTGAGCCTCAACGACGAGCTTGCCGAGCAGCAGCGCGTGCTGGCGCGGGCGAATCGCCAGCTGGCCGCCGAAAAGGCCGAGCAGCAGCGCCTGCTGCACGAGCTGGCGGCTGCGCAGGCGCATCTGGTGCAGTCCGCGCAGCTGGCCTCCGTCGGCCAGCTGGCGGCCGGCGTTGCGCACGAGATCAACAACCCCATTGGTTTCGTGCGCGCCAACCTGGCGACGCTCGGCAGCTATGTCGATGATCTGCTGGCTATCGTCGATGCCTATGCGGCCGGCGAAGCGCTGCTTGCCCGCGACGCCGCGCTGCTGGCGAGCGTCCAGGCCTTGTGCCTGCGTTGCGATCTGGATTTCGTCCGCGCTGACGCGGCCGTGCTGGTCGCCGAGTCGGTCGCCGGTGTCGCGCGCGTCGCGCGCATCGTCACTGACCTCAAGGATTTTTCGCGCATCGACGAGTCCGAATGGCAGCTCGCCGACCTGCACGCCTGCCTGGAAAGCGCGCTCAATGTCGCCAGCCATGCCTTGCGGCAGGTGGCGGTCGTTCGTCAGTATGGTGTGCTGCCCACCCTCTACTGCTGCCCGAGTCAGCTCAGCCAGGCGTTCATGAACCTGCTGGTCAATGCCATCCAGTGGCTGGACCTGTCCAGACCGGGGCAGATCTGCCTGCGCAGCGGTCAACTCGGCGATCAAGCCTGGATCGAAATCGAGGATAACGGGCAGGGCATCGCGGCGGCGAACCTACAGCGCATTTTCGACCCCTTCTACAGCACCCGAGCGATCGGTGCCGGCACCGGACTCGGACTGTCGTCGGCGTGGGGAATCGTCAGTCGGCACGGCGGCCGCATCGAGGTGCGCAGCGAGCCTGGAGCGGGGAGCTGCTTCCGCGTTTGGCTGCCCGTCTCGCGGACAGCCAGCGAGTAAGTCCTTGGACAGAAGTCGCCTTGGTTCTCGCTGAGGATGGTCACTTGCTCCCGTTCGAGCACGAATTCAAAGGCCGCGACGAAGGCGCACATCCCGGGCTTTGCCGCGTCCCGCTGGTGAGGCCGGTGATCAGAGGCAATATCGCCGTGATCAGCAAAGGCAACAGCACCTTGTCGCCGGCGGCGAAGGTATACTTTCCTCTGCTGATGACCGAAAAAGGGGCGATGGGACCATCATGACTGCACTGATTCTAGGGCTGGTGATCTTTCTCGGTGTGCATTCGGTGCGCATCTTCGCCGACGACTGGCGCAGCGGGGTGCGTGCGCGCATCGGCGCGAACGCCTGGAAAGGCGGCTACTCGCTGCTCTCTCTGTTCGGCTTCGGGCTGCTGGTCTGGGGTTATGGCCAGGCGCGGCTCGATCCCGTGCTGCTGTGGACGCCGATGATCGGGACGCGCCACTTCGCGGCACTCCTGATGCTGCCGTCGTTCATCCTGCTGGTCGCTGCCTACGTGCCGCAAAACGGCATCAAGGCACGGGTGCACCACCCCATGGTGCTGGCCGTCAAGGTCTGGGCGCTGGCGCACCTGCTGGCCAACCACACGCTGGCTGACCTGCTTCTCTTTGGCAGCTTGCTGCTCTGGTCGGTGCTCGATTTCCGCTCGTCAAGGCAGCGCGATCGCGCTGCCGGCACCGTCTATCCGGCCGGCACCCAGGCCGGCACGGTGGTCACGGTGGCGGTGGGGGCAGTGGCCTGGGCAGTGTTTGCATTTTGGGCGCACGCCTGGCTGTTTGGCGTGCGACCGTTCGGCTGAAGCGCCTGCGCTTAGGGCATAGGGAGTCGCAACCGATTCCATTCTGCCCACCAGCGAGGTTCTGCCAAACCGCTCAGAAGCGGTGGGAGACGGTAAGCCCGATCGCCGGTGCGCTGTTGTACTCGTCGCTATAGACGTCGTGGCCGCCGGAGTTACTGACCGTCAGCTTGCCGTTGACGAATCCCGCCGCATAGAAGTCGGCGCGGGTCGCTTTGTCGAAGCTGTACGAGAGCCGCGCGAAGAGTGGAATGAAGCGGTTTTCGCCAATCCCGCCGGGCACCGCACCGTCTTCTTTCAGACGAAAGCGGTACGAGCGGTAGGAGCCGCCACCGCCGATTTCCCAGCGCTCGGAAAGCGCGTAGGCGAGCTCCAGTCCAGCGCCGCCTGCCGGTCCTGCCTGTAGCGGGTTGCCCAGACGCAGACGGTCGCTGATCTTCCAGTTGACGAGCACGAAGGGAAAAACCTTGTTTTCGTCGATCTGGCGAAAGACGCCCAGGCCGAAGCCGAGCACGAGATCCGGAGAGAAAGTCCGGGTGGCGGTGAGCAGCGCGCCGTAGTTCAGCGAGTCGCTGGCTTTGGCGCCGGATTCGCCGCTCCACTCGACACTTGGGTTGAAGCCCAGTCGCCAGTCGGGAGCGATGGCGTAGGAGAGATTCAGGCCGACCAGCGGCGCGTTCAGTCGCGACCACGGCGCCTGGCCGCCGAAGGCCGCTGGCTTGTCCCAGTTCCAGTCCTGATAGTCGTAGCGCAGGCTGAAGCCGGCAGCGACCTGCGGCGTGAACTGACGGGTGACGTTGCCGCCGATTTGCACCCCGGCCCAGTCAAAACTGCCACTGTGATCGAGGTCGGTGTCGAATTGATTGATGCCGGTGATCGATCCCGAAGCCCTCACCTCGCCAGGCTGCAGGCCCTGCGCGAAAACCGGGGTGGCAAGGAGTGCAGCTGCGATCAGCGCGGTCAGGCCAACGACTGAGGTGGTGGGGCGATACGGCATTTGGGTGGCTCCGATGGTGGGAAGGATAAAACCGCGGCAATCAGGCGGCCTACTCGATGCTGCGCATGTCCCGGTGGAAGGCGCCAATCACCGCATCGCCGGGCGTTCCCGGGAGTCAGTAGATTGACAGGAAATTTATTGTGCCTAGGACGTGGCATGTATATCTAGCCAGATAGTAGCCGATATAGCGCCTTGTTGCCACTTCTTGTGTATTATTGTCCAGGACAATAACGATTTAAGAGTGAGGTTCTAGAGATGAGCTACTTGCCGCTTCCAACCGCCGCTCGCCATTGCCGGGCGGGTCTGTTGCTACTTTTGCTGTTTGGATTGGGTGCCTGTTCAACAGCACCACCCGCCGGCATGACCCCAGTGACGCCCTTCGATCTGACGCGCTACGAAGGGAAGTGGTTCGAGCTGGCGCGGCTTGACCATTCGTTTGAACGTGGGCTGAGCGATGTCAGTGCCACCTATCGCGCGCAGCCGGATGGCAGTGTCGAAGTGATCAACCGCGGCTACGATAGCGAGCGCAAGGACTGGCAGCAGGCAGTTGGGCGAGCCCTGTTCACGGGTGATCCGAATCGTGGCTCGCTCAAGGTGTCGTTCTTCGGGCCCTTCTACGGTGGCTACCATGTCGTCGCTCTGGACCAGCAGCACTACCGCTGGGCGATGGTCGTCGGGCCGAATCGTGACTATCTCTGGATACTGGCTCGGGACAAGCGCCTGTCTACGGAGGTTCGTGATCGCCTGCTCAGCCAGGCAAGGGGGCTGGGGCTCGACGTCGAGCAGTTGATCTGGGTCGATCAGACGCGCCAGGATGGCTAGTTGTGCGGGCAGGCATTTTCAGCGTGACGGCAAGTAGAGAGGTCCAGATCTGCTTCGGCCCCGAAGCGGAGGCTGCTTCAGCAGCGCTTTTCCAGGGATCTGCGCAGCGCGACCACTTCATCGTTAAGGCGGCGGATCTCGGTCATCACCTCGTGGTGCTCGTTGTCCACCAGCTCGCGGGTTTCTTCCTGCTCGGCGTGTCCGGTGACGCTCATCGCATCGACGACAATGGCGATGAACAGGTTGAGCACGGCGAAGGTGGTGAGCAGGATGAAAACGATGAAGAACAGCCAGGCCTGCGGATAGACCTCCATCACCGGGCGCACGATTCCCATCGACCACGATTCCAGGGTCATCACCTGGAACAGGGTGTAGAAGGATGCGCCGATACTGCCGAACCAGTCCGGGAAGGCGTCGCCGAACAGCTTGGTGCTCATCACGGCGGCGACGTAGAAGACCAGCAGCAGCAGCGCCAATACCGAGACCATCCCCGGAACTGCCTTGAGCAGGGCGTCTACTACCTTGCGCATCGACGGCACCACCGACACCAGCCGCAAGGCGCGCAGAATTCGTAGCGCACGCAAGACCGAAGCCCCCTCGCCGAAGGGGGCGATGGTGATGCCGACGATCAGGAAGTCAAAAACGTTCCAGCCTGCACGGAAAAAAACGCAGGCGATAAACCACCAGCTTGGCAAGGATTTCGGCAACGAAGATGGCCAGCGCCGCGCGGTCGACAACGAACAGCAGGCCGCCAGCGATGTTTATTGCCGAGGGCCAGGTTTCCAGACCAATGGTGATCGCGTTGATCACGATCACCGTGATGATGAAGTTCTGGAAGGTTCCGGATTCGATGATTGATTGGAGCTTGTGCATGCGGCGGAATCGTGTCATGGATGATCGAGCGGCGAATTTTACCAGTGCCAGCGAGAGGAAATGTCGATGATAGTCGCCGCCGCGCGTGGCCGGACCGTGATCGCCGCTGCCTGGTGGACACCTTCCTCGCGACGGTCATGACATGTCGAGACTCCCCTGATCATGCCAGTCATGACCGTTTCCCTCTTCCCCAGGCCCTTCTCCCGCAGGGGGAGAAGGGAGCCTCGCGAGTCGCTTGGCGCGACTTTCACATTCAGGCGCTTGCCGTCGGTCACGGACCTGCGGACAATGCCCCTTCTGCCTTTACCGATGACCCGAGCGAAGAGATGAGCCTCGACTACGCCACCCTCGATCTGCTGCGCCAGAATCATCCGGCCTGGCGGCTGCTGCGCTCGGATCATGCCCCGCTGGTGGCGAGTTTTCTGCAGCGCGTGTTCGTCGTGCCGAATGTGCGGGTAATGGCGCAGGCGGATCTGGCCGAAGCCCTGGAGGACGAGCTGTTCGCGCTACGCGATCGCTGCGGCGCCGAGCTGTTCCCGAAAGCGGCGCTCGACTACCTCAACGACTGGGCGGCCAACGACAAGGGCTGGTTGCGCAAGTTCTACGCGCAGGGCTCGGACGAACCGCACTTCGACCTCACGCCGGCCACCGAGAAGGCCATCGCCTGGCTCGACACGCTCGCCGCGCGCAGTTTCGTTGGTACCGAGTCGCGCCTGCTGACCCTCTTCGAGTTGCTCAAGCAGATGAGCGAAGGCAGCGAGACCGACCCGCAGACGCGCATCGCCGAGTTGCAGCGCCGCCGCGACGACATCGACGCCGAGATCGCGCGCGTGCTGTCGGGCGACATGCCGATGCTCGACGACAGCGCCCTGCGCGACCGCTTCCAGCAGTTCGTCGCCATGGCGCGCGAGCTGCTCACCGACTTTCGCGAAGTCGAGCACAATTTCCGCGGCCTCGACCGCCGCGTGCGCGAGCGCATCGCGCTCTGGGAAGGCGCCAAGGGCGCCCTGCTCGAAGAGATCATGGGCGAGCGCGACGCCATTTCCGACTCCGACCAGGGTCGCAGCTTCCGCGCCTTCTGGGATTTCCTGATGTCGAGCAGCCGCCAGGAGGAACTCTCGGCCTTGCTCGAACGGGTGCTGACCCTGCCCGCAGTGGCTGAACTGCGGCCCGACGCACGCACGCGCCGAGTGCACTACGACTGGCTCGAAGCCGGCGAGCACACGCAGCGCACCGTCGCCCAGCTGTCACAGCAGTTGCGCCGTTTCCTCGACGACCAAGCCTGGCTGGAAAACCGCCGCATCATGGACATCCTGCACGGCATCGAAGCCAAGGCTCTCGCCGTGCGCGAGACACCGCCGCCGGCAAACGACGTGATGAGCATCGCCGACACCGCGGCGGCCATCGAGCTGCCCATGGAGCGACCGCTGTACACGCCACCGATCAAGCCGTCGATCGCCGACCTGGCGATCGAGGCCGGCGATGAAGACGTCGACGCCGCAGTGCTGTTCTCGCAAGTGGTCGTCGACCGCGCGCAGCTCGCCCGGCACATTCGCCAGGCTTTGCAGGGCCGCTCGCAGGTGACCCTGCGCGAGCTCTGCGCAACGCGTCCGCTCGAACACGGCCTTGCCGAGCTGGTCGCCTACCTGCAACTCGCCGGTGACAGCTTCAAGAGCGTGATCGACGAAGACGTCAGCGAGCTGATCGTCTGGCGTGGTGCGGGGCCCGACGGCAAGGAGTTCTCGAAGCAGGCGCGGCTGGCGCGGGTGATCTTTGTCAGCGGCTAACGGTCATGACTTGTCGAGATACACCCGATCATGAAAGTCATGACCGTTACCTCTCTTCCCCTGCCCCTTCTCCCGCAAGGGGAGACGGGAGTTTCGTGAGTCGCTTGCGCGACTTTCACATTAACGGTCATGACACGTGGAGACACCCCAAATCATGAAAGTCATGACCGTTACCCTC
>NZ_SPMY01000090.1 GCF_012939955.1 Candidatus Accumulibacter phosphatis
GGGCATCCGGCGCGAGATCGTCGAGCTGCACCAGAGTGACGCCGTCGCCGGCGCGAGGTCGAACGATCAGATTGTTCTGCCGCCGCGCGGCGCTGGGCACCAGGTAGGGCATGGACTGCCGGGCCTGGGCCAAGCTTTGCGCTGGGCGAAAGCCCCGTTTCTCCTGCTGGAGATTGGTGTGGGTGATATCGAAAGCCTCGGCCCCAACACTGGCAAACAAGTCGAGCAGGCGCAGCGCTTCAGCGATCGGTTCGCCTGCGTCGGCAGACCCGTTCCCGTTGATCAAAGTACCCTGCCCCCCGCCGTGGCTTCTATTTGCTTTTCCTGTCCTCAAATATTTCCGGAAAGTCACCGGCACATGGACTGGCTCTTAGTTGAAAAAAATGTGTCCGCGTGAGCGGGCGTTTGCTTGCGCGGCTCGCCTGATCGCGCCTGTGTTGTTTGTATTCTGAGGCCGAAGGCCGATCACTTTGAGGTCGTGCGGCCGTCAAGTTGTTCGGTGTCGGGGTGAATTTGGCGCGGAGCGGCAAAGAGGGGCGGAGCCCCTGCTCTGAGGTGCGTGCAGCCCTAACGGGCCGCACGATTCTTTCCGAGCGAAGCGCGCTCGATGGGGTCGTTTGTGCCAATGTACCTCTAAACACGTGCCATTTTTTTGTAGCCCTTTCTTTTAGATTAAAGAAATATTAAAAGAATATTAGGGCAAATGGTTATGTATGTGCATGTGGTTGATACAAGTGGCGTTTTTACGGTTATCCACAGGGGAGAATGTACCTCTAAACACGTGCCGACCGTACCTCTAAACACGTGTGCACCGTACCTCTAAACACGTTAGGCGTACCTCTAAACACGTGCCACCGTACCTCTAAACACGTGCCACCGTACCTCTAAACACGTGCCACCGTACCTCTAAACACGTGCCACCGTACCTCTAAACACGTGCCA
>NZ_SPMY01000091.1 GCF_012939955.1 Candidatus Accumulibacter phosphatis
TAGCCCATACTGAGCCACGTGCAGACGGTCACTGCGGTATTGATGATTCCTGAGCCCATGCGGTGAACTCCTTTTGATTATTCTGTTAACGGCAGGAGAGCGCGAATGTTTAGGCGATCGTCGACGCGCGCCATCGAGCGCCTAGCCGGACAAGGCCTGGCGCAGGGTGTTGAAGCAGGCGCAGGCGCTGTTGGACGACGGACAGACGGTGCCCAGCGCGGCGGCAGAACTGGGGATCAAAAGCGACACCTTGTCGAAAGCGGTGCGCGCGGGGCGGCTGCATGTGGCAGCGGCGAAGGGGCGCTGCGCGCTCGTCGCGAGCACCAAAAGCGAGCGCAGCGCACTCGACAGCAGCGCCCCCGATGGGGGGTTGGGGCCAGCAACGTGGAAGCCCGGGTGGCGGCGAGCGTGGGTGGGCTGAATGCGGTGCTCCCCCAGTTCCAGTTGGCCGTCGACGTGCCACGTGGCGGCGTGCTGTTTGCGCTGCCCGCCCTGCTGGCCGTTGGACTGCTCGAAGGAGCGGAGGGGCTTCCCCTGCCACCGGGCTACTATGGGATTGACAGTCTGTTGATGTTGATCGCTTTCATGGCCTTGGCGCGGCTGGAATCGGTCGAGTCCCTGCGCAGTTGTGCGCCTGGCGAATGGGGCAAGCTGCTGGGTCTGGATCGGATTCCGGAAGTGCGCACCCTGCGCGAGAAGATTCAGCTCCTGAGTCAGGGGGATCAGGCCGAAAAATGGAGTGCCGATTTGTGTCGGCGCTGGATGGAAGCGGCGCCGACAGAAGCGGGCATCCTTTACGTCGACGCGCATGTGCGGGTGTATTACGGCGAGCAGACCAAGCTGCCGCGCCACTACCTCGCGCGGCAGCGGCTGTGCCAGCGGGCGACCGCCGATTACTGGGTCAACGCGATCGACGGACAGCCCTTCTTTCGGGTCACGCAAGCCGTCGATCCCGGCCTGATCAAGGTCCTCGAGGGCGAGATTCTGCCCCGTCTGGAACGGGATATCCCGGGCCAGCCGAGCTCGGAAGTGCTAGCAGCCGAACCGCTGCGCCATCGCTTCACCCTGGTCTTCGATCGCGAAGGCTATAGTCCGGAGTTGTTCAAACGCCTGAAGGCGCGTCGCATTGCCTGTCTCTCCTATCGCAAGTACCCCGGTGACGATTGGTCCGCCGAGGAGTTTGTCGACGGAACGGTCGAGCTGCGCAGCGGTGAACGGGTACGCATGCCACTCGCCGAACGGGGCACGCTTCTCGGTGGCGTGTTGTGGGTACGCGAGATACGCAAGCTCTGTGACAGCGGTCGCCAGGTCGCCCTGATCAGCACGGATTACCAATCCGGCATAGGGCTCTTGGCGGCCACCCTGTTCGCCCGCTGGTCTCAGGAAAATTTCTTCAAGTATGCCCGTGAACACTTTGCCCTGGACCGCTTGGCCGACTATCAGACCGAACAAATTCCTGATACCGCACGCGTCGTTAACCCGGCTCGCAGAACCCTTGACGGCCAGGTGCGCTCGCTGACCAGCAAGCTCAGCCGCCGGCTCGCCGAATTCGGCGCGCTCAACCTCAACGAGACGATTGACCCCGTGAAAGTCGATGCCTTTGTCGCAAAAAAAAGCCGCGGCCCACGACGAGATCGAACATCTGCAGGACGAGCTCAAGACCCTGAAGGAACAACGCAAAGAGACCCCCTCTCATCTCGACATCAAGGACTTGCCGGAAGAAAACCAATTTCGCCGGCTGAGCACCCACAGCAAGCAACTGCTCGACACGCTGAAGATGATTGCCTATCGCGCGGAAACGGCCATGGCCAACATCCTGGCACCCTTTCTCGCGCGCCCGGACGAGGCGCGCAGCTTGCTACGCGCGATCTACACGACCGAAGCCGATTTGCTCCCCGACGTTGAGGCGGGAACCTTGACCGTACGCCTCCACCACATGGCGCATGGCGTGTCTGACCGCGCCGTCCAAAAAACTCTGTGACGAGTTGAACTCTACCGCGACTCTCTTCCCACGCTCCAACCTCCGCTTGATCCTGCAAATCGGTACATCGCAAAATCCGTGAGATCAGGTTGTCTGAGCTTACGGTAAGCAAAGCCTACAAGGTTGAACGCCAAAGAAAGGACAGGACCGACCGCCGCCGTCGCTCCATGATCAGGTTCTGGCCGACAAGCACCACGATCATTCGCTCAGTGGGGATTGGAAGGACCACCGGGATTGTCACGTCAAGCCCAACGTGGTCTTGATTTACAGAAAACCGGACGACAACGTACTCCAGCTCGTCCGTCTCGGTTCGCACAGCGAACTTGGCCTGTGAGCAGCCGGGCTCCGTGACAAGGAAATGAAGGATACGGCGGGCGGAATCACCGATGTGGAACGGGCACTACACGCTCCACATCGACACCAAGGTGATCGACCTGGACCTTGATGCGCTCGTGGCAGGGCCGGCGGGGGGATGACGGAGTTTTCGGCGATATGCAGAGTCCAGGAATATGCAGAATTGCAGGCGTGGGAGCCTTGTGCTGACGGCCATGTCGGCTCCCATCGCTCAGCATATTCAAGCGCCCCGCAGCGAGGCGATCAGTTTGTCTGGCGCCCGGAACCGTCCTTTTTTTTAGTGAGAGCGGCACAACGGCGCTCATTGCATCCAGCTTTTCTGTTGGGTCCGCCCGCAAGTAAATTTCGGTCGTCTGGATGTCTGCATGGCCGAGCCAGAGCGAGACTTTGCGGATATCCCCCGTTGCCTGCAACACCATCATCGCGGCGCTGTGCCTC
>NZ_SPMY01000092.1 GCF_012939955.1 Candidatus Accumulibacter phosphatis
CTGCGCCGATCTGGACAAGGTGCAAGATCCCGCTCAACGCGCTGAACTTCTCGACAAGTGCCCACGACAAGGAGAGTTCAAACCTAGCCAACAGAAAGCCTGGTGAGGTAGCGATGAGAAGAACGCCCGCCCTATTAGGTGCCACCACCGGCGCGCTGTTGCTGTGGCTGCTGCTCTTTTCCGTCGAAGCGCAGGCGGCTATCGACAGTTCGGATGTGCTGGATAACGTCCTGGCACGTTATTCGGCCGCGGCCAGCATGTGGGCGGCTACGATCACGGCACGGGCCTCGTGGTTGTTCTGGACCCTGGCCTTGATCTCGATGGTCTGGACCTTCGGCATGCTGGCCTTGCGCAAGGCCGACATTGGCGAGTTCTACGCGGAGTTCGCGCGCTTCACGATCTTCACAGGTTTCTTCTGGTGGCTGCTGACCAACGGCCCGACTTTCGCCACCGACATCATGAATTCGCTGCGCACGATCGGCGGCACGGCAAGCGGCACAGGCCCGGCGCTGTCGCCTTCAGGAATCGTCGACATCGGATTCACCATTTTTTACCAGGTTCTCGATCGCTCCTCCGGATGGTCGCCAGTCGATAGTGCGGCCGGCATCCTCATCAGCGCGGCAATCCTCATCATCCTGGCCTTGATCGGCGTGAACATGCTGCTGCTCCTGGTGAGCGGCTGGGTCCTGGCCTACGCCGGCGTTTTCTTCCTCGGCTTTGGTGGCTCGCGATGGACTTCGGACATGGCGATCCATTACTACAAGACCGTTCTGGGTATCGCCGCGCAGCTGCTCACCATGGTGCTGTTGGTCGGCATCGGCAAGTCCTTCGTCGACCAGTACTACGCCAGCATGAGCGCCGGTCTCAGCCTCAAGGAATTGGGCGTGATGCTGATTGTTGCCGTGGTCCTGCTGGCCCTGGTGAACAAGCTGCCGGCCTTGATCGGCGGCCTGGCGATGCATGGCGGCACACATGCCCTAGGCGGTGGTTTCGGAACCGGTGCGGCGATGGGCGCCGCGGCCATGGCGGGCGCAGCCGTCGCCACGGGAGGCGCTGCGATCGCCGCCGGCGCGGCGAATGCGGCGGGCGGCGTCCAAGCGTTGATGACCGCCGCCTCGAAAGCATCGCAGAACGTCGCCGGCGGCACGGACATTGTTTCGCGCATGACCGGTGGGATGGCTGACGCGGTGGGCGGTGGCGGGGCCAGCGGCAGCGCGGCCGGCCTCGGCAGCCCTTTGGCGAGTGCGATGGATGGCCCGGCGATGAGCGCTAGCCCGTCATCCGGGGCGACCTCGGGCGGCTCTCGCGCGAGCTCCAGCAGCAAGGGCAACCCTGCTAAGGGAAGCACGACCGGCAACAGCAATGCCAAGAGTGCAGGCCTGACACCAGGTCAGCAGCCGCAAGGCGGCGAGAAATCTGCTCTGGGTACGGTCGGCCGGGTCGCCACCGACGCAGCCGCCAACCTGGTCAAAGGCACTTGGGACGTCGCCAAGGAGAGGGCCAATGCCGGCGCCGAAGCTGCGCAGGAACGCCTCAGCCAGACCATCGGCGGCAAAGTGGCCGCAGCCATCAAGGCCCAGGGGACGACCGCCACATCCAGCGAGCAGCTCAAGCCGGAACCCACATTCGACGGCAACAGCCTGTCAGGGGCCAGCGACACTTCGGTGGACGCCGACTCGGAAGTCTCCGCATTCCGCGACCGCGACAGTCACTCTCAATCACGCAAGGGGCGTTACACATGAAACCAAAACTTGTTCTCGCTTCGGTCGCGTTAGCCGCGGCTGCGTCAATCTCGGCAT
>NZ_SPMY01000093.1 GCF_012939955.1 Candidatus Accumulibacter phosphatis
CTTCCTGTACCGCGCCAATCTCAATCTGCTACGCGAACTCGGTGCCGAGCTGAGCTTCTTTTCGCCGCTGCTCGATGGCTCGCTGCCAGAGGCCGAAGTGCTCTACCTGCCGGGTGGTTATCCCGAACTGCACCTCGCAGCGCTCGCCGCCAACGCGCCAATGCACGCCGCGATTCGCGCTCACCATGCCGCTGGCAAACCGCTAGTCGCCGAGTGCGGCGGAATGCTCTATCTGCTCGAGTCACTGGCCGACAAGGACGGCTGCCGGGCCGAGATGGTCGGGCTCTTGCCAGGCAACGCCAAGATGCTCGGCCGCCTCGCCAACCTCGGCCTGCACCGCGTCACACTGCCCGAAGGCGAGCTGCGCGGACACAGCTTCCACTACTCGCAGATGGAGACGCCGCTGTCGCCGATCGCGATCAGCGAAGGCGCGCGGGCGGGACGGCGCGGCGAAGCGGTCTATCGCGTCGGCCGTGTGCATGCCTCGTATATGCACCTCTACTTCCCCTCAAACCCGGAGGCGGTGGCGCAGCTATTTGCGCCAGCAGCTTCTTCATTGTCCACCTGAAAGAAAGGAAATTACCATGCATATCGAACCCGGCATCATCGCCCAGGCCAAAATCGTTCTGGCCAATGCCTCGGCCGTCGGCCTCGTCGCTTACTACGCCAGGGACCTGCTCAGACAGCCGGCGGACATCGTCCGCACGCTGCTCGCGGCACTGTTCTTCTCGCTGTTCATGCAGAGTTTCCACGTCAATGTT
>NZ_SPMY01000094.1 GCF_012939955.1 Candidatus Accumulibacter phosphatis
GCAGTCGTCCGCCCCGCCCGTATTGAAGTGCGCGACGAGGCTGGAAACCCGACGGAGGAGACGATTGAATATTACCCAAGTGCCCGCGAAGAGCTGATAGAACACGCTTTGCGTCGCCTCGCCGCAGCACCCCCAGCAGGCTTCTATGACCAGCCAGATCGGCGCAGCGGCTTGATTTTCACGCTTCATCGGTTGCGGCAGGAGCTGGCCAGTCAAGGCCACGCCATGACCTACAGGGACTTGGCCGAAGGAATGGATGTGCTGTCGTTAGGGGCCATTGACCTTGAAACCAGCGACCCCGCCGATCCTCTCGGCGTTCGGCACTTTGCCCGCTCAACTTATTTTCCAAAGCTGATAGGGGTAAAGCGCGACGACCTGGAGAAGAATCCAGAAGCCAAATGGTATGTGGAGTTTCACCCGTTCGTCACGGAAAGCATCGATAAGGTCGCCTATCGGCAGTTCAATTACCGGCGTCTGATGAAATGCCGTACCCAACTCGCTCGCTGGCTCATTAGCCAGCTCGTGCTGAAATACACTGCAGCGGCTATCACCAACAGCTTTGAGATGCGTTTCAGCACGATCAAGCGCGACAGCGGCTTGCTGGAAGGCTACAAACAGCAACGCCAGGCGATCGCCGCTCTCGACGATGCGTGGACGGAAATCAAGGAATTGGGCGTGCTCTACGCGTGCAAGAAGGTCGAGCAACGCGGCAGTCGCGGGAAGCTGGAAGACGCGAGCTATACGCTGTTCCCATCCCGCGAATTTGCTGCCGAGCAGAAGGCCGCCAACCGCCGCCAGAACGACGCCAAGAGCATCGCCAACACGCTTGCACGGCAAACCTCGGCCCCGAGTCAAAGACCAGCAGCAGCCCTAGATAGGCCTGTGGATAAGCCTATGCGGACGCGGTAAAGGCAGGTTGTCCAGCTGACAGGTCACTGGCAAAAGGCAGGTTGTCCAACTGACAGGTGGCAGGTTGTCCAGCTGACGGGTCGTTTTTTTAAAATATTGTTATAAAAGAAAAAAACCTCTGTTTTTTTCGCCCTATTCTTTTATCCTTTTTTTATCCTTTAAAAAGTCTTTATCCTTGTTCCCGCCGGTGGGCAACTATGCTTGCCATAGGCATAAACACAAACCAAGCCCACGGCTTTTGAGAGTGATCGCGTTACACGCTCAGAGGCAACAGCAACAAGGAAGCAAGTTCCCTACGGCCTTGCCATGCAGAAATCAACAAACAAGAAGACGACGACGAGTTGTTCAATCGACAGATTGTCCCGTGTCAGACTATCCGGGTTGCGGGTTAGAGAACCTCCACCAGGATTCGCAAGAGTTTCTTCCGTAAACAACAACCATGTTTACATGCTATCATGATAGCGTGATAACGTGTTATCAATTACACTCCCCGCCAACGCCCACTAGCTTTCGGCAACGTTCACGGGATAGACAACGCAAATAGAAGCCACGGCGGG
>NZ_SPMY01000095.1 GCF_012939955.1 Candidatus Accumulibacter phosphatis
ACGCTCGCCGGCCAAAGTGGAGGCCGTGCAGGCGTCGGCTGACGGCAAGCGGCTCTGGGTGGCAGAGGCCACCGGGACCTTGCGTGAAGTACAGATCGAAGGTGATCGACTGCTAGATGCTGGCGTCGCATGCCGATTACCGGCGGGCGATGTGCGCCACCTTTCGGTGGCGCCGGGAGGGCGGTGGCTGCTGCTATCTGGATACCAGCACCGGGTGTATAGCTGCGATTTGCAGCGTCATGGCGAGTCAGCGTATGCTTGGCCGATTTCGGGCCGCTTGGCACTCGCTTGGTTCGACGCGGTCCATGACTCCTGGCTGATGATGAGCGACGGAGGCGATCTCTGGCAGGCGAGGGGCAATGACAGGGAGGCGAAACGGGCCGTGCTGGTGCTGGAAGGATCTGCAGGGCGGACCTTGGGTGAAGTCTCGGCGGGCATTATTGCTTTGGCTGGCCGTCACGTAGCCTTAGCCACAGCGGACTCAGTCTGGTTGGGGCGCTCCCAGCCAGCGGGATGGACCTTTAGCAAGCTTGCGAAGATGGGTCCCGTGCAGGTGATGGCATTCTCGCCTGATGGCGAGCGCCTGGCTGTGGTCGAGGATCGCTCTAGCAAAGTGCTCGTCATTCGGTGCAGGGATGGAGAACGCCTGGCCGAACTGGATCATGGCGCGCAGGTGTTCAT
>NZ_SPMY01000096.1 GCF_012939955.1 Candidatus Accumulibacter phosphatis
GTTTGTGGTGCCGAAAAAGCTCGACCAGGCATATTTACATGGAACCCATCGCAATCGAGTACCGCAACATAAAGTTCCTGACGATACAAGCGGAGATTGACGGGTTTCAGATCGACTATTCGATGGCCCTTATCGTGAATTGCGCTTACGACCCCCGCAAGATTGGCTGCGACTGTGATGCGCGCTCCCAAATCTGATCGCAGACTCTTCTGCCCCGCCATCTTTGGTACTAGGATGCACTCCAGAGACTCGGTCTTGTTGAAATCAAGCGTCGGCATCGCGAATCCGACGAAATTTCCCGAGACATCTCTCGCCATAGCAAATGGCCAAGACAGCTGAATTATTCCCGCTGCCGACGATGGCAATGACGGCACATTCTGCAATAGGCAAAAGATTTTATCTGCATATTCCTTGCCGACTTGCCTGAGAGTCTCAGAATGATACAGCTTAACTACAGTGGCTGGCTCCCCAGTTACCTGATAGACGGTGCCCGCACCGCCACTAGCCAATTCCTTACCAAGAGCTACATTTCTGGTTTTTCTATTAGCATCAACCAGAACAACAATGGTTATCGGGTGGTTCACGAAGGCCCTATCAGTAGAATCGTTTTGTCATCGCTGGTAATCGGCCAAGTACGTTCGTCGGCAACCCCAGCGTGCCAGATAGTTGCCGACACCTCGCACCGATAGACTCAGCCCCAGCCCCAGCTCCCGTTCGATCAGTTGCATGACGCCAGCACGGCCCCAAAGTGCAAACTCCATCTTCAGCTGTTCAGGCCGCTTGTCGCAAATGATGTGTCGAATCGCGCGCTCCTGATTTTCTGTCAGCACCTTGCTACGACTTTCCGGCTTGAGGGCAGATGCACCGCTCTCCTTGTACCAATCAATCGCGCCTTGCACCGTGGGGGTAAGACAAGCCACTGAGTTCGACAATCTGCATCACGCCATAACCCTTGCAATGCAACCGCACCACTTGCTTACGCCGTTCGTACAATTGATCCAGTGTTAAAATCGTGCGTCTTCTTTTTCCATGCAAACAAGATGGTGGCGGTCACATACGCACCAAGTATAGTCGGTCCACATGAAGAGCTCCATCGGCGTGCTCATCGGGTTTAAACCATACGATTTCAAATTCAACACGGCGGTCAGGCGCTAGGCATTCTATGACTTGCGAGCTCGTCGGCCCTGTGCACTGGTCGGGCTTGGTGAGCGGCTCCTCATTGCCTTTCCCTCTAACGTTATAAGGATGCATTCGGACACCCTTGCTGACTAAATACTCCTTGGCAGCGACAGCGCGTTCCATGGAGATGCCTTGGTTTCCAGCTTGTTCTATGCGATCCGTATGAGCCGAAACTGTTACCGAATACACCCTCCCATTCATGGATTTGACTTCGGCGAG
>NZ_SPMY01000097.1 GCF_012939955.1 Candidatus Accumulibacter phosphatis
GCAATGCAGGGGACGAGTTGGCCATTGACCGCGATCGACTGGGCCAGACGCGTGATCGCCGCCGTATCCGGCACGCGAAGCTCGACGTAGCGCAACTCCAGTCGGTGCAAATCCAGAGTCTGGGCCGTAGCGGCCGTCTGATCCATGCGGTTGACCTCCTATGGCATCCAGCCTAGCGAGGCGACCGCTGCAAGGCGATCGAGTCCTCTCTTTGCAAGCCGCGGCATGTGCCTCAGGGAGCGCGACAAGTGGCTGAAAGAACGGTGATTTCGACCGTCCACGCGTCCATCTTTGCAAGTGACGCGTCGATCATCGGCGATAAGCGATAAGTGCCTGAGGGAAGGGCTATTTCCGTCTTTGACGCGTCCATCTTTGCAACCCCAGCCCGGCCGAGTGCGCGTTCCCGCTGCCGGGCACGATTGCGCGCGACGTATTCCGGATGCTGGTCTCGATATGTCCGCCAATAGTCGGAGTGGCGCTCTGCCCAGCCTTCTGCGCGCGCTTCTGGTTATCCCGATAGTCGGGATCGTTCTGGCGTTTGGCCGCTTGCCAACGCCGTCGCCGTTCGCGCTGGCAGGCGGCGGCAGAACAAAAGCATTGGTCGGGGTTCTGCGGACGGGGCCGGAACGGCTGACGACAGGCCTTGCACTGCCGGTACTCCATGACGGTTTCTCCCCACACGACGTCGTGCGGGAAGATTGGCCCTATGCAGGGGTTCCTGTCGCGCTGCGGGAGATCTTGCGAGGGCTGGCCGCAACGTGTTGCGGCCGGTGAACTGGGCGGACCCGGTGTGTTCGGTAAAGGGGGCTCGACCGCGTAATCAGAAGAGCAGGCACTCGGAGCTACGCGCGCTGCTGCGTTGCCAACCGGCGTGGCCTGCCGACCGAGCTTGCGGGGCTACGAGGTTCGGCTTCCGGAAATCGCTGCAGACCTCAACAGGGGCTCACTGGGTGACGCTTGGTGGGTCAGCTTTGGTGAGCAAAAGCGGGTCAGTTCCGGGGAGCGTCAAGGGGCCTACCAGGAATACCGCTGCGTATACGGCGAGGATGTCGAGACGGGGCTGAGGTTTCTGTTCAACGCCATGTCAGCCAAGGAGGAAGCAGGAAATCGGTTGCAGGGCATCCCGAGCGCGATCCAACTGGACAACGGGCCGGTCGGTAAGTCGGCAGTGTTCCGCCGCGTGATGGAGTGCCTTGGCGTCGAGGTC
>NZ_SPMY01000098.1 GCF_012939955.1 Candidatus Accumulibacter phosphatis
TATTTCGACAAACTCATTCAGGTTCCGATTCGTGTTCCGCCGTTGGGGACGCAAGAGGTTCGTGCATACATGATGATGCTGTTTATCGAGAACAGCGACCTTGATTCCAAAGAGAAGGAACGAATTCGAGGAGAGGTGTGCTCGCAGCTGGGGCGATCATGGCAAGGAAAGCGAGTCGATCTCAAGTTCCTCAGAAGTCTGAACGACAAACTCTCTGATGCGTTGATTGCGCGCCTCGATGCCGCAGATCGGCTTGCGCCTTTGATGACAAGCGCGACCGGCATCGCGGGCAATCCGCGCTTGATCAAGCGCTTCCTCAACGCGCTGTCGATTCGCATGTCGATGTCTCGTGCCCAAGGCGTCGGTGTCGATGAATCTGCGCTTGCCAAGGTGCTTCTATTCGAGCGATGCGGTGATCCCAAGGCCTACTTGGAACTGATCAAGTCGGTTACCGAGAGCGACGATGGAAAGCCAGCGCTTCTTGTCGACTGGGAAGCGAAGGCCATTGCGGGGGGAGGCTGTGCAAAGGAAGCCGCCGTGGGACGACTCGTTCATCACCGAATGGCTGCGTTTGCCGCCGCTCTTGGGAGGGGCCGACCTTCGCGGTGCGCTCTACGTGAGTCGTGAGCATGCGCCATTGATCACTCCAGAGGATCGGTTGTCAGCGGAGGCCGCCGATCTTCTGGAAGGGCTGTTGGAGCATCCCGAGATGGCTGGCAGTATCAAGGATCGTCTCGTGGCGCTGCCACGGCCCGAGATATCAGTGATCATGGACCGGTTGCTCGGTCGCGCCCGTCAAGAACAGGAGTGGGGCACGCCTGCGATTCTGGAAGCCTGCATGGCCGTGGCTGCCGCAGATGCGCCTCAAGGGCAACGACTCTCGGGGTTCCTGAAAGAACGCCCGGCCACACAGATCAAGGCGAGCATTGTTCCCAAGATTGCCGATGCGTATTCCACACCAAACTGGACACGGATTCCAGACGAAACTGGACAGTGATTCCACGGCAAACTGGACACCGATTCCAGAGCAAACTGGACAGTC
>NZ_SPMY01000099.1 GCF_012939955.1 Candidatus Accumulibacter phosphatis
GATTGCACCGCGAATTGATCCGGCTTTATGGTGAAACCCAATGGACTGCCATCGACTGGCAGCAACGCCTAAACCTGCGGCGCAAACCGCTTGCGCAAGCCCTTCATGCCTACTACAGCAGCCACAGGATGCCGCACCCCGTGAAGCTGTCGACCTTGCAACGATACACAGGGAGCAGAAATCAACAGGCGGCAGGGTTCAAGGTGAAATTACGCGCAGCCCTCGATGAACTGGTCAAGCTGGCTTTCTTGCAGAGCTACAGCATCGAGGGTGACACTGTGGCAGTGAGGCGCACACCAGCCCTGCCGCGAGGCGGCGACTAGGCACGGGGTTCGAGACACATTTGCGGAGCAGCTGCGCCATCGTGTTGCTGCTTTGTCGCTGTTTTCGCCCATGAAGTGGCGCAAACGCCACGCCAAAGGCACGGGGTTCGAGACACATAGGCACGGGGTTCGAGACACATAGCCTTTAGCAATCCGTGTGCGGTGAAACTGCAAACATTGCCTAGTGGGTGTCCCTTTGCCAGATGCACCAAGGTTTCCCACAGGGTTAAATCTTCTTGGTTGAGTTGCTGGCCGGTGTATTTAATTGTGATTCCGGCTTGACTGTCTAAAGTCTTCCCGTCGATAAACTGGCGGTCTTTACTCTGGATTGCTGAAAACAAAGCAGAACGGATAAAGCTGTTCGGCGTTCCGCGCTTTGGTTCGGGCCATAGCGGAAGCTGGATAATTTCGGCGCTCTCGCGCTGTCGCGCGATTTCCCTCAT
>NZ_SPMY01000108.1 GCF_012939955.1 Candidatus Accumulibacter phosphatis
ATTGAGCACTTATCGGCTCCTCTGCAATTCTGGAAAGCCTCATGAGCATAGAGCAGTATATCCATAGCGTTGGCCAGCAGGCGCGCGCGGCTTCGAGAGTCTGGCTGCGTATTCCACACCAAACTGGACACGGATTCCAGACGAAACTGGACAGTGATTCCACGGCAAACTGGACACCGATTCCAGAGCAAACTGGACAGTCATTTGTAATATCGTAGCGCGCGGGATAACCGTGGCACCCTCGGGAGATTTGCCGAGGCCCACATGGCGAATAGCAGGCTATCCATGCGCAAGATTTTTGACGTTTTACGGCTGTCGCTTGAAGGCGGTCGCAGCCACCGCGAGATCGCCCGGGCGATCAATGCTTCACCGACGACCGTCGGCGATCTCCTCCGCCGCGCGAAGCTCTACGGCATCACCTGGCCCCTGCCGGCAGGATTGAGCGAGCCGGCGCTGGAGGCGCAGCTGTACCCGCCGACGGCACCGTCGAACCAGGCTCGGCCCGATCCCGATTGGCCGATCGTGCACCGCGAACTGCGGCGCAAGGGCGTCACCCTCGACCTCCTCTGGCAGGAATACAAAGCCGAGTACCCGACCGGCTACCGCTACAGCGGCTTCTGCGCCCTCTACCGTCAGTGGGTCGGGCGGCTCTCGCTCAGCCTGCGCCAGACGCATACCCCGGGCGAGAAACTGTTCGTCGACTACGCCGGCCAAACGGTGCCGATCACCGATCCCACGAGCGGCGAAATCCGGCCGGCGGCGATCTTCGTCGCCGTCCTCGGCGCCTCCAACTACACCTACAGCGAAGCCACCTGGAGCCAGAGTCTGCCGGACTGGATCGGCAGCCATGTGCGCACCTTCGAACACGTCGGCGGTTGCACGGCGCTGCTGGTCCCCGACAACCTCAAGAGCGGCGTCACCACCGCCTGCTACTACGAGCCCGAACTCAACCCGACGTACCGCGACCTGGCCACTCATTACGGCACGGCGGTTCTCCCCGCCCGGCCCCGTCGCCCGAAAGACAAGGCCAAGGCCGAGGCCGGGGTGCTTCTGGTCGAGCGCTGGGTCCTGGCGCGACTGCGCCACCAGCGTTTCTTCAGCCTCTCCGAGCTCAACCGCAGCATCGCCGAGCTGATGAGCTGGCTCAACCAGCGGCCGTTCAAGAAGTTGCCCGGCTGCCGCCAAGCGGCCTTCGTCGAACTCGATCGGCCCGCTTTACTGCCCTTGCCGGTGACCCGTTACGAGTTCGCCGAGTGGAAGGTCGTCAGGGTCGGCGTCGACTATCACGTCGAGCTCGTCGGCCACTACTACTCGGTGCCGTATCGCTTCGCCCGCGAGCAGGTCGATAGCCGGCTGACGGCGAGCACCGTCGAGATCTTCCATCGCGGCACGCGTATCGCCAGTCATGTGCGCAACGACAGCCGCGGTCGGCACACCACCGTCGATGCGCACATGACACCGGCCCATCAGGCGGTACAGGGCTGGAATGCGCCGCGGCTGCTCGACTGGGCCGGGCGTATCGGGCCGCATGCCAAAGGCGTCGTGCAGAGCCTGCTGCATCAGCGCCGCCATCCGCAACAGGCCTACCGGGCCTGCCTGGGCATCCTGCGCCTGGGCAAGGCCTACGGGGATGATCGCCTGGAAGCGGCCTGCGAGCGGGCCATCGCCATTGGCGCGACGTCCTACAGCAGCCTGAAATCGATCTTGAAGAACGGCCTGGACAAGCAGCGGGTGAGCACCCCGGGCCAGACCCATTTACCTCCGGAGCACGCCAATGTGCGTGGCCCCGGTTACTACCACTGAAGGAGCTTTGCCATGCTGAATCATCCGACCGTCGAGAGACTCCACCAACTGCGCCTTCCGGGCATGGCCCGAGCCTTGGCCAGCCAGGCACAAAGCCCGGAGATCGGCCAGTTGTCGTTCGAGGAGCGCCTCGGGCTGCTGGTCGACTGCGAGGCGGCCGAACGCGAGTCACGGCAGAATACGGCGCGTCTGAAACGCGCCGGACTGAAACAGGCGGCGACGCCAGAAGATGTCAATTTCCGGCATCCACGCCGACTCGACCGGGCACTGTTCGCCCGCTTGATGACCGGGCGCTGGGTGAGCGATCACCAGAACGTGCTGATCTGCGGGCCGACGGGGATCGGCAAGACCTATCTGGCGTGCGCCCTGGCCAACCAGGCGTGTCGGCAGGGGCATTCAGTGCTCTATGTGCGCTTGACGCGTCTCTTGCCGGCGCTGGCGATTGGCCGCGGCGATGGCAGTTACTTGAAGTTGCTGGCGCAGTTGGCCAAGACCGAGGTGCTGGTGATCGACGAATGGGCGCTGGCGCCGCTTTCCGACGATAGCCGTCGGGATCTCCTGGAGATCTTCGATGACCGCCATGGGACGCGCTCGACGATCATCACCAGCCAGCTGCAGGTCGAGCATTGGCATGCCTCGATTGGCGATCCGACGCTGGCCGATGCGATCCTCGACCGCCTGGTCCACCAGGCGCATACGCTGGACCTTGATGGGGAATCGCTGCGCAAGCCGGAGAAGCCGGTATGAACGCCTCCAGCAAGCCTGACAAGTTACCCACCGCCGCCCGCCAGCCCGCCTGCTATAGAAGGAGCGCAGCCTGGCGGGCGGCCGTGGATAACTCTGCTCGGTGCGACTCGTTGCGCCCCAAGCGCGACACGGCCTGCACCCTTGATCGCTGCCCTACTGGCACGGCAACCCCTCATCAAACCGTTACTGCGTAACACTCAACAGGACCATCAACATGGCAAAAAGTAATGCTCAACGGCAATCGGACTATCGCGCTCGTCACTTGAAAGATCTTGACGGCCAGGCCGAGCGGCTGAATCTGCTGGTCAATCTTCACGCCAAGCGTGCCTTGGAGCGCCTGGCGGCTTGTTACGCAGTAACGCAACGTGAGGTACTTGAAGGGCTACTTCGTGAGGCGGACCGCGCCGCTTTGGAGCGCGCGGCGCGGGTGCACAATGGCGAGAATGACTACTACGAAAAGCGCCTTCGATTGGCTAAAAAAATCCGTTACGCAGTAACGACCAACGGTTGCCTTTGCAGACCAAAAACTTGACCAGAACCCGAGCCTCAGAGTAAAACCTTTCAACCCCGCGTCGCTACGCTCCGACTGTCCAGGTTCGCGTGGAATGGGTGTCCAGTTTGCCGTGGAATCGGTGTCCAGTTTGCGTGGAATACACAGTCATGGCGGCGACAAAGCGTGGTTACGGCGCTTTGTCGCCGTTGTTTGTCCGGGCTGGTGTTGTCAAAACAACGGTGCAGTAACGGTAAAACAACGGTAGAAAAAAGGTAAAACAACGGTGCAGTAACGGTAAAAAAAAGGTAGAACAACGCTGCAGCGCCGGGCAGGATATGTGAAGTAGGCCCACCCGCAGGCGGGTCGTCCTTCTTCACGAAGCCCTTATTCGCACTGCGTGCTCAACGGACATCCTGCTCTGCGAGGCAGCCGGCTATCGCCGCCACAAGGGGTAGAACAAGCAAGCCGTGTCACCAGCCGCCATTTCGTAGTCGGAAAACGCCGGAGACAAGGTTTCCGGCCATCCGGCCTATCCGACACCGTTTCCCGTGCAGCTTTCGCCCTGTCGAGACTATCGTTTGCGACGCTTTGCCGTCCGGGTGGGAAGCAGGTGTTTTGCGACATCAACGCGACTGGTATCGCGCTTTTGCGTTTACCTGAACAGGTATAAACTGCCGCCATGACCAATGAAGAAAAAGCGCTCGAATGGATCGCGAGCAGCTACAAGGATCTGATGGCGTTGCCGCCTGACGTGCGCAGGCGCTTCGGTTACGCACTGTCGTTGGCGCAGATGGGCGATCAGGACGACGCGGCAAAGGTGCTCAAGGGCTTCGGCGGTGCCGGCGTGCTTGAGGTTGTCGAGGACGATGCCGGCGGCACGTACCGGGCCGTCTACACGGTGAAGTACGCGGAAGCGGTGTTCGTCCTGCACTGCTTCCAGAAGAAGAGCAAGAGGGGGATCGCCACACCAAAGTCAGATATGGACATCATTGCGCGCTCGGCTGAAAGTGGCCGACGCATTGGCACAGGAGCTACGAAATGCAAAAACGAATCATTGAAGGCGTCGAGGTTCAGCGCAGCTCGGGCAACGTCTTTGCCGACCTTGGACTGCCAGACGCCGAAAAACTCAAGATCAAGACCGGCTTGGTAGTCGAAATCAGGAAGGCAATGCGCGCTCTTGGGCTGAATCAACAAGAGGCGGCGAAACGCATGGGCATCCCGCAACCGAAGGTGTCAGGCATGATGCGTGGTGACTTCACGAACCTGTCCGAGCGCAAGCTGATGGACTGCTTGAACCGCCTCGGCTACGACATCGAGATCAAAGTGCGGCCGGCCGCCGAGCCGGTCGGACACCTGACGCTCGCGGTCGCTTGATCAGGTGCCAGCCGATGGTAGCCCGCATTACCGATGAAGAGTGGGACAAACTGTCTCCGGATAATTTCGAGACGCATTCGCTGCTGCGTGCCGTCGATGCCGTGGACGAACTGCGCGACGATCTCAGCGATGGCGAATACGCCACCCCGCCGCAGCTTCGCACCGACCTGCTGAAGCTGCACCAACTGGCAATGGCCGTCATCAACGAGGGATCGCGCAGCCAGGTCGCTTCTCTATTCGAGCTGGCCAGCGATCTGGATGAGCAGGTTTCCCACATGATGACCAATCTGGAAGAGGTACAGGCGACGCTATCGCAATTGACGGCGCTGTACCCGGACCGCTTGTGCTGTGGAGGCCTGGACGGCGACGAATGATGGCTGGCCGCTCCTGCTCTGGCCCATTAAGCGTCAGGTCGCCACGGCGGATCGCATCGCCAAGCACAAGGGACGCAATCCGCAGGAATGCGTCTCCCTGGAAAAGCGCCTGCTGCGCAAGTTGATGAGCAAATGAAGCTCCCGCTTACTCCAAGGTGGCGGCTGGTGACACAACTGCTTGTTCTACCCCAGATTGACGGAATTTTCTGGGATATGCAGAGTCCAGGAATATGAGGAGTATTCTTTCCTAGGGCGGCAGCATTTGCCTTGAAATCAGGTGGTTGCAGCGGTTTCTTTTGCCGGTTTTCTCGGCATATTACTGTCGTCCTTGAACGGTTGGTTAGCCAAAGGAGGACAGTATGCTTACGACCTATTTCACGCGCCCGGCAACGCGCGCGGGGGTATTATGCGGGACCTGTCGGTCCCTATCTAGACCCTTTCACTGACTGGTTGGTGAAACGGGGTTATTGCAAAGACGCCATCCGGCATCTTCTCCTTGGGGCGGTCGGCTTCGCCAACTGGATGCAGGTGGCCGGTGGTGACCTGACTTCCTTGCACGAAGGTGTTTGGAATACCTTCTGCGATCATTTGGCCAAGCAGGGTCGGCTGCATGGCACGAAGGGACAGCATTCGATCTACTGGCGCGGCGCGAAACAGTTCACGGAGTTTCTTCGCGCCCAGCAAGGCATCGTCGCTACCAAGGCGGCGCTAGCTCCGCCGGAACTGGTGGCCGCATTCGAGCACTGGATGCAAATTCACCGTGGCGTCAAACCCTCGACGCTGATCACCTATCGCCAGCACGTCATGGACCTGCTCTCTTCGCTGGACCCGCAACCAGAGCAGTTCAATGCCACCAAGCTCCACGGCTTCATTCTGACTTACGCCAAGCGCAACGGCCGCGCTGTTGCACAAACCCGTGTAAAAGCCGCTCGCATGTTTCTTCGGTTTTTGATCGCCACTGAACGTTGTCAGCCGGGCCTCGACGCCGCCATTCCGACCATTGCCGAATGGCGCTTGGCGAGCTTGCCCCGCTATTTGCCGCCGGCCGACGTAGAGCGTGTTCTGGAGGCATGCAATGGCGCAAGGCCTATCGATATCCGCGACAAAGCCATCCTTCTGCTGTTGGCACGACTCGGCCTGCGCGCCAGCGACGTCGCCTCGTTGAAGTTCGACGATATCGATTGGTTGCACGGCACGTTTACCGTCATCGGCAAGAGTCGGCATGAGGCCAAACTGCCTTTGCCTCAGGACGTCGGTGACGCCATCTTGAACTATTTGCGGCAAGCGCGTCCCTCGGTAAACGACGTCTACGTTTTTATCACCGCTGTCGCTCCATGGGAGCCGATCACCCGAAACGTGGTCAAGCATGTCGCTACGCGTGCCATCCGGCGTGCCGGTGTCGAGGCGCTGTCGTTCGGTTCCCATATTTTCCGCCATTCGGCGGCAACCGGGTTGCTCCGCCAAGGCGCTTCGCTCCAGGTCATTGGCGAAGTATTGCGCCACCGCAGCATCGACACCACCGCCTTGTACGCCAAAGTCGACATCGGACTATTGCAGCAAGTCATCAGGCCGTGGCCGGGAGCGACATCATGCTAAAGGACGCGCTTGATACCTATTTGGCTGTTCGCCACGCGGCCGGTTTCGCTCTCGTCGATGACGAACACCGCCTCCGAGGCTTTGTCCGCTTCGCCAGTGCGCAAGGAGACACCGTCATAGTCGCCGCGACGGCCATCGCCTGGGCAGGGCAAGGGCGGTCGGAATCGCAACGCAGCAACCGTTTGAAGATGGTCATCCGCTTTGCGCGGTTTGCTCATGCTACCGATGGTCGCCACGAGATCCCGCCGCAGGGCGTGTATTGTGCGCGGCGGCAGCGGCCAACCCCCTATCTGTATACCGAGAACGAAATCCAGGCGCTGATGGCGCAAGCGCTGCACCTTGGTCCGCCAGGGACGCTACGGGCGCAGACCTACAGCACCTTGATTGGCCTGCTGGCCGCGACCGGGCTGCGTATTTCCGAAGCCATCAGCCTCCATTTCCAGGACATTTCCGCTGACGGCTTGGTGATCCGCAACACGAAGTTTAAAAAAAAGTCGGCTGGTGCCGTTGCACTCGACGACCCAGGCGGCACTGGAGCGATATCTGGTCGAACGCCGCCGAGTTGCCACCAATGATGACCATATGTTCCTCTCGACACAGCTCGGTCCATTGAGTCTCGACGCAGTGTATCCGACATTCCACAAACTCCTGTCAGCCTGCGGTCTTCCCCGCCAAGCAGGGCAGCCGAGGCCCCGGCTGATCGATTTTCGTCACACCTTTGCGTCGAATGCGCTGATAGCTTGCCCGCATGCTCGCGACCACATTGGGAGCCACATGCTGGCACTGATGACCTACCTTGGTCACGCAGTCCCAAGCAGCACGTACTGGTATTTGGAAAGCTCGCCACGATTGATGGAGGATATCGTCGACGTATGCGAGCGCTTGTTCGAGGAGCAAACGCCATGACACCGATCGCCCCCCATATCACCGCCTTTTTGCGCGAACGCCTTCCCCTGCAACGTGGCGCGAGCGAGCACACTTGCGACAGCTATGCCTACGCCTTCCAGTTGCTGTTCGAGTTTGCCGGCAAGCGACTGCGGCTTACGCCATCGGCGCTAAGTCTTGAGCAGATCGACGCCAAATTGGTGATGGACTTCCTGCAACACCTTGAAACCGAGCGCCACAATGGCCCGCGCACGCGTAACGCCCGCTTGGTGGCGATCAAGTCCTTCATGCGCTTTATCGAGCATCGCGTGCCGGCGCTGCTGGAACAAAGCCGGCGCATTTTGGCGATCCCGGCGAAGCGCACCGATTCCCACTTGATCAGTTATTTGTCGATGGATGAGATGCAGACCGTTCTCAATGCGCCGGATCTCCAGCGCCACGACGGCATCCGCGACCGCGCTATGCTCCACCTATGCTTCTCCGCCGGGTTGCGCGTTTCGGAACTGGTCAACCTGCCGATAAATGCGATCGAGTGGCAACCATCGCCCAATGTGCGGATCATGGGCAAGGGCCGTCGGGAACGTTTGCTCCCACTCTGGAAGCAGACTTGCGTGGATTTGCGCGCGTGGTTGGCGGTGCGCGGTCCGGCGCCGGCGACGGAGTTGTTCGTTAATGCGCGCGGCCAGCCGCTAACTGTAGCGACGCAAAATGATGTCGGCCCAGACGCACAATCAAGAGGGCTTTCTGACGCAAATTAGTTGAGACGGATAGCGACTCCAGACGCACATTCGGTGATTCTCAAACCACATTACGTGAGACGGACGCACATTGTTGAGACGCTCAATCGCGTTCGCGGTGCGGAGGGTCACAGCGGCAGTCCCACTGCCCGCATTTCCTCGATGAGTTCCGTCGAGCGCTGCGGATTCAGCGTGCCGCGCAGCAGTTCGCGGATCTCCACCGGCTTCGCTTCGAACTGTTCGCATAAAGCGCGCACGTCGTACCCGTGCCGCGTCAGTTGGGGTTCCAGATCATCAATGCGCCTCGACAGCACCGTCTCCACGATGGCGGCGTCGATTGGTTTCACACCGGCTTCAAAGCCTGCTTCGAAAGCGCGCACCAGGTGCCGCCCGATCTGCAGCGGGGTTTTGAGCCTTGCAGCCAGGAGAGTGGCCGCGTCGTCGGTCAGCACTGTGCCCGGCTCGACGCCCTCTTCGAGCGAGGCTTTCATCGCCCAGTCGATGTAGTCGCGCTGCCGGTCGCGCAGACCCCCAAACTCGAAGATGGTAGTCCGATCTCCCACCTCCTCCATCTTGGGGCGGCGCAGGTCGTTCTTGAGCTTGGGATGCCCGATCAGAACGATCGCCAACTGCCCGCCGCCGTCTACGACCAGCTCAAGCAAGCGCTTCAAGGCGGTCAGGGTTTTCGGGTGCAGGTCGTGCGCGTCATCGACGAACAGCGCGACCGGTTTCTTGACCTTGCGGAATAGCTCCTGCAGATCCCGCTCGCGCCGCTCCGACTGGCTCGATATCGTGACCGTCTTCTCCGTCGACAGATCGTAGAACAGTGCGGCGATCAGCAAGGGGACGGTGATTTTGGCCTTGTCCAGGGTCAAGGAGCGCGACACGATCACGCGCCCCTCCTTATCGAGGCTGTCGCGCAGGCGCCGCGCGAGCGCGGTCTTGCCGGAGCCGATCACGGCGGTCAGCGCGATCAGACGCCCTCCCTGGATCGCGGCTATCAGGTCGCGAGTCATTTGCTGGTGATGGTCGGTTTCGAAGAATCCAACATCCACGGGCGGACGCCTGAGGTGGTAGTGCCGCATGACTTCGGTGAGCATCAGGCGATTCCTCCTTTGCGCCCCGCCGGGAAGCGGGTGCGAATGGTTGCAATAATGACGGGCCGTGACAGGGTTTCCGCGAGTAGTTGCGTGATGAAGGCGCGGTCCTCATCGCCGAGCTTCGCAAGCGGCAAGCGCAACTCCTCGGCGATGGCCTGCCGAGCCGCTACCGCATTGGGGAAGGTCAGTTCGTGGAAAGGGTCCGGACCGTCGAACGGCTTCGCCGGCGGCATGAGCGCGGCGCCCGGCGGGGCGCACACCACAATGTCGCTCTCTCCGCTCACCGCAGCACGTGGGATGCTGATTTTCTCGGCCAACTGCGCCACCTGGTCGGCACGATGCTCACGCCGACTCTTGCGATGCTTGCGGTAGCGATGGATCGGGATCGGCCCGCCGACCGGCTGAAACGGGCCGTAGCGGTCGTCACCCAGTTCTGCGAAGAGTTCCTGATCAAACAAACCCCACCATACGATGACTTCCTCGCCGGCCAATTCGGCATCCACCTCGTAGGTCACGCCCGCGACGGTCAGGCGGCAGTCGATCGCCACGGTACGCCGCTCCGGCTCGCGGGCGAAGGTGCAGAATCGTTCCCACGAACACATCGCCCGCAGCCCATCTGCGGGAAGGTGCGTGAGCCAGTCCTCCTGGCGGCTGTGGTCTTCGGTGCGGTGGTCCCGATGGTTGTACTTGATCACGTAGTTGACGAGCCAGCGATTGGCCTCCGTTTCGGTCGCTGGCTTGTGAAAGTGATACAGCGTCTCGTGCGCTTCCTTCACCGTCCGGAAGGGACGCTCCACCTTGCCCTTGCTGCGCGCCGTGGTGCGTCGGCCGTCGCTATCGCGCGGCATATGCAGGATGACCTCGACGCCAAGGCACTCCATCACGCGACGGAACACTGCCGACTTACCGACCGGCCCGTTGTCCAGTTGGATCGCGCTCGGGATGCCCTGCAACGGATTTCCTGCTTCTTCCTTGGCTGACATGGCGTTGAACAGAAACCTCAGCCCCGTCTCGACATCCTCGCCGTATACGCAGCGGTATTCCTGGTAGGCCACCCCCGAGCGATCGTCGACGACACTGAACAGCATCAGCATAGGCGCACCCTGCCGATCCGGATCGAGCCACGGTGGGGTTTCCAGCTCCTTCAGGTCTGACGGACTCATGTCGAAGTGCCACAGCGCATTTGCAAATTCGGCCTGGAAGCGCACGGCCGGTGGCTCGCGCGTCATACGATCCCGGTCATAGCCCAGCCGTCGCAGGTGTCGATTGAGCGTGGATTCCGACAGCCGACCTGGCGGAAGCTTCTCGAGTCCATCCGGCGTCTCAACACCGTACTCAACGAGCAGTTCGAGAATCCGGGCATTCGACAGGCAGCGCCCTTTTTTGTTGGTGGTGCGAACTTTCAGGGCAGCGACGATCTCGCACCAATGTTCGATTTCCACAGCCGGCATGATGCGCGGCTTGCCGCGATCTGCCCGGTGCGCGTCTTTCGGACGCCGATCGCCACGCAGAAGGCGATACAAGGTGGTCCGCGAGACCGCGTACAGGTTGGCCATCGAGTCCATCAGCACCAGGCGCTCCGGATGTCGTATCGGCAAGGCCGCTAATCTGCGGCGCAAGGCCACGATCGCCTCCATCGGAACGGCGACACCGGCGCCCACTATGCGCTCCGCTGGACAGTGGATGCCGTGTCTGGTGATTCGTCGCCCGTTTCGGTGCGCAGCAAAGCAGTACCGGCGGCTTTCGGTGAACCATCACCGTTGACGTAGGTGTAAAGCGTGGTCGTCGTGATGCCCAAGCGCTTGGCGACGTCGGCAGCAACGGCCTTTGGATCCGACAGGGCTGCCATCGCCATGGTCAGCATTGCTCGATCCATCTTGCGCGGACGCCCACCCAAGCGCCCACGAGCACGTGCCGCCGCGAGACCCGCCTGGGTGCGCTCGGCAATCAGTTCGCGCTCGAATTCGGCGAAGGCTGCAAAGATGCCGAAGGCCAGTCGTCCATTGGCGGTGGTGGTGTCAATCTGCGCCCCGGCGCCGGTCAGTACCTTCAAGCCGATGCCCCGCACGCGCAAGTCTTCGGCGGTGTTGACCAGGTGTCGAAGATCGCGCCCCAGGCGATCCAATTTCCAGAGGACGAGCGTGTTACCGGGCTGAAGCGCCTTGAGGCAGGCGATCAAGCCAGGACGCGCGTCATTGCGCCCTGAAGCCAGGTCTTCATAGATGCGCTCGGGGTCGACGCCCGCAACAAGCAGTGCATTGCGCTGCGGAGCTACCGTCTGGGAGCCATCGGACTTCGATACCCTGGCGTAGCCGATTAGCAGCACTTCTTCGCTCCGTCAGGAAACAAGGAGCATAGGATGCAATCTTGTGTTGATTTTAGCAACGGGTTTTCTGGTGACCCGTCGGAGCAAAAAGCTGCCGCCTGCTGCCCACCAGAAAACCGACCGTTTTCTTGGCGAGCCCCACTGTGAAATGGCGGGTGTGAGCCCTCCGAGCCGCGTAGGAAAGTCGAAATTCATCCAGACGTTCGGTACCGAGATTTCGTGAGTCCGCCGCCGTGACCGTCGGTGCCGCGAGCACGAGTGAGCGTCTCAACAATGTGCGTCCGTCTCACGTAATGTGGTTTGAGAATCACCGAATGTGCGTCTGGAGTCGCTATCCGTCTCAACTAATTTGCGTCAGAAAGCCCCCTTGATTGTGCGTCTGGGCCGACATCATTTTGCGTCGCTACAGATAGGCGCAGCATGCGTCCCAGCTGGGTATCGGCTGGAAGCAACCCCGAACACTACGAGTACTCGGCCACGCCAGAATTGCGTGCCACGGATGGCGCGGTGCTGCGATGCACCCTGACCTGGCCCGCCCGCCAGGCACCGGCGGGCTATTGCGAAACGCGCGAGGGGACGCGCATTGCCGTCCGCTTCGATTAAGCTGGTCGTCAATCACGAAGGGGTTGTAAGCCGGAACCGTCGAATTCCGTCATCCCCACGCCGGCCCTGCCACGAGCGTATCCAGGTCCAGGTCGATCACCGTGCCGTCGCTTTGGAACGTGTAGTACCCGTTCCACATCGGTGATTCCGCTCGCCGTATCCTTCATTTCCTTGTCACGGAGCCCGGCTGCTCACAGGCCAAGTTCGCTGTGCGAACCGAGACGGACGAGCTGGAGTACGTTGTCGTCCGGTTTTCTGTAAATCAAGACCAAGTCGGGCTTGACGTGACAATCCCGGTGGTCCTTCCAATCCCCACTGAGCGAATGATCGTGGTGCTTGTCGGCCAGAACCTGATCATGGGCCAAGGCCGTGACGATGGCGACGAAGTCACTTTGCAGCGTTTGCCGGTGCGGTCCCTTGGTTTCGCGCTTGTAGTCACGCTTGAACTGGCCAGTGTGTTCAATCTTCCGCATTCAGGTCCGCCATCAGATCCTCGACGGTGGCGAACGACTTCAGGCCACCATTGCGCGCTTCCTTCATCGCCTCGATGGTTTCGACGTTCGGAACCAGTGGCTCGAACGGCAGTGCCTTCTCGCGGGCGACGCGGGTCAGCATGATGCGGAAGGCGTCCGACACGGTCAGCCCCATCGCCGCAAGCACGGCGGTCGCCTCTTCCTTAATGTGCTCGTCGATTCTGGCACGGACAACGGCATTTGCGGACATGATCTGATCCTCCAAGTTATTGAGCTACATTGTAGCCCACGAGACGCCAGGACGCATCCCTTGCGCTTTGGCCGGATGTCGCAAAACAAGTGTTTCCCACACGGACGGCAACGCGGCGCAAACGATGGTCTCGACAGGGCGAAAGCTGCACGGGAAACCGTGTCTGATAGGTCGGATGGCCGGAAACTTTGTCTCCGGCGTTTTCCGACTACGAAATGGCGGCTGGTGACACGGCTTGCTTGTTCTACCCCTTGTGGCGGCGATAGCCGGCTGCCTCGCAGAGCAGGATGTCCGTTGAGCACGCAGTGCGAATAAGGGCTTCGTGAAGAAGGACGACCCGCCTGCGGGTGGGCCTACTTCACATATCCTGCCCGGCCCTACAGCGTTATTACAGCGTTGTTACACCAGAAATAGAACGACACCGTGCGTTGTTTTATCGTTGTTCTACCTTTTTTTTACCGTTGTTTTACCGTTACTGCACCGTTGTTTTGACAACACCAGCCCGGACAAACAACGGCGACAAAGCGCTGTAACCACGCTTTGTCGCCGCCATGGCCCTCTTGCGGCCATCCAACCACCCCCCGCGCAACGACGAGTTCCCGAAGAAAGCTGCCTGGTTGCCGTGCCCACTTCGCCCGCGTTAAGCGCTTGAACGCGGTTTCTTAAGTGCCGTCAGCTCGCCCTGCAACCGGGCAGCTTCCACCGCAGCGGCCTGGGCTTCGGCACGGGCCGCCGTTGTTGCTTCGCGTTCGGCCATCTGTCGCGCATGGGCCCGCTCCAGTTCGCCCTTGAGGTCCTCGACCCGTGCCGCCAGTTCGCCGGCCTTCGCCTCGGCGGCGGCCATCCGTTCGGTCTGCGCCGCCCGTGCTGCCACGGCTTCGCGGAGTGCTTGTTCCTGCGCTGCAGCATGACTCTCGGCCTGCTCGCGCTCGGCCTCCAGTCGGCCGATCGCCTGCTCCGCCTGGTCAAGCTGCGTCTGGATCGCCGCAATCTCTTCCCGCGTCGCCGCCCGCAGCGCTTCCACCTGCTGTCCGGCCTGTTCGTCGAGCAGGCCCCAGAACTCCCGGCCGAGGCTCATCAGCCGGGCGACCGCGGGTTCCGGCAGTTCTACCGGCTGCCGCTGCTTTGGCGCCGCCTCCCGCCACTGGTCCAGGTAGCGCTTGACTGTCGTATAGCTGCCTCCGCCGATCTCTTCCTGCACGTTCAAGATGGTCGGTGCCGTGCCCTGGTCCGTCAGGGCCTGTGCCACCTCGAAAACACGTTCTTGCGTCACCAATGCCTTAGCCATGATCTGATGTCCTTGAAATAGTGTTCTGAAATTATCGTTATTACGATAATAAGATTACGGTAATAACGATAATTTAGCAAGAAATCCGCCTCAGAAAAGCCAATGCAACGGGGCACCGAACGGCCCGCCGCCGCAAAAACGGGCAGGCGCCCGATCGTGAGCCACCAGGCGGAGCGCGTGGGTAACGCACCGGGTTATGCAAGGGCTTGTCCACAGAAACCCGGGGTAGTCCAAGGTCACGCCAGACAAAGCCCGTAGAGCGCGCCAGGATGGTTTTAGATAGAGAGGGCTGGCCCAACCGGGAAAAACGCGCTCACGGCCCGCTGTGGCCGATTCCCGGGGTGCTCCGAGCGACGGGCCTCCCCCCGGCGGGGGCCTCCCCTTACCCCCTCGCCGGTCGCCCTCGTGGCAGGGCGTTGCGTTGCCGGGCGGCGTAGTCGGCATGCTCGGCGGTCTGCCGGGCATAGGCTTCGCCGTTTTCGCGGGCCTTGGCGCTTTCTTCCAGCAGCCGTTCGGCGGTCGCTTCGATGCCGTGGCCCCAGGAGAGCGCGATCTTGCACCAGATGAAATCCGCGCTAGTGCGTTTGGGATTACCGCCGGCGCCGATCGGCGCCCCTTCGAGGCAGCGCGCGTAGCTGGGCCATTTGCTCGTCCGCGAATCGCTGGAGGACGCGACGGGGGGTAGCGACACCGGGACCGGCTGGGCCGGCGCGAGGACGCCCATAGCGTCGAGGATCTGCGTAGTAACGCGGTGCCCGGGCTGGGCGGCGGCGATCCGGACCCGAGGAAAGTTCGGGGCGTAAGCGGGCTTGAAATTGGCGGTGCCGGCGACACGAGTGGCGCCGGACGCTTCCTTGTCGGCGCCGGTTCCTTCCTTGAGACGCGCGGCGAAGCCCCGGGGAGCGTTGGTGACGGCGACCCAGGCCTGCTGACCGCCGGGACTGGTACGCAGAATCAGGAATGCGGCCGGAGCGATGTGGGCCAGGGCATCTGGCGCGAGATCGTCGAGCTGCACCAGGGTGACGTCAGCGCCGGCGCGCGGACGGACGATCAGATTGTTCTGCCGCCGCGCGGCGCTGGGCACCAGGTAGGGCATGGACTGCCGGGCCTGGGCCAGGCTCTGCGCCGGGCGAAAGCCCCGTTTCTCCTGCTGGAGGTTGGTGTGGGTGATATCGAAAGCCTCGGCCCCAGCACTGGCAAACAAGTCGAGCAGGCGCAGCGCCTCGGCGATAGGTTCGCCTGCGTCGGCAGACCCCTTCCCGTTGATCAAAGTACCCTGCCCCCCGCCGTGGCTTCTATTTGCTTTCCCTGTCCTCGGACCTTTCCGGAAAACTACCGGCGCCGGGACGGGCTTTCAATTGAAAATTCCCGCCCGCGTTAGCGGGCGTCTGCTTGACGCGGCCCGAAGGGCCGCGCCTGTGGTGTTGGTATTTTGAGGCCGAAGGCCGATCACTTGGGGTCGTGCGGCGGTGAACCTGTTCGGCGTCGGGATAAATTGGGCGCGGGAAAGCGAGGTGGAGCCCCTGCTTTTGCGTTGGTTGAGACCAAAAGAGGTGGCTGGATGCTGGTGGTAGCGACCACGGCTGGCTAGTTATCAACAACGCTAGAGTCTTGTTAAATAGAGTTAATAGAGTTACGTGATTCTTGCAAAGCTGTAAATGTCTGATGTTAAACAAGAAAAAAAGGTGCTTTTTGAATGTTCCGGTGTGTAAAAACACGAAGTTTGGTGTGTAAAAACACGAAGTTTGGTGTGTAAAAAACACGAATGCTGAGAGCATGTATGGAAAAGTTATCAACAGGCTCAAAGGTGGGTAATAACACGAACAATATTGACATGGCGTGTGAAAACACGAAAAATCCGTGAATGGTGGGTGATAACACGAACTCGGAAGTCTCGGTGGGTGATAACACGAAGGAGAGGTCCCCTCTTCTTCCAATTCGGCACGAGCGGGATTTCTTCGTTTGCGACGTTTTTGATGCTGCCCTGAAGGGCGATAGCGCCTCGATGGAGCACCCGATATTCTCGCTGTCGAAGAAACCAGACATGAAGACCCGTCGTTATGAGAACGGGGCGAGTTGGGCGGAGGTGCGGCCTGGCGCGAAGGGGTTAGCAACGGTCTTTGACCGAGACATTCTGATTTATTGCATAAGCCAGCTTATGGCGGCGGTGAATGATAGCCGTCCGGTGTCGCGAACCCTGCGGCTGCGGGCGCATGATCTCTTGATTGCGACCAATCGGGACACAAGCGGGCGTGGCTACTTGCAGCTCAGGGAAGCTCTCGAACGGCTGCAGGGCACGCAGATTGCGACCAACATCATTACGGGTGGCAAGGAGACGTTCGATTTGTTCAGCCTGATTGATCGGGCGCGGATCGTGCGGGAGAGCCGCGAAGGGCGAATGCAAGAAATCGAAATTGTCCTTTCGGATTGGGTGTTTCAGGCGGTCGAAGCTCATGAAGTACTAACGCTTGATCGCCAGTATTTTCAACTCGCCAAGCCGCTCGAACGGCGACTTTACGAGCTGGCACGCAAGCATGTCGGGCAACAGCTTTCGTTTAAGATTGGCTTGGAGAAGCTGCGGGCAAAGTGCGGGGCACAATCCACGCTAAAAGAGTTTCGGCGCCTGTTGCAGACGATCATTGATGCCGACCAGTTGCATGACCACATGCCAGGGTACGGTTTCAGGCTCGATGGCGATATGGTTGAAATGCGAACCAAGAGCAAGCTGCCATCCTCTACCGAGCGCGGGGTTTTTATCCGCTTGAGTGAGGATGCTTACGCGCTGGGGCGTAACTACGCGCCTGGCTGGGACATTCACAGAATTGAAGCAGAGTGGCGAGCTTGGATTGATCGTAAGAAGATCAGCCCGCTTCATGCTCAGGCTCACTTTCTGGCGTTCTGTAAGCGGCGGGGCAAGTATCCTGGGTTTTCTTAAGCGCGGCTGCACTACCGCCCTACCCTACTTGGTGGCTAGCCTGCTTTTTTTAATGAATTCATGAAAACATTCATTCAGCAATTCATTAAGTTTTAAGCCTCGATCGAGAGCCGCTTGCTTGAAGGATCGCACGAAATCTGGGGGGCATGCGGAATTGCAAAGGCACGAGCTCGGCGGATGAGGTCACGCCGCGCTGACGGGTGATGCTCTGCTGGCGTGGCTTGGTCGGCGAAAGGTCGGCGGCGGTGATAGCAACAGTCTTAGCCATGCTTAACTTTCCTTACTGATTTAATGTTTTCATGAAAACATGATTTCACGCTAAGCCATAAACGGGCGATTTCGTCGGCGGCTGGGCTCTTCGGGGCAAGCTCTGGGGCGGTGCGGCCTCCGGTCATCGCGCCTGCGTAGGGAACGCGGTCGGCGATGAAGGCTTGAGCAACCCGACCATGCTCGGAAAGAGCGGCGATCGTTTGGGCGGTGATGGTGGCCTGGGGCTTGGCTTGAGTGATGACGAAGAGGAAAGGTTTCCCCGCTTGCTTGACCAAGGCAACGGTTTCCGAAACGGCCCAAAGATCGGCGGGAGAAGGGCGAACGGGGATTAACACGAGATCGGCCATGTTGATGACGGCGGAGCTCTGACCGGAGATCGTGGGGGCGGTATCAATGAAACAATAGGCCGCGCCACGTTGAGCCATGTTGGCCAGTCCCTCTGCGATACGGGCAAATGGCATTTCGGCGCGGTTGGGGGTGTCTTGCTCCCGTCGCGCGTGCCATTGGCTGAGTGTGCCTTGCTCATCGGTATCAATGAGCCACACGGGGACATCGCCGATGCGTTCAGCTTCGACTGCGAGGTGAGCGGCAAGGGTCGTTTTACCGCTGCCACCTTTTTGGGATGTGATTACGATTGTTTTCATGAAAACCACCGTTCATGAATGAAGGAAATAAACATCTCATGAAATTAACCAAATTCTGGAAGGTGGTCAAGCTGAATAGAAGCAGAGTTGTTTTTCTTGGCGGTAAAGTGACCGGAAGGCGCGTCACTGGACAGGCGGAGGTCCGCGCAGCGTGGCTCAAGGAACGAGGCGCGTAGAGGTCGGAAAAGTCGTGCGCTAAGCCGGTTGCCTGTGCCGCGGCTCCAATCCATCTTGTCAGTACATACAAGTTTTTGTATAGTCTAGACATGATCAATCTCAAGCCAGTCGAATTCCGTGGATGCTCCCTTGATGACCTTCGCGCCTTCCCACTCGCGGCCAAACGCGAGGCAGGCCATCAACTCGACCAGATACAGAACGGCCAGGAACCGGACGACTGGAAGCCTATGAGCGCCGTGGGCCAGGGGGTAAGGGAGATTCGGATTCGGGATGCAGCCGGGGCGTTTCGGATCATCTACGTCGCCAAGTTCGCTGATGCCGTCTACGTGCTTCACTGCTTCCAGAAGAAGACCGCGAAGACCAGCAAGGCCGATCTGGGCTTGGCCGCCAAGCGTTACCGCGATTTGTTGAAGGAGCTAAACCAATGAGCAACGAACGATTTGCCAGCGTCTGGGATGCCATCGAGGACACCCCGGAAGCAGCGGAAAACATGAAGCTGCGTTCTGTCCTGCTGACGGCGCTGAAGAACCACCTTACCCGGACCGAAATGAGCCAGACGCAGGCCGCCAAACTCTTTGGTGTGACTCAGCCGCGTGTCTCTGACCTGATGCGCGGCAAGATCAACCTGTTCGGCCTCGATGCACTGGTGAACATGGCGACGGCTGCCGGGCTTCACATCGAAATGCGGGTGCTTGAAGCTGCCTGACCTTTTCGAAGATCGCCATTTAACGCCGCTTCAAGCGAGAGCGGTTTTCGAGAACACCCCGGCCACATCGGCGCTAGCAGCCTGTCGGACTTGACCGGGATCAAGTCCGACAGGCTGCTAGTAGGCGACCTTGAAGGTCGGACTATCCTCCGGCCTAGTCTTGCGGTGGTCATAAATACGCGTCGTGGCGATGTTGGCGTGACCCAGCCACTCCTGCACCTTGGCGATGTCGGCCTGGTGGTCAAGCGCATTGGTCGCGGCGGTCGCCCGCAACGCGTGCGCCCCGATCGCGAAACCCAGTGCCGTTGAGTATTGCCGCACCAGTTTGTATACCGCGTCGGGCGTGATCGCTCTTTCCAGTCCGCCAGTAGTGCAGTTGTTGCGCAGCGGCCGGAATAGGGCGCCGGCATCGTCCGCGCCATGCCCTGCGATCTCAAGATAGTCGCCGATCAAGCCGCCGGCCGCGGGGTGCAGCGGGACATAACGGATCTTGCCGCCCTTGCCGAATACCTTGAGGTGCGGCACCCCGCGCCGCTCGTGTTTGTAGTCCTTGACCGTCAACCGACACAGCTCGTCACGCCGCAGAGCGTGATAGAGCAGGGTGGCCAGGATGGCGCGGTCGCGCTTGCCCTTGAGCGACGCGCCGTCGGGCGCGTCCAGCAGCTTGCGCGCCTGGTGGTCGCCGAGCGCCGGGGTCTTGCCTTCGTAGCTTTCCACCGGTGGGCGCTTGACCCCCTTGACTGGGTTATGGGTCACGGCGTTCTTCTCGCACAGGGACTCGAACAGCGACGACAGGGCCGCCAGGCGATGCCGGACGGTCATGCCGCTCAAGGCGCGCTGCACCAGGTCGTCACGCCAGGCGATGACGTGGGCGCGGATCACGGTGCGGAATTCCTCGGGCTTCACGATGCCGGTGAACTTCATAAAATCCCCGAGGGCGTTTTCGTAGGCGCGGCGGGTGGCCTTGTTGCCGAGATTGGCAAACCATTCGATTTCGGGGGGAACATCGGCCAGGCGCTGGAACTGCTCGGCGGTCAGGAGCCGGGAAGCGGAGGGCAGGGTGGCTGGCAGGCCGCTCGTGGTCATGGCCGCGTCCGGTTCAAGGAATCAGATCGTCTGGCTGCGGCGGCTCACCGCCCTGGCGCTGCATAATGCGGTCGAAAGCATCAAAATCAGCCCGCTCCCGACGTTCAGCGAAGAACGTCGCGGTGTTCATGGCCGCCAGCTTTTCGGCGACAGCGGTCGCCACGAACTGGTTTAAGCTCGTGCCGTCGGCCTTGGCGCGGCGCACAACTTCGGCCTTGATCGAATTAGGCAGACGCAGCGGGTAGGTGCTTTGAGAATTTCTCATAGTCTGATCCTCCGTAAGGCGGTGATAGGGGTCAATACTTCGATGCCAAATTGCAGGGGCACAGTGCCGAAATCGCGTTGATTAAACGTCACGATAGCCGACGCGAGGCCGTTGGCGGCGGCTTCGAGCACCAGTTCGTCGCCGGGATCGCGCAACAGCGGTCGCCACAAAAAAATGCGTCTCAACCGGCGCGACCATGGCGATGACGGCATCCAGAAAGATGCTCACCTGGGCGGGGCTAAGACCGGCAGCTATGCCGTGTTCAGGTCGACAACAGGTCGCTTCGTATTCGAGCGCCAGCGCCACATTGGCCACAAGCGTCACCTCGCCCCGACGGGCGGCCATCAACAAGGCGGCTGAAGCGCCAGTTGGACTGCGCATAGCAGCAACGATAACGTTAGTGTCGAGAACAAGCCTCATATCATCAGCAATATCATATTGCGGGCGATGTGTCTACAAGAAAGCAGATCATGGCGCCATAACACCACCCCGCGTAACTATCGATAAAATAGGTTATCAATAGTCAAATGACCGGAAGCTGTTGCGCACGCTCGATCACATTTGTATTAGTATCTAATACACAAGATCAACCCAGAAAGGAGCCGTCATGCCGCGAAACACCAGCGTCACCCTGGGTGAACACTTCGAGGGCTTCATCGCCCAGCAGATCGATGCCGGCCGCTTCGAGTCCAAGAGCGAGGTGGTGCGCGCCGCGATGCGGCTGCTCGAAGAGCACGAACAGAAAGTGAGCGCCTTGCGTCAGGCCCTGGTTGAGGGCGAGACGAGCGGCGAACCGGTGCCCTTCACGATGGCGTCGATCATCGAGGAGGCACGCCAGGAGTGTTACAAGGGAGCGCAAGGCTAGATGCCGATTATCGGCCATCTGGCTGAAGCCGGCATCGTGATCTTCGACGCGTTTCGTGAAGGCAACATCGCCCCGGCAACACAGAACTTCGAATTCATCCAGGCCTGTGAAGCACGCCTGCCCAAAGGGCATCGGATGGCCCATGTCCGCCTGGACTCGGCCGGCTATCAGGCTGACATTGTCAATTACTGCGAAAACACCGGCAAGACCTTCGCCATCGGCGGTCGGCTGGATGCGCCGACACAACAGGCCATTGCCGGAATCCCTGAAAGCGACTGGAAGCGCTACGCTGACTGCGCCGTTGCCGAGACACTGCACAGCATGAACGAGACCAGGAAAGCGTTCCGCCTGATCGTCGTCAAGTACAAGCGGCAGGCAGAACTGTTCGATGACGCACCGAGATACCACGTCATCGTCAGCAACTGCGTCGAATCGACCACCGACACCCTGATCTGGTATCGCTAGTGCGGGGAGACTTCCGAGAATGGGATCAAGGAACTGAAGATCGGCTTCGGCATGGGGCGCATGCCCTGCGGGCAGCTTATCGTCAACGCTGCATTCTTCCGCATCGGCGTTATCGCCCATAACCTGTTCGTCCTGTTCAAGCATTCCACCCTGGGCGCCGATTGGCAGCGCTATAAAGTCGCCACCATCCGCTGGCGCCTGTTTCATCTGCCGGGCAAGGTGGTGCGCCATGCTGGGGCATGGGTGTTGAAGGTCGCGGTCGATACCGTCGACCGCTTCCGCACCATCCGTACCCGCAGCTTCGCGCAGGCCGTGGCAAATTCTCCATAGCCGCTTCCGCTCGGCACCCCGGCAAGACTCCTCCGTGCAGCACTGCGCGAGGAACCGTTCGTCCAGAACTCGTGCCACCACCATGCTATCGGGATCCGCCCCTCCGCTTTTGCGTACTCTGCGAACTGCCGCCGCCTCTTGCGTGGCCCCTCTCGCACTTCGCGCGCCTTCAGCATGGGCAAGAGCCCCGGCAACCGGGCGGCGAGGTTTTCAATCGCGGGATTTGGGGCCTTTTAATGGCTTGACGTATCCTATCCCCCTGGATAGGATACGAGGTATGAGCACGCACACTTCCCATCCAGAGATCATCAAGCGCCTGAAACGGGCTGAAGGCCACCTCAGGAGCACCATCACCATGCTTGAGGACAGCCGTGACTGTCTGGCGATCGCCCAGCAACTGCAGGCCGTCGAAAGCGCAGTCGGCAACGCCAAGAAGACGCTGGTGCACGACCACATCGACCACTGCCTTGAACAAGCAGTGCGCGACGCGCCGCAAAGCGCGGAAGAGACTATCCGCGAGTTCAAAGCCATCACCAAATATCTCTGAAGGAAACACGATGACCAGTTTTTCCACCCTGCTGGCGCAGGGCGCGGGAAACGCCTGGCTGTTTATCCCGAGTGCGATCTTGCTCGGCGGCCTGCACGGCCTCGAACCAGGCCACTCCAAGACCATGATGGCCGCTTTCATTGTGGCGATTCGTGGCACGGTGGGGCAAGCCGTTCTGCTCGGGGTGTCGGCGACGATTTCACACACAGCTGTGGTGTGGGTGATCGCGCTTGGCGGCATGTACTTCGGCCAGAAATGGGACGCGGAAACCAGTGAGCCCTATCTGCAGGTGGCGTCCGCCTTGGTGATCATCGGCGTTGCTCTCTGGATGATCTGGCGGAACTGGCGACAACAGCAGCTTGCCGAGCAGGACCACGATCACGATCATCATCATGACGACAGCAAACGCATCGATACCGGTCACGGCGTGGTACGCCTGGATGTGTTCGAGGACGGCGTGCCGCCGCGCTTCCGCTTGTTCGCAGAAAGCGGGCACGGCCACACCTGGACAGCCGATCAGGTGAGGATCGAAACCGAACGACCAGACGGTAGCCGCCAGTCATTCCGGTTCGTGCAGCGCGACGGCTTTGTGGAGTCGGAGCAGGAAATTCCAGAGCCACACGAATTCGTGGCTCGTCTGCGCCTGGGTCATGAGCACCACAGCCACGACTATGATGTCGAGTTCGTCGAGCACGACCACCAGCACCACGCCATCAAGGACTACGAAGGGCTGGATGTGTCAGCTCCCGGATACCAGGATCCGCACGAACTGGCGCATGCCAACGATATCCGCCACCGTTTCACCAATCGGGAAGTGACGACCGGGCAGATCGTGATGTTCGGGTTGACTGGCGGGCTGATTCCCTGTCCCGCCTCGGTTACCGTGCTGTTGCTGTGCTTGCAACTGAAGGAGATCGCCCTCGGTGCGACCCTGGTGCTGAGCTTCAGTATCGGCTTGGCCTTGACGATGGTTCTTTCCGGCGCCTTGGCAGCCTTGAGCGTGAAACACGTTTCCAGGCGCTGGAGCGGTTTCGGCAAGTTTGCGCGGAGAGCACCGTATTTCTCTGCTGCGCTCATCCTTCTCGTTGGTCTTTACGTTGGCTACCAAGGCCTGAAAGCACTGGCCTGACGAGTAGGCTGCCGTTAGAAGATATGAACCACCTCTCCATTAGGCAGAATGTACCCCTCCCAGGATAAGATGCCGCCATGAAAGAAGGAGCAATTCATCCATCGCACTCGTGTATCAACAAGCGGCTAGAGAAAGTCGAAGGCCACTTGCAGATCATGGCGGAATGATGGAAGCTGGCCGCTGTTGTTTGAGTGTCTCGCAGCAGTTGCACGCTGTTGAGAAGATGCTCACTGCGGAAAAAGGCCCTCGCGCATGACCACCTCAATCATTGTCTCGAACCCACCGCCGATCACGCTGCGCCCAGGCAGTTCGGCTGCACTCGATGACTTCAGAAAAATCATAAAGTATCTGTAATGCACAGGCCGCATCGAAAAACCATACGGCTACTAATGCTCATCCTTTTTTTTTGTGATGAGCGTCGGCGCCTATGGCTTCAACTTGAAGCGGTTTTCACACGAACTTGATCACGATCGCCAAACGCGCACCGCGTCGATCAATCACGATCACGCGCCGCGGCTTGATGCCAAGAGCAATCCGGCCGCCGAACCATCGAACGATGCCGAACATGAACTGTTGCACGCCTTGAGCCACTGCGAGCTATTTCCCAATTCGGCTGTCAGTCACCTTGCTGAGCCGCCTGCTCGGACAGCCCTCGTGCTACCGAGCGTCCTCACTCTGCTCCCGGCAGAACTCGAGCCCCCTTTCCGACCTCCCCGTAGCGCATCCCTCGTTTAACTCCGCGTCGCTCGCGGAGTTCCGCAGGTTTGTCTTTCCCCTGGCTCGACGAGCGGCGTGGTCACGCTTGTTGTGTCGGCAGACGCTATAAAGAGGTTGATAATGAAAACAAGCAGCTCCCCCTTCCCGGCGGGAAGCGCATGGGCAATGGCCGTGATGTGCATCCTCACGGCTACCACGCAGGCAGCCGACCGGCCAGCAAAATTCACCGTTCCAAACAGCCAGATTCAGGCGTTGGGCATTCAAACCACGCCATTGCAGAATGATACCGACTTGGTAAAGGCGAGTTATCCCGCACATGTCGTGGTGCCGCCAGAAGCGGAACAGGTGATCAGTTCGCCCGTCGCCGGCCTAGTAGCGCAATTGCTGGTGCAGCAAAACCAGGTCGTGCCTTCAGGCGCACCACTGGTGCGCATCGTCAGTCCCGAACTGGGCCAGTTGCAGCTGCAGTTGTTACAAGCAACCGTTCGCGCCACCCTTGCACGGCAAGCGGCGCAGCGCGAGCACGCTTTGTTTGATGAAGGAATTATTGCCAAACGTCGAGTGCAGGAAGCGCGAGCGGCGCTGCAGGAAGCCGAAGCCACGCTCAATCAGGCCAAGGCAGCGCTGCGTCTAAGCGGCATGCCGTCCGCGACGATCGAGCGCATTGCGACGTCTGGCAAGCCCCAAGACAGCGTGACTCTGCTCGCGACGCAGGCCGGGATCGTCACCGTTATCGCGGTCAAACCTGGCCAGCGAGTCGAGGCAGCGACGGCTTTGTTGCACGTGGCTCAAACGGACTCTCTGTGGCTCGATATTCAGCTTCCGGTGTCGGAACGTGTGGGCTGGCCAGCCGGAACCCAGGTAAAAGTGCTCGGCCGCAGCCTCACGGCGCGAATCTTGAGCGTAAGCCCGACCGTCTCCCACGGCAGTCAGACAGTAGTACTGCGGGCAGCCGTCGAAGGCAAGACCGGCGAGGTTCGACCCGGCGAGTTGGTAACTGTCGAACTGCCAATCACCGCTACTCAAGGCAATTGGGATGTGCCCTTGTCCGCGGTGGTTCATGACGGCGAACAAGCTTACCTCCTCGTCCGCACCGCGGACGGTTTCGAAGCCAGACCCGTGAAGGTTGTGGTTAGCGCTGGTCAGCGTGTGCGCGTACAAGGCCCGCTCAAAGAAGGTGAACAGATCGCCATCAGCGGCGTGGTAGCACTCAAGGGCGCCTGGCTCGACGCGAAGGAGAGCAAGTGATGCTTGCTCGTCTCGTTCAGCTTTCCCTGTCGCAGCGCCTGTTCGTCTTGTTGGCGACGCTGATTGTCGCTGGTGCGGGATGGATGGCCTACCTCGGCTTGCCGATTGATGCATTCCCCGATGTGTCGAGCACGCAGGTCAAAATCATCATGAAGGCCCCCGGCATGACCCCGGAGGAGGTCGAAAGCCGAATCGCGGTGCCGATCGAAGTAGAAATGCTCGGCATCCCGAAAACCAAAATCCTGCGCTCGGTCACCAAGTACGGCCTGGTCGACGTAACCATCGACTTCGAGGACGGTACCGACATCTACTGGGCGCGCCAGCAGGTGAGTGAACGCCTGGGCGGCCTGACGGACAGTCTGCCGGCCGGCATCACGGGCGGAATGGCGCCGATCACTACCCCGCTGGGGGAAATGTTCATGTTCACCGTCGACGCCGATGGCTTGTCGCTGGCCGAACGGCGCAGCCTCCTGGATTGGGTCATCCGGCCAGCGTTGCGCACAGTGCCTGGCGTCGCCGACGTGAATGCGCTGGGTGGCGTCGTTCGCGCCTTCGAGGTTGTGCCCGATCAGATCAAGATGGCTGCCAGCGGCGTGACGGTGGCCCAGTTGAAGGAGGCGATTGACGCCAATAACCGCAACGATGGCGCGGGCCGGTTGGGCGAAGGCGACGAAGTATTGCTGGTGCGCAGCGAAGGAAGTGTCACGAGCCTGGACGACCTGCGTGCGATCGTGGTGACGATCAAGGACGATTCGCCGGTTCGTCTGGGCAACCTGGCCGAGGTCAAGATCGGCACTGTCACGCGCTATGGTGTGGTGACGCAAGATGGCAAAGCCGAAGCCGTCCAGGGACTGGTGCTGGGACTGGCAGGTGCCAATGCGCAAAAAGTCGTTGAAGGCGTGCGCAAGAAACTGGATGAACTGCAACCAACGCTCCCGAAAGATGTGCAGCTCGGCGTTTTCTACGATCGCGCCTCCCTCGTCAGCAAGGCGGTCGGTGCGGTCTCGGCAGCGCTGCTCGAGGCGACAGTCCTGGTCATCATTTTGCTGGGGCTGTTCCTGGGCAATATCCGCGCGGCCGTGACCGTGGCTCTAGTACTGCCTCTGGCGGCACTGATCACCTTTATCCTGATGCGCGGCTTCGGTATGTCGGCCAACCTGATGAGTCTGGGAGGCCTCGCAATTGCTATCGGCATGTTGCTCGACGCGGCAGTGGTGGTGGTCGAAAACATCGTACAGCGCCTGGCGACCGACCCGACGGCCGGCAAGCTGCCGCGCTTGCATACCATCTATCGCGCAGTGCGCGAGGTTGCGGTTCCGGTCTCGTCCGGGATCCTGATCATCATTACCGTCTTTCTGCCGCTTTTGACGCTACAGGATCTGGAAGGCAAGTTCTTCGTGCCGGTGGCACTGACCATCGTCTTTGCCCTGGCCGGGTCGCTGCTGCTTTCGCTAACCGTCATTCCGGTGCTGGCGTCGTATTTGCTGCGCGAGGTCAAGCATGAGGATCCGTGGTTGCCACGCAAATTGCTGGCACTCTATGAGCCGGCCCTAGCCTGGGGACTGCGACGGCAGGGTATCGTCGTCGGCGTGGCAGTGCTGCTACTGCTGGGAGCGGGCGGGGTGTACACCCAGGTTGGCAAGACCTTCATGCCGACGATGGACGAAGGCGATTTGATCGTCGGTATCGAGAAATTGCCCTCCATCAGCCTGGAACAAAGCGCCGCTCTCGATCTGAAGATTCACCAGGCCCTCATGAAGGCCATTCCAGAGGTCACCGGCATCGTTGCACGTGCCGGCTCTGACGAAATTGGCCTCGACCCGATGGGGCTCAACCAGACCGACACCTACCTCGTGTTGAAGCCGCGAGACGACTGGCGCATGAAGAGTAAGGAAGCACTGATGGACGAGATACGCAAAGTGCTCGACCCCATGCCTGGTATCTCCTACAGCTTCACACAACCCATTGAAATGCGCGTCTCGGAAATGATTATCGGCGTGCGCGGCGATCTGGCAGTGAAGATATTCGGGCCTGATCTCGACCAGCTCAATACGTATGCGAGCGAGGTCGAAGCACTTCTCAAGACGGTCCCGGGGAATCAAGACGTCTACACCGTCCAGAACGATGGTGTGCAGTACTTGCAGGTGGTGGTTGACCGCCTGCAGGCAGGTAGCCTTGGTTTGAGCGTGGAAGAGATCCAGGACGCGCTGCGCACGCAGATCGAGGGGCAGCGGGCCGGCATCGTGATCGAAGGTAACCGCCGCACACCCATCGTATTGCGCGGCACCGAGGCGGTTCGTATGTCGCCGGCTGAATTTGGCGCCATGCGGATCACGACGCAGGGCGGCAGCACGGTGCCATTGACCAGCGTCGCCAAGCTGCAACGGGCGGCAGGGCCGGTCAAGATCGATCGGGAAATGGGCAGCCGTTATAGCGTGGTCATCGCCAACGTCGGTGGCCGCGATCTGGTTGGCTTCGTTGAAGAGGCCAGAGCGCTCGTCACGGAAAAGTTGTCCCTGCCTACCGGCTACCGCATCACCTGGGGGGGGCAGTTCGAGAACCAGCAGCGCGCGGCTGCGCGTTTGGCGGTGGTAGTTCCGGTCGCACTTGGCCTGGTCTTCGTCCTGCTGTTTTCGACCTTCCGCTCGGTGCGCCAGGCTTTGCTCATCCTGAGCAACGTCCCATTTGCCCTGGTCGGCGGTATCGTCGCCTTGTGGGTGACGGGAGAATACCTGTCGGTGCCAGCGTCGGTGGGCTTCATCGCGCTGCTCGGTATCGCGGTCTTGAACGGAGTCGTGCTGGTTAGCTATTTCAATCAATTGCACAGCGAAGGGATGAAATTGAGCGATGTCGTTGTTCAGGGCGCGAAGCGGCGTTTGCGCCCGGTACTGATGACCGCCTCAATTACGGCGTTCGGATTGATCCCGCTGCTCTTTGCCAGCGGGCCGGGCTCGGAAATCCAGCGGCCGCTTGCCATTGTCGTGATCGGTGGCCTGACCACCGCCACGGTGCTGACGCTGATGCTGTTGCCCATCCTGTATTTGCGCTTTGCTTTCCCAAGACGAGAGGTTCCCCATGTCTGAACTTTGCTTGACGCTGGTGTGTCCGCCAGAGGTCGAAGAAAAACTACTCGATCTGCTGCTCCTGTGGCCCGGTGCGACGATCTTCACCAGTACAGCGACAGCCGCGCACGGTCTGGCCCACGAGTCTCTGGATCAGACAGAACAGGTGCTGGGTCGGGCGCGAGCCACGGAGGTGCAGGTGATCTGTGCGGCGGCTGGTCAAGCGGCGCTGCTTGCAGCGCTGCGTCAGCAATTCTCCGGCGTGGGGCTGCGCTACTGGGTGACCCCGGTCGTCGAAGCGGGAGAAATCGCATGATGGTTAGATTGCTCTTGATCGGCATCTTCGCCGTAGTCAAGGCCGCATCTGCGGCGCAGCCAATGAATCCGCCGGGGCTCATGCCAACCGCAATTGCGCGCCCTTTATTCGAGCAGGACCCGGGCGTCGCCGCGGCGCGGGCAGGCTTGGACGTGGCTCTGCAAGAGGCGAGCATTCTCGATCAATCTCCGTATGAGTGGACCGCTCGCGTTGATGGGCAGCAGCGCAGAGTGGAAAACGGTCCCCGCTACAACGAATGGTTCGTAGGTGTCGAGAAGACCATTCGGCTTCCCGGCAAAGCCACAGCCGATCGCAGTATCGGCAAGGCAACCGTCGACGAGTCTCGGGCGCGCTATGGCGAGGCTTTGCTCACATCGGCTCGTGAACTGATGGAATTGTGGGTGGACTGGCTGGCGGCGGAACGCGCTCGCGAGCTGGGTGGGAGCAGCCTTCAGTCGATGCAAGCCAGTCTCGCGGCCGTGGAGAAACGCGCTCGCGCCGGCGATGCCTCGAAATTGGACCTGGGCATTACCCGCGCCGAACTGGCCGAGCAACGACGCATGGACAATGACGCAAAGACGCAGGCTGCCGCAGCCTGGTTACGTCTATCCACCCGCTTTCCTGGCGTCGAGCGTCAGCTCTTGGCTCTGCCCGAGCCGTTGGTGCTTGGGAGCGAGGCGCCATCTTGGCAGGAGCGCATCCTGGCTGAAACGCATGCACTGAAGCTTGTGCAAGCGCAAGTCCGGAAAGCGCAAGCGCAGGCAGAACGAGCACGTGCGGAGAAGATTCCTGATCCAACGTTCGGGGTCTATACGGCTTCGGAGATCGGCGGCCGCGAGCGCATTCCCGGAGTCACAATCAGCATTCCGATTCCGGGAGGCGCGCGTGACTTGCGCAGTGCACAGGCGATTGCGGCAGTTGAGGTTTCGCGCCAGGAAGCCGAACTCAAACAGCGCCAGCTTCAGGCAGGGATTGCAAGCGCCGTGGCGACTGCGCGCGGTGGCTACGAGAGCTTTCAGATCGCCAACGAAGGCGCGGCGGCTATGCAAGAGAACGCCCGTCTGATGCAGCGGGCTTATGCGCTCGGCGAAGCGGAGCTACAAGCTTTTCTGCTGACGCGTCGCCAAGCGACGGCTGCGGTGAACAACGCCTTGCAAGCGCAAGTCATCGCCCTGAAGGCCTATTACGGGCTGCTCATCGACGCGCACTTGATTTGGGGCTTGGAGCATGACTAGCCAGTCCGTGTCTTCACTTCGCCAGAAGAATTTTTTGCGTACTTTTGAAGCTCCGTCGATGATTGAAAGATGCAACATGCAAAATACCGTAACCATAGGCTTAGGGCGTACGAACGATGAACACCTCTTCGAGTTATGCGTCATGAGTGCTGCTCTCGCAGGGTATCGGAGCGGAAACGCAACGGCCGCTGGCGACCGTGGTTGTCGGTGGTCTGCTGACATCGACGGCCCTGACACTGCTCCTACTGCCGCTCATGTATGAGTGGGTCGAAGCGCGCCGAGAGCGCCGCACCGTAACTTCCCCTTGAGAAAGACAACGATGAAGACAGTGTTCGCTATCGCAGGTCTGGCCGTGCTTGCGCTCACCGGTTGCGTGGGACATACGCATGATCTCGCGCCGGAAAGTGGAAACCCAGAGGCCACAATCGGCACCTTCACTCACGAGGGGCGTGAGGGGCCTGCAATGGTCCTGGAATTCAAGGGACAGCGTTTTGCGGCCCAGGGCTTTGCGATACGCCGCGACGCAAACATCGCGGCCTTGCAACAGCACGATAGGTGTAGCGACGCAAAATGATGTCGGCCCAGACGCACAATCAAGGGGGCTTTCTGACGCAAATTAGTTGAGACGGATAGCGACTCCAGACGCACATTCGGTGATTCTCAAACCACATTACGTGAGACGGACGCACATTGTTGAGACGCTCAATCGCGTTCGCGGTGCGGAGGGTCACAGCGGCAGTCCCACTGCCCGCATCTCCTCGATGAGTTCCGTCGATCGCTGCGGATTCAGCGTGCCGCGCAGCAGTTCGCGGATCTCCACCGGCTTCGCTTCGAACTGTTCGCATAGAGCGCGCACGTCGTACCCGTGCCGCGTCAGTTGGGGTTCCAGATCATCAATGCGCCTCGACAGCACCGTCTCCACGATGGCGGCGTCGATTGGTTTCACACCGGCTTCAAAGCCTGCTTCGAAAGCGCGCACCAGGTGTCGCCCGATCTGCAGCGGGGTTTTGAGCCTTGCGGCCAGGAGGGTGGCCGCGTCGTCGGTCAGCACTGTGCTCGGCTCGACGCCCTCTTCGAGCGAGGCTTTCATCGCCCAGTCGATGTAGTCGCGCTGCCGGTCGCGCAGACCCCCAAACTCGAAGATGGTGGTCCGATCTCCCACCTCCTCCATCTTGGGGCGGCGCAGGTCGTTCTTGAGCTTGGGATGCCCGATCAGAACGATCGCCAACTGCCCGCCGCCGTCCACGACCAGCTCAAGCAAGCGCTTCAAGGCGGTCAGGGTTTTCGGGTGCAGGTCGTGCGCGTCATCGACGAACAGCGCGACCGGCTTCTTGACCTTGCGGAATAGCTCCTGCAGATCCCGCTCGCGCCGCTCCGACTGGCTCGATATCGTGACCGTCTTCTCCGTCGACAGATCGTAGAACAGTGCGGCAATCAGCAAGGGGACGGTGATTTTGGCCTTGTCCAGGGTCAAGGAGCGCGACACGATCACGCGCCCCTCCTTATCGAGGCTGTCGCGCAGGCGCCGCGCGAGCGCGGTCTTGCCGGAGCCGATCACGGCGGTCAGCGCGATCAGACGCCCTCCCTGGATCGCGGCTATCAGGTCGCGAGTCATTTGCTGGTGATGGTCGGTTTCGAAGAATCCAACATCCACGGGCGGACGCCTGAGGTGGTAGTGTCGCATGACTTCGGTGAGCATCAGGCGATTCCTCCTTTGCGCCCCGCCGGGAAGCGAGCGCGAATGGTTGCAATGATGACGGGCCGTGACAGGGTTTCCGCGAGTAGTTGCGTGATGAAGGCGCGGTCCTCATCGCCGAGCTTCGCAAGCGGCAAGCGCAACTCCTCGGCGATGGCCTGCCGAGCCGCTACCGCATTGGGGAAGGTCAGTTCGTGGAAAGGGTCCGGACCGTCGAACGGCTTCGCCGGCGGCATGAGCGCGGCGCCCGGCGGGGCGCACACCACAATGTCGCTCTCTCCGCTCACCGCAGCACGTGGGATGCTGATTTTCTCGGCCAACTGCGCCACCTGGTCGGCACGATGCTCACGCCGACTCTTGCGATGCTTGCGGTAGCGATGGATCGGGATCGGCCCGCCGACCGGCTGAAACGGGCCGTAGCGGTCGTCACCCAGTTCTGCGAAGAGTTCCTGATCGAACAAACCCCACCATACGATGACTTCCTCGCCGGCCAATTCGGCATCCACCTCGTAGGTCACGCCCGCGACGGTCAGGCGGCAGTCGATCGCCACGGTACGCCGCTCCGGCTCGCGGGCGAAGGTGCAGAATCGTTCCCACGAACACATCGCCCGTAGCCCATCCGCGGGAAGGTGCGTAAGCCAGTCCTCCTGGCGGCTGTGGTCTTCGGTGCGGTGGTCCCGATGGTTGTACTTGGTCACGTAGTTGACGAGCCAGCGATTGGCCTCCGCTTCGGTCGCTGGCTTGTGAAAGTGATACAGCGTCTCGTGCGCTTCCTTCACCGTCCGGAAGGGACGCTCCACCTTGCCCTTGCTGCGCGCCGTGGTGCGTCGGCCGTCGCTATTGCGCGGCATATGCAGGATGACCTCGACGCCAAGGCACTCCATCACGCGGCGGAACACTGCCGACTTACCGACCGGCCCGTTGTCCAGTTGGATCGCGCTCGGGATGCCCTGCAACCGATTTCCTGCTTCCTCCTTGGCTGACATGGCGTTGAACAGAAACCTCAGCCCCGTCTCGACATCCTCGCCGTATACGCAGCGGTATTCCTGGTAGGCCCCTTGACGCTCCCCGGAACTGACCCGCTTTTGCCTCACCAAAGCTGACCCACCAAGCGTCACCCAGTGAGCCCCTGTTGAGGTCTGCAGCGATTTCCGGAAGCCGAACCTCGTAGCCCCGCAAGCTCGGTCGGCAGGCCACGCCGGTTGGCAACGCAGCAGCGCGCGTAGCTCCGAGTGCCTGCTCTTCTGAT
>NZ_SPMY01000109.1 GCF_012939955.1 Candidatus Accumulibacter phosphatis
TGACCTACACGCTGTTCCCGACCCGCGACCTATTCCCCCTGACCTTGGGGCGTGACCCGCGACCTATTCCCCCTGCTCTCAGGTGCGCTGCTTGGGTTTTTCCACAAGGTCGAACAAGGGGTTCAACAAGCTCTTGGCATCCCCGGTCTGTTCCAGCGTTGGCTTAAAGCTTTGCTGTCGGTCAACGGCTTGGACTAGACGATACTTTTGCATCATTCTGGCGACGATTGGCGGCTTTCTGCTCGGCGACAAAATCGCGGGTCGGGAACAGCGTGTAGGTCACGTCTTCCAACTTGGCGCGGGAGCCTCGCTGCTCAGTCTTTCTGACGACGGCCAATGTGCCCATGGTCTTGAGTTCTTCCCATGCGCTATCGAGCGCGGCAACGGCATCGCGCTCGCGCCCATAACCATTGAGCAAGGCGCTGTCGCGCCTGATGGTGCTGTAGCGCATGTCGAAGCTATTGATAAGGGCAGCTTGCGTGTATTTCAGTACCAGTTGCCCCATGAGCCAGCGTGCAAGCTGTGTGCTGCACCGCATGAGACGCTGATAGTTGAACTGCCGATAAGTCACTTGGTCGATGCTCTGCGTCACCAGCGGGTGAAACTGCGCCGCCCATCGTACATCGCGGTCGGCTTCGTAATCCTTGCGCTTTACGCCAGTCAATGCGGCCAGGTAAGTTGAACGGGCGAATGCCTCGTCGCCGTCATCGTTCGTGGCCACAATCTCGATGGCGCTGAGTGAAAGGATGTCCAACCCCTCGATGAGTTCGTCATAGCGGAGGCTGTGCTCTTGCTGTTCCAGTTCCTTGCGAAGTTGATACAGGGAAAATCGCGCGCCGCTGCGGTAGCTTTGCTGATCGAAAAAACCGGAATGCTGATCGGTGGAGATTTTGCGTAAGGCGTGTTCGATGAGTTCCTCGCGGGCGCTTGGATAGTAGCTAAGTCGCTGGCCGTTCTTGTCTTTGACGCGTGCCGGATAAATCAGCGCGGTGAGCGGCCTTCCTCTGTAGTTGAACGGTAATTCCATCACGTCGAGGAAGCCCTCCGCCGTCCTCATGGCGTTCATCCGCAGCCGCGAAATGGCATAGCGTGGGATGCTATCCCACAGATCGACGGCATTCGAGAGAGCTTCGCGCTTGTCCTCGGTGTTGGCCAGGAAGCCTTGAAACAAGTCCAATTGCCGATTGGCGAAGGCGTCATCCGGCACGGGCGCAACGTCCTTGCGGCGCGGTAGCCTCTTTTTCCATGTGCTGCTGTCGATCATGTCCTGCCCTTCCGCAGTCCCTTGCACAACATAGTCACTTGTCAACAAGTTTACATGCTGACATGTTCACTCGTGGTCAATGACGGGCACGTCATATTTCGCAAACAGGTCGTTAAGCGCCTCGGCGATCAAGGTTTGCAAACTGCGCCCCGTTTTGGCCTGGATCAAGCGCATATTGCGTTTGTAGTCCGGGGACAGATACGCAGTAAGGTTTGTCTTGCCGGTACGGCTCGGCGCTGTGTAACTAGCGGTAGCCTTTGCCGTTGTTGGTGAGGCTGCTGGGCGGGCTGAGACAACGGGCTGCGGCTGAGGGGTTTTAAGCGCGGTTTGCAACGCGGCCATTTTGTTTGTGCTCATGTTTACCATCCAACATATTAAGAAGTTCAGTTGTGAACATGTAAAGTCGGCGAAGTTCGTCAGCCGCTTTACCTTCCGGGTCTAACTCCTGGGCGGTCTTGCCGGTAGTTGGCGCTTCGGCATACCCCCCGCGCTGGCACAAATGTACTGGCGCAACCTTCAAGGCGAAGGTGGCTTCGATAAGCGTTTTGGCAGCCTCGGCGGCCTTCGTTGCCTGGGGGTGGATGCCATTAACGACCACATAGGCGAGAGGATCACCCGCCACGCGCAACAGGTCACGAACGCCTTGCAAGGTCTCAAGACCAAAAATTTGCGGTCGAACGGGAATCAACACCAAGTCAGCGCACCTAGCAGCTTCGATAGCGGCGCTATCCGAACGGCCAGGAGTATCAATCAGAACCAAATCCGCGCCGTACTCCTCGGCGGTCCGGATTGTTTGTTTGAGTCGGCTCACCTGGGCGGAGATAACGGCGGGGTTGTCAGCGGTGCGCCGGTCTTTCCAGTTGGCGGCGTTCGCCTGGGGATCGAGGTCGATGATGGCCACGTCCAACCCGGCTTCTGTTGCCGCCACGGCGAGGCCAAGGGCGAGGGTGGTTTTGCCGTCGCCGCCCTTCTGCCCGATAATCGCAATTTTGAACATGTAATTCTCTCAACATGTAAACATGTTGAGTTTTGAACAGCTTGGTTTCTGTGTCAAGCGATTTTCCTAGCGAAACGAAGATGGACGGAAGGTTGGGGCGGACGTATCGCCAGGGCAGGGCACCGCCGTGCCCGTATCCGGCATGGGCGCAAGCCCATGCCGCTGACTAGCTTTTGCGTTAGGGGGTGTAAGCCGGAACCCCCGAAAATTTTGTCACCCAAGATCGAGCCCAGCAACTATGGCATCCAGGTCGATCATTTTCCCATCCGCGTGGAAGGTGTAGTGCCCGTTCAGCAGGATGTGCCGCCATGCCGTGGGAGAAATCTGCTTGATTAACGCCAACGCCTTGGCGTTGCCAGCCGCCTCGAACTTCGTCAGCAGTCGCGACAGGATCGCCGAATTGTAGTAGATGATCGCGTTGGCGATCAGGCGCGCGCATTGGTTGCTGATTTCGATCTCGATGTCCGTGCGGCCGGTCAATTCTTTCTTGCCGGCGACTTGGGCGATGGCCGAACGTAGTTGGTGGTAGGACTCGATGCGGTTCTGCGAGCGATGCACATTCCGTTCGAGCTGCGGATCGCGCAGGTAGCGCAGCGTGTAGATACTGCGGACCAGCTTGTCGAACTCGAAGATCGCCCGCCGCGTCGGGTTCGGCGCGGTGTAGGTGCACAGTTTGCGGATCAGCGTACCTTGGGTCATCTCTTTCAGCCCGAGCGTGGCGACGATCCGGTCCATGTCCGGTTTTTCATTCACGATTGCGTCCAAACCGACCTGCCCGACCGGCTGAATCAGGCACTTCTCGTACAGCGCCGGGTCGTCGGCGCAGTACAGCTCCTTCAATTGCGCTTCGAGGTCGGTGAAGCGTGGCTCGAAGCGTCGGCCAAACCAGTAGAGGATGGCGAAGTTGGCCTTGTTTACGCTGTGCATGTCGCCCGTGATCGCGGTTGGCACGATGTCGGACGTGTTGCGATACCACACGTCGAAGACGTGGTGGCCCTCGTACTCGTGCGCGCCGATCAGGTAGCCGTTGAGCGGAATGTGGTTGCACAGCATGGTGTAGGCCACGACACCCTTGCCGCGACCGAAGTATTTACGCGAGTAGCGTGCCTTCACGGTTGGCCGCTCGACGCTGAATTTCTGCCCGTCGACGGCGCCGTACAGCGTGTCGAGGTCGAACGAGTAATATGTGAAGATCGGCAACGCTGTGATGGCGTTGCTTATGCGGTCGTTAGCCGCCTGCAGCGAGGCTTGGCGCAGGTACTGCTGGTAGGTCGCTTCCAGGATATGGTACGGAATGTCGCTGGTGCGCGACATAACCAGGTTGCCGTGGTTCATCGCTTGGGCGATGATCACCGCCATCAGGCTGTCCGGATCGGCGACCTTCTTGGCGTAGCGCGGTTGCAGCGGTGTCAGTGCCGCCAGAAAGTTGGTTTCGCGGTTCACGAAACGGAACACGTCGGCGACGTCGCAGAACGTCAACTGCTCATAGAACGCCTGCTCGCGCGCTGGCATTTTATCGACCTTCGGCTTGTGCCAGGTCAGCGTCTGCGTGTCCTTGTCGTATTCGAGATGCGTCAGCTTGCCTTGCTTCAACTCGCGGTTGAACGCCATCCACTGCGCGTGCAGTTCCTTCTTCAGCACGTCGAGCTGGGCCTCGATCGGCTGACGTAGGAACGGGATGTCCATCTGTGCGAGCACGTCGGCCTTATCGTCCAGCGAGACCAGCTCGTCGGCGAAGTGACGGTGTTGCAGGCTGTCGTCGAGATAGAGTTCTCCTGACTGGAAGCGCTTCCTGATCTGGCGGTACAGCCAGAACTCATAACGGTCGGCGTGTAGTCCAGCCGGCTTGCCGCCGGCATCGAAGGTCAGCAGGTACGGCCGCAGCCGCTTCGGCAGCGTGACGGCTGGGCACTCTGCCAGCGGGCGCTGCGACAACCGCTGCTGCTTGGCGAACACGCCCTTCGCCCACGTGAGCGCCGCGAGCCACGGACTGTCTGGCTTGGCACTGGCGAAATCAAGTGCGGCGAACAAGGGCCGTAGGTGCTTGCGCACGCGCTCGGCCACCGTGTCGACCGCCAGCCAGTGCCGTGCGAGCTTGCTGGCCGGCTTCACGCTCATGCGCTGAGCGGTGCTTTGCAGCGTGTCGCGCGGCATGATCTTGTAGGCGCGCTGCCGCACGTCGCCGAACGGCGTGGGGTCGGCCACGCTGTCATCGATATAGAGCGAAAGCAGGCGTCCGACCTGCGGTGTTTCCTGCTGGCGACGCAGGTGCTCGGCGTCGAAGGATTTCTTGGCGGCCGCGCTGGTCTCGTCCTCCAACTGCTTCATGTGATAGGCGAGCGCATCGACCAGATTGTCGGTGAACTGGCGGTAGCGCAGCCAGGCGTAGCACAGCAGATACAGGCGGGTTTGCTCGGGCTTGAGGTTGCGCAGATCGTGGACTGTGTAGAAGCTGGCCAAGCTGGCGTAATACCGGATATTTTGCTGGGAGATGCCGAGCTCGGGCATCAGCGTCTTGGCGATACCGTGCAGCGGCGCCAGCTTGGCGCGCTTCTCGCGCTCCTTGGCCATTTGCCGCCAGCGGAAATCCTTGGCGTCCTGGCGCAGAACCGCCAGCTCTGAGAGTGTGCCGTCGCGCACGATCAGTTGCGCCAGCGCCGCCTTGCCGGCATCGTCAAGGGTCCGCTCCAGCAGGTCGCCCAGTCGATGACGCTCTGCAGAAAGCGCTTCGCTGATCACATCCTGCAACGTGGTGTGAGCCGGTCGGACGATGTTGCGCTCATGGAGCCAGACGACCAACTCGGCAGCGACGAAACTCGGTGTCACGTCGCGTCGGACGATCTGTGCTGACTGGTGGGCAAGTTGCGGTGAGAACTCGCCCGACCACAGGCGGAAACCAAACAGCTCGGCGATCAGCTTACGCTGGGTGTAGTACTCGTGGTCGGTGATTGCCTTGCGCTCGAAGGGCTCACCCTGGAAATAGCGAGTGAGGACGAAGGCCGCATCGTCCTCGATGTCATCCCAGCCAAAGCGGAAGAATATCTGCTTGGCTTTGAAGTAGCCGATCTGAACGATGCAGTAGACTTGCGCCGCCATGTCGGGCCGAGTGTTGGCGAGTGCCAGCTCATCTTCCGACAGCGACAGGAAGTCCAGTTGCTGGCCGTCGTCGAAATCGGGAAGGCCATACAGCGCCTCTTGTTCGGCTTCGGACAGTACGCTCAGTCGCTTGCTCTTGGTCTCCATCGACGCAGTGCTCACCCTGACCAGGAAAACTTTCCATATAATGACCCATATACAGAAAGTTTTGATTGCCCCCATGAGCGTCGACGCGGCTTCCACGCCTCAGGATCGAGACCCGCCAAGCATCGAAAACCGGAAAGTTCCGGGGCGCCTGGCGAACGCCGCCTATCGCAGCCGCGAATATTTGTCGGAAAACGAGGTCACGGCGCTGATGGCGGCGGCGGCAAGCGTCGGCCGGCACGGAGCCCGGGACGCGGCCTTGATCCTGATCGCCTACCGTCATGGCTTGCGCGTCTCCGAGCTGGTCAGCCTGCGCTGGGATCAGGTCGATCTGCGGCAAGGCCTCCTGCACGTGACGCGACGCAAGCACGGTATCGCATCGGTCCATCCTTTGCGTGGGCCGGAGCTGCGCGCGCTGCGCCGCCTGCAGCGCGACTATCCAGAGACCGACTACGTGTTCGTCAGCGAGCGCAAGGCACCGTTCACCACCGATGCAGTGTGCAAGATCGTCAGGCGGGCCGGACGCGAAGCCGGCATCGAATTTTCGATTCACCCGCACATGCTGCGCCACGCCACCGGCTACAAGCTGGCCAACGACGGGCAGGATACGCGCGCGATCCAGCACTACCTGGGACACCGCAACATCCAGCACACCACCCGCTACACCGATCTAGCGTCGGATCGGTTCAAGGATTTTTGGCGTGACTGAACCCCGCCTTTTTCGATTTCGGCTGGTGACGGAATTTTCGGGGGTTCCGGCTTACACCCCCCCCTTCGCGGTCGCAGTGGTGACCGTGTCGCGCCGCGGACCGCGCTTCGGCGAGTGGTCTGAAAAATCTGAGCGGCTGCTCTCAGTCCGATCCGGCCGTTGGTGCTCGGCCTCAGCAGTTGCTGGTCTGGCTAGCCTCTCCAGACTGATTGTGGGCATTCTGCCGTTGTACCCTGTTTGGTGCAGTTGCGCTGAGCAAACATTGCGTACGCTCCACACTCGACATCAGCCGCACTCCACCACCGCTATTCGATGACCACATAGAACGGCTCGCTTTTTCCAAGGAGGACGTCGTCGGTTTTGCGAATCAGGAACGCCTCCACCATGTGAACCCCACGGTATGACAACTGCTCCCAGCGTACCCCCGAACTATCCGATCGGTAGTAGTCGCCGCGAAGGGCATTGGCACGACGTGCGACTTCGTCCGTGTTCGTCACACGCCATTCGACCTTGTAGGTATCCGGGAACGGAAGCCCCTGATTGTTTCTGGCGTTGAAACGCACCCAAAACCCAGACGTCAAAGGCTCTAGGCTGCGAAGCGTATGGAGTTGCTGCCCGTCGCGCGCCGTCCACAACTGCGCGCCGACATTCACGCTCAGGCGAGTGCCAAGCACGTTTCGCCATCGGGGGCGGCGCATGTGCGGCAGCCGATCAAATCCGCTTGGCAACGCCGCCCGGCCGATCTTTTTCACCAGCGCTACCAGGTCGCCAACGCCCTCCAATAACGGCGTTCCCCTGATCGCTGCCAGCGCCACTTCGCTGACCTTGCTCGCCTTTTCCTCGGCTTCTCGAACCGCAAAGTCGTCCCCAAAGACACGCTGCCACTTGCCGATGCTCTCCTCCTTGTCCGGCTCGTCATACGCGTCATCGATCCAGCCGCGGTACAGGTTGACCTTCGCTCGGAAGTTGCTGTACTTCGTATCGTCCCAGGCGTTGCTCTGAATTTCTTCGAAGAGTACGGGGTTGCGTACCGTCGGCTTGCTTGGGTTCGCCTGTAGCCAATCGTCAAGACGGTCAATCAGCGTTTTCAGTGTCGTGGGGACATCGACAAAACCAGGCGTCCCCTTGTCCGATGCATAGACCTGCATTCCTAGCAGCGTCGTCAGCAGAAAGGACGGGCACGTGAAGTTCGTCTTGATGTCTCGCAGATATTTCAGCAAGCGGGTTGTCTTGCGAAAATTATTGCTCCCGCTGATGGCATTACGTTCGATTAGCCAGTTCGTGTAATCCAGCGGGTTGGACTTCTCGAAAGAGTTGGTACCGCGGTTGCACACCTCCCAGGCGCCCGATTGAAGGCGCTCCTTCACGCAGGGCGCCACGTCGATCTTGCGCTCGCCAGCGTACTCGATGGTGATGCAGTGCGAGTACCGACGGATCTTGTCCTTGTACAATCCGCGCTTTCCCATCTCGGCATACAGTTCGTTGATGTAGTCCTTCGCTTCCCATCTTGCGACGGGCTTTACGTATACCAGCAGGTCTACATCGAACGGATCCCCGGACAAAGGTTTGATGATGGTCTTGTGCGCCCACGACCCGTGTGCCGCGAATCCGACGATCGTTGGCTTCCAATTTAGCCCTCTCACCGAGGTCTTGATGGCCTCAATGCCATTCTCGAGTTGGCCGAACCGTGTGCTGTTGAGGTTGACCGTGTAGACCAAGAAGGTGTTGAAGTCCTGGATTAGCTTCATTTTTCATCCCACTTTGTAGTCATGGTCATTGGCGCGGGTGTTAGTCGCAGTTGGTCGACCAGTTCCTGAGCGCCGGCATTCATGCGCTCCTCCATCTGGCTGCGCAGTCGGTTGTAGATCCAGTCGAAGATCAGCGGGCTGGAAACGCGATGGTTGTAGATGGCATCCTGCAACTCACGCGACCTCATGCTGATTTCTTGTTCCGTTGCCCCTGCACGCGACTTGTCGAAGAGCTTCTTCACGTCCTCGTTCAAGCGGTCCAGCAATTCGCAAGTCGCCGCGTGCCGATTGCGCTCCCGCAATGCCCAGATCATCATGGGCGTCATCGGGGCCAACGTCGACAGGACGAACGAGGTTATGGTGGTGTCGATCCACAGGGAGCCCATTCCGACAAAAAACATGATCGCAACGGCACCGAACAGCAAAACCATTCGGTAGCGCTTTCTCAACGCGCTGTCGTACCAGATATTGGTGCGCTGGCACACGAGTCTGGCCAGATGAAGCGGCAGGGCATTGACGGTCAGTGGGTACCAATCCAGCAGACGCTTCTCGTCTTTCGCGCTGAGTGTTCTACAGGCATCCTCGAACACTTGTTCAGGGTCGACCCGACTGCCGGCCAGAAATACGTTCCAGTCCATTCCCAACAACGTGCAATCGAAGTCCTCCTGCAGCTTGGCAGCAGTCTTGAGTTGCGTTCTGAGCCAGGGGTCGAAGAACAGCACTTCCAAGTAGCTGAAGGTCAGGGCAAAGAGCGCGATGAACGGCTTCGACGCTGAAAACAGCGCTGCTGCTGCGAGCCCCACTAACGGCAGCCCCAGCGAGATCACCAGCCCGACGGCCTGGTAGTTCTTGGCGCGCCGGTAGATCAGCGTCCGGGCACGCAGCAGGTTCAGCATTCTCGGCTGAACCTGCTGCTTGTCGATTTCATTCATCTCTTTTCCTTGTTGTGTTGCCGCGCTCTCCTTAGCCACCGACATTCCTCATGCCCAGCGCGTCACGCGTATCCGAGGATGATTACCCCCGCCAGACCAGGTGCCTGTTGCGAGCCAATCCTCGAAGTACCACAGCCATTCTGAAGTCCAGGGAATGTAGGTCTCCGACAGCTTCATCTGCGGCAGCCATTCGCGCTGCTTGGGCCACCACAGACACAGCTTGGTGCCTACCCCCTTGCTGGGATAGATATGAGGCAGGGCTTCTTCGTCCGCCAGGGTCTTCAAGTCGGGATCCAGCACGAACATCTCCGGTGCCCGGGCGTCTGGCGTAAGACGAAGTTCGCACGTATAAATCCGGCCGAACTCGCTGGGCGCCAGGCGAAACCGGTAGTGCAAGGCGCGGCCCGAGAAGAACACAAGTCGCGCACCGTCGAGAGGCAACGCGCGTAGCTCCAATGCCCGCTGGGCCAACGTAGGGGTCGGCGCAATGGGATAGCGCGTCATCAACGCCCGAAATAGGTGTGCGAACGCACCGGGACGTTGATCGGCGCAGCGGCCACCGAAGAAATCAACGTCACCCGGCCGGCAGCGCGGCTTGCGCTTTGGCGCTCAGCTTGCGCCTGCTGAATGGCTCCGGCGCTGTGAGAACCGAAAGCGGCTTGCAGTGCCTTGAGGAGCACGTCCATACCTTCATGATGTTCGATCGCATTCAAGATGCGGTTCAGGTCGCTGATCAGTCGCCGGTGCCAGAAAAAGAATGCCTCCTGCCGCGCTGGCAAATTCATGCTCGCTGCGAGGTTGTCCTTCGGCGCCGACGGGTTGGGCAATACCCATTCTTCAGTGCCATCGGGCCGCGAGATGCGCTCGAAGTGCAGCGGCATGCGCACGACGATATCAAGCAGCAGTTCCAAGGGACTTTCATGCGGTTGTGGCGCCTCCACCGCGTAGGCCATAGCGGCTAGCGTCGTCAGGAAGACCGACGACGGCGCCATGTCCTGGCCGACTTGTACGACGCCGAATGCCTCATTGCGATGCAGCTTCAACAGCTGAACCAAGCGGCACAGGAGCCGGCCGAACACCTCCTGTGCGTCCGGCAAAGGGGTGACGTCCGCGCGCGTCACGGAGTCCATCGCCTCCGAGAAGCTCAGAGCGGCCGTGAAGTTCGGAGAGATGGCGGCGGCCAGATCGAAGTGCTTCGCGTAGCCACGCGGGTTTGTCGAGTCGAAACGCCGAAGTTCGCGATCTGGGATGAGCCCATGCGTGTCTCCGAACGGCGCCGCGAGCAGCGGCGCATCGATAACAGGCGCGATGTCGGCAAACATGCCGTCAGAATACTCAAGTGTCGCGCAACGTTCCCAGCGATGCAGCTGCAGCCCGTGCGCCTCGGCGTAACGAGACAGCACCCCGTGCAAACGATCGAGCAGCAAGGCCGGACCGCGGTCGCCTTCGTATTTGCGACGAGCCTCTGGCGTGAGCCGGGCGATCAAGTCGATGTCGAAGCCCTCCCGTGAGCCATCCCGTGGCCGCACAATGGTGCCCAGCTGGCGAGAGCCGTGGGCATGGATCTGGATCAGATCGCCATGGAACTCCGAGCAGCCCGAAAGAAATTCGCCGGTGCTGTTGTATGAACGTTCCAGCGCCGTCAACTGGGTCGGCGTTGGCTCGTTTGCCCGGGCGATGGCATCCACCAAGTGGAAGAAACGGGCGGACGACCGCGTCGAGATGAGGGGGCGTTGGGGAAGAGTCACAGGTTCGCAGATCACGGGGTTCCTTGAGGTTGTTGTCTTTCTTTGTTGCCGCTACACCTGGAGTCGTCCCAGCTCAGCGCTTGTGCTTGGTGGGATCCACCAGCGTGTAGCCTTGACCCGGCCGCGGCGTGGGGGGCAAGGGCTTGCCCTTCACCCCGGTCACTTCATTCCCCGTACCCGGGTTCTTGTACTGACCGGACCTCGGTGCCGGCGTGCCGGGCTTCAATATCTTGCTCATGGTCATCCCCTTTTAGGATTGGTTGATTGCGACGTTCCGCCCAGTGGCCTCTCCCCGGCAGGCTGTGTTACCAAGTCGGGGTTGCGCATTAAGTTCGGAAAGCACATAATTAAAAGTATGAACTTCCGAACTTCCGGAGTCAAGAATTTTTTTTTATCGGAAAGCCGAACGAGATGCCAGCATTGGGTGAAAAGGTCCGCGCACTGCGGAAGAAGGCAGGCCTGACTCTGGAGCAGTTCGCGGAGCAGATCGGCGCGTCCAAGTCATCTGTGTGGGAACTGGAAAACAAGGAAAAGGCCCGCCCCTCCGCAGACCGGATCCACGAGGTGGCGAAGGTCCTGGGCGTGACACCCGAGTTCCTGATGAACGATGACGTCGCCGAACCCTCGATCGACGTGGCCGACGAGGCGTTCTTCCGCAAGTACCAGTCGCTGGACAACGGGGTGAAGCAGCAGTTACAGGAGATCCTCAGCGTACTCGACAAGAAGGCCGGCCCTTGATCGCGCCGCTCTCTCCCAAGCGTGAGGCAATCAAGATGGCGCGACTATGGCGCGCCGTCCATGGCCTCACGTTTCCGATCAATGCCGGAGCGCTGGCGCAGGAATGGTCTAGAAACGTGGTGCCAGAGGCCCCCATCGGGGAGTTGCAAGCCAAGGAGCTGAAAGGCTTTGAGGGTGGCCTGTTCTGGCTAAAGGAGAGAAAAGTCTGGGCGCTGCTGTACCACCCGCACCCCGACCTGCCAGGCCGCTCCAATTTCACCGTGGCGCACGAGTTCGGGCACTACGTCCTGCACCGCAAGTTGCAGGAGGCGTTCCAGTGCTCACAAAACGCGACCCTGGGAATTACGGGCACGAGGATCGAACGCGAAGCGGATCAGTTCGCATCGTATCTGCTCATGCCCATCGACGACTATACCCAGCAGGTGCGCGGGCGTCGAATCACTCTCGACCTGTTGGGCGAGTGCGCCGACCGCTACGGCGTTTCGCTCACCGCTGTGATCCTCAAGTGGTTGGAGTTCACCGACCAAGCAGCGGTCGCCGTCATGGGGCGCGAGGGGATGCTGCACTGGTGGAAGGCCAGTGGCAGTGCGAAGAGATACACGTTCGACGCGCTCCAAGTGGGCATGGAGCTTCCTTCGGACTCTTTTGCCGTAAATCCCAGCATAGCGCTTTCAACGACCGACTACCGATCGGGTGTCGAACACCCCGAAGGCGTCTGGCCCATGAAGCTGCCCGTGCGCGAGATGGCGGTCCTCTCCGATCGATATGACATGTCACTTTCTCTGCTTATCTTCGACACGCCAGGAGTGGAACATCATGACGCCCCGGACGAAGACATGACGACTACACCGCCCACGTTCTGAAATCCGACCCAAGCCAAGAGCCTCGGCTGTAAGCTTGCGGTGACGGAAGCGCGTCAGCGTCCACGTCAAGACAGGAATGATTTTCCTGCAGTGACTAGGTAACTGCGGCGCATCCGTCGCGCATATGTCATGATGTAGCGTCTAGTCAGCCGATAGGAGGAGGTCAGATGTCTGGTTCTGGGGGGCGGAGGAGGTGGTGGTTTTGCGCCACCTGACAATTGCGAGGCCATCGTCATCGACACTCAGCTAAGTTCGCCTAAACCTGCAGTGCTCGCCGGCATTCATGTGCATGACAAGCTAGATGTCACGGTCCAAGCCGGTAGCGGTGTTGAGTCTGTTGTTGTGCTCTTTAACGGAGAGGTTGCCGGTGGCCTTGCATCCCCCGAGGTCCGCAGCCTACGTGAGTGCATTCTCCGAGGCACAAAGTACTATGCAGAGGTCACAGACAAGAACGAAGGGCAAGTCAAAGTTCGGGTCAGGGCCAAGTGAGCGGGAACGGACGAGTACCTTCCCGAATTGCCGTGGTAGGTGGCGTCTATCGTGAAAGGTGCATGTGGCCCGGATGGAAAGAGGTGTTTGGCTCCGCAGGCAGGGCGGCTTCTGCGATCAGCTGCATGGGCGGCCAGGTGGACCTGTACACCTATGTGGATACGCTAGCCCAGGAAGTTCTGGAATCGCGTGCAGCGCTAGAAGACTTCCATGTAATTCCTACGCAAGTTAGCCAGTCTATCGCCTTCGAGTATCACCATAGTCTGGAAACGCCTCGTATCTACGGGCTCGGGAAACAAGAGCCCCCTCTCAGTGTCACCGCGGACCGGATCGTTCGTTTTGGGCTCTTGGAAGGCGACGCCATTGTAAAAGGGGGGCAGGTCGTCTACGACCCCCAAAGCGCGAGTTCTCCTGAACTGTTCTGCACCAACGGATCCACCGCTGACAATCTTGCCCTCATCCTGAACAGGCGCGAAGCCGAATCCATGACTGGACTTCCTGGCAGATCTCCAGAGAATCTGGCTGAACACCTCATTCAGCATAGTGAGGCACAGGTCGTCGTCATCAAGCTTGGTGCCGAGGGATCGCTGGTTCATGATGGAGCCGCAGGTCACCGTGTCCCCGCCTACCAAACTAAGCGAGTCTGGAAGATCGGTTCTGGCGATAACTTCGTGGCCCATTTCGCCTTTCATTGGATGAACGAAGGCAAATCGCCTGTCGAGAGCGCCGACTTGGCTTCGCAAGGGACAGCCTACTACTGCCAAACCAGGGGGTTCGCGACGCCGGATCTCTTGAACGCTTTCAAGCCCAAACCCGTAGTCGTGTCGAAGGCCTATCTTGCTGGCTACCGGCCCTTGGTTTATTTGGCCGGACCATTTTTTACGTTGGCGCAATTATGGCTCGTCGAACAAGCCCTAGCCGATCTCAAAGCAATGGGACTACGCGTGTTCTCGCCTTACCACGAGGTCGGCCATGGATCAGCGGATGATGTCGTCCAACTGGACCTTGAAGGAATTGATAAAGCCGATCTGGTGTTTGCGATTGGAGACGGCCTGGATTCTGGAACGATCTATGAGGTGGGTTACACCTGCGCCAAGGCGAAACCCGTCATCTTCTACTGTGAGAACGAAACTGACGAAAACAAGAAAATGATGGGAGGTTCAGGCTGCACGCTGTGCGACGATTACGCCACTGCCATCTACCAGACGCTTTGGACAGCTTGCGCCCTATGACCGCCGCACTGCTGCTTTCAGGTGGGATGGACTCGATCTCTATCGCTTGGTGGAAGCACCCTGACATCGCGATCACCATCGACTATGGGCAACTTCCAGCCGCCGCAGAAATCACCGCTTCCCAAGCGATTTGCCGCCGCCTGCGTATCCCTCACCATGTCCTGCAAGTTGATTGCCATTCCCTCGGGTCTGGCGACATGGCCGGCCTTGAACCCAACGCCTTAGCACCCGCTACCGATTGGTGGCCCTATCGCAATCAACTGCTCATAACCCTGGCTGCAATGAAGGCTGTCACGCTTGAAGTGAGGCAGCTTTGGTTAGGAACCGTCGCATCCGACGCATCTCACCGTGACGGCACGCCTAACTTCTTGTCCGCCATGAGCGCCTTGCTCGCTGTGCAGGAAGGTGGACTGACGGTATCGGCCCCAGCCATTGGCATGAGCACTGTGGATCTCGTACGCCAATCCGGCGTACCGCTTGAGATACTTGCATGGGCTCACAGTTGCCACAAGGCGGACGTGGCTTGCGGCGCATGCAGAGGTTGTAACAAGTATTTCGAGGTTCTTCGAGAACTGGGCAATGAATTGGTTCGATCTGGGTAATCCGCGCCCTCTGCCAGCGCCGGATCCTTACATTCCGATCGTCTGGCCAGACGGAGAAGCCGTTCCGTTACCGGCGTGGCAGCCTGGTAGCGTCGATGAACTATCCTTCGCGCAATTAGTTGCCAGACGGCGTACTCGCCGCAGCTTTGGTAAATTGAAAAGTGAACACCTCGGCGCCCTTCTAGACCTCAGTTGCCGAGTACACCAGACGGGCGAGGCTTCGCTCGGATTTCCGATTACACGCCGACCAACGCCTTCTGCCGGCGCCATCCATCCGATTCACCTCTTGTTGATCAACCCCGGTGAAGCTACTTGGTACAGGTACGACGCATTCACGCATGCTCTGAAGGCAGTCAAAGCGAATTCAGACCCACGGGAGGCTCGCATCGCGATGGAGGCGATCGTGCCGGCCGCCGACGCAACGCTTATCGTATTCGCTGCTGAGGTCGGCAAAGTTGCAGCCAGGTATGCTCATCCTGCAAGCCTCATTTGGCGGGATGCCGGCGTACTGCTGGGATTTCTCGCTATGTCGGCGGAAGCGCTCGATTTGAGCTTCTGCCCGCTCGGAGTGACTGGAGAACCGTGGGTCTCTCAGTTACTCGATGAGGTTGGCTTGGTGGGGGTCGGTGTAGCTTTTGCCGGCTCGTAGCGCTGACGAGGCACCCGAAGAAGCCGTATCTGGGACACTAGGTCGCACCCGACTGCGACGGCCCCCCATGAGTTCGCTCACGCTAAGAGGGGAGTTCGTCATTTCAAACCACAAAACAGCGTCCAGCTCCGAAGGCCAGGCCCCGATCGCTTGGCTGAATCGCAGAAACTGGGACTCCAGCTCCAGATAGTTGCGTTCAACAGTGAGCGATTCATCGAAGAATCCGCCCAATGCGCCCGCACGAAGGACATGGATGTCCAAGATGGCCACATCGTTTGCGGTGAGCCAATTTCGCGCAATCCAAGATGCCGTCTTGAGCCCAATTCCAGGCGACCTGAGCAACCAGTTTCGCAGCGATTTGCCGGAATCGAGGGGTGGCGATCCGCTGGCAAGGCGGGCCAAAGCTGAACTCAGGTAGCTCGCCTTCTGCCGAGCAAAGCGGTATTTGATTCGCCGGTCGTTCACCTGCAAAGGCTCAGACAACAAGCTGAACAGATCGGCCTCCGATGGCGTCGAGTGGAGCACGCCTAGGGATTTGAGTCGCTGGAAAGCGGCAAGTCCGACATTCGCTGGGATTCCATGGCCGCCGAGAAGGCATGCTGCTACTTCCTGGGCCAGAGTCTCGCCAAGGCGGTGCTTGGCCGGCCCGCTGGTGACGCGACGTGCCATGACCTGATATGCCCAATACGCTGGGGTTGGGAATGCTTCGATCGCGCCCCACGGCAAGCCGGGGAGGACATCCGATTCGGCGTTTGGCAGATCGATCTGTACAACCGTATGGCCAAGTAGCACTGGTGCTGACTGTCTCATCGTGTCACATGTCCGTTCCCAAAGCGCTCATTTAGTAACTGCAAAACATGGTTGCGTTCGACAGGATTCATTTGGTCGAAACGGCCCAGCATCCGGGAGTGACGTCGTTTCGTCGCCTCCCGCTCACGAAAGGAGGCGCCGAAAAACGAAGCGTCGTGCAACTCTGATGGCTCTTCGAAGTTCAGCCACACGCACTCCTGCCGAACACCGAAATGGGTCTTTGCCGAAAAGGTCACCAATCGCCAGTCAGCCAGCCATTCGCGATACAACTCGCTGTCATAGCCGGAGACCATCACCATGCAAGGCAAAGCCGCCAGGATCGAAAGAAGGCGATCGTGGTCTCGATCAGAATACTCGTGACGGTAGATCTTTCCGTTGCGTCTCGTCTCTGCGAGATAGGGAGGATCCGAATAGACGAGTTCGCCACTTGAAAACGTGAAGCGTTCAAGGAAGGCAACTGCATCCCCATGCACAAGCTCGCAAGGTGTTGGGCGCTCACGGTGCCACCGTTCTATGACGGACCTATCGGCGTCGATTCCGATGTTCCGCCTTGCCGGTCGCTTGTTGCGCATGACGGCGCCACCGCCAAGATGAGACTCAATATAGATCGAGTGCGGCGGCATCAGATTGATCAACCGCTGGAAGCACTTGCCTTTTCCCCCTGGGTAACGCATAGGTTGATCATCGCCAGAACTGACGATGATGTCAACTTGATGAAAGGAAAATGTCGTCCAGCGATACGGCAAACCGTCGCTTAGGAAGCCGTCGAATCAAGAAGCGTGAAACCTCGGCAACAATCAACGGCAAGCGTAGTGCCGCAGGTTATCCGCCACGCTTGACACGTCGCCACTCCCACGGAACCACAGGTTCCGGCTTACAACCCCAGTAACGGGTCTGGCTGGCCGCTCCAAACCATAAGCGGCCACTGACTTTTTGTGGCTTGCTGACGACAATTTGCCGTAGTGAGCAATCCACCTCCAGGCTAAGATCATCCCCGCGAAAGCAACTTCAGTCCATCTGGACGCAACTCGCCGTTTGGCGAGACGTGCCGGTACAACGTCTGTCGAGTGACGCCGAGTTCCCCACACAGATCACCAACCACGGTTTCCGGCTGCCCCATCGCCGCCATAGCCAATCGCAGTTTCGCGGCGGTCATCTTGAACGGCCGCCCGCCGTTCCTGCCGCGTGCGGCGCGTGCCGAGGCAAGTCCGGCCACGGTCCGCTCGGAAATCAACTCCCGCTCGAATTCGGCCAGCGCAGCAAAAATTCCGAACACAAGCTTGCCCGCGGCGGTTGTCGTGTCGACCGCCGCACCGTGACCCGTCAGGACCTTCAATCCCACGCTACGCGCAGTCAGGTCGTGCACGGTGTTGATCAGATGGCGCAGATCACGGCCGAGCCGATCGAGCTTCCACACGATCAGCGTGTCGCCTTCACGGAGCGCTTTCAGGCAAGCAGCCAATCCCGGTCGATCATCTCGTCTGCCTGAAGCCAGATCTTCGTAGAGATGTGAAGGACTCACCCCGACGCCGATCAATGCATCGCGCTGCAGATCGGTGGATTGGGATCCATCCGCTTTCGACACCCGCATATAGCCGATCAACATCTCTTCACCTGTCACATATACGTTCGATTATGTGACAGCGTGAGCTTGTCATTTTCAGAAGACGACTGCACCAGTTCATTGGGCTGGCCGCCGTGTGCGCAGCGGATTTCTGACCGTCAAAGGTCAGGAGTTCTATGCACGAAACGCCGCGAGGGGCTGGGATTGCTCAGAAGTCCAATGCACGGCGCGACGAAGCCGGAACCGCCGGAAATTCCGGCGATCACCCGGCAAGCTGCTTGATGTGCTCGACCAGGCGGCCGAACACCTCGTTCACGTATTCCAGCACCTTGGGTTCTGCGCCCTGCGCACGCAGCGAGTCTTTGAAGGCGTCCAGGTCGGACAGCCATTGCCGATGCAGTCGGCCCAGCTCGTCGAGCTGAGGCCGGAAGACTTGCAGGTTGCCGCTCGCACGAAATGCCTGGTAGCCGCGCTCAAGCGTGGCCGCAGTGGTCAGCAGTTGCGCTCCCATTTGCTTGTGCTGTTCGGAGAACTCGGCCATGCCGTCATAGGGCCGCGATGCCTTGTTGCGTTCGGCTTCGGACGCCTCTTCCATGATGCGGGCGTAGCGGTAGAACCCTGGGAGCTCGCGGGACAGCGCCATGAGTTGCTGGTCGGTCGTGCCGACCCATATCCTGTGCAGGTCAGGCACGTACCCCATCATGCGATTGATGACGGCATGGGCCTCGCTGACGCCCTGGGCGGCAAGCTGTTGCATGTGCTGGTCGATCTTCGCGGCCAGTCGGCGGAATTCGTTCATGCTCATGTCCGTCACAAAAGGCGCGTTGATTGCCCTTGAGCCGTGAGAAGTGCCACCGCCTTCTTATCGAAGGAAACGAAGGTTTCCCCGCCAAGCCAATTGCCCTCGTAGGCAATAACGCCATCGGCAAAATCTCCGCCCGTGTCGAGCACCAGCAAGCCGGCCTCCACGGCGGGCCGGTTCACTTCCACGTTCGCAGCGGCAAGTAGTGCCCGGATCGCGCCGGCCGCGTCGGCTTGCTGGAAGCCATATACCCGGAGCAGCACCCAAACAAATTCGCATAGGCACGGCGTTGCTACCGCGATCAACTCGGCGTCGGTCAAAACTGTCGCGGCAACGTTCGCTTGTACGGGATCGTCGCGCACAACAGCACGCACAAGGACATTGGTATCGACTGCGACCTTCATTTCTTGCCTGCCCATCCAAGCGCCGCCGCCTCGTTGATTTCTTCGATGGTGGCAACCTTCTGCGTCCTGCCCGCGAGCAGGCCGACGAAGCTGGATATCGTCCCAGCGGGCCGCGCCGCCTTGAGTACGCCCCGACCATCTGGCAGTAAGTCCAGCTCGATCTTGTCGCCTGGCCTGATGCCGAGGTGTTGCAGTACGTCCTTCCGAAACGTCACTTGTCCCCGTGCGGTAACAGTCAATGTGGTCATGGTGCTGTGCCCTCGCAATCTCGTAGGTTGACGCTTTGCAGCGTAATGCAAAAATACCTTACGGTCAATGTCCGTCAAACGATCATTAGGCGGCCAAGCCGGACAGTGTCCGGCAAAACACTTGTTTAATGGGTTGTCGGACATTAAGATAGGCGGACGGAATGACGGACAAAAGGGATGACAATGGCACTGATCGGCTATGCGCGGGTATCGACTGCGGAACAAGACACCGCTTTGCAGACGGACGCGCTGAACAAGGCGGGCTGCGAGCGCATTTTCGAGGACACGGTTTCCGGGGCCAAGGCCGACCGTCCCGGCTTGGCTGAGGCGCTGGCCTATCTGCGCGACGGCGACGTGCTGGCCGTTTGGCGGCTGGATCGGCTCGGGCGCTCCCTGCCTCATCTGATCGATACGATAGCCGCACTGGAAGCGCGTGGCGTTGGATTCCGTTCGCTGACTGAGGCCATCGACACCACGACGCCGGGCGGGCGGCTCATCTTCCATGTGTTCGGCGCATTGGGCCAGTTCGAGCGCGACTTGATCCGCGAGCGCACCAAGGCCGGGTTGACCGCTGCCGCCGCTCGCGGGCGAAAAGGTGGACGCAAGCCGGTCGTTACCGCCGACAAGTTGCAGCGGGCACAGGATCACATCGCCAACGGGCTGAACGTCCGCGAGGCTGCAACGCGGCTCAAGGTGAGCAAGACGGCGCTGTATGCCGCCCTGCAATCGGCCAGTGCAGCCGACTCCTGACTGGCTCCTTCTTCCGCTCAACCGCCGACAGGCCGTTGGTGAACCCGGACTGCAGCTCCGGCAGAAACAGCACAGCCAGTTCCCCAAGCAGGCTCAGCACCTTCGATTCGATCAGGTCGATGGTGGTGGCCGCCGCCTCCAGCATCTGCAACTGCGCCTCAGACCCCAACGTCAAAAGCATCGCTGCCAATGTTACGCGTCCAGCCTCAGCTACTGGAAAGGCGCATTTCGAGTTGGACATCCCGGTACGGGACTTCAGGTCGGACAGCGCCCCTCACCCCTTTGTGCAGGCGGACAAGACCATAGCGCTCCATTGTCCGCAGGGTGCGAGACAGGTTGCCTGCCGTGCGCCCGGTGGTTGAAGCCAGGGCGTTGAGCGACTCTGGCCGCGTATCGACAATGACGCCCAGCAGCGTGCGGTTGCGATTAGACAGCAGCTTAGCGAAGCTTTCCGGCGAGGTGAACCAGACCGTCGGATCTCCTGCCTTGGGCTTCAGTGCGCCCTTGGCGATAGCCATGGTGCGTGCCTTCATATCCTCATACGAGGCAATGCCAACTTTCAGCGTTTTCATAACCAGACTCCTTTTTCGCGCATAACGGCCTCGACTTCTGACCAGAAATCCGCGACGAGTGAGGGGGCGTCGCGATATGCGTAGGGCTTGACCGTTCGCAAGCGGCGCTTGTGGTCATGCTCGGCGCGGCGCTTTCCTTCAACCTGGTGGGCGTTATCGAACCCGACCAGGCGCGTGCCGTCCGGCGCGTGCATGGGCATCGCGTAGTCCAGACCGTGCGGTTTCTGCGCGGTCACAGGCACTTGATGAACGACGAAGCGCACCCAATAGCCTGCGGCATCAATCACCAGCACCTGGCCATGCAGGTCTAAGAGGTTGTCGAGTGAGGTATCGCGCGACGGCATCATTTATCAGTATCACATACTGATAATCAACACAAGCGTTTCGGCAAAAGTCATTGTGGTCGCACCGCCTCGCGCTTGATCATCGTTGCTATCAACGCGGTTGCTTTCGTGTTTCAACCTTCGCCAGGGCTTCACCGCGCATGGTGTACGGCTGCGCCCAGCCCTAGTTCGCCACGGCACAAGTTCAAGGCTGTGCCTTCAACCCGTGCCCAAGACTCTAATAATTTCGTTCTTCTATATTCAGGTGATGCCTGCGTCGCTACACCTATTAAGGAACAGCAAATGCTTATGTGGCCTCAAATTGGAGCTTCGCTCCCACTGGGCCAGTAGGCCGGGTAACCTCGGTCGAGTACCAGGATGTCATTGGAACGGAGCTTGCCGAGGTGTTCGAAGAGCATCTGACGCTCGCCGGTGTTGGGGGGAATAGAGCTTGGCAGCCAGGGTCATTTCGATACCGGGCAGATAGAGCGCGAAGCCAATGGCGTCGACTATGTGGCGGACGAATCGCTTGCCGTCACGGGTCTTCCCGAAGAGGGTCAAGCGCAGGACTGTGGCATCACCGGCGACGACGCGCAGGCCGTACCAGAGGGGAAAGCCGAACTGCGCATCGACCAAGGCCAGGAAATGATCGTTGAGGACCTCAAAGGCTGCGACCGACACCTGCATTCGGGCTTTGGCAAAGGCCTGCGCCGAGACTTCTCGCATCAGATCGGCGCGGTTGGCCAGGTTGGCAAAGAACGCGTCCAGTTCAGACTGCACTTTGGAGGTGTATCCGCCGAGCAGGCAGGCGATCAGGCGGGGGAAACTGAGGACACCTGTTCGTGAGAACGCTTTTTTCTGTCAGACGCGACTTGACGAAAAAAAGCGTGAGAAAAAAAGGAAGTTAGAAAAATGAGTTAACGACGTTGACATAAAGATCGCTGCATATAAAATTTTACATCCGTATCAATGGGATACGGATTCTGCCGGGAGCCTTCCAGGCGCGCAACCCGTTTCTTTGTTTGCTGGTCGAATTATGACAATGGCGCGCTAGGTTGGGAGCATTGCCTATCTGCCCGGTCGCGCCGTTTGACCAGCGGCGGCAGCTTCACTCCCGCCGGGGCCGCGCTCTCGCTTCGCTGGAGCGCGGCGAAAACCACGGCGCAGGCTTTGCCTTCAATCCGCGCCGCAGCCGTACAAGTGCGCGGGGAAGTATTGACGCTTATACACTTGTTATGATACAAACAGCATTGTTATAGCGCAATCACACAATGTCACACTACCACAACAAAGAGGCTACAACCATGCTCACCCTAGCGTTAGTCAGCCAAAAAGGCGGTTGCGGCAAAACAACCCTCGCCGTTCATTTGGCCGCATATGCTCGACAACAAGGCTTGCACCCTGCCATTGTCGATTTAGACCAGCAGGCGAGCGCCTACAAGTGGAATGCCCGTCGTGCAGAAGGCAACGAGCTAAGCCCGAAGCTCGACGCGACGAAAGCGACCGCCGACAATCTGGAACACCTCAAGAATCTCGGCATCGAAAACGGGATTGACCTGCTCATCCTTGACACAGCCCCCCACGCCAACAGGGAAGCAGCCTTGGCCGCGCAAAGCGCGGACGCCGTTCTCATCCCATGTCGCCCAGCCACTTTTGACCTTGATGCGATGGTTTCCACTTTGGTCATTGTCAGAGCCACCGGAAAACCTGCCGCAATCGTTCTCAACGCAGCAAGACGTGGCAAGCGCAAGGTCGCTGAAGCGCGGGAAGCCTTGGAAAGCATCGGGGCAACCGTGCTTCAAACCGTCGTCCATGATTGGGTGGCGCTTGAGGATGCCTTGGTCGATGGTCGCGCCGTGCACGAGTACGACCCGCAAGGCAAGGCTGCCGAAGAAGTTGCATTGTTATATCGTGATGTCACAATGTTGCTTGCAACCACGAAGCAGAAAGAGAGAGCCACTGTATGACCCAGCCACGCCAAAAAATGAACATCGCCGGAGCCGGAGCCTTCACCGAAGCCGCCAAGGCCGTCAATCCAAAGCCAACCGACCCGAAGACCAAAACCCCAGCGACCAGAACGGGCAGGGTAGCCTTACCGTTTTGGGTTCCATCGGCAGCACGTCAGCAACTAAAACACACTATCACCGACCTTCACTTGACCGCCCAAGAGGCATTGACTGAGGCCCTCAATGAGTGGTTTATAAAGCACGGCAAGCCGCCTATTGCTTAAGCGAAGGAGGGAAAGCATGACCGAACCGCAACCAGACCAACTCTTCGCAAGCATTGAACGCTTGAGGGAAACCGCACGACAGCGCGAGCGAGCCGAACTAATTCAGCTTCCGCTCTGGCCCGAGGCCAAGCGCGGCACCCCGAACAGTTTCATCCGGTCAGCCCTGTTTTCCGCCATCCACAGTAAAGACCGAACTTACATTGACGGTGCCACCCTCTATAGCCAACAGGGAATCACCATCAAATATACCGGACAGCAACTCAACCAAGAGGATTTAACCTTATGGGAAAACTTGGTTCATTTGGCAAAGGCACACCCGCTAGGAAATGTTTGCGCATTCACGGCGCACAGCCTTCTCAAACTTCTTGGCTTAAACACCGGTGGCGATGAACACCAGCGCTTACACAAAGGGATAACCAGGCTCAATGCCTGTTCCGTGCAAATCACGCATGAAGGAAAAACATACTTTGGCGCACTGATAAAAGCAGGCATCAAAGACGAATTAACAAGCCATTACTCCATTGAGCTAAACCGCGAATTGATGCGCCTCTACGGGGAAACACAATGGACTGCCATAGACTGGCAGCAGCGGCTAGAACTGCGGCGAAAACCTCTAGCGCAAGCCCTCCATGCCTACTACAGCAGCCACCGGACACCGTACCCCATCAAGCTGGCGACTTTGCAACGACTAACGGGAAGCCGGACGGCAAGGACGTTTGAATTCAAGAGGCTTTGCCGCGCCGCTTTAGACGAATTGGTAAAAATAGCTTTCCTACACGGCTACAGCATCGAAGGCGACACCGTGACAGTAAAACGGGCGGCCGCCTTGCCACGCCACGAGTAGGCACGGGGTTCGACACATGTCGACACGGGGGTTCGACACATGCCGGCACGGGGTTCGACACATAAGGCACGGGGTTCGACACATGCAAGGCACGGGGTTCGACACATAACTTTTGTTGTTAGTAAGTGTATTTATCTATTTATAATCAACCACTTATTGTAACCAATCCTCTTGGTCTAATCTTTCTTTAATCTTTTTCTAATAAAAGAAAGCGCCACGGGGTTCGACACATGCCAGCCAACCACAACACACGTGCTCCACGGACAAACTTCACACTTCACAAGTGATCGGCCTACGGCCTCAGAGGAACCCCCTCTGTCGAGCGCCCGGCCAGAGGCCGGACGGAGGCAACAAACAGTTGGCCATCCAGCCCTTTGCAGTACTCGAAGGGACCAGAGGCTACCCCCCGCCGGAAAAGCGGTTTAGCAGAAAGAGCCTGGGCGTATCAACCGTCTGTGCCAGAACCCCCGTCAACCCCGCTGACAGGCCGGCAGCAAGGGAAGAGGCAAGCGGGGAAGGGAAGGGCCAACTATCACTCAAAAGACGCTGTAGCCTCTCCCAGAGCAATTGCTAGCCAAGCAAGGGCGTTACCTCAGTCCAACATCCGGTTGAACGGCAAGGCGCACACCCATCACCTTCAGGATAGCCGTAAGGCTACGCAGCTCAGGGTTGCCCTGCGGCGAGAGGGTGCGGTAAAGCGTGGTAGCGTTCAGCGCCGCCTGGTCGGCCAGCCATGCGACTCCACACCAAAGGCCCCGGCCAGATAGCGAAGTGCGGTCAACCGTTCCGTTTGATCGCCGTCTTCAGCCTTCGGAATCGTCTTGCAGGATCGTTTCGTAGTCTTGGCCGCCGTAGAAAACGCCAATGATGGATACCTGTAGCGACGCAAAATGATGTCGGCCCAGACGCACAATCAAGGGGGCGTTCTGACGCAAATTAGTTGAGACGGATAGCGACTCCAGACGCACATTCGGTGATTCTCAAACCACATTACGTGAGACGGACGCACATTGTTGAGACGCTCAATCGCGTTCGCGGTACGGATGGTCACAGCGGCAGTCACGCTGCCCGTATCTCCTCGATTAGTTTCATCGATCGCTGCGGATTCAGCAGGGCTTGGCCATCAAGTCCATCAGCGCCAGGCGCTCCGGATGTCGTATCGGCAAGGCCGCTAATCTGCGGCGCAAGGCCACGATCGCCTCCATCGGAACGGCGACACCGTAACCGTCAGCCGTACCCTCGCAGCCCTGCCAAAAACCAACGAATAAGGGCTGTTCGTGGCACGGCATCCGAGACACATTTCATAGCCGAAAACTAAGAAGTGATCGGCCTACGGCCTCAGAGGAACCACCCTGTCGAGCGCCCGGCCAGAGGCCGGACGGAGGCAACAAACAGTTGCGCATCCAATCCTTTGCAGTACTCGAAGGAACCAGAGGCTACCCACCGCCGGAAAAGCGGTTTAGCAGAAAGAGCCTGAGCGTCTCGACCGTTTGTTCCAGAACCCCCCGTCAGCCCCTGCTGATAAGCCAGCAGCAAAGGGAGAGGCAAGGGCGGAAGGCTGCGCAGCTCAGGGTTGCCCTGCGGCGAGAGGGTGCGGTAAAGCGTGGTGGCGTTCAGCGCCGCCTGGTCGGCCAGTACTCTGCCGCCCTCTCGATGTCAGAACTTTGGCTGCGCTTGGTGCAGCTGCAGAGCAGCAGCACCAACACCAACGTTTGACCCGCTTACGCGTAATACACGCGATAGCCCAGCCCGGCGTCGATCCGCAGCTCCCACACGCCGTCACGGCAAAATTTGTGGTCGCCGAAGTTTGCCGACGCCGCCGCCAGGCAGCGTAACGCTCAGCCCCCCCGGACGGCCAGGCATTGAGTAGAGGAAAGGGGAATCGTGGAGCACCCGTGCTCGTGGATGCCCCGTAGAACGACGAGAGCGGGTCGCTGACGGGTTTTCTGTCTTGGCCTAACCCCATGGGGTAGCCAAGCCCGCGCGGACGCGCCTGGCGGGCCGTTTTGCGGATGGTGACCGTACTCAGCCAAGGCCACTATTTGCCTTGACGAAGGCGGTTGAACGCCATGAAAAAGAAATTGCCAAGACTGCCGACCGATAAGGCGGCGGAAGACTTTGTCGCGACGGCAGACCTGACCGATTACGACCTGTCCCGCATGACCCCGATGCGCTTCGAGTTTCAGCCGAAGGATCGCAGCATCACCATGCGGTTGTCGGAATCGCTGTTCGCGGCCATCAGGGAAGAAGCCGATCGTTCCGGGATGCCGTACCAGCGCTTTATCCGCAAGGCGCTCGAAGAGGCCGTGCATCAGCCGTCAGGCACCTGACGACCCTTGTCTGAATTCACCCGTGCCGCCAGTTCCCGACCCGCCTTGAAGTGGGGCAGGGCCTTCGCTGGAACCGGCACGGTGTCGCCGGTCATGGGATTGCGCCCGATGCGCGGTGGCCGGTAGGTCAAACGGAAACTGCCGAACCCGCGTATCTCGATTCGCTCGCCGTTCGCCAGGGTTTCAGTCATACCCTCAAAAATGGCGTTCACCGCCGTTTCGACATCCCTGACGGTGAGCGCCGCCGAGCGGGCGGTGATCCGGGCGATGAGTTCGGAACGGGTCATGGGGCGGCATTCTACGCGGCCCAGCCCCTGGCCGTTATCCCCAGAATCCGTGGACGAAACGGTGCAGAGGGGCGGTAACCCCAGATCCAGCCGCTGTTTTCGCCTCGCTTCGCAATGAGGCGGCGGCGCGGCGCTCGCGCCCCGGCTCCCGCCAAAATTCTTCCCCGTTGTCTTGCTAAATTAGGGTAATTACCGTAACATTATTATCGTAATAACGATAATTTCAGAACACTCTTTCAAGGACATAAGATCATGGCCAAGGCGGTGGTGACGCAAGAACGTGTTTTCGAGGTGGCACAGGCCCTGACGGACCAGGGCACGGCGCCGACAATCTTGAACGTGCAGGAAGAGATCGGCGGGGGCAGCTATACGACGGTCAAGCGCTATCTGGACCAGTGGCGGGAGGCGGCGCCGAAGCAGCGGCAGCCGGTAGAACTGCCGGAACCCGCTGTCGCCCGGCTGATGAGTCTCGGCCGGGAGTTCTGGGGCCTGCTCGACGAACAGGCCGGACAGCAGGTGGAAGCGCTGCGGGCGGCGACGCGAGAAGAGATCGCGGCGATCCAGACGCAGCTCGACCAGGCGGAGCAGGCGATCGGCCGGCTGGAGGCCGAGAGAGAGCAGGCCGACAACCATGCCGCCACGCTGGAACAAGCACTACGCGAAGCCGTGGCCGCACGGGCGACGCAGACCGAACGGATGGCCGCCGCCGAAGCCAAGGCCGGCGAACTGGCGGCACGGGTCGAAGACCTCAAGGGCGAACTGGAGCGGGCCCATGCGCGACAGACGGCCGAACGCGAAGCAGTGACTTCGGCACGCGCCGAAGCCCAGGCCGCTGCGGTGGAAGCTGCCCGTTTGCAGGGCGAACTGACGGCACTTAAGAAACCGCGTTCAAGCGCTTAACCCTGGCGAAGGGGGGGCACGGCAACGGGCAGCTTTCTTCGGGAAATCGTCGTCGCGCGGGGAGTTGGGTGGGTGGCCGCAAGAGGGTCATGGCGGCGATAAAGCGTGGTTACGGCGCTTTGTCGCCGTTGTTTGTCCGGGCTGGTGTTGTGAAAACAACGGTGCAGTAAAGGTAAAACAACGGTAGAAAAAAGGTAGAACAACGGTGCAGTAACGGTAAAAAAAAGGTAGAACAACGCTGCAGCGCCGGGCAGGATATGTGAAGTAGGCCCACCCGCAAGCGGGTTGTCCTTCTTCACGAAGCCCTTATTCGCACTGCGTGCTCAACGGGAACCGATCAGGCAACCTGATGCGCACGCTTGGAGCGCGCACATCGCGGCATTGGCTGGCACGACCTGCTGCTGATCTACCGCAAGTCGGATGCCGACACCCTCAGACTGGCGCGGCTTGGCTCGCACAGCGAGCTTTTCGGTTGAGCCTGTCCGGTTGAAGTACGCTTCAACTTGGCGTCAGGTGAACGCTCACGTCACGTCAGATTAGGGCCGCTTTCAGCCTTGTCTGACGTTTCAGGCCCAACGCCTTACCGTGAAAGAACACCCTCTTGAAGGCGAGCGACTCTCTGGCGCTTGATGCCATGCAGAGCAACTGGCAGGAAGAGAGACTCAGGCGGCAGCGGGGATAAAGCCGTGCTTCTGGAGCATCTTCAACCAGCGAGGGGCGTTGCGTGCAACAGATAGGGCTTCGAAGTCGGTTGCCGAGTCCCGGTAGTGCGTCTGTCGGCTGATCAACAGGAAGACCGTTTTGAGAATCTTGTGGGCGATGGCGACGATGGCGCGCTTATGCCCTCGTCGCAAGCGAAGCGCCTCGAACTTGGACTTGAAAGCACATCGTGTCCGACTGGCCGCGTGGGCGAACTGGCAAAGCAGGCGTCGGACCCAGGGATTGCCTTTTCGTATTCGTCCGGTCTTGCGCTTTCCGGCGGACTCGTTGTTGCCGGGACAAATACCCACCCAGGAAGCCAGTCGGTCAACCGAGCCGAAGGCGCTCATGTCATTACCGATCTCGACCAGCAGCAAGGCTGCACCCACTGCGTCGATGCCGGGGATGGTCTGCATCAGTGCCAGCATGCTTCGGTAGGACGCCAGTTGATCGAGGAGATACTGGTCGAAACGATCGATACGGCGTTCGAGCTCCTCGACGTGCGCGATCAATTCATGCAGCACGAAGCGGTGGTCGGCGGTGAGTTCGCCATCGAGCGCATCGAGCAGTTCCGTACGGTCGGCCTTGAGACGGTTGCCGGCGAGCATCAGCACTTCGGCGGGAGAGTGCTCGGCGATCAGCGCCTTGACCATCGCTCGCCCGGCGACGCCGTGGATGTCGCTCACCACCACCGACAAACGAATGCCGCCGTCGGAGAGGATCTTGTGCACGCGGTTCTTCTCGCTCGAAAGGATGCCGATCAGTTGCTGGCGCTGCCGCCCAACGTGGCGCAAAGCCCGGAACTGCGCTGGCGGCACGAAAGACGCGCGCAGCATGCCGGCTCGCGCCAGCATCGCCAGCCACTGCGCATCCGCCCAGTCCGTCTTGCGGCCGGGTACGGTCTTCACGTGCCGCGCATTGACCACCGTCGCGACGATCCCGACCTGTTCCAGCGCCGCATGCGGACTCTTCCAGTAGATGCCGGTGCTCTCCATGACCACCATCTCGGCACCGTGAGCGGCCACCCACTGCGCCATCGCCTGGCGGTCACGCTTGAATCCGCCGAACTCAGCCAACTCGACACTCGTCTGGCCGGCCTCATCTTCCGTGATCGCACAGGCCGTGATCTTCGCCTGGTGAACGTCCAGCCCGACCACCCGCTTGTACAGTTTCGCCAGTTCCATCCGTCACTCCTTTCCCGTAAAGTCACAAACGGGTGGGAACGGCGCTTGACCGAAACAACCTGCAGGGTTGCCCCTGCGGCCTTTTTACCGTGCGCTCTCCACGAGGCAATCCGGGGTACGAGTCGGTTCAGCGGGTCACGTTAGGCATCGGGGTACAACCACCATCTCATTGCTCGACCTCTGCCGTTTCCACCCACTCGTATTCTCTTTCATCATCCGGGGTGGCGCGAGCCGCCTCACGCAATGACCGTTAGGCTTAAACCTGACAGCTTTGCCGCTAGCGTGCTTTATTTTCCGTTTTCTGAGGCGACCCCACCACGCGCGAGGCCTTCCGCTTTGGCGAGGCCTTCGAGACGCTTGCGCGACTCTGCGGTCTTCAAGGTTAATGTGCAAGAAGCCACTTGGAAGACGCACGAAGACCTGACCACCGGGGGTCATGCAAATGGGTTGTCGTGAATCAGGCGGCTGCGGGGATGAAGCCGAAGCGGGTCAGGGCCTTGATCCAACGAGAAGCGTTGCGCTGTACGGAAAGCTGCTCATAGTTGGTGGCGGAATCCCGGTAGTGTTCGCCACGCTTGAGCATGAAGAAGATGGTGCGCAACATTTTGTGAGCCAGAGCGACGATGGCGCGTTTGTAACCGCGGCGAACGATCAGCGACTGGAACTTGGACTGGAACGCTGATTTGGTCCGACTGGCGGCGTGAGCGAACTCACAGAGAAGTCGGCGAACGTAGAGATTACCCTTGCGCACGCGCCCCGACTTTCGTTTTCCCGCCGACTCGTTGTTGCCGGGGCAAACGCCGACCCAGGAAGCCAGGCGATCCGGGGAGCCAAAGGCACTCATGTCGCTGCCGATCTCGACCAGCAGCATGGCGGCGCCGATAGCGTCGACGCCTGGCAGCGTTTGCAGCAGCGCCAGCGCATTCATCTCGCTTGCCAGTTCGCCGAGCAGGCGAGCGTCGAAGCGGGCGATGCCCGCTTCCAGTCCCTCGATATGCCGCAACAGTTCGTCGAGAACGAACACATGACTCGCGGTCAATTCGCCCTGCAGGGCATCATGCAACTCCTCACGGCTGGCCTTGAGGCGTCGGCTGGCGAGCTTAAGTACCTCCTGGGGAGGCTCGCCGGCAAGGAGGCCTTTGATCATCGCCCGTGCCGACTGACCATGGATGTCGCTGACGACGACACCCAGGCGAATGCCGGCGTCGGTCAGCACTTTGTGCATGCGGTTCTTCTCGGACGAGAGCAGGCCGACCAGCTTTTGCCGCTGTCGAGCGATCAGACGCAGTTCGCGCAGTTTGGCCGGTGGCACGAAAGAGGCACGCAGCAAACCGGCTCGCGCCAGGGTGGCCAGCCACTGGGCATCACCGACATCGGTCTTGCGCCCCGGCACCTGCTTGACGTGGCGGGCATTGACCACCGTCGCCCGGATACCCACCGCCTCCAGCGCCGCATACGGACTCTTCCAGTAGATGCCCGTGCTTTCCATGACGACTTCCTCAGGCTCAAGCGTCGCCGCCCAGGCTGCCAGCGCTCGTCGGTCGCGTTTGAAGGCCCCAAATTGCCGCTGTTCGATGCGTGTCTCGCCGCCCGATTCCTCGGTGATCGCGCACGCCGTGATTTGGGCTTGATGGATGTCGAGTCCAATGACCCGCTTGTGGATCGGAACCAGTTCCATACCGTCTCCTTTCGCAATAAACTTGAATGCGGGAGGCGGTCGGTGCCAGAACCGAAGTTGCCTGAAGGCGACACGTCGCCAACGGCCCTTTTAATGTGTGCGCTCGATGGCAGCAATCCGGGGTACGAGTCGGTTCAGCGGGTCACGTTAGCTTGCGGGGTCAAGCCGCCAAAACTTTGCGCGACCTCTACCCATCGCCTCCCAACTCGAATCTTCTTTCATGATCCGGGGCGGCCGCAACTGCAATGACCGTTAGTGGCGGCAGCTATGCTCCCGCCGGAGGCCGCGCCCCAGCTTCGCACGAGCGCGGGGCAAGGAGGGCGCGACGGTTCAAGGCTTCGCCTTCAACCCGCGCTTGCTCTTTCGCCACTCCCAAGTCGCCGCCTTCCTTGCCCAGATCCCTCTTTGACAAGGGCGCTTGCGGATTTTTTGTTGAATTTTTGCAACACATATTTGTACTATGAATGTATTACAAGGAGGTGCCTTATGTCACAGGCTCAAGAACCGATCACTATCAGCATTCGCGCCAAAGCAGGGCAGCGCGACCTGATCGACCAGGCCGCTGATCGTCTCGGTCGCAGTCGCTCAGAATTCATGCTCGAAGCCGCGTGCCGCCAGGCCGAAGACGTGCTGCTCGACCAGACCTATTTTTCACTCGATGCGAACGGCTTTGCCGCCTTCCAGGCGATGCTCGATGCCCCGCCCGCTCCAACCGACAGGCTTCGCCGCACCTTGAAGGCATCCGTTCCCTGGGAATCAAACTGAATGTTGTCGTCGCCGGAACCTCTCGCCGATCATCACCAACTTGACGGCTTTGAAAGCGGCGAGCCATCGCTAGACGATTGGTTGAAGCGGCGTGCGCTGAAGAACCAGGCAAACGGCTCTTCGCGCACCTACGTTGTGTGCGAGGGGCAGGCCGTCATTGGCTATTACTGCCTCGCCGCCGGAGCCATCGGCCACGGCGAAGTCTCAAGGTCTATGCGGCAAAACCGTCCAGACCCGATTCCGGTGCTCGTGCTTGGCCGTCTGGCGATCCATAAGGAGCACCACCAAGAAGGCATTGGCACGGCACTCCTGCGCGACGCTATTCTGCGCGCGCTTCAGGCCGCCAAGATTGCCGGAATTACCGCGCTGCTCGTGCATGCCCTCTCCGAGGACGCCAAGCGCTTCTATCGTTCGCGCGGGTTCCTCGAATCCCCCGTCAAGCCGATGACCATGTGCCTCATGCTGACCACTGCCGAACAGGCTTTAAGCGAGGAGTGAGCATCGCAGCGGAGAGTAACGATTTCGCCGAAAATGGCTCTGGCCTTCAAAAAAACAACCACGCTATAACAAACAAGACAAAGAAAGAGATGGGGAGCCGTGTTCGAACAAACCTTCAAGAATATCGACGACATCCTGCACAAGGACGCTGGCTGTAACAGTGAGCTGGACTACACCGAGCAGTCATCATGGCTCCTGTTTCTGAAGTACCTCGACGCCCTCGAAGTCGACAAGTCGTCTGAGGCTGAACTTGAAGGAAAACGCTACAGCTTCATCATCGCCGCGCCTTACCGTTGGGAAGCATGGGCTTCGCCCAAGACCGAGGCTGGCAGGCTTGACCACAACGCCGCGATGACGGGCGACGACCTGCGCGACTTCGTAAACGGAACACTGTTCCCCTACCTGGCCGGCTTCAAGCAACGGGCGAGCGGTCCCAACACCATCGAATACAAAATCGGTGAAGTCTTCGGGGAAATCAAGAACAAGATTCAGAGCGGCTACAACCTGCGCGACGTGATCGACCTCGTTGATGAGCTGCGCTTCGGGTCACAGACCGAAAAGCATGAGCTGTCGCACCTGTACGAAGCGAAGATCAAGAACATGGGCAATGCTGGGCGCAACGGCGGTGAGTACTACACGCCGCGCCCGCTGATCCGCGCCATGGTCAAAGTCGTCGACCCGAAGATCGGCGAGCGCATCTACGACGGCGCCTGTGGTTCGGCCGGTTTCCTGTGCGAGGCCTTCGACTATCTGACCGGGCAGCCTGGCTTGACCACTGCTGACGTGAAGACGCTGCAGACGCGCACGTTCTACGGCAAGGAAAAGAAGAGCTTGGCCTACGTCATCGCGATCATGAACATGATCTTGCACGGCATCGAGGCGCCAAACATCATCCACGCTAACACGCTGGCCGACAACATCAGCGACATTCAGGAGCGTGACCGCTACGACGTGATCCTGGCCAACCCGCCTTTCGGCGGCAAGGAACGCAAAGAGGTTCAGCAGAACTTCCCCGTCAAGACTGGCGAGACAGCCTTTCTGTTTTTGCAGCACTTCATCAAGTCACTGAAGGCCGGCGGTCGGGCTGCCATCGTCATTAAGAACACCTTCCTGAGCAACACCGACAACGCCAGCACCAGCATCCGAAAACTGCTTCTGGAAAGCTGCAATCTGCACACGGTGCTTGACATGCCAGGCGGCACCTTTCAAGGCGCCGTCGTCAAGACCGTGGTGCTGTTCTTCGAGAAGGGAGCTCCCACGCGCAAGGTCTGGTTCTACCAACTGAAGCCAGGTCGAAACATGGGCAAGACCAACGCGCTGAACGACGCCGACCTGGCTGAATTCATCACCATGCAAAAGACCCTCGCCGACTCACTGAAGAGCTGGTCGGTGGACGTGGCGGCCATCGACCAGGCGACCTTTGACCTCTCGGTCAAGAACCCGAACGGTGGCGACGAGGTCCCGTTGCGCACGCCTCAGGATATCCTCGATGAGATCGCAGCGCTCGATGCTGAAAGCGCCGAAGTGTTGGCGACTATCCGGGGGTTGGTGGCGTGATGCTGGGCTGGAAAACCAAGCCACTTGGCGATGTGACGCAGTTCATCAACGGCCTGTGGAAAGGCAAAGAGCCCCCTTTTGTCCATGTCGGTGTAATCAGGAATACGAACTTCACCAAGGAGGGCGACCTAGACGACTCCGATATTGCATACCTCGACGTAGAAGCCAAGAAGTTCCAGAAGCGGCGGCTGCAGTTCGGCGACTTGATTCTTGAGAAGTCAGGGGGCGGGCCGAAGCAGCCCGTTGGACGGGTTGTGTTCTTCGACAAGACCGAAGGGGACTTTTCGTTCAGCAACTTCACTGCAGCCATCCGAGTCGCGGACCCAAGCGCGCTAGATGCGAGATTCCTGCACAAGTACCTGCACTGGGTGTACGTATCGGGCCGCACGGAAGTGATGCAGAGTCATTCGACCGGCATCCGCAACCTCAACGGTGATGCGTACAAGGCCATCAAGATCGCGTATCCCTCGTTGATCGAGCAGCGCCACATTGTTGCCATCCTCGACGAAGCCTTCGAGGGCATCGCCACCGCCAAGGCCAACGCCGAGAAGAACCTGCAAAACGCGCGAGAGTTGTTCGAGAGCGCTCTCGATGCGGCGTTGTCGCAGCGCGACAGCGGCTACGTCGAAACGACCCTAGGCGATGAGATTGACCTGCTTGCCGGATACGCCTTTTCCAGCAAGGGATACACCAATGATGCCGACGGCATACGGCTGCTGCGGGGCGACAACATCATGCAGGGCTACCTTCGTTGGGATGACGCGAAAGCCTGGCCAGCCAATGACGTTGATCCCTACATGCGCTTCGCTCTCCGGGAAGGCGACGTTGTTCTGGCAATGGATCGCCCCTGGGTCAAGGCAGGTTTAAAGCGCGCTCGGATCTTCGTGGATGACCTGCCATGTCTGCAACTGCAGCGAACGGCACGGCTTCGCCCCAAGCAGCGTATGAGCGTGAAGTTCCTATACCACCTCACAGGCAGCAGGTCCTTCAGTGGGCATCTGCTTGGTGTGCAGACCGGTCTCGGCGTACCTCACATCAGCGGAAAGCAGATCGAGAGCTTTTTGTTCATGCTGCCGCCCCCAAAAGCGCAGGAGACCATCGCCAGTACGTTGGACGATTTGCAGCAGCATTCCGAGCGTTTGGGGGAGATTCACCAACAGAAGGTCACGGCCCTGGGCGAGCTCAAAAAGTCCCTTCTGCATCAAGCCTTCACCGGCTCCCTGATCGCCAAGTCCACCGACAAGCAGCTTGAGGCTGTCGCATGAACGAAGCCGAAACCCGCGCCGAGCACATCGACCCCGCCCTGAAAGCCGCCGGCTGGGGCGTGGTCGAAGGCAGCCGGGTTCTGCGCGAGCACGGCATCACGCTAGGCCGGCTGCAGGGCAGCGGCGGCATGGGCGCACGGGCCAAGGCCGAGATTGCCGACTACGTTCTCGTTTACCGCAACACCAAGCTGGCCGTCATCGAGGCCAAGGCCTGGGACAAACCCCTCACCGAAGGCGTCAGCCAGGCCAAGAGCTACGCCGCGAAGCTGGCGGTGCGCTACACCTACGCCACCAACGGTCAAGCGATCTACGGCATCGATATGGTTACCAGCGCCGAAGGCGACGTGGCCAGCTACCCAAGCCCCGAAGAACTGTGGAACCTGACCTTTGACGAAGCGAACGCTTGGCGCGACCGTTTTTCCGCCGTGCCGTTCCAGGACAAGGCCGGCACTTGGCAGGGTCGCTACTACCAGGACATCGCGATTGATCGTGTGCTCGAAGCCATTCAGGCCGGAAGCGACCGCATCCTCCTCACGCTGGCCACCGGCACTGGCAAGACATTCATCGCCTTCCAGCTCGCTTGGAAACTTTTCCAAAGCCGTTGGAACCTGCCCGACTGGAAGAGCGGCGCAGAGCCGACCAGGCGTCCTCGTATTTTGTTTCTGGCCGATCGCAACATTCTGGCTGACCAGGCCTATAACGCTTTTTCGGCCTTCCCCGACGATGCCCTCGTGCGCATCGACCCGGCCGATATCCGCAAGAAAGGCAGGGTGCCAAAGAACGGCAGCATCTTCTTTACAATCTTCCAGACTTTCATGAGCGGCCCTGGTGGGGCGCCATACTTTGGCGAATACCCCGCCGACTTCTTTGACTTCATCGTGATTGATGAGTGCCACCGCGGCGGCAACAACGATGAAAGCACCTGGCGCGCCATCCTCAACTACTTCGCGCCGGCAGTTCAGCTTGGCCTGACGGCCACCCCAAAGCGCACATTGAATGCCGACACCTACGCCTACTTCGGCGAGCCGGTGTTTGTGTACTCGCTCAAGGAAGGTATCAACGATGGCTTCCTAACGCCATTCAAGGTCAAGCAGATTGCTACGACGTTGGACGACTACGTCTACACGCCTGATGACCAGGTGGTTGAAGGCGACATCGAAGCCGGCAAGCGTTACGAGGAAAAGGACTTCAACAAGATCATCGAAATCAAGGAACGCGAAGCCTATCGGGTCAAGTTATTGATGGACATGATCGACCAACGTGAGAAGACAATCGTCTTCTGCGCAACCCAGGTGCATGCCCTGGCTGTGCGCGACCTAATCAACCAGGGCAAGCAGACCAGCAGCGACCCGCTCTATTGCGTCCGCGTGACGGCCAACGACGGCGCCATGGGCGACCAGTACCTACGTGACTTCCAGGATAACGAGAAGACAATCCCCACGATCCTGACAACCTCGCAAAAGCTCTCGACCGGCGTGGACGCGCGCAACGTGCGCAACATCGTCCTCATGCGACCCGTCAACTCGATGATCGAGTTCAAGCAGATCATTGGCCGCGGTACGCGGCTCTATGACGGCAAGGACTATTTTACGATCTACGACTTTGTGAAAGCTCACCACCATTTCAGTGACCCGGAATGGGACGGCGAACCCATTGAACCCGATCCACCCCAACGCACAGGAGGGGGCGGCGGCGGTGATGATCCGCAACCCCCCAGACCTCCCCCACCGCCACCTCCCAGAAAAATCAAGGTCAAGCTGGCCGACGGGAAGGCCAGGAATATCCAGAGCATGACAGCAACCACTTTTTGGAGTGCTGACGGTCGCCCGATGTCAGCCGCACAGTTTTTGGAAGTTCTCTACGGCTCGCTTCCCGAGTTCTTCAAGGATGAGGACGAGCTGCGCCGCATCTGGAGTGCGCCGGATACCCGTAAGGCCCTACTTCTAGGCTTGGAAGATAAAGGATTTGGTAAAGAGCCCTTGACCGAAATGCAGAAAATCATCGAGGCTGAGAACAGCGATCTCTTCGATGTTCTGGCCTATGTCGCCTTCGCTGCGCAGCCTGTCTCTCGCGCCGAGCGGGCGGCAGCGGCCAAGGAAGCCACTGTTGCTGAGTTCACCGACAAACAGAGGGCCTTTGTTGACTTCGTGCTTGCGCAGTACATCAAACAAGGGGTTGAGGAACTTGACCAGGACAAGCTATCGCCCTTGCTCAAGCTCAGATACAAGAATGCCCTTGCCGATGCTTTCGCCGATCTTGGTAAGCCTGACCAAGTGCGGCGCGTGTTTGTTGATTTTCAAAAAACACTTATACAGCTCACTCAACTAATTCTTCGGATGTTGTTGACCATGGAGAGAAACTTGGCCATCGAGTCCATCAGCACCGGGCTCTCCGGATGTCGTATCGGCAAGGCCACGATCCCCCATCGGAACGGCGACACCGGCGTTCACTATGCGCTCCGCTGGACAGTGGATGCCGTGTTGTCTGGTGATTCGTCGCCCGTTTCGGTGCGCAGCAAAGCAGTACCGGCGGCTTTCGGTGAACCATCACCGTTGACGTAGGTGTAAAGCGTGGTCGTCGTGATGCCCAAGCGCTTGGCGACGTCGGCAGTAACGGCCTTTGGATCCGACAGGGCTGCCATCGCCATGGTCAGCATTGCTCGATCCATCTTGCGCGGACGCCCACCCAAGCGCCCACGAGCACGTGACGCCGCGAGACCCGCCTGGGTGCGCTCGGCGATCAGTTCGCGCTCGAATTCGGCGAAGGCCGCAAAGATGCCGAAGGCCAGTCGTCCATTGGCGGTGGTGGTGTCAATCTGCGCCCCGGCGCCGGTCAGCACCTTCAAGCCGATGCCCCGCACGCGCAAGTCTTCGGCGGTGTTGACCAGGTGTCGAAGATCACGCCCAGGCGATCCAATTTCCAGAGGACGAGCGTGTTACCGGGCTTGAAGTGCCTTGAGGCAAGCGATCAAGCCAGGACGCGCGTCATTGCGCCCTGAAGCCAGGTCTTCATAGATGCGCTCGGGGTCGACGCCAGCAACAAGCAGTGCATTGCGCTGCGGAGCTACCGTCTGGGAGCCATCGGACTTCGATACCCTGGCGTAGCCGATTAGCAGCACTTCTTCGCTCCGTCAGGAAACAAGGAGCATAGGATGCAATCTTGTGTTGATTTTAGCAACGGGTTTTCTGGTGACCCGTCGGAGCAAAAAGCTGCCGCCTGCTGCCCACCAGAAAACCGGCCGTTTTCTTGGCGAGCCCCACTGTGAAATGGCGGGTGTGAGCCCCCCGAGCCGCGTAAGAAAGGCGAAATTCATCCAGACGTTCGGTACCGAGATTTCGTGAGCCCGCCGCTGTGACCATCTGCACCGCGAACGCGATTGAGCGTCTCAACAATGTGCGTCCGTCTCACGTAATGTGGTTTGAGAATCACCGAATGTGCGTCTGGAGTCGCTATCCGTCTCAACTAATTTGCGTCAGAAAGCCCCCTTGATTGTGCGTCTGGGCCGACATCATTTTGCGTCGCTACAGGTAGCGCCGGTCGGCGGTGCCCTGGGACAAATCCACCGCATTGATCCCAGCGGACTGGATCCACGCCTGGCCAAGCTGCGCTGCGAGGCCATCTGTGACGTCGACAACCCACTACTTGGACCTCGTGGCGCGGCCTATGTCTATGGCCCGCAGAAGGGTGCGTCGCCGGCACAGGTGGAGGAACTCGACGCGGGCCTGGCCCATTTAGCCGATGTCATTGCCTCGGACCTCGGACTAGACGTCCGCGACCTTCCGGGAGCCGGGGCCGCTGGCGGGCTGGGGGCGGGGCTGCATGCCTTCCTGGGCGCTGAGCTGCGTCGTGGCGTGGACCTGGTGTTGGACTTGGTAGGACTCGATGCCCATCTCACCGGGGCCGACTTGGTCATCACGGCCGAGGGCCAGATCGACTTCCAAACCGCCTTCGGTAAGGCCCCGGCCGGGGTCGCCCAGCGGGCCAAGCTGCGGGGCATCCCCTGCATGGCCATCGCCGGCGGGATCGGTGAACGCATCACCGATTTGCACGAGATCGGCATCGACGCGGTCTTTAGCCTCTGTCACGGCCCAATGACGCTCGAACAGGCCATGAAGGGCGGACCTTCGCTGCTGCAAGCAGCAACGGAGCAAGTGGTGCGCTGTTTCTTCAGCGCCTCCCGTGGAGGCCAAGGGTAGTGTTGTGTTGTGTTGTGTTGCACGCAGTCTCGAACATACAAGTTCCAGCCACCACAAGGGTTTCGCACCGCTTTCACGCCTGCTGAAAGTCCCTTCAAGGATGCAGCACTACACTAGCATCTCATCTTCCCCAAAACGACGAAACCCTACCTGAGGAGATTCCTATGTGGCTCGTTGCGCTATTGGTCATGTCCATCGTATTCATCGTCCTGGCGACCACCAAGCTCAAGATGCACCCATTCCTGGCGTTATTGCTGACCGCATTTGGCTTCGGCATCCTCTCGGGCATGCCGTTGAAGGATGTCGTGGATTCGGTCAATAAGGGATTTGGCGGCACGATCGGCTATATCGGGATCGTCATCTTGGCCGGTGCGATCATCGGTGCCTTCCTTGAAAAATCCGGCGGGGCCTATCGCCTGGCGACCAGTATCCTCAAGCTCACCGGGCAGCGGCAGGTGCCTCTGGCCATGGGATTCATGGGCTACGTTGTCTCCATTCCGGTCTTCTGTGACTCGGCATTCGTGCTCTTGGCGCCGCTCATGCGGGCGCTGGCGAGCAAGGCCGGGATCACCCTGGCGTCGGCTGCCGTCGCCTTGAGTCTGGGCCTCTACGCCACTCACACCATGGTCCCACCGACCCCGGGGCCGGTGGCTGCGGCGGGGATACTCGGCGCAGATCTCGGTCTCGTAATCATGTGGGGAATGGCGGTCGGGCTGGTTTCTCTGGTTGCAGGCTGGCTGTTCGCAATCCTGGTGGCCTCCCGGGTCTACATCTCGCCGGACGCCGGGAAGAAAACGGATGCCGAATCTGCCGCTGCCCCCGTGGTATCCGCGCAGGAGGATGGGCCGTCCGTCACTCGCTCACTGCTGCCGATCTTTCTCCCTATCATCCTCATCGTCACCCGCTCCATTGGTGAGCTCCCGAGCAAACCCTTTGGAGAAGCCGGCGCCTTCACGGAAGTGATGGGCTTTCTCGGACAACCCGTCGTGGCCCTGTTGATCGGTGTTGGTCTGGCCATGACCCTGCCCAAGCGCTTCGACAAGGAAATGCTCTCGATGACTGGCTGGGTCGGAGAGGCCATCGTCGGAGCGGCGACCATCATCATCATCACCGGCGCCGGCGGGGCCTTCGGAAAGGTCCTGCAAAACTCCGGCATCGCGAACGTGATCGGCGGTGCACTGAGCGACGCCAATCTCGGTATCTGGCTGCCGTTCCTCATTGCCGCCGGAATCAAGACGGCGCAGGGATCGTCCACCGTGGCCATCATCACCACCGCCGGGCTGCTTGCCCCGCTCCTGGCGACCCTCGGGCTCGATAGTGATACCCACCGGGCCTTGGTCGTGATCGCCATCGGCGCCGGGGCCATGGTCGTCTCCCATGCCAATGACAGCTACTTCTGGGTGGTGACCCAGTTCTCCGGTATGGACGTGAAGACCGGCTACAAACTCCAAACCTTGGGCACCCTGGTTCAGGGGTCGGTGGCGGCGCTCGCGGTCTACCTGGTGTCGATCATGGTTCTGTAACGAGATTGGCGGAGACTGAGCTTCCCTCGAAATTTCGTCTTCCAAGGGTGACGTAGAATTCAATCACTTTGGCTTCCGGCGTTATGCGTGGAAGTGCAATGCCCTCAATCAGGCGTCGCGTCGGGCAGCCCAACGCCTCGGGCTTCCTTCGAAGGCGTCTTTCGCCAGGCCAGTGTCGTCAAGGGGCATAATCGGGACACCGCCTGGTATGCCGCTGTCGACCACGAATGGCCCGCCCTGAACAAGGCTTTCGAGACCTGGCTGGCAGCGGAAAATTTCGATGGGGGCGGCAGGCAAAGGCGATCGCTGAGCAGTCTTACCAAGGCACTGCTGACGGCAAAGGGCTAGCGCGGCGCAAGCCTGTTTCGTCGCGCGCGGAGTGCGGCTTGCGGCAATTCACACAATCGGGCTGGCACGCGGCGGGCGAATCGACAATGCAGAGGTAGTCGACAAGGCTCGTCGATGCATGCTCGTCGGCCAGAATGCAAGGTCCGTTGGCTGAGCGCGTGCGCACATTTTTTGGAGGCTGTTGCAATGGATACGCGTTACCTCGATGACCTGCACGCCGGCCAGCGCTTCGAGAGCGGTGGCATTACCCTGACCGAAGCAGAGATCATCGACTTCGCCTGGCGTTACGACCCTCAGCCCTTTCATCTCGATGCGAATGCGGCGGCAGAATCGCCCTATGGCGGCCTGATTGCCAGTGGTTTCCAGAGCCTGGCCGTGTGCTTCCGCCTGTTCATCCAGAGCGGCGTGCTGGCCGAATCGAGCCTGGGTTCGCCGGGTATCGACGAGCTGCGCTGGCTGGCACCGGTACGCCCGGGCGACACCTTGCACAGTGTCGTCGAAGTGCTCGACGTCCGGCCCTCTAACTCGAAGCCCGATCGCGGCATCGTGCGCATGAAATATCAGGCGATCAACCAGCGTGGCGAGGCGGTGCTCACTTTCATCGTCAACCACCTACTGCGGCGACGGCAGCGCTGAAGGTGACAAATGCCAGCAGAGGGTCGTCGCGGAATTCACCTTGCCCGTCGTTGGTCATCGGATGCCAAAATGATATGTGTCATGGAAATCCTTCGTCGCGGACTCGATCTGCGGCTTCTGGGGCAAGCGGGTCAGTGATCTGCTACCACACGGCGCCTGGCTCAGAAAGGCCGCAGGAGTCTGTTGTCGAGCGGCAATTCGGCCAAAGGAGCTATTCGCGTTTCAGCGAACCCGACCACCAAGGTGCCGGCTGCTATGTTCGCTGAGAACAAACAGAAACGATCGCGGGGAGAGCGGTCGCGCCGCCCATGCACCTAGTCTTCAGAAACCCCTTGATTCCCTCCACCCCCAAGCCTACGCTCATGCGCCGCCTACTCTGGAGAGACCTCCGTTCAGACCCTGTTCACCTGCGGTTGCTAAAATCACTGTAAGCGACAGTGGTAAGGGTCGGCGAGGTGAATGCCCATCGAGAAGGGTGTTTCGCGTCTGCGGGAAGCGAACCATCTCCGCACTTGTCGTCTTGAAAGATCAGGCACGACCACTGAACAGGGTTGCGGTGGCTATGCTCATCCGCTCCAGACAACCCACCACAGGAGTAAATCATGAAACGGAAAACGTTGTTTCTATCTGCGTTGGTAAGCGCGTTGTCACTGTCTGCCGGGTACGCATTGGCAGCCGATCCGCAAGCGGCCAAGGAAAATGCTCAAGTTCAGAAACAGGAACAAGTCTATGGCAGCCAACTCATGACGCAAGAGGAGCAGATGGCATATCGCGCCAAAATGCGGGCCACAAAGACTACGGAGGAACGAGAGCAGCTCCGCAAGGAACATCATGAGCAGATGCAGGAGCGCGCCAAGGCGCGTGGTGTGACACTGCCCGCCGAACCGCCGGCCAGAGGTGGCGGCATGGGCCCGGGCGGCGGTGGAATGGGTCCCGGCGGCGGCATGGGGCCTGGTGGTGGTCGTGGTTTCTAACCGGGCAGTAAGTATCACGTAACAACTGCCACACCCACCAGCGATGCCGTGGTCGAGCAAGCTCGTTGTCAAACGCACGCGATCGATCCGGTAGCGGGGCCGGTGACCATGCGCGGTACGATGCTGGCCAACGTGTCCGCTGGTCTCAACCGTCAGTCGCTCGCGATCGGTTGCAGAAGCTCCGGGTTTGTGGAAAACAGACAATGATGACTTCACTCCATTTGCTCCTCTGGATTGCGTCGGGAATCGTGCTGCAGGTGGCGATCTATCTGGGTATCGGCTTCTGGCGTCACTGGCAGGAGTATCAGGCCTTGCGCGGCCGCGCAGTGGAGTTCAACCTGCCCGTCAAAGCGCCTGCGCCGACAGCGGGGAGCGACTTGGCCACTGGCTCCTGCTCAGGGTTCCGGACATTCAGGACCGAACGGAGGGTCGCTGGAGATGCTGCGCGGTCGGTTTGCTCTGGTTACCTCATGCCGGAAGATGGGCAAGCGCGGCCGCCCTTTTCGGTTCCTGACCTTCCGCCTTTGATCTGCCGACGATTGGGGGTACCGAACAGATCGTCCGTTGCTATTCGCTGTTGGATGCGCCTCGCCCGGAAAGCTATCGCGTCTCGGTCAAACGGCTACCGCCGCCAGAGGCCAGCCAACTTCCAGCACGGCGTTCGTCCGGTTTTTTTCCATGACCATGCAGCTGTCGGAAGTCTCCTCCAGGTACGGGCACCCGCTGGACATTTTCATATCGATCGTAGCGACGCACCGGTAGTGCTGTGATCGGTGGCGGCATTAGCATGATGCCAATGCGGAGCAGAGCGTTTACGTTTTCTTTCCTTGGGAGCATAAGAATGAGCTGGCGTAATACCAAATACCACTACGGATCGGTTTCTATTGGGCTTCACTGGTTAATGCTGTTACTTTTCGTGGCGGTGTACGCGTGTATTGAACTACGGGAGTTATACCCGAAGGGTAGCGATCCTCGTGAGGCACTGAAAACTTGGCATTTCATGCTGGGCTTATCTGTTTTTGTTCTTGTCTGGCTGCGCCTGCTGGCGGCGCGCATGGCTGGACCCGCCCCCCTAACTGAGCCGGATCCTCCGAAGTGGCAGAAGCTATCGGCCAAGCTTATGCACTTTGCGCTGTACTTCTTGATGATTGGTATGCCGCTTGGAGGATGGCTTCTTCTCAGCGCAGCAGGAAAGCCGATCCCGTTCTTCGGTCTGGAGCTGCCAGCGCTCGTCGGCGAGAGCAAAAGCCTGGCAACGCTGATCAAGGAGATACATGAGGTCGGCGGAACCGTGGGTTATTTCCTCATCGGCTTCCACACCGCTGCTGCGTTGTTTCACCACTACGTCCTTCGAGATAACACGCTACGGCGGATGCTTCCGAACCAGGATTGAGCCGCTACCGTGCGTATTACCCATCGTGCTTCTGGCAAGATCACCATTGCAGCGGTGATCTTTCGCTGCTGTCGACAAGGCGTTTGTCCTCGACCGCGACCACAACGCGCGCTGTGTTACAGGTCATGTCGGCAACGACTACAGTGGCTACACCTGCTATGGCTACCACGAGCTCTCGCTGGCAAAGATTCACCGCGAGCATGCCGAGGAGGCGTCCGTGATTTCGATAATTGCGTTCAGTGTCACCGCAGCGACGACGAGGATGACATCAAAGACTGCCACGGAGAACGGGAAGGGAAGCGCGAGGGGCACGTGGTCGAAAGGACCACGATGGCGATGACGGAGCCGGCCATCCGTGCGTCCTCCAGGGAACTGACGGGAGGCGGCACGAATCTGGATCGCGAACAGCGCCCTGGTACCGGGGAACTGGACGGTGTAGCAAGGTCACACCTCGGTGGAGCGTATCGAGGTCGAGATTCATCATTTCTTGCCACGCGCTCACGTCACGACCCATCTGGAACCATTGGAAGACCCCGTGTCGATGATCGACCAAGAGCTTGATCGAACCTCTCTCCGTGCAAGGCGAATGGAATACGGCCTTTCGGGATATACCAAATAGATCCTCGCCTGGCCAATTTAGTCGTACGGCGCCACGACGAAGCATCCCGCCGCCGCCGACCGCGGTATGTGCAGGGCTGCCTGCGGAGAACGACTACCCCGCGGTCACGGTGTAGCGCGGCGCCGCGCCGTGCTCGCCGTTAAGGCGCGGACCGGGCGTTTACCGGAAGCGTGCCGGCAAGGACGAGAAACCGCAGGCAGGGAAGCTGGCGCGCTCGGGTAATTGGTCTGAAACCAGCGTGATCTCGTGTGTATTCGCCAGCAGCGACTCCATGAGCAGGCGCAACTCGAGCCTCGCCAGCGGTGCGCCCGGGCAGACATGCACGCCGGCCCCGTACAGCAGGTTGTTGTCGCGGTTGCGCTCGGGATCGAAGGCGTCGGGGTCGCCGAACACGGCTTCATCGCGGTTGGCGGCGGCCCAGATTAGCGTCAGACGCTCGCCCGCCTCGAGCTTGCGCCCGCCGATCTCGACCGGACAGGTGGCGACGCGACGGTTGGCGATCAGCGGTGCGTGAATACGCAGGATTTCGTCGATGGCATCGGGCAGATTGGCGGGTTGCTGGCGAAGTTCGGCCTGCAGCGCGGGATGCGCGGCAAGATAGTGCACGAGGATGCCGACGCTTGCGGCAATCGTGCCCAGTTCGCCGACCGTCCAGTTGCGCACGATGCTGACGATCTCCTCGTCACTCAACGGCCGGCCATTGATGTGCTCCTGCAGCAGGCGGTTGGTTACGTCGTCTGGGGCCTGCTCGCCGGCATCGCGGCGGATGACGAGTTGTTGTTTGATGTAGCCATCGAATTCGACTGCGATCTGCGCCATGGCCGCGCGGTTGCCGGCGCGCGTGGCCTGGTGATTCTTGCCGATCCATTGACGTAGCGGCTCATGCAAGGTGTCGGGCCAGCCCATGAAAGCGCACTGACTGCGCAGGGCGAAGGGCTGCGCGAAACCGGCCATCAGCTCGACGGTTTCACCGCGCGGTTGATCGGCGACCAGCGTATCGGCGATTTGCCGGCACTCGGGATCAAACGCCTTAATGTCTTCAACGGTAAAGTAGCGTTCGATGATTTTCCGGTAGGGCGTATGTTCCGGCGGATCCATCGCGTTGGGTATCGACAGGTGATTCGACGCCGCATTGCTGAAGGTTTCGTGATCTTCCAGCACGCGCACTACATCCTCATGGCGAAACAGGGACCACCATAGATAGTCGCTATGGGCGACCGGGCAACGCTTGCGCATCGCATCGTAAGCGGCAATCTGGTCGTTGAGCACGTCTTCCGATCTGGGGTTCCAGTCGGCGGATTTGGCATGGGTCATCATCTTCCTCCGTTGTCTACAGGACACGCGATGGTCTTGGAATCGGACATTCCCGTCCAGGTTGTGGTCCGTTTTTTTCTGGTCCCCGTGATTTAAAGATGGACCGGAAGTGTGGCTCGTCGTCGGTTGCCGACGGTAGACCGGGATGACTGACAACCCTGAGATCATGTGTCTATCTGGGTTTTCCGACGACACAGAGAGGTCAGCAAAATGGGTGCAGTCATCCCGGTCTGGATTTTGGGGTACGACGGGCAAGTGATCAAGGAAGTTCGGCAGGACGAAACGACGGGCAAGATCACGGTGACCTGCCGGCGATCGTCCGCCGCCGAGGGCTGGCAGCCTGGCCCGCGCGCCCGCGCCAAGCCTCGCGCCTATGCCTCGTCGATTCACCGGCGCCCGCGCATCGCGTGGTCGAGGCGAGCAAGGTCCTCGTCGCTCAACAAGCGCGCCGCCATCGGCAACAGATCTCGTTCCTCGCGCTCCATGTGGCGCTCATGGCAAGCCGCCAGCACTTCGACCTCGTCGGCGAGCAGCGGCACGCACTCGCCGGCAGCGATCCTTTCGAGGACGCCGCGCAGGTGTTGCCAGCACGCTTCCAGCGCACGGTGATCGGCCGTCAGTCCGTCGATCATCTGGCGCAGGCAGATCGCGTCCGACCCGGCCATCGATTCGATCAGCGCCGGGAAGAGGTGGTCTTCCTCACCGGCGTGATGCTGCATGGTGGCGGTATCGAAGAAGGCGATCAGCTTGTTCGCTACTGCACGCGCCTCGTCGTCGACGCCACGCGCAAGCAGGTGCGGAGCCAGACGCCGCAAGGTTGCGCATTGCGCCTCAATCCGGTGGTGGCAGGCGGAAAGCATGGCCAGCGGCGAACCGGTTGCGGCGGCCGGCGCGGAAAACCCGGGAATGCTGGTCGTCACTTCAAGGCCTCTTCACTCGGCCTGACTGGCGCTGTTGGCCGAAAACTGCGCGACGGCCTTGAGGTGGCGGGCGGTGCAGTCACGGCCGACAGCCAGCGAGCCGACAATCGCGCCGCTGCCGTCCCTCACCAGGCCGAAGCTCAGTTCTACGTAGAGCTTGCTCCCATCCTTGTGCACCGAGCGGGTCGTAAGTACCTGGTTCCGGTACTTGGTCTGGCCGCTGTTAACGGCTTTGTGGAAGCCGTCCCAGTGCGCTTTTCGGAGTCGCTCCGGAATGATCACGTCGAGGCTCTCGCCGAGAACTTCGGCAGCGGAATGGCCAAACACGGTTTCAGCGCCATGATTCCAGACGCGGATGGCGCCATTGCGATCGGCGAAAATGATCACATCCGGGGCCTGATCCACTAGCGCCCGATAGAGATCGGAATCTGTATCCGCACACGCGGCAGTTGCCTGCATCCTGGAACTCCTTTCCACTTGGTCGAATGCGACAAGCGCTCGCCGTCGTTGCGCCGTGGTTGCTATTCGCGGCCGAGCGTCGTCAGGTCGGGCACCGTGAATGTTCCCTGCAAGGACAGAAGCTCGCGGCGATGAAGGCCTGCCAGTTGCTCAACGCATTCGTTGCCTTTTTCTGTCAGTTGCACATCCACCTGCCGCCGGTCGCTGCTGCTGACGCTACGTTGTACCAGTCCGGCCGCCTCGCACCGAGAAATCAGCGACACGACCCCATGATGCTTCGCCTGCAGGCGTTCAGCGAGTTCGCCCACGTTCGCCGATTCCCGTCCGGGAAAGCCTTTGATCTGGAGCATCAACAGGTACTGCAAGGGCGTGATTCCGTTCCGGTGCGTCAGCTCTTCGCTGAAGCGCAGATAACGACGCAGCTGGTAGCGGAAGTGGGCAAGCGTTTCGAAATCGGCTTTTGAAATATGGTCGTCGGACATTCTTCTTGCGGGCGCTTAACCATGATTTGTATCACGGCATGATATAGTTAGCTGGACGCAAGAGCAAGTTGCCTGGCCGCGGTGTTTCGCGAGCTTCGCCTGGCAGGCGTCATCCCGCGGCATCCCCAGGCAAAGGCGACTCAACGGAACCCAATGACTACTGACCCACCTACCCACGGCCTCTCGACGCTCTGCATTCACGCCGGCACGCATCTGGATCAGACCACCGGCGGCGCGTGCAGCCCCATCTTCACTTCCACGGCCTACGCGTTTCCGAATCCGGCCAAGCAGAACACCTATCCGCGTTACTTCAACACGCCCAACCAGCAGGTCATCAACCGCAAGCTGGCAGCGCTAGAGAAGGGCGAGGCGGCGCTTGTCTTCGGCTCGGGCATGGCGGCCATTTCCACTTTGCTGCTCGCTCATCTCAAACCCGGCGACCACGCAATTTTCCAGAACGACCTCTACGGCGGCAGCATGCGGCTGATCAGCAGCGAACTGCCGCGGCTTGGCGTGCAGGTTTCCTGGGGGGCGAACGTGGCGGAGTTCGCCGCTGCATTGCGACCCGAGACGCGGCTGATCTACGTCGAATCGCCGTCGAATCCGCTGCTGCATTGCATCGATCTGGCCGAACTGGCTGCGCTTGGCAAACGCCACGGCGTGTTGACGGTCATCGACAACACTTTTGCCACGCCGATCAACCAGAACCCGATTCCGCTGGGTATCGATGCGCTCATCCACAGCGCTACGAAATACCTCAACGGCCACAGCGACGTGAACGCGGGCGTGGTCGTTGCCTCCACTGAAATTGTTAGCCGTGTGACCGAGAGTGCCGTCAACTTCGGCGGCATGCTTGATGCGCACGCCTGTTCTCAGCTGGAACGTGGTCTGAAGACGCTGGCCCTGCGCGTGCAACGGCACAATGAGAATGCCGAGGCGCTGGCACGTTTTCTTGCCTCGCATCCGGCGGTGTCCAAAGTCAATTATCCCGGCCTGTCCGAACATCCAGACCACGCCATCGCGGCACGCCAAATGCGTGGCTTTGGCGGCATGCTGTCGTTCGAGCTGCGTCAGCCGGAACGGCTGGATCGCTTGCTGAGCCGGCTGCGGATCGTCATGCCGGCCTTGAGTCTCGGCGGCGTGGAGAGCCTGATTTGCGTTCCCAGCCGCAGTACACATCGCACGATGACGGCCGCCGAGCGACAGCGCGCCGGCATCAGCGACGGTTTGTTGCGGGTCTCTGTCGGTATCGAGGATGTTGCAGACCTGCTCGCAGACTTCACCGACGCACTGGCCATGAAATGATCGTCGCTCCTGGCTCCGACGAGGGAATCTCGCTTATGAACAGCACTGACAACACGCAGTCCGCCCCATTAATGATCGTCGGCGAGGTGGCGTCTTCAGGTCTTGCCCGTGGACCCGCTCTGCTGTGCGATTGCGCCCGAACGCAGACAGCCGTTCCGCTTCGGCAGGTGAGCGCGGCGGAGGTGCAAGCTGAGGTCGCGCGTTTCGATGCCGCGGTGGTCGCTGCCGAGGGTAAGCTGCTGGAAGTTCAGGAGAGCGTCCGACGGACTTTGGGGAAGGACGAGGCGGAGATTTTCGAAGCGCAAATCCTCCTCCTGCGCGACGTGCAATTGCGCGATGCGGTGCGTGCGCTTTGCCTCGAAAATCGGATGAATGTGGAGGCTGCGGTCGAAGCAGCGATCAAGCAGTTGATGGAATTGTTCGGTCGCCTCGAAGATCCCTACTTCCGCGAGCGTGCCGCCGATCTGTACGACGTCGGTAGACGCCTCCTCGATCACCTGGCGGAAGACGGGCTGCCGGATGTTCCTGCTGTTCACGAGGGATGCGTCATCGTCACCAGCGAAATTCTCGCCTCCGTCGTTGCTCGCCTGGAAGGCCATGGCGTGCGTGGCTTGATTGTCGAAAAAGGTGGCCTCACCGCGCACGCCACCATCCTTGCCCGCTCGCTCGGCATCCCCACGCTCGTACAGGTGCCGGAGGCGACCGGGAAAATTCGTGCCGGCGATCTGGTGATCGTCGATGCTCTGGCCGGACGCGCCTTCATCAATCCGCAGGCCGAAATCCTGCACAAGTACGATCAACTGGACGCCAACCTGCAAGTTCACCAGGGCATCCTGAAGGGCTTGATTGGCCTGCCGACGGTCACTCGCGATGGCGTCGAAATCAAGCTCTGCGCCAACGTCGGGCAGACCGCCGACGCGCTGGCGGCGGCGAACGTCAAGGCTGATGGCATCGGACTGTATCGCACCGAGTTCGTCTTTCTGGTCCAGGACCATTTCCCTTCGGAAGACGAGCAGTACCAGTTCTACCGCAACACGGCAGAACACCTGCAACCGGCGGAAACCGTGATCCGCGTCCTCGATGTCGGCAGCGACAAACCGCTCAGCTATTTCCCGCTGCCCCGCGAAGCCAATCCGGCCATGGGCTTTCGCGGCATCAGGCTGTTGCTCGCGCATCCCACCCTGCTGCACACGCAACTGCGGGCCATCCTTCGACTGAGTGCCTCGCATCCGGTCGCCATTCTTCTGCCGATGATCGACGGCATCGACGACTTGCGTGCGGCCAAAGCGACGATCGAACATGTGAAGGAGGAACTCGCCGCAGCCGGCCAGTCGTTCGATCCCCTGATCCCGGTCGGGGCGATGATCGAGACGCCTTCAGCGGCGATCCTCATCGAGCACCTGGCCGACGAGGTCGACTTCTTCAGTGTCGGCAGCAACGACCTCGTCCAGTTTCTGCTGGCTGCGGACCGGATACGTGGCGAGATGGTGTCCACCTATGATCCCTTGCATCCGGCGGTCATCCAGGTGCTCGCCAAGCTGGCGACGGTGGCCAGGAGCAAAGGAACACCGATCTCTTTGTGCGGAGAAATTGCCAGTGACCCGACCTACACAAACCTCTTGATCGGCCTCGGATTTCGAAGTTTCAGTGTCAGTCCAGGACGGTTGCTGGACATCAAGCACGCCATTCGCTCGACCGACCTGCAACAGGCTGAAAAGCTGGCCGAGCAGGTTCTGTCGGTGCACTCGACGCGCGACATCCGGGCGCAGGTGCAGGACGACTGGAACCGACGTCGCCCGGTTGCTTCGCCAGAGTTCAACAACCCAACAAGTCCCGTCGGCAGATCGCTTGCGGTGAGACACAACCTTGCTCGGCAGCGCTTCGAAGCGCAGGCAGGAGACAGCGCCTCGGCGTTTCTGAGCTACCGTGTCGAAGGCGAGCGCGTCATTCTGAAGCACACCTTCGTACCGGACGCGCTTCGCGGCCAGGGAATCGCTGCTGATCTGGTTCGTGTAGCGCTGGAGGAGGCGCGGCAACGGCGCTGGAAGATTGTCCCGCGCTGTTCGTATGTCGCCAGCTTCATCGAACGCCATCCCGAATTTGGCGACCTGGTCGACCGGCAGGAAGGAAACCTGGACTGAAGCAAGTGCTTCGCGCTGAGTACCTTGAAGCCGGGTCCATGGAATCGTTGCGCCAGTATTTACGAAGGCTGTTTCTTCCCGAAAATACCGACCCACAAAGAACGGAGGATTGTGTGAACGAGATCATTTCAAAACTGCTCGCGGAACATCGAAACCTGGGGAAACTGGTCGGACTACTGGATCGCCTTCCTGTGGATATGACTGATCCGAAACTCGACGAGATCACGCTGCTGGTTGACGTCTTCGCTTACCTGACCTGCTTTCCAGATGTCCGTCATCACCCGGTCGAAGACCGGATCGTCGCCAGTCTCCTCGCTCAAAATGCGCTGTCTGCCGATATCGCTGACGAGATCGAAAGGCAACATCGTGTACTGGCCGGGCAGGGCACGGATTTGATGCGCGACCTCGAGTCGGCTGCGCGCGAGGAAACGACTTCGTGGCACGCCGCTGTGGTCAGCGCCCGGCTATACGCTGAACGCCTTCGCCACAACATGACGGTCGAGGAACTCGCCGTTTTTCCAGTGGCTGAACAGCGTCTTGGCGACGCGGATTGGCATGCGATTGCCGCTTTATCGACACGTGAGCCGGCAGATCCGCTCTTTGTTTCGCTGACCGAGAAGCGCTTCGCCGACCTGCGCAGAGTGATCGCCAGAGAAGCAGATTGTGGCTGTTTCGAGAATCCGGAAGTAGGGCGGTGATGGCGAGCAATATCGCGGAGCATCGCCCTCGCTTCCCGGTTCTTGGTAAGCTCCCGCTTACGACGTCAGGCTGGACCTCGTCTTGATCTACAGAAAACCGGACGACAGCGTGCTGCAACTCGTCCGTCTCGGTTCGCATGGCGAACCGGGTTTGTGAAAGGTCTGGCTCAATGGAACTCGAAAGTTTTCTTTTCTCCGCGGTACTGCTGCTGAGCGCAGCAGCGGTCGGCGTAGCGCTGTTCAAACACCTTGGGCTGGGATCGGTGCTCGGATTGCTCGTGGCGGGGATCGTGGTTGGCCCGCATTCTCCCGGCCCCTCGGTGACGACGCATGTCGATGAGGTGCGGCATTTCACCGAGCTGGGCGTCGTGCTGCTGCTGTTCGCGATCGGACTCGAGATGCGTCCCGCGCGGCTGTGGGCATTACGGCGCGAGGTGTTTGGCCTGGGGTCGCTGCAGATCTTGCTCTCGGGCCTGTTGATCGCCGGCTACATGCTTTTCTACCTGGATCGCTGGGAGACTGCGCTGCTCGCTGGCCTGACCATGGCCCTGTCGTCGACCGCCTTCGTCATCCAGTTGCTCAACGAACGTGGGGAACTGGCCAGCACCCACGGTCAGGCGTCGTTTGCGGTGCTGTTGATGCAGGACCTGGCGATCGTACCCCTGTTGGCAGTTGTGCCAATCCTGTCCCAGACCGGGGTTCTGTCGATCGAGGTGCCGCTTTGGAAGCAGATCGGCCTGGTGATCGGCACTCTGACTCTGCTGTTCGGCGTCGGCCACTACGTGGTGCCCAGGGTCCTCGAACAACTGTCTCGGCAGCGCAACCGCGAGGGCTTCATTCTGGTCGTGCTGCTGGCAGTGTTCGTCGCTGCCTGGGCGACCAATGAGGTTGGTCTGTCGATGGCACTGGGCGGCTTCATCATGGGGATGCTGTTATCCGGATCACGCTATGCCTACCAGGTGAAGGCCTACATCGAGCCGTACAAGGGCATCCTGATGAGCGTCTTCTTCGTCGCCGTCGGCATGTCCATCGAACTGAAGGTACTCGCCGCTGAACCCTGGGTTTTCATTCAGCAAGTGGCCGTCATCTTGTTGATAAAACTGGCCGTAATGTTTGCTCTGGCGTTGGCGTTCCGATTCACTGTCGAATCGGCCATCCGCATGGCCGTGCTGCTCGGGCAGTCGGGGGAGTTCGGATTCGTGTTGTTCGGTGCGGCGCGTGGACTGGGCGTGATCGACGACCGTACCTTCGTGGTGTCGGTGGCAGTGATATCGATCAGTATGATGTTCACGCCGCTGATGGTGCGGGCGGGCGATGCCCTGGTGCGGCGCCTGACGAAGTCAAGCCCCGGGCCGACCGGCGCAGCTGTCCTCGCGGCGGGGGACTCGGAGGGCGGGACGGTCATCATTGCCGGCTACGGTCGGGTGGGGCACACCGTGGCCATGATTCTGCGCGCCAGTGGCGTACCGATCCTGGTGTTCGACAAAGACCCCGTGCGGGTTGCCCAGGGCCGGGCCGATCACCTGCCGGTTCACTATGGCGACCTGGCCGATCCGGAACTGCTCGCCGCGGCACCGGTCGAGCACGCGGCGCTGGCGATAATCACCGTCGATCACATGCCAACAGCAATCGCGGCGTTGGCACACCTGCGCCGCCAGTATCCGCAACTGCCGATCATTGCCCGGGCACGCGACCTGGAGGCTACCGCCAAACTGGAAGAAGCCGGCGCCACGCGGGTGTTTCCCGAGGTAGTGGAGAGCAGTCTTCGTCTCGGGGCTGAGGCGCTGCTGATGCTCGGCGTCGCAGCCGAAAGCACCGAGGGTCTGTTGCAGGGCGTGCGTGGGACCGACTACGCGCTGGTGCGCGAACCGTCTGAACGTAGATCCGACCCCGATAGCGAGGAAATAGCGCGGTAGCCGAATAGGAGAATATTGCCATGGCACTATCACACGCCAAGTCCGGCGATCTGGTTAACATCCAAGATGCCGCCGCCGAGTTCAGTAGCAACACTTCAGTCACGCTGGTGCGCGATGATCATATCGAGATCTTCCGCCTGGTCCTGGGCGCCGGCACCCACATGCAGGAGCACAGCGCTGCCGGTGCCATGACGGTGCAATGTCTGGGAGGCGAAGTGGATTTCAGTTGTCACGATAAAACCCAGACGCTGCGGCCGGGCAACCTCATCTATCTGAACGATGCGGCACCGCATGCCCTGCATAGCAAACAGGGGACCATCCTTCTCATTACCCTGATGTTGCATCGCAAATAGCTGCTGCGGCACGGAAGCTCAATAGGCAAGCGACGAGCACCGCCGGGCTTACACCAGCGGGCGCTCTCCGGTAGAGTGCGCATCCTGTCCCTTGCCGTCGCCGCGGGGCAGGGCCTGACCGCCAGCCATGGCGATGCCAACTGGCGACCCGAAAACCTGCCATGCACATCACCCAGCACACCGACTACGCACTGCGCGCACTGATCTTCCTCGGGACCAACGAGGACCGTCTGGTGACCATCCAGGAAATTTCCGACCGCTTTGCCGTGTCGCGCAACCACCTGATGAAGGTTGTCAGTCGCTTGATCCGTGGCGGCTTTGTAGACGGCGTACGAGGCAAGGGCGGTGGCTTGCGATTGGCGCGTCCGGCGGCGACCATCGTCGTCGGCCATGTCGTCCGCCACATGGAATCGGGCATGGATCTGGTCGAGTGCTTCGGCAAGGATTGTGCCTGCATTCTTGACCCCGATTGCCAGCTGAAGGTAGCGCTTTCAAACGCCCTGGCGGCTTTCCTCAAGGTCCTTGATGGCGTGACGCTCGCCGATCTGCTGGGCAAGAGCGAACGCGTGATCCTGCACGTCCTGCACCCTTTGGCGCTCCCTTCCAGGTAGTCCTTCTGCAGTTGGCGCCTGTCGCGCCGCCTGCCCATCTTTGAACTCGGTGATTTATAAGCGGTATTGCGCTTGCATCTTTTGTAAGAGGTATTTAATATGCTTCTTTATGACTTTTGCCTCGGTCTTGTTCTGTTCAACGGCTTTCGCCGATATCGTAAAGGAGCTTCATCATGCAAAACACACGCAGGCTTTGGACCTGGCTAGCGCTGATCTGCCTGCTTTCCTTCGCCGCTTTGGGCTGGGTGGGCCGCGAAATATTCGTGCATGCGCCACCGATTCCGAAACAGGTGGTGAGCAGCCAGGGCGACGCCCTGTTCTCGGAAGGGCAGGTGCAACGCGGTCAGGAAGCCTGGCTGGCTGGCGGTGGCCAGCAACTGGGCTCGGTCTGGGGACACGGCAGCTATCTTGCGCCGGACTGGTCGGCCGACTGGCTGCACCGCGAGGCGATCGCGCTGCGCGAGATCTGGGCGCAGCGCGATTTCGGCGCCGCTTTCGCGCATCTGCAGCCCAGCCAGCAGGCGCAACTCGACGCGCGCCTGAAGACCGAGATGCGCCGCAATACCTACGACGCGACGAGCGGCGTGATCAGTTTGAGCGCCGATCGCGCCGCGGCAGTGGCAAAGGTGGCGCAGCACTACATCGATCTTTTTGGCACCGATTCCGAGCTGAACGCATTGCGCGAGCAGTACGCGATGCCGGCCAATGTCCTGCGCGACGCCGCTGACCGCCAGGCGCTGGCAGCTTTCTTCTTCTGGAGCGCGTGGTCGGCAGCGACCGACCGTCCGGGCGAAAACCAGTTGAGCTACACCAGCAACTGGCCGCACGAGCCGCTGGTCGGCAACACACCGACCGCGGGTACCGGTATCTGGTCGATCGCCAGCGTGATTCTCATGCTTGGCGCGATCGCGGCGATGATCTTTTTCCACTCGACCGGTCACGAAGCAGGCGACCCGACGCCGCCACGGGCTGACCCGCTGTTCAACATGAAGGTGACGCCGTCGATGTTGGCCACCAGGAAATACTTCTACGTGGTCATCGCGCTGATCCTCGCGCAGGTCGGCATGGGTGTCATCACCGCACACTATGCGGTCGAAGGCACGAGCTTCTTCGGCATTCCGCTTGGCGAAATTCTGCCATTCACCGTCAGCCGCACGATCCATACCCAGTTCGCCGTGCTGTGGATCGCCACTGCCTGGTTGGCAACCGGCCTTTACATCGCGCCGGCGATTTCCGGCAGCGAGCCGAAGTTTCAGAGCCTGGGCGTCAATGTGCTGTTCTACGCCTTGCTGCTGATCGTCGCCGGGTCTACGGTCACCGGTTGGCTGGGCACTCTCCAGAACCTGGGCAACGACTACAGCTTCTGGATCGGCAATCAGGGCCTGGAGTACACCAGCATGGGCCGTGTCTGGCAGATCCTGCTTTTCGTCGGCCTGCTGATCTGGGTCGGCCTGCTTGGTCGCGCCCTGCTGCCCGCTTTGCGCACGCCATCCGAGAGCCGCGGCCTGATCGCCATGGTCTTCCTCGCTGCAATGTGCATCGGCGGCTTCTATGCCACCTCGCTGGTCTGGGGTCAGCAGACACACTACGCGATGATCGAGTACTGGCGCTGGTGGCTGGTCCACCTGTGGGTCGAAGGCTTCTTCGAAGTCTTTGCCACCGCCGTCATCGCGCTGCTGTTTACCCGCCTCGGCCTGATTCGCGCGGCGACTGCCAGCGCGATCATCCTGGAAACCATCGTCTTCATGTTCGGCGGCATTCTCGGTACCCTGCATCATCTGTACTTCACGGGCACGCCGACTTCGGTGATCGCCATCG
>NZ_SPMY01000110.1 GCF_012939955.1 Candidatus Accumulibacter phosphatis
ATGCCTATGCCACTNGGTACATGACGCTTTCGGGGTTTGCCGAGGGTCAGGGCTGTAGCGCGGTCGAGGCTGTCCTGGGTTGGCCGACCGACGGCCCTCCACTCTTCGTTGGAACTGGCATAACAGCGGAGCGCGTTGCGGCATTGGAACTCTTCGCGCGTCCTCATGCGACCTACGTCCTCGACGCAGCAACCTTGGCTGAGTTCGTCTACCTCGAGGTTCAGGAGGCCTTGGGCCAGCTACCAAAGGTGCTCGTATCAACAGTGACGAAGGTGAAGTTGGAGGACCTCCTCCGTGAAGCGGAGGAGGACAGGAGCGTTGCGACCAGCACAGAGGTGAACGGAGAGCTTGCCCTTATCGAGCACGACTCTCGTTACCATGCGCGGCGAATCGAGTTCTTCAAAGCGGTCCTCGTAGCGCTCGATAAATACTGTGAGGTGCAACCTGCGTATGGTGAGCTGGGCGATGAAGGCGCAATGTCCCGCCTGGCCGACGTGCTTCAGGACGAGGAAATGGAAGTGCTGCTGCTCGCTAAGGCAGCCAACGCCACGGTTTTGACGCTGGACGGCCGTTTTCGCGTCGTCTTGGAGGTTGTTGCGAAGGTCGCCGGGGTTTGGCCACAAGCCTTGCTGTTGTACTGTGCGAGCAAGGGGCTCGTCGCTCCGATGAAGCTTGCTTCGGCCACGGTTCGACAGTTCCTCCTGAATCGAAGCTTCATATCACTGGGCGCTGACGACCTCATATGGATGGTCCTGCAAGGGGGGGCGTACCTACAGCAGGGCATGCGTCGATTCAAGGTCTATCTATCGTCTGACGACACTGATTTCGCTTCCGCGGTTCGTGTGGCGCTCGAGTTCTTGGAGCGAATCGCGTCATGTCGAATCCATCTTGGGGCCCTCGGGGAACTGTTCGAGCACGTGGTTGAAGCGGCGATGAGGCACAAGCAATGTCCGCCCGATTTTGAGCGCCACCTCGTCGTCTTCGTCGAGAGTTTGACCGACTCGTTAAACAACTGCACTCATCTCTGTGGGTTCGTGAATGCCGTTCCCACTAATCGCAAGCAGTTTCAGCAGCAGCACTTGGCGGTGCGGTTTATACGCGCACAGAACCGTCTCAAAGCTCCTCCGGACAATCGACCAGTCGCAGTGCGCGCGCTCTTCTGCAGCAGTATCCCCTGTTTGGTGGAGGACAAGTCGAGTCCGGTTGCCGAGTCGGCAACGGATATACAGTTGCCAGCTCAAACAGTCGAGCCAGATCAGCAGACGCAGGCTGCGTCGCCAAACGACGTGCCAGCAAAGTCAGGGCATCCGGAAAGGCATTCCTAGTCGCCGAGCCGGCGACTAGGTTCAAGCGCCGCTGAACACAAAACCAACCGAAACAACTGAGTGAAGGATGGTGCTGGACTGTGCCATCCCTTATGGTTGGTAGATTGAAGTGGTCAACGGCTGCTTCGTAGAATTCTGTTTCGCAGAAATTTGGATTGGTACCCAAGGGCTGCTATGGAAAAAGCTGAACAACCGCAACGAGGCGGATGCCGTCCTACACGGAAGATGAAAGCAGACTTTCGTCGCCAGATCAATTCCACAGGCCGCTGACCGTCAGTCAGATGCCGACCGGTCATCCGGTACCGGCTGTATGTCCGCAGTGGCCGAGAACTGCACCGACAGCGAACAGAGCCGGGCGGCGGGTTACGGATCAGTTAGCCGACGTTCGCGCCGGGCGATTTTTCGCCGCCTCTATGTCTCTTGATGGCCGGCTGCCGACGGACGCCATCCTGTGCCCACCGGCTGCTTCCCGCAGAGTGGCGGTCGGTCAGGTAAGAAAATTGACATTCCCAGGGGAGTGGCTGCTTACGGCGAATCGCTCCAACTAAATGACGTTGGCTTTGGAGAAGAATCGCCACCGTCCGCTCCTGGCCGTAGTGAGCAATTCACCGCCAGGCTAAGATCAGCCCCGTGAAAGCAACTTCAGGCCATCTGGACGCAACTCGCCGTTTGGCGAGACGTGCCGGTACAACGTCTGTCGAGTGACGCCGAGTTCCCCACACAGATCACCAACCACGGTTTCCGGCTGCCCCATCGCCGCCATGGCCAATCGAAGTTTCGCGGCAGTCATCTTGAACGGCCGCCCGCCGTTCCTGCCGCGTGCTCGTGCCGAGGCAAGTCCGGCCACGGTTCGCTCCGAAATCAACTCCCGCTCGAACTCGGCCAGCGCCGCAAAAATGCCGAACACAAGCTTGCCCGCAGCGGTTGTCGTGTCGACCGCCGCACCGTGACCTGTCAGGACCTTCAATCCCACGCTACGCGCAGTCAGGTCGTGCACGGTGTTGATCAGATGGCGTAGATCACGGCCGAGCCGATCGAGCTTCCACACGATCAGCGTGTCGCCTTCACGGAGCGCTTTAAGGCAAGCAGCCAATCCCGGTCGATCATCTCGTCTGCCTGAAGCCAGATCCTCGTAGAGATGTGAAGGACTCACCCCGACGCCGATCAGTGCATCGCGTTGCAGATCGGTGGATTGTGATCCGTCCGCTTTCGACACCCGCATATAGCCGATCAACATCTCTTCACCTGTCACATATACGTTCGATTATGTGACAGCGTGAGTGTCATTTTCAGAAGACGACTGCACCAGTTCATTGGGCTGGCCGCCGTGTGTGCAGCGGACTTCTGACCGTCAAAGGTCAGGAGTTCTATGCACGAAACGCCGCGAGGGGCTGGGATTGCTCAGAAGTCCAATGCACGGCGCGACGAAGCCGGAACCGCCGGAAATTCCGGCGATCACCCGGCAAGCTGCTTGATGTGCTCGACCAGGCGGCCGAACACCTCGTTCACGTATTTCAGCACCTTGGGTTCTGCGCCCTGCGCACGCAGCGAGTCTTTGAAGGCGTCCAGGTCGGACAGCCATTGCCGATGCAGTCGGCCCAGCTCGTCGAGCTGAGGCCGGAAGACTTGCAGGTTGCCGCTCGCACGAAATGCCTGGTAGCCGCGCTCAAGCGTGGCCGCAGTGGTCAGCAGTTGCGCTCCCATTTGCTTGTGCTGTTCGGAGAACTCGGCCATGCCGTCATAGGGCCGCGATGCCTTGTTGCGTTCGGCTTCGGACGCCTCTTCCATGATGCGGGCGTAGCGGTAGAACCCTGGGAACTCGCGGGACAGCGCCATGAGTTGCTGGTCGGTCGTGCCGACCCATATCCTGTGCAGGTCAGGCACGTACCCCATCATGCGATTGATGACGGCATGGGCCTCGCTGACGCCCTGGGCGGCAAGCTGTTGCATGTGCTGGTCGATCTTCGCGGCCAGTCGGCGGAATTCGTTCATGCTCATGTCCGTCACAAAAGGCGCGTTGATTGCCCTTGAGCCGTGAGAAGTGCCACCGCCTTCTTATCGAAGGAAACGAAGGTTTCCCCGCCAAGCCAATTGCCCTCGTAGGCAATAACGCCATCGGCAAAATCTCCGCCCGCGTCGAGCACCAGCAAGCCGGCCTCCACGGCGGGCCGGTTCACTTCCACGTTCGCAGCGGCAAGTAGTGCCCGGATCGCGCCGGCCGCGTCGGCTTGCTGGAAGCCATATACCCGGAGCAGCACCCAAACAAATTCGCATAGGCACGGCGTTGCTACCGCGATCAACTCGGCGTCGGTCAAGACTGTCGCGGCAACGTTCGCTTGTACGGGATCGTCGCGCACAACAGCACGCACAAGGACATTGGTATCGACTGCGACCTTCATTTCTTGCCTGCCCATCCAAGCGCCGCCGCCTCGTTGATTTCTTCGATGGTGGCAACCTTCTGCGTCCTGCCCGCGAGCAGGCCGACGAAGCTGGATATCGTCCCAGCGGGCCGCGCCGCCTTGAGTACGCCCCGACCATCTGGCAGTAAGTCCAGCTCGATCTTGTCGCCTGGCCTGATGCCGAGGTGTTGCAGTACGTCCTTCCGAAACGTCACTTGTCCCCGTGCGGTAACAGTCAATGTGGTCATGGTGCTGTGCCCTCGCAATCTCGTAGGTTGACGCTTTGCAGCGTAATGCAAAAATGCCTTACAGTCAATGTCCGTCAAACGATCATTAGGCGGGCAAGCCGGACAGTGTCCGGCAAAACACTTGTTTAATGGGTTGTCGGACATTAAGATAGACGGACGGAATGACGGACAAAAGGGCTGACAATGGCTCTGATCGGCTATGCGCGGGTATCGACTGCGGAACAAGACACCGCTTTGCAGACGGACGCGCTGAACAAGGCGGGCTGCGAGCGCATTTTCGAGGACACGGTTTCCGGGGCCAAGGCCGACCGTCCCGGCTTGGCTGAGGCGCTGGCCTATCTGCGCGACGGCGACGTGCTGGCCGTTTGGCGGCTGGATCGGCTCGGGCGCTCCCTGCCTCATCTGATCGATACGATAGCCGCACTGGAAGCGCGTGGCGTTGGATTCCGTTCGCTGACTGAGGCCATCGACACCACGACGCCGGGCGGGCGGCTCATCTTCCATGTGTTCGGCGCATTGGGCCAGTTCGAGCGCGACTTGATCCGCGAGCGCACCAAGGCCGGGTTGACCGCTGCCGCCGCTCGCGGGCGAAAAGGTGGACGCAAGCCGGTCGTTACCGCCGATAAGTTGCAGCGGGCACAGGATCACATCGCCAACGGGCTGAACGTCCGCGAGGCCGCAACGCGGCTCAAGGTGAGCAAGACGGCGCTGTATGCCGCCCTGCAATCGGCCAGTGCAGCCGACTCCTGACCGGCTCCTTCTTCCGCTCAACCGCCGACAGGCCGTTGGTGAACCCGGACTGCGGCTCCGGCAGAAACAGCACAGCCAGTTCCCCAAGCAGGCTCAGCACCTTCGATTCGATCAGGTCGATGGTGGTGGCCGCCGCCTCCAGCATCTGCAACTGCGCCTCAGACCCCAACGTCAAAAGCCTCGCTGCCAATGTTACGCGTCCCGCCTCAGCTACTGGAAAGGCGCATTTCGAGTTGGACATCCCGGTACGGGACTTCAGGTCGGACAGCGCCCCTCACCCCTTTGTGCAGGCGGACAAGACCATAGCGCTCCATTGTCCGCAGGGTGCGCGACAGGTTGCCTGCCGTGCGCCCGGTGGTTGAAGCCAGGGCGATGAGCGACTCTGGTCGCGTATCGACAATGACGCCAAGCAGCGTGCGGTTGCGATTAGACAGTAGCTTAGCGAAGCTTTCCGGCGAGGTGAACCAGACCGTCGGATCTCCTGCCTTGGGCTTCAGTGCGCCCTTGGCGATAGCCATGGTGCGTGCCTTCATATCCTCATACGAGGCAATGCCAACTTTCAGCGTTTTCATAACCAGACTCCTTTTTCGCGCATAACGGCTTCGACTTCTGACCGGCGTTGGCGCATTATAATGGCATGTCCCCCAGAGTCGGGGCTGAGCGGCGATAGAGGAGAGATCGGATGGCAGCGAGGGTAAGGCCAGACACTGGCGAGGCGACGTCGAAGCAGCGGTATCGAGTGACGAACTGGTCGGAGTACGACCGTTCGCTGGTCAACCGGGGCAACCTGACGATCTGGTTCGACGACGCCAGTATCAAAGACAATTGGACACCGGCGCCCCCGGTCGGTCGGGGCAAGCCCGGGCTGTACTCGGAGACGGCCATCCAGACCTGTTTGACGATCAAGGCCCTGTTCCAGTTGCCGTACCGCGCCACCGAAGGACTGATGAAGTCGTTGATGCGCTTGAGCCAACTGGACCTTCCCGTACCGGACCACACCCACATGTCTCGGCGTGCAGGTGAGATCTCGGTGCAAATTCCGCGTCGGCCGCGCAAAGGGCCAACGCACGTGGTGGTGGACTCGACCGGACTGAAGATCTTCGGCGAAGGTGAATGGAAGGTCCGTCAGCACGGGGTCGGCAAGCGCCGCACCTGGCGCAAGATCCACCTGGCCGTCGACGAGACCACCAAGGACATCATAGGCATTGAAGTGACGACGGCCGATTGGGGCGACAGCGAAGTGTTCCCCGGGTTGCTTGACCAGGTCGAAGGCGAAGTCTCTCAAGTGTCCGCCGATGGCGCCTACGACACCAAAGGCTGCCATGCCGCCATTGCCGACCGCGACGCCCGTGCCACCATTCCCCCGCGGGACGGTGCTGTTCCCTGGGGCGACGATCATCCCCGTGACGGTATTCTCAAAGAGATCGCCGCCAAGGGCAGCGCCGGCTGGAAGAACGATAGCGACTACCACCGCCGCAGCATCGCCGAGAACATGATGTACCGGCTGAAGCAGTTGGGTGACAGCCTGTACTCCCGAACCTTCGAGCGGCAAGTGACCGAAGCCCACGTCAGGGCCGCCATCATCAACACCTTTACCTATCTGGGCATGCCGCAATCCGTCGGGGTGGGGCAAATTGCGCCTGCCGCATGAAGTAGGACGGGGATAGGGGGAGTTCGCGCCCAAAATGGCGGGATTAGTCATATAGTATATTAGCAGTTACTAATAGTGCACCAACGCCCTTCTGACCAGAAATCCGCGACGAGTGAGGGGGCGTCGCGATATGCGTAGGGCTTGACCGTTCGCAAGCGGTGCTTGTGGTCATGCTCGGCGCGGCGCTTTCCTTCAACCTGGTGGGCGTTATCGAACCCGACCAGGCGCGTGCCGTCCGGCGCGTGCATGGTCATCGAGTAGTCCAGACCGTGCGGTTTCTGCGCGGTCACAGGCACTTGATGAACGACGAAGCGCACCCAATAGCCTGCGGCATCAATCACCAGCACCTGGCCATGCAGGTCTAAGAGGTTGTCGAGTGAGGTATCGCGCGACGGCATCATTTATCAGTATCACATACTGATAATCAATACAAGCGTTTCGGCAAAAATCATTGTGGTCGCACCGCCTCGCGCTTGATCATCGTCGCTACACCTATTAAGGAACAGCAAATGCTTATATGGCCTCAAATTGGAGCTTCGCCCCCACTGGGCCTCCTTGGCAAACGTTGCCGGGACAGAATGGCTTGCACCCCTTCCCGGTTGGCGTGATACTTGTATCACACGCCAATCCTAGGAAATAGTGCTATGGCCCTCTCGATCCGCCTGCCTGGCGACGTGGAAGACAGGTTGAAGAACCTGGCCGCGCAGACCGGGCGCACCAAAAGCTATTACATCATCGAGGCGATTTGCGAACATCTCGACGACCTTGAAGATTTGTACCTGGCCGAGCAACGCATGATCGACATTCGCGCCGGGCGTACTCAGACCGTGCCGCTTGAGGAAGTGATGAAACGCTATGGCATGGAAGGTTGAACTTGACCCGGCAGCCGAGCGCGAACTAGGCAAGATCGACCCTCAACATGCCCGCCGAATCCTGGCCTTCCTGCATCAGCGTGTCGCTGTACTGGATGAACCGCGCAGCATTGGCGAAGCCCTCAAGGGTTCGCGCCTTGGCGTCTACTGGAAATATCGCGTGGGGGATTACCGCGTGATTGCCAACATCGAGGACGGCGCTTTGCGCATCCTCGTTGTGCGGATCGGCAACCGCCGCGAGGTGTACCGATGAGCAGCAAAGCGAACGGCAAGGGGCGCAACTCTTGCCGTTCTAGCCACGAAACCACCTGAGTTCCGTTCTACTGCATCTCAACCCTCAATCACACCCGCCAAATGGAAAGCGGTGCTGCCGTGGTGAGGGCCTTCACCGTTTTGACGGACACCGTCGCATGCAAACTACGCAGTCATGACCAAGCGATGCATCCAGTCGAGCAACACGGCCGGCAGATTCGAGGGCTTCGCCAACAAAGCGTATTGGTTTACCCCGAAAACGCCTGGCAAGTAACCGGCAGCGTGTCGGTCCACGGTCAGGCAGAAGGGCGCGATGCCCTGCAGCTTCGCCTCGATGACGGCACGCCGCATGTCTTCGACCCCGTAGCGACCCTCGTAGACATCGACATCGTTGGGCTTGCCATCGGACAGCAGAAGCAGCAGGCGCTGCGAGGCGGGCTCGCGCATGAGTGTTGCGGTGGCGTGGCGGATCGCGGCGCCTGCACGCGTGTACTGTTCGGGTTCGAGCGCCGCGATGCGCGTCGCAACCTGGTTGCCGTAAGGCTCGTCGAAGCGCTTGAGGGTCCGCACCGAAACCGCCTGAGGACCGTAGCCTGAGAACGCCTGCACGGCGTACGGTTCGCCGAGTGCGCCGAGGGCGATGCACACCAGGAGCAGGGCCTCGCGTTCGACGTCGATAACGCGCCGGCCACTGGAGACCCAGCCGTCGGTCGAGCCGCTGATATCGATGAGCAACAGGATGGCCATTTCGCGCTTCGACCGCTTCTGCGATCGATAGAGCGCCTGCGCCATCGGAAGCCCCGCGCGGAGGTCGGCCTGAGCGTCGATGCAGGCTTCGAGATCGACATCGTCCCCATCGAGTTGTCGGCGCAGCGGCATGCGCCGTCCTCGCAGCATCTCGAAGCGCCGTCGGATCGCGTCCAGCATCGAGCGGTGTTCGGCCAGGGTGTCGTCCACCCACGACTGCGGGCCTGCGAGGGGCGGCAGCAAGCGGACGGTGGCGCCTGGCTCACGGTAGGCCTGGATGCGGTGGTCCCATTCGGGGTACTTGATGTGTCCTGATCCGTTGGCGCCACCGCCGGCACCGTGTTTCGCGGCTCCGTCTGGCGGGTCGTCGGACACCAGCACCTCCTTCGGTGCACCGGGTGTCGAGACGAGTCGTGCCTGCTCGAGTTCGGCGAGTGATTCGGCAAACTCATCGGCTGCCGTCTGGGCATCGCGGTCGGTGGGCCGCTGCAGTCCGAAGGGATCCTCGGCGACTTCATGCGGCGCCGAGGCTTGGATCATCCAGGCTCCCTGCCGTGCATCGTCTTCCTCCTCCGTTGCTTCGCGCACCTTCGGGTGGCGCGTCAACCGGGCGCTGCGGGTGGGGCTCGCCGGATCGAGGTCAGATGCGCTGTCGCCTTTTACCGCCGGTCCAGACGGTGCGCTCGGCGCATGGAGTTCGCCGGTCCACCAATCCTTGAACAAGGGCTGGGTACCCAGCCGCATGGCAATCGAAGCATCTGGCTGGACTTCGTTCGCAATCTGGCGCGCCATGTGCCGGGATCTCTCGGGCGATGGGCTGCACAGGGCATCAGTGCCCAGCGCCAGGCTTGGTGTGGCCATCAGCCGACGCACCCAGGTTTCGAGTGGCTGGCGCCCCACAGGGAAACTCGACATCGCCGGGCGCGCGCTCAGCGCTGCCGCTCGCAAGGCGTCCAGCGGCTCCTGCAAACCCGGCAGCAGTTGTGCCAATGCCGTGTCGGCGGCATGGGCCTCGATCAACAGGTAGAGGTCACGGACCAGCGGCGTGGCGCCGCTGCCTGCGCCTGCAGCGCTGCCCCGGTACGCGCGCATTGCCTGCTGCAAGGCCACCGTGCGAAACCGTTCCAGTGCCAGTGCCGCATCGGTCAAGCCGGTCTCGGCCGGCAACCAGATGCAGGTGCCGTCCGTGGCCGGGATTGCGCCTTGCGTGCGGGGGCGGTGCTGTCGCTGGAACGTTCTCGCGAGGAAGGTGGCGCGTGCGGGAACCTGTGCCGTACGCAGACGGTAGCTGCGACCGAAGGCGGCTACGATCAGCAGGTCGAGGCGTTGCGCGATATCGGCCAGTGTGAGTACGGATGTCGCTGGTGCGTTGGCGCGGTGTCGCCGCCACACGCCCTGGACGAAGTTCGTCGCATGAAGCGCCGCATCGGTGATGACGTCTTCGGCTTCGGCCATGCCCGGCGCCTCTCAACCTTTCAAACGAAGGTGGCGTCGACCAGGTCGCGCATCGCGCCGACCAGCGATTCGTCGTCGGACAGGGGAGAGACGATGGCGGTGTAGCAGGCCTGGCGTGCGCTGATGCCACTGGCGACCAGGCCGGCGGCGGCGATCAGCAGCCGCGTGCTCGGCACTTCCGCCAGGCCCCGGTCACGCAGGCCGCGCAACCGGCGCCCCAGCGACACCAGTGCCATTGCGGTCGCATGGTCGGCGGCAGCTTCACGTTCGATGATCGCCGCTTCCTGCTGCGCCGGCGGGAAGTCGAAATCCAGCGCCACGAAGCGCTGACGCGTGCTCGGCTTCAGGTCCTTCAGCATGCGCTGGTAGCCTGGGTTGTAGGACACGACGAGTTGGAAGCCTGGTGCGGCTGCGATCGTCTCGCCGGTCTTGTCGATCGGCAGGAAACGCCGGTGGTCGGTCAGCGAATGCAGCACGACCATTGTGTCTTGGCGCGCCTCGACGACTTCGTCCAGATAGCACAGGGCGCCCTCGCGCACGGCGCGAGTGAGTGGGCCGTCCTGCCAGGCCGTGCCGTCGTGTCGGATCAGAAACCGGCCGATCAGGTCACTCGCCGTCAGATCGTCGTGGCACGAGATCGTCACCAGCGGGCGCTTCAGACTCCATGCCATGTGCTCGACGAACCGCGTCTTGCCGCAGCCGGTGGGACCCTTCAGCATTACCGCCAGACCGCGGGAGTGACATTGCTGGAAGATAGCGACCTCGTCGCCGGCCGGCAGGTAATACGGCTCTTGGTCCGGCGGCACCCAGGCGGTCACCCCGATGCAGGCGTCACCATCGGCTTCTGGCCGTCATCGACGTCGAAGCGTGGCGCATGGCGGAAGAAGTCGTAGATGAACAGGCCGACGCCGGTGGCGAAGATCGATGCGGTGATCACGAGCATCACGAAATGCACCTGTATCTTTAGTTGGGCGTCCAGATAACCCATGCCGAGAATGCGCTCCAGGTAGACCTGAGCGATTCCCGCGGTGGCGAAGGACAGGGTCATGCCAAACATGCCGCTGATTTGTAGCCAGAACGACCAGTAGCCGATGCTGCTGCCCTGCTCGGACCTTCCGGGCGTCATCGCCGGCAGCGCGAAGCTGATCATCGCCAGCGTGATCATCGCGTACGCACCGTAGAACGCGGCGTGGCCATGCATCGCGGTGATCAGCGTGCCATGGGTCCACTTGTTGACGTCCGGGAAGGTGTGGGCCAGCCCGAGCAGGCCTGCGCCGAACAAGGTGAACACGGCGCTGCCCAGCGTCCAGTGCAGTGCCAGCGTGTTGGGGTGCGACATGCCCGAGCGACGCATCGCGGAGTAGGCGTAGATCGCCATTCCCACCAATGCCAGAGGCTCCAGCGCACTGAAGATGCCGCCGATCGGCAGCCAGTAGGCTGGCACGCCGACCCAGTAGTAGTGATGCGCCGTGCCGAGGATGCCGGCGATAAAGACAAGGCCGACGATTACGTACAGCCATTTTTCCATCACCTCGCGGTCAGCACCCGACAGGCGGATCAGCAGATAGGCCAGGAACCCGCCCTGGATCATTTCCCACACCCCTTCGACCCACAGATGGATGGTCCACCAGCGGTAGAAGATGGCCACCGTGTAGTTCTCGTACTCCAGCAGGGCGGGCAGGTAAAGCAACGCGGCCAAGAGCAGGCCCAGCACCAGCACACCTTCAGTCGTGGTGAAGCGTTTCGACTTCCAGATCGTCATGCCGATGTTGTAGAGAAAGATCAGCATGCAGATCACGATGACGATCTTGGACGGCAAGGGCTGCTCGAGCAGCTTGTTGCCGGTGCCGTATCGAAACAGGTAGCTGATGACAGTGACCAAACCCATCAGGGTCCAGAGCACCAACTGCACATAGGCGAGTTTGACGCTGTACAACTCGGTGCGCGATTCGTCCGGCACCATCCAGTAGGTCGCACCCATGAATCCGGTCAGTACCCACACGATCAGCAGGTTGGTGTGGATGACTTTCGTCACATCGAAGGGCAGGATATAGAGCAGCGGATCCGGGCCGAGGTACTTGGCAGCTGACAGCAGGCCGAACACGAGCTGCAGACCGAACAGCACCATCGCGACGGCGAAGTACCAGTAAGCAACCGATTGAGACCTGTAACGCATTGCGGGATTCCTTGAGACGGGCGCCGGACTACTTGAAGGTCGTCAAGTAGGCGATCAAGTTGGCAATCTGGTCGGAGGTAAGATCCTTGCCGTAAGTTGCCGGCATGAACGACACCCCGCTCGCCGAATACATGGCACCGGCGACCGTGTATGCACTGGGCTGAGTGATGGATTCGCGCAGGTATGCGGCTGCATCCTTCGCCTGGCCCTTGTAGTCGGCTGATTCGATCGTTTGCTGTGCGCGTGTGGCCACGCCAGCCAGCGACGGCCCGGCCATGTTGACGCCAGGTACCAGCGAGTGGCAGGCGGCGCACGCGGGGGCCGACGTCCTGAACACGATCTCGCCCAGCGCAATGGGATCCTTGCCAACGGCAGCGGGAGTGGATCCGGGGGGCTGTGCCGCCTTGACGACAGCAGCTACCTGGCCAGCCGGCAGGGCGCCCATCGGCCCGATGCCAGCGCCCGTTACCAGAATCGGCCGCGGCGGCCAACCCTGGTTGTCCACCTTGCTCACCCAATCGAGAAACGACACCAGGTCGGCGATCTCGACATCGGTCATGTCCTGTTTGGGCATGAGCCGCCGGTGGCGCTGCTCGTCGTAGAACTTCGACGGATCCTTCAGGTAGGCCTGAAGATACGCGGCGCCACGATGCTGCGCGATCTTGGTCAGGTCAGGCGCGTAGTAGGCGCCTTCGCCAAACAGCGTGTGACAGTTGATGCAGTTGTTCTTGTGCCAGACATCCTTGCCATGGGTGACGGCGGGCGTGATGTTCTGTGCATTCGTGAGTTTGGGGAATTGCCGGTGGCTGTCGATGGTCAGCCCCAGGAAAACCACTACAGCCACGACCGTCGAACCGATCGCGAAGAGTCTAGCTTGTCGCTTATTCATGGTTTGATCGGCAGCGTCAGACGCTGATGCCGGTCCAGTAGGTGACGGCGATATAGCTGGCGTAGGCGATGCCGGCCAGCATCATGGCGAGCACGACATGGCTGAAAACCTTGAATCCCTGGTACGTAGTCATGGGCGAGGCGTCATCGGATCGGCCGGAGAAGTGCGGAGAAGTGCGGGGGACGTTGCAGACATCAGGATAGGAAATCCAATCGGCTTTCGGGAAATGTAGCGGACGCCGGGTGAGGCCGTCAATCGCTGATTTTTGGCCGGCATGCGTTGCGATTTGCAGAAAGTCCCGCCGAATAGAGCACCCCAAGCACTGACTGAGCACTGCCTGATGCCTGGAGAGTGGCCGCCGCCGGCCACTCTCCAGGCATCAGGAACGAGCCTTCCCACCCACCTACCAAGCGATGCGCCAGCGGTTCCCTGTCCCAGCAGCTTGGTCTGTGAGCACGGGAAGCTGGTGATCGAGCGCGGTGGCGGCGATGAGCGCATCGCCCATCTGCAGCCCGTGGCTCAAGGTGAGCGACTCCATCAACTCGGTGGCGCGCAGCGTGATGGCCTCGGTGACAGGCAGCAACTTGGCCGAGCGCTTGTCGAGCATCTTCTTCACGGCCAGCAGTTCGGCCTTGTTGCGCATGCCCTGCAGCACTTCGAGATAGCTCACCGCTGATAGCGTGAGCGCGCCGAGTTGATCCAGTCGGCGCGTGGTCTGCGCATAGCCGCGCAGATGCCAGATCAGCACATCGGTATCGACCAGCATCATCAAGGTTCGTTACGCGAACCGTCGCGGTTGTAGCGCGGCTGGCGGATCTTGCGCACATAGGCCGCCACGTCGGCCATGTTCTCGCGATCTCGCCAGATGCCGAAGGCCGGATCGTCGGTCGTGAACTCCTCGGCCGGCGCGGCTTGGGCTTCCTCCTCAATGCGCACGGTCACCAGTGCGCCGCTGCCCTTGGCCAGCTTCGCGCGCCAACTCTCCGGCAACTCGGCCACCGGCACATGCTCGAACACGACTGCATTCATCAATCCTTCCTCATGTGAGTGGCGGCATCACGTCGCTGCATAAGCGCGCCGGGCGCGTGCATCACGCAGTAGCCCGTCGACTACGTACAGCAGCTTGTCGCACTCGTTGGGCGATAACTCGCCGATGGCGCGGATGCGCTCGATCATCGAAGTGTCCTGCAGAAAGGCGCTTTGCTCTTGCTGTGATACCAGCAAATCCAGCGTCACCCCGTCGTCACGGCGCTTGCAGCGCCGTGTGTTCTGTCGGCCAGCCCTCTCTCAAGCGGGCAAGCTGCGCATCCATCCGGGCCATGACTTATTCATGCGGGATGCTTGGCCGGGGGTCGTCGATAGCCACCTGAATATCGGCGGCCAGCCAGCGGGTGTAGTTCTCTTGGGCCGTGGTCATTGCACCGCCCCCCATGGATTGATGACGTTCATCCCGGCAGCCTCAAAAGGGCTGGTGTCACGGGTGGCGACGGTGAATCCGTTGGCAAGGGCGACGGCCGCAATGAAGGCATCGGCTGTTTCGACCGCCAAGCCAGCAGCGCGGGACTTGGCCAGCAGCTCGGCATAAGCCTTTGTGCAAGCCATATCGAACGACAGCACCCGATTGGCAAACATCGGCAGCAGGTGCTTTTCCAAGTTTTCATGCAGGCTGTCCCGGTGCTTTCCGGCCGGCATCAGCGCGATACCCGCACGCAGCTCGGCTACCGTGATCGCGGACAGGTAGAGCGTTTCCAGCGCTTGCGCGTCGATCCAGTCAAGGACGCGGGCATTGGGCTCCCGGCGCTGCGGTTCCGAAATCACGTTCGTATCGAGCAGGATCATTCGAAGCTCACCGCACGGGCCGGAGACTTGATGCGCACGCTCTCAAACAAGGCGTGTTCTTCATCGGTCAGGCCGCCAGCCTCGCGGGCGATGGAAGCCAGGAACGAGCCGAGTTTCACGCGGCCCTCGGGCCTCGCTGCCCTCTCTAAGATGGAGCGGATTTCGGCCTCGGTGCTGCGGCCATGCTGGGCGGCTTGGATTCGGATGGCCCGATGCACCTCATCGGGCAGATTTCTTACATTCACGTTTGCCATTTGGTATATCTCCAGCAAAAAATAGCAATGCACCCATTTTATAGAAATAGCACCAAACTGTAAGCATTTCATGCTGCATGGTCATTTGCAGAAGGCGACTGCACCAGTTCACGGGGCTGACCGCCCCGTGCGCCTCAGACCCCTTGAACGCGCGCTGCATTTGCAAACCCTGGCACGCTTCCCGAAGTCGGCAAACGTTCAGTGACTCATTGTTATCGGCTACGCCCATGGTTCTTGGGAACAGCCCATTGACGCCCTATGACGCTATGCCTATAGTGCGCTAGTTTTATACGACTCGCGGAGGCGATTCATGCCGAATTTAACAAGCGCAAAGGTGCTGGCCGTCATCGGTCAGAAAGGCGGGAGCGGCAAGACGACGACCGCACTAGCCTTGGCCGTTGCCGCGACGATGCACGGCAAGTCCGTTGCGGTGCTTGACCTTGACCCACAGGCGACCGCAACAAGTTGGGGCGACCGGCGCGGCACGGATTCCCCCGCCGTTGTTTCTTGTCAGGTTTCGCGCTTGGGCCAAGTGCTGGAAGCGGCAGCGCGTGAGGGAGCGCAACTGGTCATCATCGACACGCCGGGGAAAAGCACGGATGCCGCGATAGCCGCCGCCAAAGCAGCAGACTTCGTTTTGCTTCCGATCCAGCCGCAGATTTACGACATTGAAACGCTAACGAGCGTCAAAGACGTTCTGACATTAGCCGGATTGCCGAGCGCCGCCGTTATCGTCAATCGCGCACCGATCCAAGGCACGCGCCACACGGACACGCAGGATGCAGCGCGGGAGCTGGGCTTCCACGTTATGCCTGTCGTCATTTTCGAGCGTATCGCCCACGGCGACGCCGGAAACGTGGGGCAGACAGCCGCCGAACATGACCCCAAGGGCAAGGCCGCGCAGGAAGTCGCGGCGCTATATTCATATATTCATAGCGTCCTATACGAAGGAGAGCAGCAACATGGCAAGCAATCTAAGCGCAGGGCTTAAACGCGCTGCCGCAGTCAAGCCGGGGCCGATTTCAGCCAAAACCAACGCCACGCCGCCGAAGCGCCTGGAACCGGGAGCGCGCACCGTTCTTATCGGGGCGCACTATCAATCCGAAGTGCGCCGCGCGTTGCTGATGGTTCAGGCGCACCCGAAGAATGACGGGCGCAACCTCAAGCAGCTATTAGGTGAGGCGATCAACGATCTTTGCGCCAAGTACGGCCAGCCGCAGCCCTATAACGGCGAAGAATGACGTGTTTGCTATAGGGCTATATTTATATATGTGTATAGTCCTTTAGCCCTAGAGTGGTTTATTCGTTGTATTTTCATGCAGGGCTTGCCACGCGCTGGCCTGCTCCGTTAGCGTCTGAAGGCAACCGAGAAGGGGAGGCCATGAGCGAGAGCAATCTAACCCGGCAAATCGACACGTTGCGCCAAACCCTGATGGAGAGGCCAAGCGGGGGAAAAACATGACCGACGCGCAGCCGCAAGAAATATTGGCAAGTATTGAACGCATGAGGGAAATCGCGCGACAGCGCGAGAGCGCCGAAATTATCCAGCTTCCGCTATGGCCCGAACCAAAGCGCGGAACGCCGAACAGCTTTATCCGTTCTGCTTTGTTTTCAGCAATCCAGAGTAAAGACCGCCAGTTTATCGACGGGAAGACTTTAGACAGTCAAGCCGGAATCACAATTAAATACACCGGCCAGCAACTCAACCAAGAAGATTTAACCCTGTGGGAAACCTTGGTGCATCTGGCAAAGGGACACCCACTAGGCAATGTTTGCAGTTTCACCGCACACGGATTGCTAAAGGCTATGGGGTTGAATACCGGAGGCGATGAACACGCACGCTTACATAAAGGGATAACCAGATTGATTGCTTGCGCTGTCGAAATCACACACGAAGGGCGCATTTACACGGGATCATTACTTGAAGGCAGTACGAAGGACGAAATAACAACTCGTTACGTCGTGCGATTGCACCGCGAATTGATCCGGCTTTATGGTGAAACCCAATGGACTGCCATCGACTGGCAGCAACGCCTAAACCTGCGGCGCAAACCGCTTGCGCAAGCCCTTCATGCCTACTACAGCAGCCACAGGATGCCGCACCCCGTGAAGCTGTCGACCTTGCAACGATACACAGGGAGCAGAAATCAACAGGCGGCAGGGTTCAAGGTGAAATTACGCGCAGCCCTCGATGAACTGGTCAAGCTGGCTTTCTTGCAGAGCTACAGCATCGAGGGTGACACTGTGGCAGTGAGGCGCACACCAGCCCTGCCGCGAGGCGGCGACTAGGCACGGGGTTCGAGACACATTTGCACTTGTTGATAAGTGGTTTTTTTTCTTGTTATGTCAGATGTTTACATAGCACAAGCCGAGTCAGCTAATCTTTCTTTAATCTTATTTTTAATAAAAGAAGGGGCACGGAGTTCGACACATGAAGGGCAAAAAAAACAACACGTGGCAACGAGCTATCCCAAGTGATCGCGCTTCGCACTCACGAAAAATGCAAGAGCGGCTTACAGCCGCACACCTCAAATGCCCCATGAGCAACACGCAGTGCGCGGCAAAGATCATCTCTCAAAAAGTGATCGGCCTAGGGGGTGTAAGCCGGAACCCCCGAAAATTTTGTCACCCAAGATCGAGCCCAGCAACTATGGCATCCAGGTCGATCATCTTCCCATCCGCGTGGAAGGTGTAGTGCCCGTTCAGCAGGCAGGATGTGCCGCCACCGAGCGCGGCCAACAGAAGGCCAAGGAGCGCGACCGCCAGGCCCAAGAGCAGGCCCGCGAGCGCAAGAAGCAAAGCCTTCTGTCGGATAAGCAGCTCACCCTATGGGTGGACGCTGTGCGCGGAGCGCCAAACGAGATCGTTCGTTCAGCCTTGTTTACGGCCAAGAATCGTAAACAAGTCCGCGAAGACCTCAAACAGGCGGTGGTGGCCGTGATCGGGGAGGGACAAATCACCTACACCGGTGAGGAGCTGCGCCAGGACGATGAAACCGTTTGGCTTCAGCTCATCCACCTAGCCCGCGAAAACGGACTCTCGACGGCATTCGAGTTCACGCCCTACAGCTTTTGCAAGGCGATCAACTGGCCTATCAACGGGCAGAGCTTCGACCGGCTCGACAAGTGCATGACGCGACTACAGGCTACGTCGCTGAAGATCGCCAGCAAGCGCCTGGGCGATGAAGTTTCGCTTTCCATGCTGCCGGGCTACACGGCGAAGCGACGCAAGAACGGCGGCGACGGCGGCTTGTGGAGGATTCGCATGCATGACGAGCTGGTTTTCCTGTTCTCAGAGTTTCAATACACGCGGGTGGAGTGGCAGCAGCGCCTAGCGCTGCCGGAGGGCCTTGCGACATGGTTGCATGCCTACTACGCCTCGCACCGCGAACCGTTCGCGGTGAAGGTGGAGACGCTGGCCGTTGGGGCAGGCCTGATGACTGAAGCGCCTGAAGATGCCCAGCTGGATACCGCTGACCGGGATGTCAAACGCAAGGAGCGGCTTCGAGGGGTCAAGAAGCTGATCGTCAAGGCGCTGGAGGCCTTGGCAGAAACGGGCTTTCTGGTTGACTTTGAGGTGACGCGCAGCGGGCTGGTGAACGTCCGACGTGCCTCCGACGAGCACCAGATCTTTTGATCTTTGACTCCCGTTTCTGCCTTGAATGCTCGTAGTTAGCGGGCTTCCAACCCCGCTAAGTGGTTGTCGTTATTCACCATATGGTGCATAGCGTGGCGTTTGATCTTTGACTCCCGGTCTATTGATCTTTGACGCCCGGACTGTTCTTCTTACGGCATTGTTTAATAAGGACAAAAAATGGTTATTCACAGGCCGTTAACCCTTCTTTAACCTATATTTAACCGCGCGGCCTGTGGACAAGTTGCACGAGGGGCCGCCAAATCCACCGCAGATGCATTTCCGTAGAGCGGGAACCGGCGATATCGTGCTTCGCATTGAGTCTGCTGATGCTGGTCACGGGGTATGAGTTCTAAGCCGGAACCGCCGGGAATTCCTCGAGATCGCACTTCGCGCTTAAGAGCCATCGCAGACGCAGCCTACGACTGCGGAAAGTGATCGGCCTACGGCCTCAGAGGAACCCCCTCTGTCGAGCGACCGGCCAAAGGCCGGTCGGAGACAACGAACACTTGCCCATCCAACCCTTTGCAGTACTCGAAGGAACCAGAGGCTATTCACCGCCGGAAAAGCGGTTTAGCAGAAAGGGCCTGGGCATATCAACCGTCTGTGCCAGAACTCCCCGTCAGCCCCTACTGACAGGCCCGCGAGCTGTTCCTCTGCCTCTGGGGAGAAGACAACGCGATAGCTCATCGTGCCTTGGCGTGTTCGGCGGCAAGACGGGCGCGCACCTGGTCAATAGTGACCGCGCGGGAAGGCTCTGCCTTGAGCGCGTCGTAGGCCGGGCCTACCTGGTGATGCAGCCAGCTTTCGACGGCTCGATCACGCGCCAGGAGCGCACGTAAGCCGTCGCGGATGACTTCGCTTTCGGTGGCGTACTCGCCAGTCTGCACCTTGGCTTTCACCGCGGCCGCCATGTCGTTAGGCAGGGTGATGCTCAGTTGTTGTGTGGTTCGCATAGCGACCTCCAAAGCGCATCAATAGGATTTAATCCTACTTTATTAGTCCCCAGTAGACTAGTTTCAGATCTCTCGAAACTCGCCGTTGCGCGTCACTCCAAGCGAGAACGGTTTTTGAGAGCCCCTCGACCACATCACCGCAGAGTCGCGCGGCCTTCTCGGCAAGGCTTCTCGCAGACCTTGGTCTGCGAGAAGCCTTTACCCTGTATGCGGAAACCGCGCGGTCTCGCGGCCACGCATGAAGACGGCTTAACGTGCTTTATTTTCCGTTTTTTTAAAGCAACCCCAAGAAGGGCATGGCATCCGAGACACATTTCATAGCCGAAAACTAAGACAGGCCGTGTCAGTAGTCGCCTGCACGAAGCTGCGGCGCAGCTTGAGTTGCATCATGGTTGCATGTGTGGTTTCATGTAACTCTACATGAAACCAATGGAGGGCATCATGCCATCAATCCACGAATCGACCGGCAAGGTAGCGCGTCACCGCGAGCGGATGCGTGCAGCGGGGCTGCGTCCTGTCCAGTTTTGGGTGCCGGACACCCGCTCGCCTGAGTTCGCCGCACAGGTGCGGCAGCAGTGCCAAAACCTCAATGGCGACCCTTCAGAAGCCGACGTTTTGCGCTTCACCGAAGAAGCTGCAACCCACGTTGAGGGTTGGGAATGACGCAGCGAGGCGACCTCGTTACGGTTTCCCTGCAAGGCGACTATGGCAAACCCCGACCCGCCTTGGTGATTCAGTCAGACCTATTGACGGATCTAGAAAGCGTTGTGCTGTGCCCGGTCACAAGCGATCTGCGCAATGCCGCATTTCGCGTAACGGTGGAGCCAAATCCCGCCAATGGGTTACGCACGCTTTCGCAAGTTATGGTGGACAAACTTGCGACGCTGCCGCGTACCAAAATCAGCGAACCAATTGGCCGTCTCGATGAAGAGAGGATGAAGACGGTAGATCGGGCATTGCTGCTGGTCGTCGGCGTGATCTGAGCCGCCGATGGCCATGTCCGTCAAACGATGCCCGGCAGCGTAACGCTCAGCCCCCCGGACGGCTGGGCATTGCGTAGAGGAAATGGGAATCGTGGAGCGCCAACGCTCGTGGATGCCCCGTAGAACGACGAGAGCGGGCCGCTGACGGGTTTTCTGGCTTGGCCTAACCTACATGGTAGCCAAGCCCGCGCGGACGCGCCTGGCGGGCCGTTTTGCGGAAGGTGGCCAAGGGCCACTATTTGCCTTGACGAAGGCGGTTGAACGCCATGAAAAAGCAATTGCCAAGACTGCCTACCGATAAGGCGGCGGAAGACTTTGTCGCGACGGCAGACCTGACCGATTACGACCTGTCCAGCATGACCCCGATGCGCTTCGAGTTTCAGCCGAAGGATCGCAGCATCACCACGCGGTTGTCGGAATCGCTGTTCGAGGCCATCAGGGAAGAAGCCGATCGTTCGGGGATGCCGTACCAGCGCTTTATCCGCAAGGCGCTCGAAGAGGCCGTGCATCAGCCCAGCACCTGACTACCCCTTGTCTGAATTCACCCGTGCCGCCAGTTCCCGACCCGCCTTGAAGTGGGGCAGGGCCTTCGCCGGAACCGGCACGGTGTCGCCGGTCAGGGGATTGCGCCCGATGCGCGGTGGCCGGTAGGTCAAACGGAAACTGCCGAACCCGCGTATCTCGATCCGCTCACCGTTCGCCAGGGTTTCAGTCATGCTCTCAAAAATGGCCTTCACCGCCGCTTCGACATCTCTGACGGTGAGCGCCGCCGAGCGGGCGGTGATCTGGGCGATGAGTTCGGAACGGGTCATGGGGCGGCATTCTACGCGGCCCAGCCCCTGGCCGTTATCCCCAGAATCCGTGGACGAAACGGTGCAGAGAGGCGGTAACCCCCAGATCCAGCCGCTGTTTTCGCCTCGCTTCGCCATGAGGCGGCGGCGCTGCGCCCGCGCCCCGGCTCCCGTCAAAATTATTCCCCGTGGTCTTGCTAAGCTACGATAATTACCGTAATATATTTATCGTAATAACGATAATTTAAGAGCGCTATTTTTAAGGACATCAAATCATGGCCAAGGCGGTGGTGACGCAAGAGCGTGTTTTCGAGGTGGCGCAGGCCCTAACGGACCAGGGCACGGCGCCGACGATCTTGAACGTGCAGGAAGGGATCGGCGGGGGCAGCTATACGACGGTGAAGCGCTATCTGGACCAGTGGCGGGAGGCGGCGCCGAAGCAGCGGCAGCCGGTAGAACTGCCGGAACCCGCCGTCGCCCGGCTGATGAGTCTCGGCCGGGAGTTCTGGGGCCTGCTCGACGAACAGGCCGGACAGCAGGTGGAGGCGCTGCGGGCGGCGACGCGGGAAGAGGTCGCCGCGATCCAGACGCAGCTTGACCAGGCGGAGCAGGCGATCGGCCGACTGGAGGCCGAACGCGAGCAGGCCGACAACCATGCCGCCGCTCAGGAACAAGCACTACGCGAAGCCGTGGCAGCACGGGCGGCGCAGACCGAACGGATGGCCGCCGCCGAGGCGAAGGCCGGCGAGCTGGCGGCGCGGGTCGAGGACCTCAAGGGCGAACTGGAGCGAGCCCATGCGCGACAGACGGCCGAACGCGAAGCGGTGACGGCTGCACGCGCCGAAGCCCAGGCCGCTGCGGTGGAAGCTGCGCGGTTACAGGGCGAACTGACGGCACTTAAGA
>NZ_SPMY01000111.1 GCF_012939955.1 Candidatus Accumulibacter phosphatis
GTTCTGGGGCCTGCTCGACGAACAGGCCGGACAGCAGGTGGAGGCGCTGGCGGGCGGCGACGCGGGAAGAGGTCGCCGCGATCCAGACGCAGCTTGACCAGGCGGAGCAGGCGATCGGCCGACTGGAGGCCGAACGCGAGCAGGCCGACAACCATGCCGCCGCTCAGGAACAAGCACTACGCGAAGCCGTGGCAGCACGGGCGGCGCAGACCGAACGGATGGCCGCCGCCGAGGCGAAGGCCGGCGAGCTGGCGGCGCGGGTCGAGGACCTCAAGGGCGAACTGGAGCGAGCCCATGCGCGACAGACGGCCGAACGCGAAGCGGTGACGGCTGCACGCGCCGAAGCCCAGGCCGCTGCGGTGGAAGCTGCGCGGTTACAGGGCGAACTGACGGCACTTAAGAAGCCGCGTTCAAGCGCTTGAACGCGGGCGAAGGGGGCGCGGCAACGGGCAGCTTTCTTCGAGAAATCGTCGTTGCGCAGAGGTTGGTTGGGTGGCCGCAAGAGGGCCATGGCGGCGACAAAGCGTGGTTACAGCGCTTTGTCGCCGTTGTTTGTCCGGGCTGGCGTTGTGAAAACAACGGTGCAGTAACGGTAGAACAACGGTGCAGTAACGGTAAAAAAAAGGTAGAACAACGCTGCAGCGCCGGGCAGGATATGTGAAGTAGGCCCACCCGCAAGCGGGTCGTCCTTCTTCACGAAGCCCTTATTCGCACTGCGTGCTCAACGGGAGCCGATCGGCAAGCCAATGCCGCTGGAGCGCGCGCAGTGCGGCATTGGCTGGCACGGCCTGCTGCTCGCCGCCGGCATGTTCGGCAGCGGACACTCTCACTGAACGTCGGAGAGCGGTCATGAAGGCTTAAAGCGCATCAAGGGGTCGTCTCAGAAAACGGACAATAAAGCACGGCCACCCCGTTCGGCGGCGAGGACTTCCCCGCCCTCGATGGCGGGGGCCTCAGATTTGCTCAAGCCAGTTGAACGTATGACAATAGATACTTTTGGCCAAAAAGAACAACGATGAGCGACCCCAACCTTTCATCCTTCATCTGGTCGGTCGCTGATCTCCTGCGCGGCGACTACAAGCAATCGGAGTATGGCAAGGTCATTCTGCCCTTCACCGTGCTGCGGCGCCTCGACTGCGTGCTGGAACCGACCAAGGTCGCTGTCCTTGCCGAGAAGCAGACCCGCGAGGCAGCCGGGCTGAACCCTGAAGCCTTCCTGTTGCGCAAGTCCGGCCAGTTCTTCTACAACACGTCGCCGCTCGACCTCAAAAAGCTGATGGGCGACCAGGACCATATCGGCGAGAACCTGCGAGCCTACATGCAGGCATTCTCGCCGGCAGTGCGGGACATCTTCGAGAGCTTCGACTTTCACACCCAGATCGACAAGCTGGCCAAGTCCGGGCTGCTCTATCTCGTCACCGAAAAGTTCGCCAATATCGACCTGCACCCCGAGGTGGTCAGCAACGCCCAGATGGGCGCCGTCTTCGAAGAACTGATCCGCAAGTTCGCCGAGTTGTCCAACGAGACCGCCGGCGAGCATTTCACGCCGCGAGAAGTCATCCGGCTGATGGTCAATCTGCTCTTCATCGAAGACGACCAGGCACTCACCCGGCCCGGCGTCGTGCGCTCGATCTACGATCCCACCGCCGGCACAGGTGGCATGTTGAGCGTGGCCGATGAACATCTCAGCAGCCTGAATCCAAGCGCCCGCCTGGTCATGTACGGCCAGGAACTGAATCCCGAGTCCTACGCCATCTGCAAGGCCGACATGCTGATCAAGGGTCAGGACGTGGGCAACATCATCTTCGGCAACACCCTGTCCGCCGACGGCCTGCACGGCAAGCACTTCGACTACATGCTTTCGAATCCACCCTTTGGCGTCGAGTGGAAGAAGATCGAAAAGGAGATCCGCAAGGAAGCGGCGCTGCTGGGCTACGACGGTCGCTTCGGCCCCGGCTTGCCGCGCGTCAGTGACGGCTCGTTGTTGTTCCTGCTGCACCTGATCTCCAAGATGCGCCCGGCCGTCGATGGTGGCAGCCGCTTCGGCATCGTCCTCAACGGTTCGCCGCTCTTCACCGGAGGTGCTGGGTCAGGCGAGAGCGAAATTCGCCGCTACGTGCTCGAAAACGATCTTGTGGAAGCGATCATCGGCCTGCCCACCGACATGTTCTACAACACCGGTATCAGCACCTACGTCTGGATTGTTAGCAATCGGAAGCCAGCCGCGCGCAGGGGCAAGGTGCAGTTGATCGACGCCAGCAGCTTCTGGCAGAAGATGCGCAAGAGCCTGGGCAGTAAGCGCAAGGAGCTGAGCCCCGAGCACATCGAAGATATCACTCGCCTCTTCGGCCGGTTCAAGAAATCCACCCGCGATGGCGTGCCGATCAGCCGCATTTTCAACAACGAAGACTTCGGCTACTGGACCATCACCGTCGAGCGCCCCCAGCGCGATGCCGCCGGCCAGGTCGTCCTCGGCAGCAAAGGTAAAGGGAAGGGCAAACCGGTGCCCGACTCCAGTCTGCGCGACACCGAGAACGTCCCGCTCAGCGAGAACGTGGAAAGCTACTTCAAGCGCGAGGTGCTACCGCATGCGCCCGATGCCTGGATCGACCACGACAAGACCAAAGTGGGCTGCGAAATCCCCTTCAACCGGCACTTCTACGTCTTCAAGCCGCCGCGTCCGCTTGCCGAGATCGATGCCGAACTGAAAGGTGTCACCGATCGCATCCTGACCATGATCGGCGGGCTGACGAAATGAGTTTCCCTCGCTACCCGGCCTACAAGGACAGCGGCGTGAAGTGGCTGGGGGGAGGTGCCGGAGCATTGGGATGTGATGCCTCTAAAACGCGACCTCGATTTCCTGACTAGTGGATCGCGCGGATGGGCAGAAAATTACTCTGACGAAGGTGAGCTGTTCATTCGGATCACCAATCTGACGAGGGGGAGCATCGGTCTCGACCTAACTGACATTCAACGCGTCGCTGTGCCAGATGGCGCGGAGGGGTCGAGAACCAAGGTGCGATCCGGCGACGTGCTCTTTTCAATTACGGCCTATTTGGGTTCGGTTGCTGTCGTACCTGATGCACTCGAAAGCGCATATGTGAGCCAACACGTTGCACTTGCCCGCTTCCATCAATTGCGACTGACGTCAAAATGGGTTGGCTTCGTGGCCTTATCCGTTGTTGGGCAGGCATGGTTTGGAATGAAGAGCTACGGCGGCACGAAGATTCAGCTTAGCCTGGATGACGTGAGGGATTTGCCAACTCCGGTCGCACCTGTCGATGAACAGCGGGCCATCGCCGCCTTTCTCGACCGTGAGACCGCCAAGATTGACGAACTGGTCGCCGAACAACGGCGGTTGATGGAGCTACTGAAAGAAAAACGCCAGGCCGTAATCTCCCACGCCGTCATGAAGGGCTTGAATCCAGACGCCCCGATGAAACCTTCCGGCATCGAATGGCTGGGGGAGGTGCCGGCACATTGGGAGTTTAACCGCATTGCCAACGTATTTCGTGAAGTCGGGGAGCCTGGAACTGCCGAACTACCGATTCTCAGTGTCTCCATTCATCACGGGGTGTCAGACAAAGAGATTGCCGAGGACGAATTGGAACGTAAGGTCACGCGGAGTGACGACCGTTCAAAATACAAGCAGGTCTCGCCCGGTGATCTTGTCTATAACATGATGAGAGCTTGGCAAGGTGGTTTCGGAACTGTAACTGTCATGGGGATGGTCAGCCCGGCCTATGTCGTAGCCCGGCCGCTCAAGATGGTGAAGACCGCCTACATTGAGCATCTTCTTCGCACTCCCCAAGCCATCGAACAGATGCGCCGTCACTCGCGCGGAGTAACGGATTTTAGACTTCGTCTCTATTGGGACGAGTTCAAGAACATTCGAGTGGCATTGCCGCCTATAGAGGAGACCACAGCGATTTGCGCGAAGATTTCCGAATTGGAGGAAAGGTTCAGCGCAATGTCAGCCGAATCCGCAGAATCAATTCGACTGTTGCAAGAACGTCGAACCGCGCTGATCTCCGCCGCCGTCACCGGCCAGATTGACGTTCGGGCACTGTCGCCAACAAAAGCAATGGAGGCCACGACATGAGCCTTAGCCAACGCATCGTCAATTTCATCGGCAGCTTGCTGCCACTCTATATTGAGGATGAGGTCGACGGTGTCCGGTGCGCCCGCAGCCTGAACGATGGCACGCTAATCTGCCCCGTGGAGGAGATGGAGGAGTGTGAACACGGCTTCGTGACCGTGTATTGGCAAGGTGATCCGGCACGGCAGACATCGGTGCAAGGAGAATTCATGGCCAGTCTGGCCGTGGCCAAGTACGTCGAGCTTCACCACCTTGCAGAAAACGCCAAAGGCACTCAGAAAGAGATAGAGCACTTGGCAAACCACTTCACCGTCAAGACGGGCGCGTCGCTGACCTTTGAGCTCCCTGATTCGGAGTTGGCGGAATTGATAGGTAAAGCAGTCGGTAAAGTGGGCGAGGCCGTCGTCACGGAAGCACTCAAGAAGCTATTCGGCCTTTGACCCACGAACCGGGGATTCACGGCATGAGCCTGCACCAAGAAATCAGCTTCGAGACGGAGATTTGCCAGCACCTCGCCAATCACGGCTGGCTCTACGCCGAAGGCGCCGCAACCGCCTACGATCGGGCACGCGCACTCTTCCCTGCCGACGTTCTGGCCTGGGTGCAGGCAACCCAGCCCAAGGCTTGGGAGACGCTAACCAAGAACCACGGCGCGCAAGCTGCGGAAACGCTGCTGAACCGCCTGCGCGATCAGCTGGAGCAGCGCGGTACGCTCGACGTGCTGCGCCACGGCATCGAGCTGCTTGGCCTGAAGCAACCGCTGAAGCTGGCTGAGTTCAAACCGGCGCTGGCCATCAATGCCGACATTTTGGCTCGCTACGCCGCCAATCGACTGCGGGTGATCCGCCAGGTCCGCTATTCCCTGCACAACGAAAACTGCATCGATTTCGTGCTCTTCCTCAACGGTCTCCCCGTGGCGACCGTCGAACTGAAGACCGACTTCACCCAAAGCATTGGCGATGCCATCGACCAATACCGTTTCGACCGCCTGCCCAAGCCCAAGGGGCTGGCAGCCGAGCCGCTGCTCTCGTTCCCGCGTGGCGCACTGGTCCATTTCGCCGTGAGCAACACCGAAGTCCATATGGTGACCAAGCTGGCAGGACCAGCCACCGCCTTCCTGCCCTTCAACCAGGGCGACAACGGTGCCGCCGGCAACCCGGTTAATCCGCAAGGTGGCCACCGCACCGCCTACCTCTGGGAAAAGGTATGGGCGCGTGAAAGCTGGCTGGAAATCATTGGCCGTTACCTGATCGCCCAGCGCAACAAGAAGCAGCAGATCGAAACGATCATTTTCCCCCGCTTCCATCAGCTTGACGTCACCCGGGACATTCAGGCCGCAGTGCTCAAGGATGGCCCCGGCGGAAAATACCTGATCCAGCATTCGGCCGGTTCGGGTAAAACCAACTCCATCGCCTGGACGGCGCATTTCCTCGCCGAATTGCACGACGTGCAGAACAAGAAGGTCTTCGACTCTGTGCTCGTCGTTTCCGATCGCACTGTGATCGACTCGCAGCTTCAGGAAGCCCTTTTTGACTTCCAGCGCACGACCGGCGTGGTGGCGACCATCACCAACAAGGACGGTAGCAAGAGTTCGAAACTTGCCGAGGCGCTATCCGGCGACAAGAAGATTGTCGTCTGCACGATCCAGACCTTTCCCTTCGCGATCGAGGCCGTGCGCGAACTGGCCGCCACCCAAGGCAAGCGCTTCGCGGTGATCGCCGACGAAGCGCATAGCTCCCAGACCGGAGAGGCGGCGGCGAAGCTCAAGGCCGTGCTGAGCCAGGAGGAACTGGCGGAGTTGAAAGACGGTGGCGAGGTCAGCACCGAGGACATCCTCGCGGCCCAGATGACAGTACGCGCCAGCGATACCGGCATCACCTACGCCGCCTTCACGGCGACGCCGAAGAACAAGACGCTGGAACTGTTCGGCACCCGCCCGGACCCGACACGACCCGCCGGCCCGGGCAACCTGCCGGCGCCCTTCCATATCTATTCAATGCGCCAGGCCATCGAGGAGGGCTTCATCCTCGACGTATTGCAGAACTACACGAGCTACAAGCTGGCCTTCAAGCTGGCGCACGAGGGAGCCTACTACGACGAGAAGGCGGTTGAGCGAGGCGCCGCGCTGAAGGGCATCATGAACTGGGTGCGCCTGCACCCCTACAACATTTCCCAGAAGGTGCAGATCGTCGTCGAGCACTTCCGCGAATTCGTGATCCCGCTGCTCAGTGGCAAGGCCAAGGCGATGGTCGTCGTCGGCAGTCGGGTCGAAGCGGTACGCTGGCAACTGGCCATCGACAAACACATCAAGGACCAGGGCTACAAGATCGGCACGCTGGTCGCGTTCTCTGGCGAGGTGAATGACAAGGAGTCCGGCCCGGACGGCTTCACGGAACACAGCAAGACCCTGAACCCGAACCTGAAGGGTCGCGACATCCGCGAAGCCTTCAAAGGCGACGAGTACCAAATCCTGCTCGTCGCCAACAAGTTCCAGACCGGCTTCGACCAGCCCTTGCTCTGCGGCATGTACGTTGATAAGCGACTGGCCGGCATCCAGGCCGTGCAGACCCTCTCTCGTCTCAACCGCGCCCACCCCGGCAAGGACACGACCTACGTCCTGGATTTCGTGAATGACCCCGAGGAAGTCCTCGCCGCCTTCAAGACCTACCACACGACGGCCGAACTCGCGGCAACCACCGATCCGAACCTTGTCTTCAACCTGCGCGCCAAGCTGGATGCCGCCGGCCACTATGACGACTTCGAGGTCGATCGCGTCGTCGCCGTGGAGTTGAAGCCAGACGCCAAGCAAAGCGACCTGGTCGCCGCCCTGGAACCGGTCCGCGACCGCCTGATGAAACGCTACAAGGCCGCGCAGGAAGCCCTGGAGGCTGCGAAGGCCAAACAGGACGACAAGGCTGCCGAGGACGCCCAGAACGAACTGAACGCCCTGATCCTGTTCAAGGGTGACATCGGCGCCTTCATCCGTCTCTACACCTTCCTGTCGCAGATATTCAATTACGGCAACACGGCCATCGAGAAACGCGCGATCTTCTACAAGCGCCTCCTGCCGCTGCTAGAGTTTGGCCGTGAGCGGGAAGGCATCGATCTGTCGAAAGTCGTACTGACCCATCACCATCTGAAAAATCTGGGCAAGCAGGGCATGCCGCTCAGCGATGGCGACAAGCCACTGCTCGATCCAATTACGGACACGGGTAGTGGCCGCGTGCAGGAAAAGGAAACGGCGCTGCTGTACGAAATCATCGCAAAGCTGAATGACCTGTTTGACGGCGAACTCACCGAACAGGACAAGCTGGTCTATGTAAATCAGGTAATCAAGGGCAAGCTCCTGGAATCGGAAAAGCTACAGCAGCAGGCAGCGAACAACTCCAAAAGCCAGTTCGCCAATTCACCCGACCTCAAGACCGAACTCATGAACGCAATCATGGGCGCGCTGGACGCTCACACTGCGATGAGCACTCAAGCACTGAATTCGACCACGGTGCAGAACGGGATGAAGGACATCCTGCTGAACCACGCTGGTCTCTGGGAGATGCTGCGCGAGCAGGCGGCTGGGCAAAGGCCGTTGGTGTGAATCAGGGGCCTCTACGTCCGTCCGACCGAAAGTGCTCTCCCGAGGGGATGGGGCGTATGTATGCTGTTTCGCCACAGTGGATTGCGTCCCTTGTGGTTGGCGATGCGATCCGCCGTGGCGAAATGGCGAGCAACCGCCGCGAGGGTCATGAGGTCAGCTGCTTGCACTGCGCCTGCTCCAGAACTACATGGGTCTACATCAATACGCTGATGATTTCTCCTGACCGGCCGCTACGCGACGCGCAGCAGCCGGTGGGCGTAGGATGGCGTCCGTCGGCAGCCGACCCGGTGCGGACAATCAAGGTCTTGGAAAGCGGACGCCCAACCGTCTGAATTCACCGGCCTGCGCGGCTTTTTGCGCAGGTCCGGTGGAATGATGGGTTAGTCAGCTTTTCCAGAGCCTCCACAACAGCCACAGGGAGCACCTGATGGGAGAGCGGAGATTGTATTGGCACGGGCCTCGAAGGAAAGGCTCTTTGTTGCTAAAACTTGCTTGGTACGCTCGATTGTGACGGTAATAATTTCGTCAGTGTTTCCAGATACAAAGAATGATTTGTTGAATCTTTGGTCACCACTCTTTGAAAACTCACGAACAGTCTGGATTACGGGTTTTTCGTTCATATGACCTCCTATTGGTTAAGTGCGTCGAACACGATCCTGCGACAGCCTTTCACTCTCAAGCGAGTTGTAAAACTCAGTGGCGGCCTTGTTTTGCTTTAGCAACCCCTCACCATCAACCGAAAGCGCTGGAATTGAGCGACATCTTTTTTATATCGTCGTAATGCATGATGAATTGATCTTTGAATGTTCTCCGTATTATTTTTTTCATCGATCATTCCTCCCTCGCAGCAAATAGCTACCAACTCAAGCGTATTTACGACCTTGATCACATCCGGAGTAATCGGTTTGTTTGAGTCAATTTTGCTCAATGTGGCCATGTAATCCCACAAAGGGAGGAGCAGTTGCCGCTGCGAAAGTAGCTTTTGGTTTTGGTGCACTTTGTAGGCAACAAGGATCGCTATTGTCGTAGCAACGCCTGACAAAACAGCGCCTGCGGCCGCTGAAATTGCAGTGATCAAACTGACATCCATAGGTGATTCCTTTGCAGGTTAACGTAGAGCTAACCGGCGCTGCGCGGCTTTATCGCTCAGCATCCAGAGAGCGAAGCGAACGGGGCTGAGCGCCGGCGGGTTAGGTTGCATAGGCTCAATGTCGACGGCGATTGGAGTCTATTATTCCGCCGCTAAATGCATAAACACTTTCGCTTCGTGCCTCATCTTCACAGGCGTGAGCTCCCAATATTATTCTATCTCGACCAATATCAAATGCTTTGCGCGCGTACTCGCCCGTGCTCAAGTAGATAACCGGCCTTCTACATGACTCACACTGTTCACTTAGATTAGCAATCCATTTTTCGCCGCTCTGCATTCCGTTCAGCACCTTCGTCGCGATGGAATCTTCGGCGGCAGGATCCTTGCGATTACTCGACAAAGGAATGACGCTTTTAGCGAGAGGTGATTTGCAATAATGCAACGCATGCTCAATCATCATAGATTCCTTCAGGACAATGCCGCAGACCGCGCAGCGACAGAGTTTTGTTTTTTTTTTCGCTTTGTCATGCGTCACCGATTTGTTTATTTCGTATGGTATACGGATAGATGCACGCTAATTGTTGCGACCTACCGTTGAAGGCAAGGGGACGCTGCGCGGCTTTATCGCAGCTTCCCCCTCCCCACTGTACCGCAGTGGTTGGGCCTCGACCGGTCATAGATGAGCGATGACCGTTGCTGGGATGCTGTGGATCATTAGGCAGTGTGGCTTGCTGGTTGGAGTAATAGCCAATATCTCCGTCAAGCTCTGGGAGGTTGCCTGGCTCCGCTCTCCCTTACCCGAGTTGGCGGCCTTGACATGATGCAACGCCCTATCTTTCGCCTGCTGTTCGTTGGCTGCGGTGACAATATATTCGCGAACACTTTCATCGCCTGGGTATGTAAATAGACCCGGTATAGCTGATCAGCCATTGTCATTCTCCATAGTGATCGTACGCGTGACGCAAAGCAATGTGCTAAAGAAGTAAGGAGCCAAATTATCGTAGGGCTGAGAGGCCCAAGTTGTAAGTTGACGTCGTGACGTTAAACGTCGTCCGCAGTTATGTTTAACGTCAGAAGCATATCACGACAACAGCGACTATGTGCTTAGTCCGCCATCACTAGACCAATTGAAATTGTTCATGGAATGTCCTCTATGGAAAGCGCCCCTCACCGCCCGCTTGTGGCCGTAGTGAGCAATTCACCCCCAGACTAAAATCAGCCTCGTGAAAGCAACTTCAGATTTCCTGATCCCGACCGGGAATGTAGGTAGAATTCAGGAATTGCAAGTGGCACTTTATTTTGAAGGCTGTAGTTTTCGTATGGCATAGAGCAAGCGTTACTCGGGGTGCAAGGAGGAGCAGGCGTTGAGGCAGTCGTGGCTTCCGGGGTTTCCCGATGGTGCGCAGAAAGTGGGCGAAGGGTTGGCGATTCTGGAGAAGGATGGCCAAGCGATCTACTTCGTTGGGGGAGACAATTACTTCTCGCACCCTGTAGGAGACGATGCTGGCCGCAGGTTCGCCCTGACCAGTCTGATGGAAAACGGGCACGTCAAGGCGGTCGAACTGGAAAGGCCGCCGCTGTGCATCCCGCACCGCACGTTGATGAACTGGGTGGGACAAAGCCGCAAGGCCGGGCCATCGTCTTTCTTTCGGCCGGCGGCGGCGAACCGGCCGCGGATCATGACGCCGGACAAGAGTGCCGAATGCGCGCGGCTGTTGAGCGAGGGCAAGCGTCCTGCCGAAGTGGCGCGACAGGTGGGCGTCCAGGAGTCGACGCTGCGCAAGGCGATCCGGCGCCAGGGCTTGCCGCAGTTGGCCCCTTTGCCGCAAGACGCAGGGGAATTGGAAGCGGCGAGCACCAAGAGTGAGCGCAGCCGGGCGGATGCGGAAGCCGCCGCGGGGATGGGCACCGCCTGCACGCGCGCCGACGAGCGGATCCAAACGGCGCTGGGATTGGCGACCGGTGCGACGACGCGCTTCGAAGCGAGTCAAGATGTGGCGATGGGAGGGCTGTTGGCCGGCTTGCCGGCCTTGTGTGCGAACGGGCTACTGACCGGCCTGGATCGCCATCTCAAGCTACCCCGGGGATTCTACAGCGCCTTGCACATTCTTCTCGTCCTCGGTTTCATGGCCCTGGGGCGAATCAAGCGGCCGGAACATCTGCGACAAACCTCGCCCGGAGAACTCGGCAAAGTCATCGGCCTGGACCGGGTGCCGGAAGTGCGCACCCTGCGGGAAAAGATCCATCTGCTGGCCAAGACGGGTGACCCCGCCGCCTGGATGCGGGATCTGGCGAAGCTCTGGATGGAAAGCGAACCAGAAGAAGCGGGTTACCTGTATGTCGATGGTCATGTTCGGGTGTATCACGGCGAGCAGGCCAGGCTGTCGAAGCGCTACGTCTCGCGCGAACGCCTGTGCCTGCGGGGCACCACCGACTACTGGGTTAACGATGCCCTGGGTCGCCCGTTCTTTGTGGTTTCGCAGGCGCTCAATGACGGACTCGCCGAGACCCTGCTCAAGGACATCGTCCCGCAACTGCTGGAGATTGTCCCGGGACAGCCGACGCCGGCCGAACTGGACGCCGACCCGACCCTGCACCGGTTTGTCATGGTCTTCGATCGGGAAGGAGCCACCCAGAGTCTCCTCGGCAGACTCTGGAAACAGCGCATCGGCGCACTGACCTACCGCAAGAACGTCAAGGACCTCTGGTCCGAAGACGCGTTTCAGGAACAGGAAGTCCATCTGCCGGCAGGCGGCAGCACCGGGATGAAACTCGCCATGCGCGAAACCCGACTCGGCACAGGCGATAGCAGCCTGGCCGTGACCGAAGTCCGTCGGCTGACCCAGACCGGACATCAAACAGCCGTCATCACGACCGCCCGGCAACTCGGAAACACCACCATCGCTGGGCGGATGTTCGCCCGTTGGTGCCAGGAAAACTACTTCGCGTATATGATGGAACACTATGATATTGATGGACTTCTCGAGTACGGAGACGAATCTCTTCCCGGCACTCACCAGGTCGTCAACCCCCGCTGGCGGGAACTCGACAAGGCCGTCAGGCAAACCCGCCAGAGCGAAAGAAAACTACAGGCTGCAATTGCCAGGACGGCCTTGAATGACGGCGGCGAAATCCAGAAAAACGCCGAGTCTGTCGAAGCACTGCAAGCCGTTCAGGCGGAACTCAAGCAACTTTGCTCGGCGCGCAAAGCAAGCTCCCGAAAGGTGACGATCGACAGTCTGCCGGAGGCCGAGCGCCCGACCCAACTGCCGCCGCTGAACAAAATGCTCTGTGATGCCGTGAAAATGGTCGCCTACCGGGCCGAAACCGCCATGGTGGCGCTATTGCGTCGCCACTTGAAGAAGGAGGACGACGCGCGTGCGCTCATTCGCGAATTGTTCGTTTCTTCCGCCGACATCGAACCGAACGCTCTGGCCAACACCCTGACCATCAAAATTCACCGGATGGCCAGCCCAGCCCATGATCGCGCCATCGCCGCGCTCCTCGATGAACTCACCCTGCAAGATTTCCCGCATCCTGAAACTGGGGCAAAAATGATCTTCGCCCTCGTCTAAAGTGCCAACCGGGTTTCCTCCGAGATCAGGAAGTCTGAACTTCAGGCCATCTGGACGCAACTCGCCGTTTGGCGAGACGTGCCGGTACAGCGTCTGGCGAGTGACGCCGAGTTCCGCACACAGATCACCAACCACGGTTTCCGGCTGCCCCATCGCCGCCATAGCCAATCGCAGTTTCGCGGCGGTCATCTTGAACGGCCGCCCGCCGTTCCTGCCGCGTGCGCGTGCCGAGGCAAGCCCGGCCACGGTCCGCTCGGAAATCAACTCCCGCTCGAACTCGGCCAGCGCAGCAAAAATTCTGAACACAAGCTTACCCGCGGCGGTTGTTGTGTCGACCGCCGCACCGTGACCGGTCAGGACCTTCAATCCCACGCTACGCGCAGTCAGGTCGTGCACGGTGTTGATTAGGTGGCGCAGGTCTCGGCCGAGCCGATCGAGCTTCCACACGATCAGCGTGTCGCCTTCACGGAGCGCCTTCAGGCAAGCAGCCAACCCCGGTCGATCATCTCGTCTGCCTGAAGCCAGATCCTCGTAGAGATGTGAAGGACTCACCCCGAAGCCGATCAATGCATCGCGCTGCAGATCAGTGGATTGGGATCCGTCCGCCTTTGATACCCGCATGTAGCCGATCAACATCTCTTCACCTGTCACATATACGTTCGATTATGTGACAGCGTGAGTGTCATTTTCAGAAGACGACTGCACCAGTTCATTGGGCTGGCCGCCGTGTGTGCAGCGGACTTCTGACCGTCAAAGGTCAGGAGTTCTATGCACGAAACACCGCGAGGGGCTGGGATTGCTCAGAAGTCCAATGCACGGCGCGACGAAGCCGGAACCGCCGGAAATTCCGGCGATCACCCGGAAAGCTGCTTGATGTGCTCGACCAGGCGGCCGAACACCTCGTTCACGTATTCCAGCACCTTGGGTTCTGCGCCCTGCGCACGCAGCGAGTCTTTGAAGGCGTCCAGGTCGGACAGCCATTGCCGATGCAGTCGGCCCAGCTCGTCGAGCTGAGGCCGGAAGACTTGCAGGTTGCCGCTCGCACGAAATGCCTGGTAGCTGTAGCGACGCAAAATGATGTCGGCCCAGACGCACAATCAAGGGGGCTTTCTGACGCAAATTAGTTGAGACGGATAGCGACTCCAGACGCACATTCGGTGATTCTCAAACCACATTACGTGAGACGGACGCACATTGTTGAGACGCTCAATCGCGTTCGCGGTGCGGAGGGTCACAGCGGCAGTCCCACTGCCCGCATCTCCTCGATGAGTTCCGTCGATCGCTGCGGATTCAGCGTGCCGCGCAGCAGTTCGCGGATCTCCACCGGCTTCGCTTCGAACTGTTCGCATAGAGCGCGCACGTCGTACCCGTGCCGCGTCAGTTGGGGTTCCAGATCATCAATGCGCCTCGACAGCACCGTCTCCACGATGGCGGCGTCGATTGGTTTCACACCGGCTTCAAAGCCTGCTTCGAAAGCGCGCACCAGGTGTCGCCCGATCTGCAGCGGGGTTTTGAGCCTTGCGGCCAGGAGGGTGGCCGCGTCGTCGGTCAGCACTGTGCTCGGCTCGACGCCCTCTTCGAGCGAGGCTTTCATCGCCCAGTCGATGTAGTCGCGCTGCCGGTCGCGCAGACCCCCAAACTCGAAGATGGTGGTCCGATCTCCCACCTCCTCCATCTTGGGGCGGCGCAGGTCGTTCTTGAGCTTGGGATGCCCGATCAGAACGATCGCCAACTGCCCGCCGCCGTCCACGACCAGCTCAAGCAAGCGCTTCAAGGCGGTCAGGGTTTTCGGGTGCAGGTCGTGCGCGTCATCGACGAACAGCGCGACCGGCTTCTTGACCTTGCGGAATAGCTCCTGCAGATCCCGCTCGCGCCGCTCCGACTGGCTCGATATCGTGACCGTCTTCTCCGTCGACAGATCGTAGAACAGTGCGGCAATCAGCAAGGGGACGGTGATTTTGGCCTTGTCCAGGGTCAAGGAGCGCGACACGATCACGCGCCCCTCCTTATCGAGGCTGTCGCGCAGGCGCCGCGCGAGCGCGGTCTTGCCGGAGCCGATCACGGCGGTCAGCGCGATCAGACGCCCTCCCTGGATCGCGGCTATCAGGTCGCGAGTCATTTGCTGGTGATGGTCGGTTTCGAAGAATCCAACATCCACGGGCGGACGCCTGAGGTGGTAGTGTCGCATGACTTCGGTGAGCATCAGGCGATTCCTCCTTTGCGCCCCGCCGGGAAGCGAGCGCGAATGGTTGCAATGATGACGGGCCGTGACAGGGTTTCCGCGAGTAGTTGCGTGATGAAGGCGCGGTCCTCATCGCCGAGCTTCGCAAGCGGCAAGCGCAACTCCTCGGCGATGGCCTGCCGAGCCGCTACCGCATTGGGGAAGGTCAGTTCGTGGAAAGGGTCCGGACCGTCGAACGGCTTCGCCGGCGGCATGAGCGCGGCGCCCGGCGGGGCGCACACCACAATGTCGCTCTCTCCGCTCACCGCAGCACGTGGGATGCTGATTTTCTCGGCCAACTGCGCCACCTGGTCGGCACGATGCTCACGCCGACTCTTGCGATGCTTGCGGTAGCGATGGATCGGGATCGGCCCGCCGACCGGCTGAAACGGGCCGTAGCGGTCGTCACCCAGTTCTGCGAAGAGTTCCTGATCAAACAAACCCCACCATACGATGACTTCCTCGCCGGCCAATTCGGCATCCACCTCGTAGGTCACGCCCGCGACGGTCAGGCGGCAGTCGATCGCCACGGTACGCCGCTCCGGCTCGCGGGCGAAGGTGCAGAATCGTTCCCACGAACACATCGCCCGCAGCCCATCTGCGGGAAGGTGCGTGAGCCAGTCCTCCTGGCGGCTGTGGTCTTCGGTGCGGTGGTCCCGATGGTTGTACTTGATCACGTAGTTGACGAGCCAGCGATTGGCCTCCGTTTCGGTCGCTGGCTTGTGAAAGTGATACAGCGTCTCGTGCGCTTCCTTCACCGTCCGGAAGGGACGCTCCACCTTGCCCTTGCTGCGCGCCGTGGTGCGTCGGCCGTCGCTATCGCGCGGCATATGCAGGATGACCTCGACGCCAAGGCACTCCATCACGCGACGGAACACTGCCGACTTACCGACCGGCCCGTTGTCCAGTTGGATCGCGCTCGGGATGCCCTGCAACGGATTTCCTGCTTCTTCCTTGGCTGACATGGCGTTGAACAGAAACCTCAGCCCCGTCTCGACATCCTCGCCGTATACGCAGCGGTATTCCTGGTAGGCCACCCCCGAGCGATCGTCGACGACACTGAACAGCATCAGCATAGGCGCACCCTGCCGATCCGGATCGAGCCACGGTGGGGTTTCCAGCTCCTTCAGGTCTGACGGACTCATGTCGAAGTGCCACAGCGCATTTGCAAATTCGGCCTGGAAGCGCACGGCCGGTGGCTCGCGCGTCATACGATCCCGGTCATAGCCCAGCCGTCGCAGGTGTCGATTGAGCGTGGATTCCGACAGCCGACCTGGCGGAAGCTTCTCGAGTCCATCCGGCGTCTCAACACCGTACTCAACGAGCAGTTCGAGAATCCGGGCATTCGACAGGCAGCGCCCTTTTTTGTTGGTGGTGCGAACTTTCAGGGCAGCGACGATCTCGCACCAATGTTCGATTTCCACAGCCGGCATGATGCGCGGCTTGCCGCGATCTGCCCGGTGCGCGTCTTTCGGACGCCGATCGCCACGCAGAAGGCGATACAAGGTGGTCCGCGAGACCGCGTACAGGTTGGCCATCGAGTCCATCAGCACCAGGCGCTCCGGATGTCGTATCGGCAAGGCCGCTAATCTGCGGCGCAAGGCCACGATCGCCTCCATCGGAACGGCGACACCGGCGCCCACTATGCGCTCCGCTGGACAGTGGATGCCGTGTCTGGTGATTCGTCGCCCGTTTCGGTGCGCAGCAAAGCAGTACCGGCGGCTTTCGGTGAACCATCACCGTTGACGTAGGTGTAAAGCGTGGTCGTCGTGATGCCCAAGCGCTTGGCGACGTCGGCAGCAACGGCCTTTGGATCCGACAGGGCTGCCATCGCCATGGTCAGCATTGCTCGATCCATCTTGCGCGGACGCCCACCCAAGCGCCCACGAGCACGTGCCGCCGCGAGACCCGCCTGGGTGCGCTCGGCAATCAGTTCGCGCTCGAATTCGGCGAAGGCTGCAAAGATGCCGAAGGCCAGTCGTCCATTGGCGGTGGTGGTGTCAATCTGCGCCCCGGCGCCGGTCAGTACCTTCAAGCCGATGCCCCGCACGCGCAAGTCTTCGGCGGTGTTGACCAGGTGTCGAAGATCGCGCCCCAGGCGATCCAATTTCCAGAGGACGAGCGTGTTACCGGGCTGAAGCGCCTTGAGGCAGGCGATCAAGCCAGGACGCGCGTCATTGCGCCCTGAAGCCAGGTCTTCATAGATGCGCTCGGGGTCGACGCCCGCAACAAGCAGTGCATTGCGCTGCGGAGCTACCGTCTGGGAGCCATCGGACTTCGATACCCTGGCGTAGCCGATTAGCAGCACTTCTTCGCTCCGTCAGGAAACAAGGAGCATAGGATGCAATCTTGTGTTGATTTTAGCAACGGGTTTTCTGGTGACCCGTCGGAGCAAAAAGCTGCCGCCTGCTGCCCACCAGAAAACCGACCGTTTTCTTGGCGAGCCCCACTGTGAAAT
>NZ_SPMY01000112.1 GCF_012939955.1 Candidatus Accumulibacter phosphatis
CTTCGATACCCTGGCGTAACCGATTAGCAGCACTTCTTCGCTCCGTCAGGAAACAAGGAGCATAGGATGCAATCTTGTGTTGATTTTAGCAACGGGTTTTCTGGTGACCCGTCGGAGCAAAAAACTGCCGCCTGCTGCCCGCCAGAAAACCGACCGTTTTCTTGGCGAGCCCCACTGTGAAATGGCGGATGTGAGCCCCCCGAGCCGCGTAGGAAAGTCGAAATTCATCCAGACGTTCGGTACCGAGATCTCGTGAGCCCGCCGTCGTGACCGTCGGTGCCGCGAGCACGAGTGAGCGTCTCAACAATGTGCGTCCGTCTCACGTAATGTGGTTTGAGAATCACCGAATGTGCGTCTGGAGTCGCTATCCGTCTCAACTAATTTGCGTCAGAAAGCCCCCTTGATTGTGCGTCTGGGCCGACATCATTTTGCGTCGCTACAGCTAACTCGATCCGGCTTCGAGTACATTCTCAACAAATACGTTCAGACGGCCGCCGAACGATATCCCGTGCTTAAGCAACGGCACATCTCGCCGCACAGCCTGAGGCACAGCGCCGCGATGATGGTGTTGCAGGCAACGGGGGATATCCGCAAAGTCTCGCTCTGGCTCGGCCATGCAGACATCCAGACGACCGAAATTTACTTGCGGGCGGACCCAACAGAAAAGCTGGATGCAATGAGCGCCGTTGTGCCGCTCTCACTAAAAAAAGGACGGTTCCGGGCGCCAGACAAACTGATCGCCTCGCTGCGGGGCGCTTGAATATGCTGAGCGATGGGAGCCGACATGGCCGTCAGCACAAGGCTCCCACGCCTGCAATTCTGCATATTCCTGGACTCTGCATATCGCCGAATATGTAGTGCACCGCATATTTGACGGTTCCCGCTTACAACCCCCAGTTGCAGCAGGGCCCGCTGCCGAAGCAGAAACCAGCGCGTTCCGGTCGCGGACCCCCCGCCGTCATATTGTCCACCTCGACGTCCTGCAGCCGAAGTGTCCTGTAAAACAGACTGCCCAGCGCCAGGCGGGCTTCACCCTCTCCCATCGAGAGCCACCATTTCTGCCGCGCTGTCTGACCGCTTACTTAGCTGCAAGCCGGTGACCCGCAGATGGCCCGGCATGATGGTCCATGCGGAAGTGGTCGCCGATGACACTGACGGGAAGTGTAACAACGGCTGGCCGCTGCTGCCCGACCCCGGCGCTTGGTCGCCGAGCCGAGGGCACGACCAGCGCCCGGAGAACTCCTTTGTGCAGACTTCCGAACGGCGCGGTTTTCTGGCCATGCCCACGCCAGTCCGGACGATTGACCGGACTCAACACTCACCCGCACCCTTGAAACCTGGCGTTGAAGTTCCTACGCTTACCGTGGAGGTGACCTTATGCAGACAAGTGTGCTTGAAGGCCGTGAACGGGAGATCCTGGTCGCGCGCAGCGAACCGCCAGCCCGCGACAGCGAGCTGTACCTACGGCAGACCGACCGCGTGCGGCCGGATGGTCGCCCCGAGACCCTGGTGTCGGGCGTCGATATCGTGCTCAAGGACGGCGCCCCGAACGGCATCTTCCGTCAGCTGAACCGTCCGCGGACAGAGAAGCTGAACGCCGACCGGCCGAAGGAGAAGCGCCGCAGCGTCGTGATCGTCGCCGATACCGTCACGCTGCACGGCGAGTTGTCGCTGCCGGAAACCGACGTCACGATCTTCGCCCGCCGGCTAGCAATCCGCGACGACGGCCGCATCAACACCAGTCCGTTGGATTGGGATGTCGCCAAGGCGCCGGACGGCGATCCCGTCAACCGCCGGAAGGCGGGCGACGGGATCGCCGGCCCGAGTGCCGGCACGATCACCCTCTTCCTTGACACCATTGATGCCCCGGCAGCGCAAAAGGCCTTCCTTGCGCTCGGTGGCCACGGCCAGGCTGCCGGGCACGGTTTCGACGGCCAGCCCGGCGACCGCATGTCGACGGTCAGCAACCAGTTTCAACTCCGAGATTCCGGCCACCTCAACACCGCCACGGCGAAATACCCGCATCCCTGCGTCTATGCCGACTTCCATTGGAAGTGGGGCTTCATCCCCCAGTACCACGGCCACTACGGCGCCAAGAAATGGCCGAGCAGCGGTCAGGACGCCGTTGAGCCGGGTGTGCCGGGCTCCGGTGGCAATGGCGGTGCCTTCACCACCAACGCGGCCTCGGTCAGGGCCCTGCTGGCCAACGGCGGCGGACGTGCCGGCGCCAAGGCCGGCGACGTGCGCGGCGGCCGGGCCGGCCATCCCACAACCTGCGCTCACTACGAGGTGACCAATCAGTTCGATCTGTTCCGCGCTACCGCCGCCTCCCACGTACGGTCGATCGACGGCAGCCCGAAGTCCTTCGTGGACGGCAAGAGCCATACCGCCCAGCCCGCCGCCCGCGGCGACGGGAAACAGGGTGCGGTTAGCCTGGTCGAGGCGCCGTCTGCTTGGCTGCATCCGCTGCAGCTGAGGACGGTGCTGCGCTATGCCCGCGATGCGCTGCTTGCCGGCGAGCGCGAGACGGTGGCCGGGTTGCTGAAGCCGTACATGGCCGCCCTCGCGCAGCCGATGCCGACGGCCGCAGGCGCCTGGGACGCGGACCTTACCGCCGCCTGGGCAGCCGCCCAGTCCGACGCGGCATCGCTGCTGACCCGGCTCAACACGCAACTGGATGCCTTCGGCAATCCCTTTGGCTTCATGCCGCTGCTGTCGCTGGCCTCGACGGTCCGGCTGCACGAGCGGCAAGCGGAACGGGCCCTGGAGATGCTGCTGCTCGCCGCCTGGGTCGGCGATTCCGAGCGCAACGCCGAGAGTGCGGCCAACGCCATGGCCAGCGCGATTGAGGACACGCTGGCCGACACCGAGCGGGTGGTGTCCGGGCTGCACAAGGCGGAGGCGCGCGTCGAGGCCCTGGATCAGGACCTGATGGCGCTGGAGGAGCGCTTGCGCGCCATGGGGCACAAGCTCGACGCCCTACGCACCAGGCTGTACAACGAGGCGTCGCAGGACCTGCATATCCGGGCGCAGATCAAGTTCGGCATCAAGATGGCCAGCGCGATCGCCCAGGTGATCCCCTACGTCCAGCCGGCGGCGGGGGCACTCGGCGACCTGGCCAACGTGGCGGCAGACCTGACCGATTCCGATACCGACGTGCCGGACACCGTCAGCAAGATGGGCGACACCATCGACAAGGCGCGTCAGGCGCAGAACAAGGCCACTGCGGCGAAGAAGAAGGCCGAGGCGGAAGCCAAGAAGGCCAAGGACACAAAGCCGAACAGCGGCAAAAAGCAGGCCTCGCTGGCCGCCAAGGGCTGGGGCGACGTGGCCGACGGCATCGGCCCCGCCGTTGCCCGCGCCGGCGAAGCGTTCAAGGCGCTGCAGGTGTCCGACGCGCAGATCGAGGCGGAGTTGGCGAAGCTGGAGGATTCCAGCCCCGAGTGGCAGACGGTCACCGGCGACCTGCGAACGCTGAATGCCGACAAGGCGCGCATCTTCGGCGGACTTTGCGCGCTGCTGAACGAAATCGCCGAGAGCTACGGCCGCCTCGCCGCCAATGCCGACGCGGTGCGTCTGCTGCAGGCGGAGAAGGAGGACAAGGTCGCGCGACTCAGCCCGGAGGCGAACGAGGTCGTGCAGGGCATGGCGCAGAACGCCCGCCTGTCGCTGCAGTACAGCCTGTACCTGATGAGCAAGGCCTACGAGACGACTGTGTTCAAGCAGTTGTCCGTCGACTGGTCGTTGGACGCCGTATTCGACAGGATCGTGACGCTGCTTGGCGGCCGCGACAGTCTAGATGCCGCCTCCCTGACCGAAATGGCAACCGCCCTGAAGCCGCTGTTCGACCAGACGGTCAACGACCTGCGCAACCGGCTGCTGCAGGATTTCGACTTCAACAACACTCTGGTGGCGCCGCTGGAGTTCGGCATGACCGACGCCCAGACGCCGGCGCTGCTGGACCGGCTGAACGCTGGCGAAGCGGTGGCCATCGACCCCCTGAGCGTCGGCCTCGTTCTGCCGCAGCAGCAACGCGCACGCGCGGTCAGCTTTGAATGCACCAAGCTGGAGTTCGAACCGGCCGGCCAGGCCCTGCCCGCCTCCGGCAACATGATCGTGACGCTGAGCCCCGGTATCGAGGGCACGGTGCGCCAGGACGAACACCTCTACCTGGTACGCACCGACCGGCCGCGGCAATGGGCGTGGACCTTCAACTTCAGCGGCCGGACGCTGGAGGTGAATCCGCCGTCGCTGGCCGCGCTGGACCTGCTCAACCTTCTGCTGCAGTCCTCTGACGACGACGTGAAGCAGAAGCTGGCCGCCCCGCCCGCCTGGACCGACAACGCCGTCAGCGTCAGCTTCAGCCCGCCACTGCCGCCGCAGCAAAGGCCGCGGATCAAGGCGTTGATCTTTCGTTGCCTAGTCGAGTCCCTGCCTGCGCCGCAGTCGCAGCGAGCGCTGGACATCCGCGGCATCGGCCCGGAGTCGGAGATCGCGGTGGCCCCGGCGGACCTTGCGAGCCGCGCGGCGGGCATGGGAGCGAGCTACCGAATCTTCTCGAAGGGCCAGCAGGTCACCCTGACCGCGCCCGACTGCCAGGGCACCGGCCACTTCCGGGAATGGTCGCTGCTCGGTCGGGACCTGATTCGCTCGGAAAATCCTGAAACGCGGATCGAGCTGTCCGACAACATCGTGGCGATGGCGCAGTACGCCACCACGGTCGTCGAGACAGCGGTGCTGGAACGTTGCCGCGGGATGGACCCCGCCGCCCTGCACGGTGAAGTGGGCGATGCCGCCCAGGTCGAGGCGCTCGCTTCCATTTTCACGGCCCGCGCCGCGGCACCGACCTTGGCCGCCGGCGAGCCGACGCTGCTGCGCGCGGCGCCGGAAGACGCCGCGGCGGCGATCGCCCTGATCCCACCGGACGCTTGGCCGACGACGCTGGAAGACGCCAGCGCCGGTTGGCAGAAGGTCCAGTTCGGCCCCGCCATCGGCTTCATCCGCGCCGCCTCCGTCAAGGCCTCAACGCAGTAGAGAAATCTCCGACTGCGCTCGTGCTTCTCTGGCCGCCAGCCGTTCCGTTTTCCGTTCGCCTAAAATTGGGGGATTACCATCCCCTTAACAAGAAAAAGGAAAGCACTAATTATGCAGATCCACAGACGACTAACAGTATGGACGGCCCTTGTCGTGCTTGCCTTGCCTGGCTTGGCCGCGACAGTACAGGCCGAAGTATCGAAAAAAGACGATTGGCTCACTTGGCGCGCCCGACAGCGTCGAGACATCGATCGGAACGCTGAACTTCAAGGACGGCGCGCCCAGCGCCGACACTGCTCAAAAGGTATTCGATACGCTCGCCTTCACCCGCGCGCTTAACGTATACAACAACAGCTTTCGCGGCGCCTCCGCCCTGGGCTTCCACAAGGGCTTCCAGAGCATCGGCGCCAACTACAACGACGTCGTCATTACACCTAAACTGCTCGACTCCACGTCCCTATTCCTGACCGGAAACGCCGACACCGTCTACTACCTCTCCGTCATCGACCTTTCGAAGGGGCCGATGGTGATCGAACAGCCTTCGGATGGCGTCGGGACCATCAACGACATGTGGTTCTCGTGGATCATCGACGTCGGTGGCCCCGGACCAGATCGCGGCCGGGGTGGCAAGTATCTAATCGTCGGTCCGGATTACGATGGGCCGCTGCCCAAGGGTGGATACTTCGTCGCCCACTCCAAGACGAACCGGGTTCTCTACGCGTCGCGCGCCTATCTGGTTAATAACGATCCCAAGCCGGCGGTCGAGAACGTCAAGGCGAACATGAAGATCTACCCCTATGCCGCGGGCGGTTACGGCACCAGCATCGCTGAGGCGCTGACCGGCGCGGTCCGCCTCGGGGGAGACCCGAAGATCCCCGACACCAAGTTCATCGATGCGAGCAACCTGTCGTTCAATACCATCCCGCCCAGCGATTTCGGCTTTTACGAATGGATCAACGAAAACGTCCAGGCCGAGCCCGCCGCCAGCTATGATGTGGAGCTCTCCGGGCAACTCGCCGCCATCGGCATCGTCAAGGGCAAAAAGTTTGCGCCTGACGAACGAATGAAGAAGATCCTCACCGATGCCGCCGTTGTAGGCCAGGCAGCCGGACGGGTGCTGAACTGGCGCCCCTTCGAGGCTCACCCGGACTGGGCCTACTACCCGAACTCGATGTGGGGAAACATGCTCTGGGAAGGCGGCGCCTTCTTCGAGACTCCACCACCCGCGTTCAAGGACGGGGCATTCAAACCGCTACCGCCGACCGGTGCCCGCACCCTGGATTCGCGCACGGCCTTCTACTACGGCTACACCCTCGACAGCCCCGGCATGATCATGAACATCCCCGGCGTGGGATCGCAGTATCTGATGGGTTTCCTGGATGCCAACGGCGATGTGTTCGATGGGTCGAAGGCTTACAAAGTGACGCTGCCAAAGGGTATCCCGGCCAAGGCGTTCTGGTCGTTCACGCTCTACGATAACCAGACACGGTCGATGTTGCAGACGCCCCAGAAATATCCGCGCGCCGGGTCGCAGAGCTACCCTTCACCGGCGGCGAAGGCGGCTGAAGACGGTACCACCACGATCTGGTTCAGTCCTGAACAGCCAGGCGGCGTGGATCGCGGCAACTGGATCCAGACCGATCCTAAGAAGGGCTGGTTTACGATCCTTCGGCTCTACAGCCCGCTTCCGTCGTTCTTCGACAAATCCTGGCGGCCGAGCGAGATCGAATTGGTCCGGTGAGAGACGGTTCAGCCAGCCAACATCCGCATTCACCTGACTGGCTACAGCGGGCTTCGCCCGCCTCCGCCGGCAGGTGGTGTGGGACATTGAATGTCCGCTTCTTGAAAGCGCGACGGGCAGAAAAGGGTCGTTATGCAAAGTCGCCGATTATGGAAAGTTGTCGAGGTGCCTTGGTGACGACGCCAGGCAGGGACTGGCACGGCAACATCTAACGCTGCCACACGCTCGACATAATTTCTGCGTTTGGCTTACGTCGCAACCCTAGGTCAAAGGACATCTATGAACATCCATATCCCGGTTGTTGGTTGTCGTCTCGCCGAAAACGCTGGCCGGGCAAGGATCTTAAGTCTGACGAGGCAGGCAGGATCCAGCGCTATCGTCGTAGAGACCTGCAGACGCCCCCCATTGAGATGCTGCGATTATGTGTACGACCCGATGTTCATGCTCCCCTTCCGATGGCGGTTGGCGTTGAAAAATGACAGCGACTTTCGATAATCGGCGACTTTGCTTCGCTTCCCGGAAGCGGCCATTCATCATCGAGTGCTGACGACCCTAAGCGGAAGTAGCTCGAATTGAAAAGCTGCCGTTCAACGTCGAAGGTGAGGGGCGCGGAGGCAGCAATCGAAGCCTGCTGGCGGAGTGTCCCTCTCGACCGCTTGGTTATGCGGCGTCTTGCTCATCCTGCTGACTTCATTCGCCGGTATTCCCTGGACGCCGAGACTACTTGTTTCTTCGTATGGTCGTAATAGGTGGACCGGCCAACAAGCGTACGAAGATCCCCAGAAAGGTAGAGTACGACTGTCCCAACGATATAGCCCCTCCCCTGTTTGTCCTCGAAGAACAGGACCAGTTGCCCAGAGGTGAACCGCCCTTCGTAGTCGAAGACCCTAGTTCCTTCTGGCACCTCGCGCGTAATCGTGGCTCTTACGAAAGAGCCATGCTGCTCGATCTCAAGTGTGCTGTTCTGTTCATCCGGTTTATCTCCGTCTGGGAAGAAGCCCGCCCACGCGCCGGAGAGGTTCGGGACTGTTGAACTAGACTGCGTATCTTCGGCTGTGACTTTGAGCAGTCTCGGTCGCCCACCTAAGGCGCAAATGCGCTCTTCAATTGAAGTGCAGGCCGGACCAATGGCGGCATGGATGTTGCCGCTGGCGTGTGGCCGATATGTGGCGGCGGAAATGCCCAGTAGATCCGTTGGCAGCTTTAGGTCGTTGGTCTTGTCATACAGGAAGAAGCAACGATTCCGCCCCAACCGGCCCATGAAGAGCCCAAGTTCGAACACAACGTTGTCGCGCGGAGAGACTGCGTCGTGATCTCGACTTTGTGTCAGGTCGTCGGGCGTCAGAACCAATACTGCAAAGTCTGAAGTCTCGATGGCCTTGATGAGAGATTCGAGATAGCTGTATGAAAGTTCAAAGACACCCTGGCTCCAGAGATTCACGTCGGCGAACCCGTCGAGTGCCTTTTGTACCGCTTTTGCGACCAGAAGCCCCTCTGAGGACGAACCGACGAAGACGGAAGCGCGTTGAGTCATGACGGTACCTCCACATATGCCGCATAACGAATAGCGTTTATCTGCCGCCCCGAAAGCGCTCGGCTCAACCGCTGCTGAAACCTCCGAAGCTAGGTCGATAGCATACGCCAAGATTGCTTCGCGTGCCGCTTCGTGATGATTCTTGCATCATGCATCGAGAGGCTCTTCACGACCCAAAGCAGAAGTTCGGCGAAATACAAAGCAGACCTTCGCGGTGCTGCGAAATTACCGGGTCCGGGCGCCTTTTACGAACTCAAGTGAAGCCCGAAATAATTCGAGATCCTGCTCGTAGTCTGCTGCGTCGGCCCTATCGATTTGAATCCACTCCCTCGAACTTGCCATCCCGCCGGGTTGGAATGGAACGACGTTGCTTCTCGAGAATTGCAACTCGGACGCAGTAGAGGCCGGCACACGTAGCCCTACGCCATTTCCACTTATACAGGCGAACATCTTGTCGTTGACGAAGAAGGCGTCAAGGTCGCTAATTTTTCTTGCGCTGACGCCGGGAAGTTTAAGAAGAAGGGTATCGATTTGCGTCTTGCGGCTTGTTTTTTTGGATACGGGTGTTCAAAGGGGCTCCATCGAGTGTGTCATGCCAAAGACGATTCAGTCTTATAGTGAAATACGCCGGAGAAATTGAGACTGCAAAAACCCAATGCCAAGGTGTGAAATTATTGCCCGAGTCCAGTCGAATTCTTCTGTGTCGCAGCCTAACGGCTGCTTTCTAAGATCGTCAATGCGAACTCCCGACCTATTGCGGTCAGTCGCTGAGCCGCGTAGCCGACGTTCACGACAACGCAATCTACAGGCTCAACGTTGAAGCTGTGCGCTGCAAACGAAGCGCAGCGTAGTTTGCATCCGAACGAGCGCCTTGTTAGGAACTTACGGCTCACCAACTATTAGAACTGGCGCTCCTTTTTCAAAGTCAATTGGCATGGAAGTATGTTCATGCACAACGCACCACCCGCCATCTAGTTTTTGAAAACAAACAGTAGTGCGACACCAAGGCTGCTTATCTGGATTGGCTATATTGCTGCCGCTTACCTTTGAATAAAAAATGCATAAAGGCAAGATCATTTCCTGCATATAATTTAACTTTTCTTCTACTTACTTTCGGGGATTCACCAAAATATGGAAAGCATGAGTTCCATAGGTCTTTATATTTTTCAATTCCCACAACTTGCGCGCCTATATCAAATATTTCAACATTCTCTATATAGTCTTTCGCGAGTGAACTGGAATCGCATTTCGATACTGCTTTATCCCATTGTGAAGTTAGGTCAATAATTTGCTCGGCAGATTCTCTGCTTCCAATAATTTCAATGTCCATTTTCTGATCCTGATGTTTTTTAATGTTGTGCCTAACTTTGTTTTATGGCGACAGTTTTGCTGCGTAACACCGGGGGCTGCTCACAAAATCGATGTCGCTCGGAACGCTGGAAGCCCTAGCGCAGCAAGCTCTGCGTCCGATGTATGCTGATTCTATAGATGATAAACGAATCGTGAAAGGCGGCACTTCGCAAACTAGGTCGATAGCATGCACCCAGGCCGCTTCAATGGCTGCTTTCAGCGGACTTCTCCACCGTCTCTTCCTGGCCGTTATCTGCCCGAGTCGACCTTAGTACGCAGTTCTTTCCCCGCCTGAAAGTGGGGCACAGCTTTCGCTGGAACCCGCACGGCCTCACCGGTTTTTGGGTTGCGCCCAGTACGGGGCGGCCGGTAGTTGAGCCCGAAGCTTCCGAAACCGCGTATTTCAATGCGGTCCCCCTTCACCAGCGTGTTGCTCAGCGCTTCAAGAATGGCTTTGACCGAAAGTTCAGTATCTTTGGTTGTGAACTGCGGGAAAAGGGCAGCGAGTCGGTTGATGAGTTCGGAGCGAATCATAGGCAAATTTTACGCGGCACTTCCGCTCGAGAACGGTGGCAAACTACACAACGCCAAGCGCGACAGCATAAATGACGCATGGCAACTTCGACGCCCTCCGGATGTTGAGCGCCGTCCCTCAGTTCAAGCCACGGTGAGTCACCGTCGGCAGGATTTCGCGACGGAAATCAAGCGCAAAAACCCAGTGGGCGGTCCTGACTGATAAAGAACGATAGCATTCTCTAGTAGGCGACCTTGAAGGTCGGACTGTCCTCCGGCCGAGTCTTGCGGTGATCGTAAATCCGGGTCGTGGCGATGTTGGCGTGACCCAGCCACTCCTGCACCTTGGCAATGTCGGCCTGGTGGTCAAGCGCGTTGGTCGCGGCGGTCGCCCGCAACGCGTGCGCTCCAATCGCGAAACCCAGTGCCGCTGAGTATTGCCGCACCAGTTTGTAAACCGCGTCGGGTGTGATCGCTCTTTCCAGTGTGCCGGTGCAGTTGTTGCGGATGGGTCGGAACAGGGCGCCCGTATCGTCCGCGCCATGCCCCGCGACCTCAAGATAGTCGCCGATCAAGCCGCTGGCCGCGGGGTGCAGCGGGACATAACGGATCTTGCCGCCCTTGCCGAACACCTTGAGGTGCGGCACCCCGCGCCGCTCGTGCTTGAAGTCCTTGACCGTCAACCGGCACAGCTCGTCACGCCGCAGGGCGTGATAGAGCAGGGTGGCCAGGATGGCGCGGTCGCGCTTGCCCTTGAGCGACGCGCCGTCGGGCGCGTCCAGCAGCTTGCGCGCCTGGTGGTCGCCGAGGGCCGGGGTCTTGCCTTCGTAGCTTTCCACCGGTGGGCGCTTGACCCCCTTGACTGGGTTATGGGTCACGGCGTTCTTCTCGCACAGGGACTCGAACAGCGACGACAGTGCCGCCAGGCGATGCCGTACGGTCATGCCGCTCAGCGTGCGCTGCACCAAGTCGTCGCGCCAGGCGATGACATGGGCGCGTGTGACGGTGCGAAATTCCTCGGGCTTCACGATGCCGGTGAACTTCATGAAATCCGCGAGGGCGTTTTCGTAGGCGCGACGGGTGGCCTTGTTGCCGAGATTGGCGAACCATTCGATCTCGGGCGGCACGTCGGCCAGGCGCTGGAACTGTTCGGCGGTCAGGAGCCGGGAAGCGACTGGGGGAGCGCTTGGCAGGTCGCTCGTGGTCATGGCCGCGCCCGGTTCAAGGAGTCAGATCGTCGGGCTGCGGCGGCTCGCCGCCCTGGCGCTGCATGATGCGGTCGAAAGCATCAAAATCAGCCCGCTCCCGACGTTCAGCGAAGAACGTCGCGGTGTTCATGGCCGCCAGCTTCTCGGCGACAGCGGTCGCCACGAACTGGTTTAAGCTCGTGCCGTCGGCCTTGGCGCGGCGCACAACTTCGGCCTTTATCGAATTAGGCAGACGCAGCGGGTAGGTGCTTTGAGAATTTCTCATAGTCTGATCCTCCGTAAGGCGGTGATAGGGGTCAATACTTCGATGCCAAATTGCAGCGGCACAGTGCCGAAATCGCGTTGATTAAACGTCACGATGGCCGACGCGAGGCCGTTGGCGGCGGCTTCGAGCACCAGTTCGTCGCCGGGATCGCGCAACAGCGGTCGCCACAAAAAATGCGTCTCGACCGGCGCGACCATGGCGATGACGGCATCCAGAAAGATGCTCACCTGGGCGGGGCTAAGACCAGCAGCTATGCCGTGTTCAGGTCGACAACAGGTCGCTTCGTATTCGAGCGCCAGCGCCACATTGGCCACAAGCGTAATCTCGCCCCGACGGGCCGCCATCAACAAGGCGGCTGAAGCGCCAGTTGGACTGCGCATGGCGGCAACGATGACGTTGGTGTCGAGAACAAGCCTCATATCACCAGCAATATCATATCTCGGGCGATGTGTCCACAAGAAAGCAGATCATGGCGCCATGGCGCCCGTCATTTGTTTATTGATAAAATAGGTTATCAATAGTACAGAAGCCTTGTCGAGCCCGTTGCCAAGCAGAGGTTTTCCGGCACGGCTGAGACAGCACAACTCGCCTTGTTGCACTTTGCGAGGCGCGCGTTGTAATGATGATGTATATACTTGGTTAGTACCCTTTGACAGGAGACCTGATCATGTCGAAAGAAGCCGTTTTCACGATGAAGCTGGAACCCGAGCTGCGCGCCGAGTTCATGGCGGAAGCTGAAGCCGCCCACCGCCCGGCGTCGCAAGTGCTGCGCGAGCTCATGCGCGAGTTTGTTCACCGCCAGCGCGAGGCACGGGACTACGATGAGTTCCTGCGCCACAAGGTCGAGGCCGGCCGGGCCTCGATGCGGGCCGGGGAGGGGCGATCGAACGATGAGGTCGAAACCGAGTTTTCTGCACGGCGTGCCAATGTGATGAATCGCCCGTGAGGGTCGTCTGGACACCAGAAGCGCAACAGGACCGCGCCGACGTATGGGACTACATCGCTGCCGACAACCCACGTGCGGCCGCGCGAATGGATGAACTGTTCAGCGACGCAGCCATTCGTCTGGCCCAGCACCCCCATCGTTGCAAGCCGGGAAGGATTCCCGGCACCGGCAAGCTGATCCCGCATGAAAGCTATCGCCTGGTGTATGAGATCGACGCCGAAACAGCGTGGATACTGACGCTCGTTCATACGGCCCGCCTGTGGTCGCCAGTGCGTGATTAACAAGGGCCATCTGTCCCCTGCACCGTTCATGGAGAAGTGGCTCGGCACCCAGCACTCGGAAAGACAGGTAGCATGACCACTACCCTTTGGAAGGCGAAAAACCGAGGGAACCTCACTTTCCGTATCACCTGTTTGTCAAGCCCACACGTGGCTTGCAGCGACTTATCTGGTTCTCGTTGTTCACAGCGTGGTTCTCGTCCACTTCGACTACTGGACGCAGCCGGTCGGCTGGCTGTTGGCCCTGTCGATGCTTGGTGGCAGCATGGCGGCGATCATCGTGCTGACCGGCCGCGTGGAGGCAGGACGTCGAACGCAGGGCTTCATCGAGTCGCTCAATTACTTCCCGGCCTTGCGGGTTCTCGAGTCGTCCATACGGCTGAACGAGGGCTGGGCCGGTCATCGCGCCGGCCAGTTCGCGTTCGTCAGGTCGAGCAAAAGCGAGCGCGCTCACCCATACACCATCGCCTCGGCGTGGAACGGGAACGACCCGCGCATCACCTTCATCACGAAGGCGCTCGGCGACCATACGAGCACGTTGCATGAGCGCCTGAAAGTCGGCATGGCGGTGACCGTCGAAGGGCCGTACGGCTGCTTCGATTTCGACGACGAAAAGCCGCGCCAGATCTGGTTCTGCGGCCCGCCCGGGTTCGGCCAGGCCTTGCGACGCGACTTCATCGCCCGAGGGCTGGCAGCGTCAGCCTTTCACCAGGAACTGTTCGAGATGCGTTGAGCGCGCCCGCGACGGTCCCACCGCGCATGGCGCAAGCACTGAGCCGAGCGGGGTTCGGATGACTTTTTAGGGGCTTCCGGGGCCAACTTCGAGTTGTTTGACTCCGTTTGCTGAGCGTATATATACTCGCTTCGCCCCCGTTGAATTTTTTGTCCATCGGCTACGCTGGCTTCCTTCCATCCACCGGCGAGACCCACCATGAAGATCGTCCTGGCCCCGAATGCCTTCAAGGGCAGCCTATCCGCCATGGCTGCCGCTGTGGCCATGGAGCAGGGGGTGCGCGCCGCCTTCCCCGGGGCGGAGGTAATCAAGGTCCCAGTGGCGGACGGTGGAGACGGTTTAACGGAGGTGCTAATCGATGCGCTGGATGGTGAGGCGCGGGTTGTCACTGTGCGCGGCCCCCTGGAAGAACCGATTCAGGCGACCTTATGCCATGTTCCGGCCTTGGGGCTGGTCGCGGTGGAGATGGCGGTGGCCAGCGGCTTGGCCCTGCTCGCCCCGCAGGAGCGCAACCCAAGCCTGACCACGACCTATGGAACCGGCGAGCTCATTCGTGCGGCTCTGGATCTGGGGGTTCGCCACATTGTCGTGGGTATCGGCGGCAGTGCCACCAACGACGGCGGCGTTGGCATGGCGGCCGCCCTGGGCATGCGCTTTCTTGACGTCGCTGGCAACCCGGTAGCGCCGGTCGGCGGTGCCCTGGGACAAATCCACCGCATTGATCCCAGCGGACTGGATCCACGCCTGGCCAAGCTGCGCTGCGAGGCCATCTGTGACGTCGACAACCCACTACTTGGACCTCGTGGCGCGGCCTATGTCTATGGCCCGCAGAAGGGTGCGTCGCCGGCACAGGTGGAGGAACTCGACGCGGGCCTGGCCCATTTAGCCGATGTCATTGCCTCGGACCTCGGACTAGACGTCCGCGACCTTCCGGGAGCCGGGGCCGCTGGCGGGCTGGGGGCGGGGCTGCATGCCTTCCTGGGCGCCGAGTTGCGTCGTGGCGTGGACCTGGTGTTGGACTTGGTAGGACTCGATGCCCATCTCACCGGGGCCGACTTGGTCATCACGGCCGAGGGCCAGATCGACTTCCAAACCGCCTTCGGCAAGGCCCCGGCCGGGGTCGCCCAGCGGGCCAAGCTGCGGAGCATCCCCTGCATGGCCATCGCCGGCGGGATCGGCGAACGCATCACCGATTTGCACGAGATCGGCATCGACGCGGTCTTTAGCCTCTGTCACGGCCCAATGACGCTCGAACAGGCTATGAAGGGCGGACCTTCGCTGCTGCAAGCAGCAACGGAGCAAGTGGTGCGCTGTTTCTTCAGCACCTCCCGTGGAGGCCAAGGGTAGTCTTGTGTTGCACGCAGTCTCGAACATACAAGTTCCAGCCACCACAAGGGTTTCGCACCGCTTTCACGCTTGCTGAAAGTCCCTTCAAGAATGCAGCACTACACTAGCATCTCATCTTCCCCAAAACGACGAAACCCTACCTGAGGAGATTCCTATGTGGCTCGTTGCGCTATTGGTCATGTCCATCGTATTCATCGTCCTGGCGACCACCAAGCTCAAGATGCACCCATTCCTGGCGTTATTGCTGACCGCATTTGGCTTCGGCATCCTCTCGGGCATGCCGTTGAAGGATGTCGTGGATTCGGTCAATAAGGGATTTGGCGGCACGATCGGCTATATCGGGATCGTCATCTTGGCCGGTGCGATCATCGGTGCCTTCCTTGAAAAATCCGGCGGGGCCTATCGCCTGGCGACCAGTATCCTCAAGCTCACCGGGCAGCGGCAGGTGCCTCTGGCCATGGGATTCATGGGCTACGTCGTCTCTATTCCGGTCTTCTGCGACTCAGCGTTCGTACTGTTGGCGCCGCTCATGCGGGCGCTGGCGAGCAAGGCCGGGATCACCCTGGCGTCGGCCGCTGTCGCCTTGAGCCTGGGCCTCTACGCCACCCACACCATGGTCCCACCCACCCCGGGGCCGGTGGCTGCGGCGGGGATACTCGGCGCAGATCTGGGTCTGGTGATTATTTGGGGAATGGGTGTCGGGCTGGTCTCGATGATAGCCGGCTGGCTGTTCGCGGTCCTGGTGGCCTCCCGGGTCTACATCTCGCCGGACGCCGGGAAGAAAACGGATGCCGAATCTGCCGCTGCCCCCGTGGTATCCGCGCAGGAGGATGGGCCGTCCGTCACTCGCTCACTGCTGCCGATCTTTCTCCCTATCATCCTCATCGTCACCCGCTCCATTGGTGAGCTCCCGAGCAAACCCTTTGGAGAAGCCGGCGCCTTCACGGAAGTGATGGGCTTTCTCGGACAACCCGTCGTGGCCCTGTTGATCGGTGTTGGTCTGGCCATGACCCTGCCCAAGCGCTTCGACAAGGAAATGCTCTCGATGACTGGCTGGGTCGGAGAGGCCATCGTCGGAGCGGCGACCATCATCATCATCACCGGCGCCGGCGGGGCCTTCGGAAAGGTCCTGCAAAACTCCGGCATCGCGAACGTGATCGGCGGGGCACTGAGCGACGCCAATCTCGGTATCTGGCTGCCGTTCCTCATTGCCGCCGGAATCAAGACAGCGCAGGGGTCGTCCACCGTGGCCATCATCACCACCGCCGGGCTGCTTGCCCCGCTCCTGGCGACTCTCGGGCTCGATAGCGATACCCACCGGGCCTTGGTCGTGATCGCCATCGGCGCCGGGGCCATGGTGGTCTCCCATGCCAATGACAGCTACTTCTGGGTGGTGACCCAGTTCTCCGGTATGGACGTGAAGACCGGCTACAAACTGCAAACCTTGGGCACCTTGGTTCAGGGGTCGGTGGCGGCGCTCGCGGTCTACCTGGTGTCGATCATGGTTCTGTAACGCGACTGGTGGAGACTGAACTTCCCTCGAAATTTCGTCCTTCAAGGGTGAAGGGGTTGTAAGCCGGAACCGCCGAAAATTCCGTCATCCCCACGCCGGCCCTGCCACGAGCGCATCCAGGTCCAGGTTGATCACCTTGGCGTCGCTTTGGAACGTGTAGTGCCCGTTCCACATCGGTGATTCCGCTCGCCGTATCCTTCATTTCCTTGTCACGGAGTCCTGCTGCTCACAGGCCAAGTTCGCTGTGCGAACCGAGACGGACGAGCTGGAGTACGTTGTCGTCCGGTTTTCTGTAGATCAAGACTAAATCGGGCTTGACGTGACAATCCCGGTGGTCTTTCCAATCCTCGCTGAGCGAATGATCGTGGTGCTTCTCGGCCAGTGGCTGATCATGAGTTAAGGCCGTGACGACGGTGCCGAAGTCACTTTGCGGCGTTTGCCGGTGCGGTCCCTTGGTTTCGCGCTTGTAGTCACGCTTAAACTGGCCAGTGTGTTCAATCTTCCGCATTCAGGTCCGCCATCAGGTCCTCGACGGTGGCGAACGACTTCAGGCCACCACGGCGCGCTTCCTTCATCGCCTCGATGGTATCGACGTTCGGAACCAGGGGCTCGAACGGCAGTGCCTTCTCGCGGGCGACGCGGGTCAGCATGATGCGGAAGGCGTCCGACACGGTCAGCCCCATCGCCGCAAGCACGGCGGTCGCCTCTTCCTTAATGTGCTCGTCGATTCTGGCACGGACAACGGCATTTGCGGACATTATCTGATCCTCCAAGTTATTGGGCTACATTGTAGCCCACGAGACACCAGGACGCATCCCTTGCGTGTTGGCCGGGTGTCGGAAAACACCTGTTTCCCACCCCCCGGACGGCAAAGCGGCGCAAACGATGGTCTCGACAGGGCGAAAGCTGCACGGGGAAACCGTGTCTGATAGGTCGGATGGCCGGAAACTTTGTCTCCGGCGTTTTCCGACTACGAAATGGCGGCTGGTGACACGGCTTGCTTGTTCTACCCCTTGTGGCGGCGATAGCCGGCTGCCTCGCAGAGCAGGATGTCCGTTGAGCACGCAGTGCGAATAAGGGCTTCGTGAAGAAGGACGACCCGCCTGCGGGTGGGCCTACTTCACATATCCTGCCCGGCGCTGCACCGTTGTTACACCAGAAATAGAACGACACCGTGCGTTGTTTTATCGTTGTTTTACCTTTTTTCTACCGTTGTTTTACCGTTACTGCACCGTTGTTTTGCCAACGCCAGCCCGGACAAACAACGGCGACAAAGCGCCGTAACCACGCTTTGTCGCCGCCATGGCCCTCTTGCGGCCACCCAACCACCCCCCGCGCAACGACGATTTCCCGAAGAAAACTGCTCGTTGCTGTGCCCTCCTTCGCCCGCGTTCAAGCGCTTGAACGCGGTTTCTTAAGTGCCGCCAGCTCGCCCTGCAGCCGCGCAGCTTCCACCGCAGCGGCCTGGGCTTCGGCGCGTGCCGCCGTCACCGCTTCGCGTTCGGCTGTCTGTCGCGCATGGGCCCGTTCCAGTTCGCCCTTGAGATCCTCGACCCGTGCCGCCAGTTCGCCGGCCTTCGCCTCGGCGGCGGCCATCCGTTCGGTCTGCGCCGCTCGTGCTGCCACGGCTTCGCGTAGTGCTTGTTCCTGCGCGGCGGCATGGTTGTCGGCCTGCTCGCGCTCGGCCTCCAGCCGGCCGATCGCCTGCTCCGCCTGGTCGAGTTGCGTCTGGATCGCCGCGATCTCTTCCCGCGTCGCCGCCCGCAGCGCTTCCACCTGCTGTCCGGCCTGTTCGTCGAGCAGGCCCCAGAACTCCCGGCCGAGGCTCATCAGCCGGGCAACCGCGGGTTCCGGCAGTTCTACCGGCTGCCGCTGCTTCGGCGCCGCCTCCCGCCACTGGTCCAGATAGCGCTTGACCGTCGTATAACTGCCCCCGCCGATCCCTTCCTGCACGTTCAAGATGGTCGGCGCCGTGCCCTGATCCGTCAGGGCCTGCGCCACCTCGAAAACACGCTCTTGCGTCACCAATGCCTTGGCCATGATTTGATGTCCTTGAAATAGTGTTCTGAAATTATCGGTATTATGATAATAAGCGTTACGGTAATTACCATAATTTAGCAAGACCACGGGGAAGGATTTTGGCGGGAGCCGGGGCGCGTGCGCAGCGCCGCCGCCTCATGGCGAAGCGAGGCGAAAACAGCGGCTGGATCTGGGGTTGCCACCTCTCTGCACCGTTTCGTCCACGGATTCTGGGGATAACGGCCAGCGGCTGGGCCGCGTAGAATGCCGCCCCATGACCCGTTCCGAACTCATCGCCCGGATCACCGCCCGCTCGGCGGCACTCACCGTCAGGGATGTCGAAACGGCGGTGAAGGCCATTTTTGAGAGCATGACTAAAACCCTGGCGAACGGCGAGCGGATCGAGATACGCGGGTTCGGCAGTTTCCGTTTGGCCTACCGGCCACCGCGCATCGGGCGCAATCCCCTGACCGGCGACACGGTGCCGGTTACGGCGAAGGCCCTGCCCCACTTCAAGGCGGGCCGGGAACTGGCGGCACGGGTGAATTCAGACAAGGGTAGTCAGGTGCCTGAGGGCTGATGCACGGCCTCTTCGAGCGCCTTGCGGATAAAGCGCTGGTACGGCATCCCGGAACGATCGGCTTCTTCCCTGATGGCCTCGAACAGCGATTCCGACAACCGCATGGTGATGCTGCGATCCTTCGGCTGAAACTCGAAGTGCATCGGGGTCATGCTGGACAGGTCGTAATCGGTCAGGTCTGCCGTCGCGACAAAGTCTTCCGCCGCCTTATCGGTCGGCAGTCTTGGCAATTGCTTTTTCATGGCGTTCAACCGCCTTCGTCAAGGCAAATAGGGGTCGTTTCAGAAAACGGAAAACAGAGTACGTTAATCCAATGGCATCTGTTGGTTACCAGAATCACCGAAAGCCCTACCGCTAACCAACTTGCCAAATAAAACAAACCAACTAGGTTAAAATGCGTCTATGGAGAAACGAACCCCGCACTGCAAGCTGACCATGGTCAAAGCCTTGGTAGAGGCTGGCAAGGTACGCACCACGCACGCAGCGCGAGGCGGTGCAAACGAGTTGGGATTTGCGTTCTCCGACATGCTGGACGTGGTGATGGCACTGACTTCAGCAGATTTCTACAAGAGCATGACCACCCATGCCGATCATACGGTATGGCAGGACGTGTACCGCCCAAGCACGCAGGCAGGCGACGTGTACCTGAAGTTGACGGTCATTGATGACGTGCTGATCGTGTCCTTCAAGGAGCTATGAACATGAAATGTCCCGTTTGCGGCGCCGCGGAACTGATCCACGACACCCGCGACCAGCCCTACACCTACAAGGGCGAAACCACCGTCATCGCGGCTGTGACGGGCGACTTCTGCCCGGCCTGTGCCGAGTCCCTCTTGGATGCAGCGGAGTCGAACCGCGTCATGCGTGAAATGCGTGCCTTCTCCAAGCAGGTGAATGCGGCCATCGTTGATCCGGCCTTCATTACTGCCGTGCGCAAGAAGCTCGATCTTGACCAGCGCGAGGCCGCCGAAATCTTTGGCGGGGGCATCAATGCCTTCTCGCGCTACGAGAACGGCAAGACCAAACCGCCGTTGGCGCTGGTCAAGCTGTTCAAGCTGCTGGATCGCCACCCCGACCTGCTCAACGAGCTTAGAACCGCTTGAAATTCTCGAAACTGGCCGTTCTGTGCGTCGCCAATCGAGAACAGTTTTCAAGAACATTCCAACCGCATCGTCGCTAGGCCGCGCCGTCTTCTCGCAAACGATGGTCTGCGAGAAGATTTTGCCCTTTATGCGGCAACCGCGCGGTGTCGCGGCCACGCATGAAGACGGCTTAACGTGCTTTGTTTTCCGTTTTCTGAAGCGACCCCGAGAGGACTGGCCCGGGCGGGAAAAACGCGCTCACGGCCCGCTGTGGCCGATTCACGGGGTGCTCTGAGCGACGGATTGTCTCCGCAGCGGCGGCCTCTCCTCACCACCGGGCTGGTCGCCCCCGTGGCAAGGCGTTGCGTTGCCGGGCGGCGTAGTCGGCATGCTCGGCGGTTTGCCGGGCATAGGCTTCGCCGTTCTAGCGGGCCTTGGCGCTTTCTTCCATCAGCCGTTCGGCGGTCGCCTCGATGCCATGGCCCCAGGAAAGCGCAATCTTGCACCAGATAAAATCCGCGCTGGTGCGCTTGGGATTGCCGCCGGGACCGGCCGGGCCCTCGGCGCGACCACTCCCATCGCGTCGAGGGTCTGCGTACGTAGTGAGGCGGAGCCCGGGCTGATCGGCGTCGATCCGGACCCGGGGGAAGTTCGGGGGGGGCGTAGGCGGGTTTAAAATTGGCGGTGCCGGCGACACGGGTGGCACCCGATGCTTCCTTGTCGGCGCCAGTCCCTTCCTTGAGCCGCGCGGCGAAGCCCTGGGGAGCGTTGGTGACGGCTGGCCATGCCTGCTTTCCCCTGGGATTGGTGCGCAAGATCGTCGAGCTGCACCAGGGTGACGTCGTCGCCGGAGCGAGGTCGAACGATCAGATTGTTCTGCCGCCGCGCGGCACTGGGCACTAGGTAGGGCATGGACTGCCGGGCCTGGAACTGGCTCTGCGCCGGGCGGAAGCCGCGTTTCTCCTGCTGGAGGTTGGTGTGGATGATATCGAAAGCCTCGCCCCCGACACTGGCAAACAGGTCGAGCAGGCGCAGCGCCTCGATGATCGGTTCGCCAGTGTCGGCAGCCCCCTTCTCGGTGATCAACGCCCCCCCCGCCGTGGCTTCTATTTGCCCTTTTTTTTCCTCTAACCTTTCCGGAAAGTCGCCGGCATTTGGACTGGATTTCAATTGAAAACCTTCGCCCGTAGGGCCGCGCCTGATCTATCGTTTTTTTTGAGGCCGTAGGCCGATCATTTTAGGTTCGCAATCTTCCCTTTGGCATGAGCCTTAGCCACGGGCGTCGACAAGAATAAAGATCTTTTAAAGGATAAAGATAAGGATAAAAGAATAGGGCGCAAAACAATGCTATTTTTCTCTTACGTGTCAATAGGTTAGAGAAACGACCCGCGACCTATTCCCCCTGTTGTGGTGCAATATTGGGTGGAAAAGTGGCCTTTTTTGTCTGCGTCTAGCTCATGCATTCGACCCGTCGAGTGACCCGCGACCTATTCCCCCTGATTTTTCGGCGACCCGCGACCTATTCCCCCTGATTTTTCGGCGACCCGCGACCTATTCCCCCTGACCTTGGGGCGTGACCCGCAACCTATTCCTCTGTCGTGAGGTCGCCCGCGACCTATTC
>NZ_SPMY01000113.1 GCF_012939955.1 Candidatus Accumulibacter phosphatis
CGCCGATCGCGATCAGCGAAGGCGCGCGGGCGGGACGGCGGCGGCGAAGCGGTCTATCGCGTCGGCCGTGTGCATGCCTCGTATATGCACCTCTACTTCCCCTCAAACCCGGAGGCGGTGGCGCAGCTATTTGCGCCAGCAGCTTCTTCATTGTCCACCTGAAAGAAAGGAAATTACCATGCATATCGAACCCGGCATCATCGCCCAGGCCAAAATCGTTCTGGCCAATGCCTCGGCCGTCGGCCTCGTCGCTTACTACGCCAGGGACCTGCTCAGACAGCCGGCGGACATCGTCCGCACGCTGCTCGCGGCACTGTTCTTCTCGCTGTTCATGCAGAGTTTCCACGTCAATGTTGGCCCCTCGGAATTGCACTTCGTCGGCGCCATGGCCATCTATCTGACACTCGGTTTTCTGCCGACGCTGCTCGGTTTCGCTGCCGGGCTGCTGCTCCAGGGCCTGCTCTTCGAACCCATGGATCTGCCGCATCTGGCGGTCAACTCGCTGTCTCTGATCGTGCCGCTGATCGCCGTTCACTACAGTGCGGGTCGCCAGCTGCGTGCCGCGCTGGCCGGCCGTGTCGTCAGCTGGGGGGCGATCGTCAAGCTCGACGCCATGTACTACACCGGCGTCACGGCCATGGTCGGTTTCTGGCTGCTCGCCGCCGAGGTGGCGACGCCGCTGGCCGCCTGGGCGTCGTTTGCCAGCTCCTACCTGCTGATCGTCATCTGCGAGCCCTTGTTCACGCTGGCTGTCGTTCGCCTTCTCAAGCGCCACGAAAACAAGCGCCTGATTGCCACCTGCTTCGACATCCAGTCGCTCAAGCTGGCGAACTGAACATGGGCAAGGTGTGGTTCGTTGGCGCCGGTCCGGGCGATCCCGACCTGATTACCGTCAAGGGCCGGGATCTGATCGCCGGCGCCGGGGCGATTCTCTTCGCCGGGTCGCTGGTTTCGGAGGCAGCCATGCGCTGGGCGCCGGCGGGCTGCGTGATCGCCGATTCCAAAGACATGGCGCTGGCGGAAATCACCGCCTGGCTGGTCGAGCAGGCGCAGACGAACGCCATCGTCGTTCGTCTGCAGACCGGTGACCCGGCGCTGTTCGGCGCCTTGATCGAGGTGACGCAGCCACTCGATGCTGCCGGCGTCGACGTTGGCGTGGTGCCGGGCGTGTCGTCGGCGATGGCCGCAGCGGCCGCTGCCGTCGAGACGCTGACCCTGCCCGAGGTCACCCAGACGGTGATCCTGACCCGCGTTGCAGGCCGCACGCCGATGCCGGCCGGCGAATCGCTGCAGGAACTGGCGCAGCACCACTGCACGCTGTGCGTGTTTCTCTCGATCACCCTCCTGCAGCAAGTGGTCGAGGACTTGCGCGCGGCCGGCTGGCGCGACGACGCCGCGATCCTGGTGGTTCATAAGGCGAGCTGGCCGGGCGAGGAGAAAATCATCCGCGGCACGCTGACCGACATCCGCGACAAGTGCCGTGCGGAAAAAATCGCCAGCCAGGCGATGATCATCGCCAGTCCGGCGCTCGGCGCGCGTCACTGGCCGCAGTTGAAGAAATCGAAACTTTACGACGCAACTTTCACGCACCGCTTTCGCCGGGCATCGGAGTAAAACGAAATGGATGGTTCGACAACAGTGCTGCTTGCCGCGCATGGCTCCCGCCATCCCGACGGCAACGACGAAATCCGCCGCTTTGCCGGCGAGTGGCAGAAGCGCCATCCCGCCTGGCGCATCGAGGTCTGCTTCATTGAGCATGCCGACGTGCTCCTTGCCGACGGCCTGCAGCGTGCGGCACACGGCGCCCGGCAGGTGCTGGTCGTACCGCTGATTCTCAACGCCGCCGGTCACGTCAAGATGGAGTTGCCGGCGGCCATGGATGCTGCCCGTGCGGCTTACCCGCAGGTCAGCTTCCACTGTGCTCGTCACCTCGGCATGGGCCGCGAGATCTTCGCCGTGTTGCAAGGACAGCTCGCGCGCCTGATGAAGTCGCTGGCCATGCCGGACCCGCAAACCACCGGCGTGGTCCTGCTCGGCCGCGGTTCGTCGGACGCCGGTGCCAACGGCGAACTGGCCAAGCTGGCGCGCTGGCTTTTCGAGGACAACGAGCACGAACTGGTCGACCTGGCCTTCACCGGCGTGACCTGGCCGCGCCTGGAAACCGTCGTCCAGCGGCAGGTGCGGCTGGGCATGACGCAAATCGCCATCGTCCCGGTGTACCTGTTCAACGGCGTTCTCATCGAGCGCATCAATGCGCAGGCCGAACGGCTGCGCCAGCAGTACCCACAGATCGCCTTCGCCGCTGGCAGCTACTTTGGCTTTGATCCGGGCATTTTCGACCTGCTCGATGCGCGCGTTTCCGGCCGTGAGCTGCCGAGCGGGGCACTGCTCGAGTGCGACGGCTGCAAGTACCGGCAGGCGGCCGAGGCCGAACACCTGCACGATCACAGCCACACGCAAACCCCAACCCTGCTGGTCGGTGCTCGGCACGCACATGCAGGCGAAGGGCACGTCCAGGCGCATGACCACGACGATCATCAACACGCCCACATCTGAGCTGCCATGACTATCCCCGCCGTTACCGAACAACTGACCGCCAGCGGCCGCGCCATCGAGCACGGTTCCTTCGCCATCATCGACGCCGAAGTCGGGCCGCACGACTACAGCGCCGAGCAGTGGCCCCTGGTGCGGCGCATGATTCACGCCAATGCCGACTTCGAGTTCAACGGCCTGACCGTTTTCCATGCGCAGGCGATGGCTGCCGGTCTGGCTGCGCTGCGCAAGGGCGGTACGCCGATCGTCACCGACGTCGAGATGATCTGCACCGGCTTGTCCAGGCCACGCTTGCAGCACTTCAGGCTGCACACCCGGCATTACATTTCTGATCCGGACGTCATCGAGCGGGCGCATGCCGAGGGCACGACGCGCGCCGTGCAGGCGATGCGCAAGGCGCATCGCGAGGGCGAACTCGACGGTGCCATCGTCGGCATCGGCAATGCGCCGACCGCGCTGATCGAAGTGGTGCGCCTGATTCGTGAAGAGGGCGTCCGGCCGGCTCTGGTGATCGGCATGCCGGTCGGCTTTGTCTCGGCGGCCGAGTCGAAGGACCTGCTGATGGGCATTGACGACGTCCCCTGGGTGGCCATCCGCGGCCGCAAGGGCGGCTCGACGCTGGTCGTTGCCGCCATTCACGCGCTGCTTTCCTTCGCCGAGAACGAGCAGCAACGGGTGGCATGAGCGACACCGCTCAAGCGCTTGCCCCGCCCAAGCTGCGCAAGTCTGCCACGCGTCGCCAGCGTGGCAACCGCACCGGCTTCAGCACCGGCGCCTGCTCGGCAGCGGCGGCGCGTGCGGCGACGATCGGCCTGCTGACCGGGCAGGTGCCGGCGCACGTACTGTGCCGACTGCCCAATGGCCAGGAGGTGTGCTTCGCGGTGATCGATGCCGGCATTGTCGGGGAAGGCCTGCTGCGCCGCGCCTGCGCAGCCATTGTCAAGGATGCCGGTGACGATCCCGATGTCACACACGGCGCGCATCTGACCGCCGCTGTGCAGCGGTTGCCGCAGCGTGCCGGAGAGATCGAACTGTGTGCCGGCCCCGGCGTCGGTACGGTAACCCGGGAGGGACTCGGTCTGACGCTGGGCGGGCCGGCGATCAACCCGGTGCCGCAGCGCAATATCCGCGACAACGTGCGTGCGGCCGCTGATGAACTGCTCGAGCACGACGGGCTGCGGGTGACCATCTCAGTTCCCGGCGGTGAGGCGATGGCCAAGAAGACGCTCAATGCTCGTCTTGGAATTCTCGGTGGTATTTCCATTCTCGGCACCACCGGCATTGTCCGTCCGTACTCGACCGCCGCCTTTCGCGCCAGCGTCGTCCAGGGGGTCGAGGTGGCGGCCAGGCAGGGCCAGCGCAGCGTCGTGTTCACCACCGGTGGGCGCAGCGAGAAGTTCGCCATGCGCCAGCTAGGCGAACTCGAAGAAAGCTGCTTCGTGCAGATGGGCGACTTCGTCAAGGCCGCATTCCTGGCCGCGATCAAGCAGAACATGCAGCACGTCTTTGTCGGTGCGATGGTCGGCAAGCTGACCAAGATGTGCCAGGGCCTGGCAGTGACGCACGCCTGGAAGGCCGAGATCGACCGTGACGTACTCGCCGAATCGGCGCAGGCGGTCGGTGCGCCGCCAGACCTCGTCGAGGCCATCCGCCACGCCGAAACCGGTCGTTTCGCTGCTGAACGCCTGGCCACGCTGGGAGTCGGCGAAGCCTTTCATCGGGCGCTGGCCATTCGCGCCATGCGCAGTCTCAAGGCCTGCTATGCCGGTAGCTATCGCTTGACCGTGCTGGTCTGCGATTTCGAAGGCCATTTCATTGTTCGTGTGGAGGAAAATGAAATCCTGTGAGCCCTGTGCCGTGATCGGCATTCTCGACGACGGCTGGGGCGGCTTGTCCGACCGCGCCCGCCAGCGGCTGCTTGCCGCAGACCTGGTGATCGGTGCCGGGCGCACGCTCGATCTGGTGCGCACCCAGCTGGCGGCCGGCTGCCGACTGCAGGACATGGACGCCGCCATCGCGCAGGTGCCGGAATGGATCAAGGCGGCACACGCCGGCGGCCGAGCGGTCGCAGTGCTGGCCACCGGTGATCCGCTCTGTCATGGCATCGCACCCTTGCTCATCGCCAGCTTGGGCGCGGCGCAAATCGAGGTCCTACCGGCGCCATCGACCATTCAACTGCTCTGTGCGCGCTTTCGAAAACCCTGGCAGACGCTGCGCATCGCTTCGTGCCACGGTGCGGATGCCGGCGAGTGGCTGCCCGGCGCGTCGCCCGCGCACGGCCTCTATCGCGTGCTACGGGCGATTGCCCTGCAGCCGCTGGTGGCCGTGTTTACCGGCGCGCAGAACACGCCAGCGCGCCTGGCGCGGGCGCTGCTCGCCGTCGGCCACGGCGACGATCTCAAGCTGTCGGTGGCCTGCCGCCTGCAGTTGCCCGACGAGCAGCTCTTTCCGTCGCTGACCCTCGCCGAGGTCGCCGGACGGGAGTTCCCCGAGCCGAACGTCCTGCTGGTTGAACGCACGCGGCCCATCCGGCCCGTTGTGCTCGGCCGCGAAGATCACGAGTACCGGCAGCGTGCGCCGGAAAAGGGCTTGATCACCAAACAGGAAGCGCGCGTTCTATCGCTCGCCAAACTGCGTCTGGCGCCCGCCGCGACGGTCTGGGACATTGGCGCCGGTTCCGGCGCGCTTGGCCTGGAAGCCGCGGCGCTGGCACCGCTGGGCCACGTCTGGGCCATCGAAAAGAACGCCGCGGATGCCGCCAATGCGCGCGCCAATGCGCTTTGTGTCCAGGCCAGCAATTACACCCTGGTCGAAGGCAAGGCGCCAGCACATCTCGCCGACTGGCCCGACCCCGACGCCGTCTTCATTGGCGGTTCCGGCGGCGAACTCGCCGAGCTGATAGGAGTGGTTCTCGGCCGCCTGAAGCCGGCTGGCCGACTGGTGATGAATTTCGTGACCCTGGAAAATCTGGCCACCGCCACGCGCACGCTGGCTGCCGCCGGCGCAGTCTGGGACCTCATCCAGCTTCAGGCCAGTCGCAGCCAGCCAATTCTCGACATGCACCGGCTGGCCGCCCAGAACCCGGTGTGGATCCTCACTGCAAGAAAGGAAGAAGAATGCCCCGCTACGGAAAACTGATCGGCGCCTCACTCGGCCCCGGCGACCCCGAATTGATCACTCGCCGCGCCTGGGCGGTTCTGCAGTCCGGTGCACGCTGGCTGTACCCGGTGAAAAAGGCCGAGGACGACTCGTACGCACTGGCCATCGTCGCGCGTGGCGGTATCGCCGTGCCGGACGACGCCGAGCAACTGGTCTTTCCGATGACCCGTGACGCCGAGATTCTCGGCAAGGCGTGGGCCCGCGCTGCGCTGCGCACGGTCGAGCTGCTCGCCGAAGGTCGCGACCTGGTGTTCCTGGTCGAAGGCGACGCGTCGACTTTTTCCACCTTTGGTCACCTTGCCCGCGTCGTCCGCGAACTGGCACCCGAGGTGGTCGTCGAGACGATCGCCGGCGTCAGTTCGTTCGCCGCTGCCGCGGCGAGCACCGGCAGCACGCTGGCCGAGGAAGATGAAACGCTGGCGGTGATTCCGGCGGCCTACGGCGTCGGCGTTATCGATCACCTGCTTGACGAGTTCGATACCGTGGTCCTGCTCAAGGTCAAGCCTCTGCTCGACGAAGTCATTGACCTGCTGGAGCGGCGCGGCCTGCTGGACAGCACCTGTTTTGTCGAGAAGGTCGGCGCGCCGGACGAGCGCGTGGTTCGCGACGTCGCCAGCCTGAAAGGCGAAAAAGCTAATTATCTGTCCCTGATGCTGGTCCATAACCCGAAGCGCGTGCGCGGCGAATTACGTCGCGGTTGCCGCACGCGCAAGGAAGCACTGGCAGTGGCGCCGGCAGCCGAGGCCGCATGAAGGTCGCTGTCGTCGCCATCACCCGGCACGGCATTGCCCTGGCCGGCAAGGTGATTGCCGCACTGCCGGATGCCTCGCTGTTCGCCCCGGAAAAGTTTCGCGCCGAAGCTGAAGCCGCAGCGCCGGCGGTCGTGCAGTGTTACAACGGCAAGGTCGGTGACCAGGTGCCGGCGCTGTTCGCCGCGTTCGACGGCATCGTCGCGATCGTCTCGCTGGGCGCTGTCGTCCGCCTGATCGCGCCGCATCTGGGCAACAAGGAAAGCGACCCGGCGGTTGTCGTAGTGGATGAGGCCGGTCGCTTTGCCATCCCGGTGCTCTCGGGGCATGTCGGCGGCGCCAACGCACTGGCTGGCCAGTTGGCCACCGCGCTGGGGGCGACGGCAGTGCTGACCACCGCCTCGGACGCCCGCCAGACGCTGTCCGTCGACCTCCTCGGTCGCGAACTCGGCTGGACGATCGAGGCGACACATGCCGACATCGTTCGCGTCAGCGCCGCGGTGGTCAACGACGAGCCGGTGGCGCTGGTCCAGGAAGATGGCAGCAGCGACTGGTGGACGGGGCACGCGAATGGTCGCCGTGGCCCGCTACCCGTCACGCTGCAACGCTTTGCCCGCCTCGAAGATGTCGATCCCGAGCGCTTCTCTGCGGTGCTCTGGATCAGCCAGCGTGCAATACCGGCCGACTATGCGGTGCAGCTGGCTGGCAAGGCGATCGTCTACCGGCCGGGGGACGCGCATTGAAGCACGCCCCTGGCGCGAAAAACCCGCTGCAGTTTGCGCTTGCACTGGGTCTCGGCTGCGATCGTGGCACGCCGGCAGCGACCATCAACCAGGCCATCAGCGAGGCGCTGGCGGCCTGCGGCGGGCAGCCGTCGGACGTCCGCGCGGTGGCCAGCATCGACCTCAAGGCCGACGAGGCGGGCCTGCTGCAGGTGGCCAGGGAACGGGCCTGGTGCATCCACTTCTACCCTGCTGCCGATCTTGCCGCCGTTGACGTTCCCAATCCCTCGGAAACGGTACGCAGGTATACCGGCTCCCCGTCGGTTTCCGAAGCGGCCGCGCTGCTTGCCGCCGGTGCCGACAAGGCCGATCTGATCGTCGAAAAACACAAGCTACGCGGCCCGGATGGCCGTAACGCCACCATCTCCATTGCCATAATTCACCCATGAGCACCAATGAACGCCACTCACCCGATCCAGAAAGCAGGAAAAATCATCCTCGTCGGCTTCGGCCCGGGGGCGCCGGAACACATGAGCTTGCGCGCGCGCGCGGCCATCGCCGAGGCCGACGTGGTCATCGGCTACGCCACCTACATCAGGCTGGTGAAAGACCTGCTCGACGGCAAGCTGGTCATCCGCAAGGGCATGACCGAAGAGCTCGATCGCTGCAACGAGGCCTGGGAACATGCCTGCCAGGGCAAGATCGCGGCGGTCATTTCGTCGGGCGACATCGGTGTCTACGGGATGGCCGGTCCGACCTACGAAGTCCTGCTGCAAGCGGGCTGGCGTCCCGGATCGGGAATCGAGGTCGAGGTCGTTCCCGGCGCCACGGCGCTGTCGGCGTGCGCGGCGCTGGTCGGCGCGCCGCTGACGCACGACTTCTGCTCGATCTCGCTCTCCGACCTGCTGACACCGTGGCCGGTCATCGCCCGCCGGTTGAACGCCGCGGCCCATGCCGATTTCGTTGTCGCCCTGTATAACCCGAAGAGCGGCCGGCGCACCGGCCAGATCGTCGAAGCGCAGCGCATCCTGCTGCGCCATCGCGCGCCGGAGACGCCGGTGGCGGTGGTCAAGTCCGCGTACCGCAAGAAGCAGGCGATCCAGCTGACCACCTTGGCGCAAATGGCCGAAAACGAGATCGGCATGTTGACCACCGTACTGATCGGTAACAGCAGCACCTTCGTTCAAGACGGCCTGATGATTACCCCGCGTGGCTACGCCAACAAATACGCCGGCTTTGGCGGTCAGGCGCTGGCCGGCGAGCAGGCCGGTCGCTCGCTTAGCCTGGGGCTCGAAGGCTGGCAAGCGGACGTGCGTGAGCGTCTGGCACAGGGGCAACACGCGGAGGAGATTGCTTGCTTCTTCGACCTGCCGCCAGAAGAAATTGACGCGGTGATCGGTGACCCGCGCCTGCCTGCCTGAGCGCGCCGCGTATTGGTGCGCTTAACGCGTGGTTACCGACTCATGCTTGTCGAAGCTGGTGGACATCCACTCCGCCGTCCATAGTTACGATGTCGCGGCCGGAGAGCTCTGGTCGCTCCAAGTCCAACTCGAGGTCGACGCGGGAGCGTGCGTTGTCAATCGGTAGATACTCGGTAAGCCCAGTGGCTTTCACAATGGGCGTCCTCGTTGTTCAGGGGACGTCTTCGATGTACTTGGCGTAATCCGTGTAGCCACGAGCATCGCCGCCGAACAGGATGTCCATGTCGGTGATCTCACTCAGCTTAACCGCCCCGGGGCCATCGAAAATAGGGGTATAGACCCCACACTCGTGTCACCCGCCGCTATTCACCTCTCGTCCGCTACCGACTCGCAGCCGCTTGGCAGGCTCTCGTCAGATGCGCAAAAACAGTTATACGGCAGAACGAGGCGCTGCGAAGGTCACAGACCCTCGCAGCGGACCCCTCCTCTGACCTCGAACTACATTGTCTTGCCGGCCAGCGCGTCGGCGCAGCCGATCGCCACCGGATCTGGATCACGCCGAATGATCAACAAACGGACGGCAAAAAGCGCCAGGAACAGCGTGCCGACGGCGAAGACTATGTCTCCGGGGACGCGCAGCCAGACAAAAGTCTCCATCCACGCGGAGTGAACGAATTCCGGCGAGCGAGCAAACCACACCCCCTCGCTGAGGCTCGCCCAAGCCTGGTAGATGCCGGCCGGCACGAGCGACATGAAGACCATCATCGCCAGCCCGACATTCAGCGACCAGAAGGTCAGGCCGACCAATTTGTCCGACCACGCCGCCCGGTTCGAGAGACCGCGCATGCAGAACAACAACAGGCCGATACCGAGCATGCCATAGACACCGAACAGCGCGGCATGACCGTGCGCCGCGGTCATGTTCATTCCCTGCATATAGTAGAGAGCGATCGGCGTGTTGAGCGTGAAGCCCAGGAGGCCAGCGCCGACGACGTTCCAGAAACCGACGGCGATAAAGCACAGGATCGGCCATTTGTACGCCTGCACCCAGGGGGCAGCCTTGGAACGCTGAAAATTGCGCCAGGCCTCGACACCGATCATCGCCAGCGGCACTACTTCCAGTGCCGAGAACATCGCCCCTATGGCGATAACAGAAGTCGGCGTGCCGGTGAAGTAGAGGTGGTGCAGTGTGCCGAGAATGCCACCGAACAGGAAGACAATGGTTTCCAGAATGATCGCGCTGTTGGCGGTCGCCGCGCGGATCAGGCCGAGACGGGTGAACAGCAGGGCGATGACGGCGGTGGCGAAGACCTCGAAGAAACCCTCTACCCACAGGTGCACCAGCCACCAGCGCCAATATTCGACCATCGCATAGTGCGTTTTCTGACCCCAGGCCAGCGAAGTGGCGTAAAAGCCGCCGATGCACAGCGCAGCAAGGAAGACCATGGCGATCAGCCCGCGGCTTTCGGACGGTTTGCGCAGCGCGGGCATCAGCGCGCGGCCGAGCAGCGTCACCCAGATCAGCAGACCAGCGAACAACAGGATCTGCCAGACACGGCCCATGCTGGTGTACTCGAGCCCCTGGTTACCGATCCAGAAACTGTAGTCATTGCCGATATTCTGCAAGGTGCCCAGCCAACCGGTGAGCGTCGAACCGGCGACGATGATCAGCAAGGCATAAAACAGTACATTGACACCCAGGCGTTGGTATTTTGGTTCGCTGCCCGAAATCGCCGGAGCGATGTAGAGGCCGGTGGCCAGCCAGGCGGTGGCGATCCACAGCACAGCGAACTGCGTATGGATGGTTCGACTGACGGTAAAGGGCAAGATCTCGCCGAGCGGGATACCGAAGAAGCTCGTTCCCTCGACGGCATAGTGTGCGGTGACAACGCCCATGCCGACTTGCGCCAGAATCAGCGCGATGACCACATAGAAATACTTGCGGGTGGCGAGCATCGATGGCGTTGCCTTGAAGTTGAAGAGCGGGTCAGCCTTTGGCGGGCGTGGGTCACCCGCTTCATGACTGGTCGAGTGGAAGAAGATCATCGCGGCGATCGCGCCGAGCATGAGAATGACGCTGGCGATCGACCAGATGCCGGTACCGGTAGTCGGCGTATTGCCGACCAGCGGCTCGTGCGGCCAATTGCTGGTGTAGCTCAAGTTATTTTCGCCCGGGCGGTCGCTCACTGCCGACCAAGCGCTCCAGAAGAAGAAGGCCGTCAGGTCCTGCCGATCGGCCGCGTCGCGCAGAATATTGGCTGGCATCGCGTACTGCTCACGCAATGCATCGAGCGTAGACTCGCCACCAAAGAGGTCGGCGTAGTGCTTCGCCACCTGCGCGACTGCGGTAGCCCGATCGGCACTCAGGCTGATCGAGCCGCTGGCAGCGTCGTAGGTATTGCGGCGGAGCTCGGTCTTCAGCTGCGCATCGAGTTGCGCTTTCTGGCCGGGCTGAAGGTGCTCGTAGGCGGCGCCGAAATCACGCTTTGCCCAGATCGCCTGCAGCGCAAGCGCTTCGCGGTGCAGCCAGTCGGCCGACCAGTCTGGCGCGAGATAGCTGCCGTGCCCCCAGACCGAGCCCAGTTGCTGGCCGCCGGCCGAGAGCCAGGATTGCTGGCCTTGCTGCACTTGCCCTTCGGAGAAGAGAACCTGGCCGTCGCTGCTGACCACCTGCGTCGGAATGGGCGGCGCGTGCACGAAAATCTCGCGGCCAACCCAGCCCAGGGCGGCGAAGGAAAGCACGCAGATCAGCGCTAGCCAGATCCACAGCTTGCGTGTGTTATGCATGATGAAGCTCCTTTACGGTATCGGTAGAACCAATGTAAGAGAACGAAACGGCGACAACTTTCTGTAAGCGGCATTTTAAATACCTCTTACAAAAGATGCAAACGCAATGCTTCTTATGTGGCAACAGAACCGAAGGGAATTGGCGACGATCGTCGCCAGGTGCGCAGAAGCTACTTGGGAATGGCTAGCACAGGCCGCAGGACGTGAAGGATCGCACGTTCGCTCTTGCCGAGCAGATCCGCAAGCGTAACGCCATCCAGCACCTTGAGGAAGGCAGCGAGGGCCTCTGAAAGCGCAAGCTTCAGCTGGCAATCGGGATCCAGAATGCAGGTAGAGTTCTTGCCGAAGCACTCGACCAGGTCCATGCCCGACTCCATGTGGCGCATAACATCACCGACAACGATGGTCGTGGCTGGACAGGCAAGCCGCAAGCCACCGCCCTTGCCGCGCAAGCCATCGACATAGCCGCCACGGATCAAACGACTGACGACTTTCATCAAGTGGTTGCGCGACACGGCGAAGCGGTTAGCAATCTCCTGGATAGTCACCAAGCGCTCCTCGTTGGTCCCGAGGTAGACCAGTACGCGCAGTGCATAGTCAGTGTGCTGGGTGATGTGCATGGCAGGTTCTCGGTTCGCCCATTGTCATCGCCATCACTGGCGGCCCTGCCTTCGGTGACAGCAACGGAGAAATTGCGAACTCTACCGGAGGGCGCCTTCTGGGGTAAGCCTATCTTCATCTGCTTGCTGCACTACGGAGTCGGCACGCTGGCTCCGACAATGACCAGCAAGTCGCAGAGAAGCAAGCGATCCCGGTGTCTGAACTTGCGTGACCACTACACGTGCCTTTCCTGCCTTTCAGGGGGACGAGACATGAGGCGCGCTGTTGCAAGCTAGGCAGGTGCCGCTGATATCCAATTCCACCGCACCGAGGCGGAAGCCGTGCGGCAGTCTTGGCGGCGGGGGCGGGGCAGCCTTGAGGCAGAACACACCGCCACAGCCGGTACAGCGGAAATGGTTGTGCCCGCCATGCTCCTGCCCAACCTTGCTGGCGGTAAACCGGAACACGCCGCGCGAATCAATCGCCTTTAGCGCCAGACCGCAATGCACAAGGGAATCGAGCACGCGATAGAGCGTCACCCGGTCCGCATCCGGCAGCAAGGCTTCGATGTCAGCGTGGCTCATCGCCTGGGTCGCTACCAGTAGAGCTTCGAGGACGTGCACACGGCCCGGCGTGACCTTGACGCCTGCAGCGCGCAGAAGATCATTGGTGGTGGACATGGACGAATGAGAACATAGCCGGGCGACATTTGCAACATAGTTGCCGTTGCCACTGCGTTGCATTTGCAACCCGGTTGTGTTTCACTCCGCCCCCATGAATTCCCTGCCACTGCTCCCGCAAATTGTCGTCGCCTGCCTGATGGGCGGCTTACTCAGCCTGCTTGCTGCCGCGCTGGTGCTGTTCGGCCTGCCGAAGAAGTGGCTCAACTACGCCGTCAGCTTTTCCATCGGCGCGCTGCTGGCCACCTCGATGTTGCACTTGCTACCGGAAGCGCTCGAATCGGGCCTGACACCGCATGAGGCATTCCCCGTCCTGCTGGCCGGCATCCTCGGCTTCTTCGCGCTGGAAAAGTTTGCCATCTGGCGCCACGCCCACGGCAACGATGACCAGGCCGACGGCGAAACCTGCGGCGAACACACGCACGACCACCTGCACGGAGGAGAGGCGGTCGGCATTCTCGTCGGCGACGGTTTCCACAACCTCACCGACGGACTCCTGATCGCCGCCGCCTTCCTTGCCGATCCCGCGCTGGGCTGGGCCGCGACGCTGGCCGTGGTTGCGCACGAGGTGCCGCAGGAGGCGGGCGACTTCGCCATCCTGCTTGCGGCGGGTTGGCACCGCGGCCGCGCACTGTTCTGGAACGGCGTATCGAGCCTCGCTTCGGTGCTGGGCGGCGTCATCGGCTACCTGGCGCTGGAGCGCGCCCAGGACTGGGTGCCGTACATCATCACGCTGGCGGCGGCCAGCTTCATCTACATCGCCATCGCCGACCTGATGCCGCGCTTGAAGCGCGAGCAGCGCGGCATTGGCTGGCACGGACTGCTGCTCGCCGCGGGTATCGCCATCGTGGTGTTCGGCAGCGGACATTCCCACTGAACTTCGGAGAACGTTAATGAAACGATTCGCACTGCTCGTCGCCCTGCTCGGCTCTCTGCCGGCCCTCGCCCAGCACACGCACGGCGAAGGCCGGCTCGACGTCGCCATCGACATGGACGTCGTCACGCTGAACCTTGAACTGCCCCTTGATGCCGCCGTCGGCTTCGAGCGCGCACCCAGGAACGACAAGGAAAAAGCCGCGCTGGCGGCGACAGAAAGAGCATTGAACGACGCTGCCGCGTTGTGGCAACCGACTTCGGCGGCGAATTGCACCCTGCAATCCGTCGAGGTCGACATGCCACAGTTCGAAGGTGGCGAGCACGCCGACGTGGATGCGCGCTATGTTTTCCGTTGCGTCGATCCGGCCGCGCTCAAAGGCATCGGAACGACGATCTTCAAGCAGTTCAAGCGTCTCTACCGCCTGGAAACCCAGCGCGTCGGCCCTACCGGCCAGGGTGCTCAGCGGCTCACGCCGAAGACTCCCGCGCTGACCTGGTGATCGGCTGATAGGCGCGGGCGCATGATCGCTCTTACCGATCTCGTCTTTCGCTGGCCGGGCCAGGCCACGCCCTGTCTCGACATTCCGGACTTCGCGCTCGCCGACGGTGAGCTCGTCTTCCTGCATGGCCCCTCGGGCGGCGGCAAGAGCACGCTGCTGGGCTTGCTCGGCGGCGTCGCCGTGCCCGAGCAGGGCGCCATCGTATTGCTCGGGCAGGACATCACGCGTCTCTCGGCGCGTGCGCGCGATCGTTTCCGCGCCAATCACATCGGCTTTGTCTTCCAGCAGTTCAACCTGCTGCCATGGCTGTCCGCCCTCGACAACGTGCTGCTGCCCTGCACCTTCTCCGCCCGGCGCAAGCAGCGCGCCGGCGATGCGCATGCAGCCGCCGCACGCCTGCTGACCCATCTCGACCTCGCGCCTTCCCTTTGGCAGAAGCCCGCTGCCGAACTTTCGGTCGGCCAGCAGCAGCGCGTCGCCGCTGCACGCGCTCTGATCGGCAAGCCTGAAATCCTCATTGCCGATGAACCCACCTCGGCGCTCGATGCTCCACGCCAGCAAATTTTCGTCGACCTGTTGCTGCGTGAGACCGTCGAAAGCGGTGCCGCGCTGTTGTTCGTTAGCCACGATGCACGGCTCGCCGTACATTTCGACCGCAGTATCGCGCTCACCGACATCAACCGTGCAATGCAGGAAAGCGTCGTATGAAAGCAATTCTGGTGCTCGCGTTACAAAGCGCCTGGGCACGGCGGCTGACGCTCGGCATCGCGCTTGTCTCCATCGCGCTGTCCACCGCGCTGCTGCTTGCCGTCGAGCGCGTACGCAGCGACGCGCGCACAAGCTTCACGCAATCGGTGTCGGGCGTGGACCTCGTCGTCGGCGCGCGCAGCGGGGCCGTACAGCTGATCCTCTATGCCGTCTTCCATTCCGGTAGCGCCACTCAGAATATGCGTTGGGAGAGTTTCGAGGCGCTGGCGACACATCCGGCGGTGGACTGGGCGGTACCGCTCTCGCTCGGCGACGGTCATCACGGCTTCCCGGTGCTCGGCACGACGCCCGCCTACTTCGAGCGTCTGCGCTATGGCGACCGGCAGGCGCTTGCCTTCGCCGCCGGCCATCCGTTCGCCGATGTGTTCGAGGCGGTGCTCGGCAGCGAGGCAGCGGCGCAGCTCGGCTACCGCCCCGGCGATCGCATCACACTCTCACACGGCATAACAGAGTTCGCGCCCGAGCATGCCGACAAACCATTCGCCGTCGTCGGTATCCTCGCGCCCACCGGCACGCCGGTCGACCGCACGGTTCATGTCGGTCTCGAAGCGATCACCGCGATTCATCTCGACTGGGCCGGCGGCGCGCCGCTGCCGGGCCTGGTCATCCCCGCGGAGCAAGTGCGGAAGTTCGATCTGCAACCGAAGGAAGTCACTGCGATGCTGATCGGCCTGAAGCGCCGTGGCGATGTCTTTCGTTTGCAGCGGCAGGTCAACAACCAAAAGGGCGAGCCGCTGATGGCGGTGATGCCGGGGGTCGCGCTCGACGAGCTGTGGCAAACGCTCGGCATGGTGGAGCGCTTGCTACTGGCGCTCTCGGCACTGGTCGTCATGGTCGGCCTCACGGGGCTGATGGCGACCATGCTCGCCAGCCTTAACGAACGCCGACGAGAACTCGCCATCCTGCGCGCGCTCGGCGCCGGCCCCGGCGGAATATTCCTGATGCTGACCTGTGAGGGCCTGCTCGTCACCACCGCCGGTGCTCTGCTCGGCAGTGCGCTGCTTACCATTGCCATCGCCGTGTTGGCACCGCTCGCACAACCCTATGGCGTGCACCTTTCCCTGCGCCCTCCGGCAGCGAACGAATGGCTCTTGCTCGCGTCCATACTCGCGACAGGGCTCATAGCGAGCCTCGTCCCAGGCTGGCGTGCCTGGCGCATGGCGCTGGCCGACGGCCTTACACCAAGGAACTGATGATGCGCATTCTGCTCTTGCTGGCGATCCTGCTCGCAGCCCCCCTCCCATACGCGGCGGAAACCTGGCCCGAGATCGGCTGGGACGCGCTGCTGCCCAAGGACTGGGATCCGGCCGCCGATTTCAAGAATCTGGACCTGTCCAATCTGCAAGACTCTGACCCGAAGGCAATGGAGGCCCTCGACAAACTCAAAGTCGCATGGGATACGGCGCCAGCGGAACCAGCCATGAACGGCAAGAGGGGACGCATCGCCGGATTCGTTCTGCCGCTCGAACGACAGGGTGAGAAGGTGACGGCATTTCTGATCGTGCCCTACTTCGGCGCCTGTCTGCACACCCCGCCGCCGCCCGCCAACCAGATCATCCACGCCAAATCTGCCAGGCCGCTCGCCGGCGTGCGCATGATGCAGCCCTTATGGACCTACGGCACGTTCAGCGTGCAGCGCGGCGAAACGGAGTGGGGCGTCGCCGGCTATCGTCTCGTGGTGGACAAGGTCGTTCCTTATGAGGAGCCCAGGCGGAAGTAGTGCACACGCACGGAAGCCCGTCGCTCGTACCTGCCGTGTGAGGCCGCGAGTTGTCGTCCGGCTTTCTGTGTAGATCAGGACCAGGCCTGAGTTGGTGTTGAAATCAGGGTTCGTACTTGTTCCCGGCCGAGGCCCGGATGGGGTGTGTGTCGTAGATCAGATCAAGGTACGTCACCTTTTCGCTATCGGGATCAAAGGTGAACAGATCCATTACCTTGAAGGTAATAAGTGTTCCGTCCCGGACCGTCCAGTCGTACTGAAAGTATGCGGTTGCGTGGTTCTTCTCGGCCTCGCTGAGGAATATGTCGATTGGCGTGATGACGTTCATCGATGACGCACTAGCAAGGCGATCGAAGAATGGACCTGCAAGCATTTCTCCGAGGAATGGCGACCTCACTTTTCCTTCCGGCGAGAAGAGACTCTTGATCATCGGGTAGTCACTCTTACCCAGAGCGGTCATGTAGGTTTTGAGAACATGGGCATAAGGATGCATCGAACGTGCTCCAACAGTGTTGTGCGCAATGTGCTCTCCAGAAATCGCCCGGCTCAACCGTTGGCGGTTCGCAGCAGATTCATAGGGATCGTCTGTTCACCGCTCCGTATTCGAGCGGCGAAGGTTAATTATCCTGGGTAATATTCTGCACCAATAAGCGTAAAACCGACCCGTCCGAAACCGCTAAAACAGCCACTTCTGCTGGTTGCATTAGGCCGCGATTCGCTGGCCTTGATGTGCCGCAACTCGCGCAGGAAATCGGCAGCCGCTTTGCCACCCGCATCAAAGGCAGCTGTGTGGGGTTGCAAGCCGGACCCGCCGAAAATTCCGTCATCCCCACGCCGGCCCTGCCACGAGCACATCCAGGTCCAGGTCGGTCACCTTGGCGTCGCTTTGGAACGTGTAGCGCCCGTTCCACATCGGTGATTCCGCTCGCCGTATCCTTCATTTCCTTGTCACGGAGCCCAGCTGCTCACAGGCCAAGTTCGCTGTGCGAACCGAGACGGACGAGCTGGAGTACGTCGTCGTCCGGTTTTCTGTAAATCAAGACCAAGTCAGGCTTGACGTGACAATCCCGGTGGTCCTTCCAATCCCCACTGAGCGAATGATCGTGGTGCTTTTCGGCCAGTGGCTGATCATGGGCCAAGGCCGTGACGACGGTGCTGAAATCGTTTTGCAGCGTGTGCCAGTGCGGTCCCTTGGTTTCGCGCTTGTAGTCACGCTTGAACTGGCCCGTGTGTTCAATCGTCCGCATTCAGGTCCGCCATCAGGTCCTCGACGGTAGCGAATGACTTCAGGCCACCCCGGCGCGCTTCCTTCATCGCCTCGATGGTGTCGACGTTCGGAACCAGTGGTTCGAACGGCAGGGCCTTCTCGTGAGCGACGCGGGTCAGTAGGATGCGGAACGCGTCCGACACGGTCAGCCCCATCGCCGCCAGTACAGCGGTTGCCTCTTCCTTAATGTGCTCGTCGATCCGGGCACGAACCACAGCATTCGCGGGCATGGTTTGATCCTCCAAGTATATGAGCCACATTGTAGCCCACGCGACACCAAAACGCATACCTTGCTCTTTGGCCCGGTGTCGGAAGATAGTCGCGTAGCCACCGACTGCTTTACTATTGCTAACATATTTTATCAATAGTAAAATGTCCACAAGCTGTCGCGCACGCTCGATCGCTGCTGTATTAGTATCTAATACACAAGATCCGCCAAGAAAGGACCCGTCATGCCAAGAAACACCAGCGTCACCCTGGGTGAACACTTCGAGGGCTTCATCGCCCAACAGATCGATGCCGGACGCTTCGAGTCCAAGAGCGAAGTGGTGCGCGCCGCGATGCGGCTGCTCGAAGAGCACGAACAGAAAGTGAGCGCCTTGCGTCAGGCCCTGATCGAGGGCGAGACGAGCGGCGAACCGGTGCCCTTCGCGATGGCGTCGATCATTGAGGAGGCACGCCAGGAGGCCAAGAGCGGTTCCGCGGATGCTTGATCTGCTTGTTCGCCCGCGCGCCCGCCGCGACCTCAAGGACATCTGGCGCTACACCGTTCAGCAATGGGGCGCCGCGCAAGCGGATCAATATCTGTACGACCTCGATCGGGAGATTCAGGGGCTTCTGAAGTTTCCGGATCTGGGAACGCCTTTCGATCATGTCCGAGCGGGCTACCGGCGGTTGCAAGTGAAACGTCACCTGGTGTTCTATCGCCGCGATGGTCAGCGCCTTGAGATTGTTCGCGTGCTTCACGACGCCATGGATGTCAAAAGCCATCTATGACCAGCCGTGATCTTGTCGAAAAATTGGACGACCTCCCCGTGAGCGACACAAACCCCCTCCCCGTCCTCCCGGCCGTTGCTTCCCGGCTCCTGACCGCCGAACAGTTCCAGCGCCTGGCCGATGTTCCCCCCGAAATCGAATGGTTCGCCAATCTCGGCAACAAGGCCACCCGCCGCGCCTACGAAAACGCCCTCGGGGATTTCATGAAGTTCACCGGCATCGTGAAGCCCGAGGAATTTCGCACCGTTACCCGCGCCCACGTCATCGCCTGGCGCGACGACCTGGTGCAGCGCGCCTTGAGCGGCATGACGGTACGGCATCGCCTGGCGGCGCTGTCGTCGCTGTTCGAGTCCCTGTGCGAGAAAAACGCCGTGACCCATAACCCGGTCAAGGGCGTCAAGCGTCCGCCGGTGGAAAGCTACGAAGGCAAGACCCCGGCTCTCGGCGACCACCAGGCGCGCAAGCTGCTGGACGCGCCCGACGGCGCGTCGCTCAAGGGCAAGCGCGACCGCGCCATCCTGGCCACCCTGCTCTATCACGCGCTACGCCGCGAGGAGCTGTGTCGGCTGAAGGTCAAGGACTTCAAGCACGAGCGGCGCGGGGTGCCGCACCTCAAGGTGTTCGGCAAGGGCGGCAAGATCCGCTATATCCCACTGCACCCCGCTGCCAGCGGTTTGATTGGTGACTATCTTGAAATTGCAGGGCATGGCGCGGACGATGCCGGCGCCCTGTTCCGGCCGCTGCGCAACAACTGCACTACTGGCGGACTGGAAAGAGCGATCACGCCCGACGCGGTCTACAAACTGGTGCGGCAATACTCAACGGCGCTGGGTTTCGCGATCGGGGCGCACGCGTTGCGGGCGACCGCAGCGACCAACGCGCTTGATCACCAAGCCGACATCGCCAAGGTGCAGGAGTGGCTGGGTCACGCCAACATCGCCACCACGCGTATTTATGACCACCGCAAGACCCGTCCGGAGGATAGTCCGACCTTCAAAGTCGCCTACTAAGAATGCTAGCGTCGTTTATCAGTCTGCCGACATGGCTCATCGCGTCGGCGAGCTGCAAGGCGTCATCGATGATGTTGGGCCTGGCGTTGTGTGGTTTGCCACCGCTCCCGAGCGGAAGTGCCGCGTAAAATTTGCCTATGATCCGCTCCGAACTCATCAACCGACTTGTTGCCCTCTTCCCGCAGTTCACCCCCAAAGATACTGAACTTGCGGTCAAGGCCATTCTTGAAGCGCTGAGCAACACGCTGGCGAAGGGAGAGCGCATTGAAATACGCGGTTTCGGAAGCTTCGGGCTCAACTACCGGCCGCCCCGTAATGGGCGCAACCCAAAAACCGGTGAGGCCGTGCAGGTTCCAGCGAAAGCTGTGCCCCACTTTCAGGCGGGGAAAGAACTGCGTACCAAAGTCGACTCAGGCAGATAAGAGCTTCTTGATTGAGTTCTGCTCGTGCGGCTGTCTGCCGTCAGCATGTTTTGGGGGGCGAAACTGATGGTCTCAGATCGGCCAGGAGCGGTCTGTCGTCGGTATCTGCTTCCGGGTGGAGCTTTAAACTTACGGCTGCATCAAAGCCCCAGTCGTGCGAGACTTTCGGGAGTAACACCGCCCCCAGACGAACCACAATATGGGCTGTGAGGGATGAGTGCATGGCAATGGCATGGCCGTGACGGTGGTGCTGCTCCGTACGTGCTACAACTGCTTCAGCAAAGCCCTTGAACCCCTTCAGCCATTCCCAAAGTTGGATCACCCCATGATCCCTGCAGGCATCGACACTAGCGCACTACTCACCATGCTGGGCTTGATTGCTGCGGTGTGGGCGGTCGTGCCAAGCACTGCCAGACTCAGCTTTCGCTTGAGCCTGAACTGGTTCGACTGGCTAGTCATCTGGGCCGCGTTGCTCATCATCCATGGGTTCTTCTTCGAGCCCGTACTCACCACACTTGGGTTCCCTACCTTTGGACCCTGGTTATGGGGCTTCGACAAGAGCACCACCCAGTACCTGTTGTTCTTACTACTCGCCGCATTCGTCTACTGGCGGTCGCGCAGGACGCGGCTGACGCGGTGGAACCTTGGACTCTTCGACAACCTGACCACGTCGCTCTTGCACGCCGGGAAGCACGAGGAGCTCGCCGACTTGCTTCAGCGTCATCTCGCATCGGCGCTGGACCTGGCAGCGTCCAAGAGCGTGCGCAGCCACTTGGCCAACGCCATCCGCCCGCCGCGTCCCGGCTTCCAAGTCGTATTCCAAGACGACGGGTCCATCACGTTGGGAGCCGGCGCGCCGACGAGCTGGTTATTCCGCAAATGGTTCAGTTTCCGCGAATGGCTTGCCGACTTGGTTGGCCCTTCCCAGCGGGTGCAGCGTCGCGCAGCCAGCGTCGTGAAACGGTTGCTGTCATCCCGCCGCCTAGTCGGACACCTCGCCATCGCTCGACCTTACCTGTGCATGGAGGTCATGGAGCGCGCAACGCGCGTTGAGGAAGGCTTCCAAGACGAGTTCTTCGACGCACTGTTGGCCAATGAGGCCAGTGTCTTCTACAGCGAGCTCAAGAACAACGACAACTTCGGCAAGAGCGGGCACCGCCTAGCGCTGCCTGATGAGAACCGCCTCGTGCGGTTCTACTGTGTCGACGTTGATGTGGCCGCCCGTCTCGGGGTTTTCCGATCTGTTGGCGAGGCCGTACTCGCGCGGATTGATGCGGATGAAGTTCTCGAGAAGAAGCTTAATGGGCCGCTGCTGACCTTCCAGTATGTTGGAAAGTACCACGACCCGGTACATGCCGGTATCTGGTTCTTCAGGATCATGGTGCTGGAGGGATTGCATCAACGTGTGGCCGACCACTTGTGGCTCCACTACATGCCTCATTTCGCCAGGCGCCTAGTTGACCGCGCTCGCGAGGTTCGGCCGGAAGACGAAAACCATGAGTTCCCAACGCCGCTGGCGTACCTACTGTACGAAGTCGTCGATGCTACTGCTGTGTGGGTTAGGGATGCCGAGGTTCTGACGAAGCCTGGTGACGTGCTGCTTCCCGACCAGCGCAAAGGCAATCACATTCACATTTCCTTCGAAGCCGCAGAAGCCATCGGCCGTGTCATCCAGGACATCCTGATGTCGCCGCGCGTGCCCCGCCGACTCAAGGGCGAGTTGCTGGGTGTGGCGCTCACCACCCTGCGAAACTTGGAGCAGCGTGAACACTTGGCGGCGTTGGCCAGGGTGATGCGGGCGCACCTCATCGAACCCTACGGTTTTCAGAAGCAGGACAACTATCTGGATATCTTGAAGCAGTGCTTCGATGAACAGGACCATGTGCGTCGGGCTTGCCTGGAGCGCTTCAGCGAGGAACTCGACGCTGCTCGGGGAGCTGCGCTCTGAGAACTACGTTGCGTTCAGAACGAGAGCAAAATCGACGCATTCCCTACGACTGCTTTGCGGCTCCAGATCCGAGGCTCCGGATGTCAAAAATGGGTCGTCAAGAGACCGTCACGAAAAATGACAGAAGTCTAGCGTACGAATATTTCCGAATTCTGTGGCCGCCCTCCTAAGAACCGCGAAGGATCGGTTGGCCAGTCTCCTGTCGTCTGCTCACTACAAGAAGCGCGCCGTGATCGCCCTCGACGCAGACGCCGAGCAGGTTTCCATCATCGCCATGTTCTACGTCGGCCAGGACTACGAAACAAGCCTGCAGGGCGACTCTGAGGGATGGCCAAGAGCACTGATGAGACTCCTTAGCGTGCTTTATTTTCCGTTTTCTGAGACGACCGCTACGTTCGACCATTGCACAGGTCGGCGGAAAGAAGGAATTGACGGGGCGCACTGACATCGAAATCGAGATCAGCAACCAGTGCGCACGCCTGATCGCCAACGCAATCACCTACTACAACTCGGCCATCCTGTCGCGGCGGCTGACGAAGTTCGAAACAACCGACAACGCCAAGACACTGGCCTTAATGTGCCGCAAATTGACAACTGGCGCTGATCACGCAGATTTCTCCAGCAGCCTGGCGGCACATCCTGCTGAGCGGGCATACACCTTTCTCAGTAACGGCAAGGTGATCGACCTGGACGCGCTTGTCGTCGGGTTGGGGTTGGGATGACGGAATTTTCTGGGGTTCCGGCTTACACCGCCGTCATCATGACGGAAGCTGCGCGTAGTGGTCCCAGTTTGCGCATCCTGCATACTCATGCACGATGTCGGTAACGCTATGGAAAGTCCTCTCGAACATTGCTCCCTGCCTCGTTCTTTGTTTTGTTCCTTATAGCCCGTGCGGGTTTTTAAGGCCAGAGCAATTTTCGGGGTTCTGGGCACAATGGAACAGCGAACCGACTTAAGGGCCATCAACCACCATTCGCCCTGCCCAATGGCTGTAGCTCGCTGCGCCTCGCGCAATAGCCTCTGGCACCGAGAACGAGTAGCGTCCGAGCATGTTGACGGCGGTGTAAGCCGGAACCCCAGAAAATTCCGTCATCCCAACCCCAACCCGACGACAAGCGCGTCCAGGTCGATCACCTTGCCGTTACTGAGAAAGGTGTATGCCCGCTCAGCAGGATGTGCCGCCAGGCTGCTGGAGAAATCTGCGTGATCAGCGCCAGTTGTCAATTTGCGGCACATTAAGGCCAGTGTCTTGGCGTTGTCGGTTGTTTCGAACTTCGTCAGCCGCCGCGACAGGATGGCCGAGTTGTAGTAGGTGATTGCGTTGGCGATCAGGCGTGCGCACTGGTTGCTGATCTCGATTTCGATGTCAGTGCGCCCCGTCAATTCC
>NZ_SPMY01000114.1 GCF_012939955.1 Candidatus Accumulibacter phosphatis
ACCGGACCTCGGTGCCGGCGTGCCGGGCTTCAATATCTTGCTCATGGTCATCCCCTTTTAGGATTGGTTGATTGCGACGTTCCGCCCAGTGGCCTCTCCCCGGCAGGCTGTGTTACCAAGTCGGGGTTGCGCATTAAGTTCGGAAAGCACATAATTAAAAGTATGAACTTCCGAACTTCCGGAGTCAAGAATTTTTTTTTATCGGAAAGCCGAACGAGATGCCAGCATTGGGTGAAAAGGTCCGCGCACTGCGGAAGAAGGCAGGCCTGACTCTGGAGCAGTTCGCGGAGCAGATCGGCGCGTCCAAGTCATCTGTGTGGGAACTGGAAAACAAGGAAAAGGCCCGCCCCTCCGCAGACCGGATCCACGAGGTGGCGAAGGTCCTGGGCGTGACACCCGAGTTCCTGATGAACGATGACGTCGCCGAACCCTCGATCGACGTGGCCGACGAGGCGTTCTTCCGCAAGTACCAGTCGCTGGACAACGGGGTGAAGCAGCAGTTACAGGAGATCCTCAGCGTACTCGACAAGAAGGCCGGCCCTTGATCGCGCCGCTCTCTCCCAAGCGTGAGGCAATCAAGATGGCGCGACTATGGCGCGCCGTCCATGGCCTCACGTTTCCGATCAATGCCGGAGCGCTGGCGCAGGAATGGTCTAGAAACGTGGTGCCAGAGGCCCCCATCGGGGAGTTGCAAGCCAAGGAGCTGAAAGGCTTTGAGGGTGGCCTGTTCTGGCTAAAGGAGAGAAAAGTC
>NZ_SPMY01000115.1 GCF_012939955.1 Candidatus Accumulibacter phosphatis
ACGGCAAGGTGATCGACCTGGACGCGCTTGTCGTCGGGTTGGGGTTGGGATGACGGAATTTTCTGGGGTTCCGGCTTACACCGCCGTCAACATGCTCGGACGCTACTCGTTCTCGGTGCCAGAGGCTATTGCGCGAGGCGCAGCGAGCTACAGCCATTGGGCAGGGCGAATGGTGGTTGATGGCCCTTAAGTCGGTTCGCTGTTCCATTGTGCCCAGAACCCCGAAAATTGCTCTGGCCTTAAAAACCCGCACGGGCTATAAGGAACAAAACAAAGAACGAGGCAGGGAGCAATGTTCGAGAGGACTTTCCATAGCGTTACCGACATCGTGCATGAGTATGCAGGATGCGCAAACTGGGACCACTACGCGCAGCTTCCGTCATGATGAAGCTAGAGCAACTCCAGACCGACGCCGCCATCCGCGGCATCGTTCCAGACGCACTGGTGACCGTGGTCAGCGTTCAGTGGTATGGCGATGCAGCGCTGGAACTGACCTACAAGACCGCCGCCGGCCGGGTCGCCAACGAACTGCTGTACCGCCACGACGAGCCCCGCTTGGAACTGGTCGAGCAGGGCCGACCCTGGAGCTTCGATGGCGACGGCGCTCTTTTCCGTCTGGTCTCCGAGGCACAGCGCATCCGCCTGGCACATCTGTTCGACCCTGTGCTGGCCGTTCATACCTCTGTCGTCGATCCTCTGCCGCACCAGATCACCGCCGTCTACGAAACCATGCTTCCCCGCCAGCCGCTGCGTTTCCTTCTGGCGGACGACCCCGGCGCCGGCAAGACGATCATGGCCGGCTTGCTGATCAAGGAGCTGATCGTCCGTGGCGACCTGCAGCGCTGCCTGATCGTCTGCCCTGGCAGCCTGGCCGAGCAATGGCAGGATGAACTCTACCGCCGCTTCCATTTGCCCTTCGACATCCTTACCAACGACAAGCTTGAAGCGGCGCGTACCGGCAACTGGTTCCTCGAGACCAACCTGGTCATCGCCCGCCTCGACAAGCTCTCGCGCAACGAAGACGTGCAACAGAAGCTGCAGGCCCCCGATTGCCGCTGGGACCTGGTGGTTTGCGACGAAGCGCACAAGATGTCCGCCACGGTGTTCGGCGGCGAGACCAAATACACCAAGCGCTATCGCCTTGGCCAGCTGCTGTCGACACTCACTCGGCACTTCCTGCTGATGTCGGCGACCCCGCACAACGGCAAGGAAGCCGACTTCCAGTTGTTCATGGCGCTGCTCGACGGCGACCGCTTCGAGGGCCGCTATCGCGATGGCGTGCACAGCGCCGACGTTTCCGACCTGATGCGCCGGATGGTCAAGGAAAACCTGCTCAAGTTCGACGGCACGCCGCTGTTCCCCGAACGAATCGCGCACACCGTTCCTTACAAGCTGTCGGATGCCGAAACCCACCTCTACAAGACCGTTACCGACTACGTGCGCGAGGAATTCAATCGCGCCGAGGCCCTGGAAAACGACAAGCGCGCCGGCACCGTCGGCTTTGCGCTGACCATCCTGCAAAGGCGCCTGGCTTCCTCACCCGAAGCCATCTATCAATCTCTTCGCCGCCGACGCGAGAAACTGGAAAGTCGGCTACGAGAGCTGGAACTCCTCCACCGCGGTGGCCAGGCCGCGCCGATCATTGCGACATCGCTGCCGTCTCTCGACAGCGAAGACCTTGACGATCTGGACGAGGCGCCCGACAACGAAGTCGCTGCCGCCGAGGAAGAAATTCTCGACCAGGCCACCGCCGCCCGTTCCATCGCCGAGCTGCGCATCGAGATCGAAACCCTGAAAGGCCTGGAAGGCCAGGCGCTGGCCGTCCGCCGTAGCGGCACCGATACCAAGTGGTGCGAACTGGCCAGCCTGCTTTCCGAAATTTTCACGCCGGCCGCCATCAGCCATCGCGTCGCCGAACCCCCTGCGCCCTATGGCTCAGGAACGATCGCGCCGCCCATCCCTTCACCGCACCAGAAGCTGGTGATCTTCACCGAGCACCGCGACACGCTCAACTATCTCGAAAAGCGCGCCACCACGCTGCTCGGCCGCAAGGAAGCCGTGGTCATCATTCACGGTGGCATCGGCCGCGAAGAGCGCTTGAAGGTGCAGGAGTCGTTCAAGCACGACCCGGAAGTGCAGGTACTGCTGGCCACCGACGCCGCCGGCGAGGGTATCAACCTGCAGCGCGCGCACCTGATGGTCAACTACGACCTGCCGTGGAACCCGAACCGGCTCGAACAACGATTCGGCCGTATCCACCGCATCGGCCAGACCGAGGTCTGTCACCTGTGGAACCTGGTGGCCGAAGAAACCCGCGAAGGTGACGTCTACCGCAAGCTGCTGGAAAAGATCGAACTGGCGCGTCAGGCGCTCGGCGGTCAGGTCTTCGATGTGCTTGGCAAGCTCCAGTTCGAGGGCAAGTCGCTGCGCGAGCTGCTCATCGAAGCCATTCGCCACGGCGAGAGGCCCGAGGTCAAGGCCTACCTGAGCACGGTGCTCGATACTGCGCTCGACCATGGCCACGTGCAGGACTTGCTCGAAGAACGCGCGCTCGCCCAGGACGCCATGGACACCAGCCGCGTGCAGCGCATCCGCGAAGACATGGAGCGTGCCGATGCCAGACGTCTGCAGCCGCACTACATCGAATCCTTCTTTCACGAAGCCTTCAAGCAGCTCGGCGGCACCGCCAAACAACGCGAGCCGCGTCGTTTCGAGATCAGTCACGTTCCCGCCCCGGTGCGCAACCGCGACCGCCTGATCGGTATCGGCGAACCCGTGCTGCCGCGCTATGAGCGCATTGCCTTCGACAAGTCCCTGGTCGCGCCCCAGGGCCAGCCGCTGGCCGCTTTCGTCTGCCCCGGTCATCCGCTGCTCGACGCGGTCATCGACCTTACGCTGGAGCGTAACCGCGACCTCCTGAAGCGCGGCACCGTGCTGGTCGATGAACGCGATTCCGGTCTGGAACCGCGCGTGCTGTTCTACCTGGAACACGCTATCCAGGACGCGGGCCTTACCCGTGCTGGCGAACGCCGGGTCGTCTCGAAGCGCATGCTCTATGTCGAGATGGACGCCAGCGGGACGACTCGCCATGTCCATTACGCCCCCTATCTTGACTACCGGCCACTGAAGACTGGCGAGCCCGGCATCGATGCAATCCTCGATCGGCACGAAGGCCAGTGGATCAACCGCGAACTTGAGCGAAAGGTACAGGGCTATGCCGTCGCCCATGTGGTGCCGGAACACCTGGCTGAAGTGCGCGGACGCAAGCTCAAGCTCATCGCCAAGACCGAGGCCGCGGTGAAGGAACGGCTGACCAAGGAAATCACCTACTGGGACCACCGCGCCGAGGAGCTCAAGCTGCAGGAACAGGCTGGCAGACCCAACGCCAAGCTCAATTCCGGCGAAGCCCGCAAGCGTGCCGACCTCCTGCAGGGTCGGCTGCAAAAGCGGCTTGACGACCTCAAGCTCGAAGCGCAGATTTCACCCTTGCCGCCCGTCGTGCTGGGTGGCCTGCTGATCGTTCCGATTGGCCTGATCAAAGCGATGACCGGTCAGGCAACAGCCTCACCCACCCCTCCAGCCGACACGCAGATCAGCGCCGCTCGCGCTCGCGCCGTCGTCATGGATGTCGAGCGAAGCCTAGACTTCGACCCGACCGACCGCGAATTCGAGAAGCTTGGCTACGACATCGAGAGCCGTATCCCGGGCACCGGCAAGCTGCGCTTCATCGAAGTCAAGGGCCGTGTCTCCGGCGCGCCGACGATCACCGTCACGCGCAACGAAATCCTGTACTCACTGAACAAGCCCGACGACTTCATCCTCGCCATTGTCGAATTCACCGGCGAAGACACGCACCGCTGCCACTATCTGCGTCAGCCTTTTCAGCGCGAGCCGGATTTCGGAGTGACCAGCGTGAACTATGACTTTGCCGAATTGCTCGTGCGTGCCGAGGCGCCTGGATGAACGGCAGGCCTGCGTTTTTCGAGACACTTCGGGACAAGGCGGTCCAGCGCTGGGATCAACTGGAGCGCGACCCCGAACTTGCCGGGCCCTGGCACCAACTTTTCAAGCAGGTGCAAAGCCCGCGACACGTCTTGTCCGAATTGCTCCAAAACGCCGACGATGCGGGCGCTACCGAGGCATCAGTCGATATCACGGACGGCTGCTTCGTCTTTGCGCACAACGGCGAAGACTTTACCGAGGAGCACTTTGCATCGCTATGTCGCTTCGGCTACTCGAACAAGCGGGCTCTGCACACGATCGGCTTTCGCGGCATCGGGTTCAAGAGCACATTCAGCCTTGGTGATACCGTCGAACTCGACACGCCGAGTCTGTCGATTGCCTTTGATCGGAGGCGCTTCACCGAACCCAGGTGGATCGAGCGTAGACAGAACGCGAGTGAACGCACGCTAATCAGGGTGCCGATTCGCGATGAGCTCCGACAGCGAGAGATCGAGAAGAACCTCCAGGAATGGCTGGCGAGCCCCGTCTCGCTTCTGTTCTTCAAACATATCCGCCGGATGCGGATTGGCTCGCAGGATGTGCACTGGAGAAGCCGCGGTTCGGGCCCGGTACCCGCGACCGAATGGATGGCGCTTCATGACAGCCCTGACGCGGCCTTTCTTGTCGCACGTTCCGAAGCCGAGGCTTTCCCTGAGGAAGCACTGGTCGAGATTCGGCAGGAGCGCCTGCTCAGCGACAACCAGGAAGCCGGTTTTCCGCCCTGCAAGGTCGAGATTGTTCTCGGCGCAAAGGGGCGCCTCTACGTCGTTCTGCCAACGGGCGTGGAGACCTCCTTACCCTTTGCCTGCAACGCCCCCTTCATCCAGGACCCCGCCCGACTGAAGATCAAGGATCCAGAAACTTCACCGACCAATCGTTGGCTACTTCAACGTGTGGGCGAGCTTGCTGCGTCGGTCATGCTCCGGTGGCTTGGCGATCCGGGCACAAGCGTGCCGGAGCGCGCCAACGCCTATGGGCTTTTTCCGGATGTCGATCGCAGCGACAACACTCTGGAAGGCGTCTGCGCCGCCACTATCGAGGGATGCTTTGAAGAGGTGTTAGGCGAGGCGCCATTTCTGCTCACGAATTCTGGCGAATTGAAACCGAGCGCCGGCTGCATCATCCTTCCCCCGCCACTGTTGGATATCTGGCCGGCCGATCAAGCCGCGCGGCTGTTTGATGATGCTGGTCGCCCACCGCTATCGAATCACGTTACCGAAGCCCATCAGAAAAAGCTCATCCACTGGGGAGTGGTCGAGAAGATCGACAAGCCCCATGTACTGCAGGTGCTGCAGTCGACGCACCCTCCCAAGCCGGAAACCTGGGGCCATTTGTTGAGGCTCTGGGTCTATGTCGCCCCAGAGCTCACGGGATATCGCGCCGACGCGGATCGCCAGCGGGTTCGCATAGTCCCGGCACAAGGAAAGGATGTGCTTTACGCCGCGCGCGAAGTGATTCGCCTTGGCGAAAAGCGATTGCTCCAGTCCGAGGAAGACTGGGAGTTTCTTGCGGGCCACTTGTTGGTGCTCAACCCGAACTGGCCACGCTTTCTTGCCGAGCAGCGTCGCCATGCCGAAGAGCTTAATGACAGAAGCCTCAAGGGCAAGGTGGCAGCAGCGCTTGCGGTTCTACGGGCCATCGAGATGGAGGGGGCTAGCGATGTAAGTGAGGTGATCGAGCAAGTCGCTGGTGAATTTTTCTCACAGCAAGACATCTCGATAGCGAAGTGTGTGCAGCTGACGCAAATCGCCGCCAAGCTCGGCGCTACCGTTGGCGATTCGTTTCGTTTTGCCACCCGCGACCGCCACCTGCACAAAGTTTCGAGCGTTGTCCTCTTTGACCGAGACGGCACCCTCGAAGCTTTCTTCGAGCAAGCGTGGTGCAACGCGCATTTCCTGTACACCGATTACAAGAAGAACTACGCGTCTTGTACCCACGAAGAATGGCTTGCCTGGGTCACCTCTGGGCGCGCCGGCTTGCTTCTCTTCGCGCCGCTTGTTGGCATAAAGAGTGACATCTACGGTCGCAATGGCGTAGAGGCTGAGCTTCTCCGACGGGGCGTATCCAGAGCACCTTTCTACTCCTACGTCACGAACCATTTCCGGGTTGAGGATTGGGACTTCGAAGAAATCCATTGGCGTCGGTGGTCCGTGCTTGCCAACGACGATCCCGGCATCTGGGGCCGCATTGTCGACCGCCTGCTTGGCCAACCTGGGGCCAGCTGGGCGAAAGCGAAGGATGCTCGCGTGAGCCAGGTAGCCACAACCGGCAACACGCGAGCAATTTCCAACGAACCGCCCTTGGCCACATGGATTCTGAGGTTGCGGGAACTGCCTTGCCTGCGTGATACCCGCGGGTTCTACCGCAAGCCAGCCGAACTCCTGCGGCGGACTCCCGAGACGGAGTCCCTCATGGACGTGGAACCCTTCATTCACGGCCTGCTCGACAACGAGGCCACGCGACCGCTGCTCAAGTTGCTCGGCGTTCGCGAGGTACCGACCGGCCCGGACCGTCTTCTGGACTGCCTTCGGGCGCTGGCCATGTCTGATCATCCGCCGGTGCATGAAGTCGAGAAATGGTACCGGCGACTCGATCAGTTGTCTGAAGCCTGCTCAACGACGGACCTGGCCAACGTCAAGGCGGCTTTCCGGGACGAAAAGATCATATTGAGCGAGGGCGCAGGCTGGACGAAGGCTGCCGGCGTGTTTTTGTCGTCAGACGAGGAAGCCATGCCGGACACGGCCGTCGTGCGCGCGGGCGTCCGCGACCTGATGTTATGGCGGAAAATCGGTATCGCCGACCGCCCGACGGCCGATCTGGCGATTCAATGGCTACTCGGCCAGCCTTCCGGAGAAGTCCTGTCTCAAGACGATGCGCGCCGGGTCCGCGCACTTCTGCCGCGTCATCCGCGGCGGATCTGGAGCGAGTGCCAGCATTGGCTCAACCTATCCGGTGCATGGGTGTCGGTGGATACGCTTTCCTACTCCTTGTCCATGCAGTCGTTGGTGAGCTGGAAGCACCTCCATGAAGGTATCAAGCAAAAGACCGCCGATCTGCAACCCTTGCCGGCAGAGGTTTCGGCTGCCCTCCCCTTCTCCGGGCTTCCCCATCTTGCCGGGCGAATCGAGGAGCGATTGCACAGCACACTGCGTATTCCTGCCGGGGCGGAACGTTGGCCATGGCTGAACCAGTTGGGGGTTGAGCTACGGCGTATAGAACTGGACGACACACCCGAACAGGATCGCGTCCGGAAACTTGCCGCCGACCTTGCAGACACGATTTGGCAGACAGCTCCGGGGCTCGAAATCATTCCGTATATCGACGGAACCCCGGCAGGCACGCCGAGGCGCGCAGAGGCCGTTTGGTTGGGCGGCGTTCTCTATGTTGAGGACCGCCCTCTCTCAAAACTTGCCCGTGCGGTAGCGCAGGAACTCGGACGGGCTTTTCGGCGGCAGGATCTCGCCGACGCCATCAAGCTGTGTTTCGATCGCCCGCCGGCGTTCGTGACGGAGTACCTGGAGGAGAACTTCAAGCTAGGTCCGCAAGAAATAGGCACGGTACCGATCGCCCCAGGCCAGAGCGCAACAGGCGAGCCAGGCACCTCGATCAGCGACAACGGCTCGGAGTTTGCCGCGACGAATCCCCCAGCGGACAATGCGGCAGACCAGGACGATGGCGAAGGCACTACCATCCATCTTGAGGAACCCGATAACGGGGCCGAAAGCGATACCCAGAGTGACGATGCCGATATCCCTCAGGATCCGGAGAGTCATCACGATCCTTTGCCCAGGCCACCGCTGATCCACAAACCGCCGAAGTTGAGCATCATCGAGCGCTTTGCTCGTGCGAAAGGCTATCAGAGGGATGGAGCCGAGCGCTTTTTTCATTCGGACGGCAGCTGGATCGCCAAGGCGCATGATGTGCGCTTCCCGTGGGAACGGCGGACGGCAGAAGGTGATCTGGTCTGTTACTACTGGCCGAAGGAGCATTGCCTCGAACTGCACGCGCTCCAGATCGAAGCGGACATCTGGGGTCTGCTCGACCACTCCCCTGACAGCTATTCGCTCGTGCTTTCGGATGCGCAGGGGGAACCCGTCGAAGTATCAGGAACGCGTCTACGCGCGATGCTCGATGGTCGCGAGATAAAGCTCTATCCGGCAAGCTATCGATTGGTAATTGATCATGACCACAAGCAATAGCCTCAGGCACAACAGCCGCAGGGTAGTCGACCGCAGGCTGCCAAAGACGGTCAAGCACCTGGGCGTACTGCAATGAAACCAGTCAAGCGGAACGCCCAGACATCCCCGCCGACGTCTACCGACGCCACAGGTCAACAAGACGGGTTCGCTGAAGTCGCCGAACTGATTCAGGCGGCCCGGGAGCGCGCCCTGGTTGCCGTCAATACGGCCCTCATCGATCTCTACTGGCAAGTCGGCAAGGCAATCAGCGCACGCATCGCCAGCGATGGCTGGGGCAAGAGTACGGTCACCGCGCTGGCGTCGTACATTCAATCGCGCCAACCCGGACAGCGTGGTTTCTCACCGCAGAACCTGTGGCGAATGCGCCAGTTCTACGAAACCTGGGGTCAGCAGCTGGCAGATCGCCCGGAACTCTCGACGCTGTTGAGAGAACTGCCCTGGTCGGCGCACCTGCACCTCCTCGCCAAGACCAAGCGTCCCGAGGAGCGCGAGTTCTACCTGCGCATGAGCTGCCAGCAACGCTGGCCGGTACGGGAAGTCGCCCGCCAGATCGACAGCGCCCTGTTCGAACGTGCGGTGTTGCACCCGCCAAAACTCTCAACAGCGTTGAGAGAACTTCATCCTGGTGCCGCAACTGTCTTTCGCGATGCCTACGTCGTCGAGTTCCTCGAATTGCCAGACGGCCATCTCGAGGCCGATCTGCACCAGAGCCTGCTGCACAATCTCAGGCGATTTCTCAGCGAAATGGGCCGCGACTTCTGTTTCATCGGCAGCGAAGTGCCGCTGCAGGTAGGGGGTCGCGACTTTGCCCTCGATCTGCTGTTTTTTCATCGCGAACTGAATTGCCTGGTCGCCATCGAGCTGAAGATTGGCGAATTCCAGCCCGAACACCTCGGCAAGCTGGAGTTTTATCTCGAAGCCCTCGACCGTGACTTGCGCAAACCGCATGAAGGCCCGTCTATCGGCGTACTGCTTTGTGCCAGCAAGGACAGCGAAGTCGTCGAGTACGCCCTGAGTCGCTCGCTTTCGCCGGCATTGGTAGCCGAGTACTGGACCCGGCTACCCGACAGAAAACTGCTCCAGGCCAAGCTGCATGAGTTCTACACGCTGACCCGGACAGGCACACCAGATGAACCGAGCAAGCAAGACGACTAGAAGAGCACCATGACCCCAAAGAAAAAACTCATCGAAGTAGCCCTGCCGTTGGAGGCGATCAACGTCGCCAGTGCGCGCGAGAAGTCCATCCGCCACGGTCACCCTTCGACGCTGCATCTATGGTGGGCACGGCGGCCGCTGGCGGCGGCGCGGGCGGTGATCTTTGCCCAGATGGTCGATGACCCGTCGGCGCACCCGGACCTGTTTCCGACCGAGGAAAAACAGGAAGAAGAGCGGGAGCGCTTGTCCAAGATCATCGAGGAACTGGTGAAGTGGGAGAACACCACCAACGAAACGGTGCTGCAGCAGGCGCGCGATGAGATCTGGAAGAGTTGGCGCTATACCTGCGCCGAGAACGCCGACCACCCGCGCGCGAAAGAGCTGTTCGACCGCTACAAGCTGCCCGCTTTCCATGACCCCTTCGCCGGCGGCGGTGCACTGCCGCTGGAAGCACAGCGGCTGGGGCTGGAGAGCTACGCCAGCGATCTGAATCCGGTGGCGGTGCTGATCAACAAGGCGATGATCGAGATTCCGCCGAAGTTCGCCGGCAAGCCGCCGGTGAACCCGGACGGCCAGCGGCAGAAAGCGCAGATGAACAAGAGCTGGCGAGGCGCGCAAGGGCTCGCCGAAGACGTGCGCTATTACGGGCAGTGGATGCGCGACGAGGCCGAGAAGCGGATCGGCCACCTCTACCCCAAGGTCGAGGTTACAGCGGAGATGGCGAAGGAACGGCTAGACCTTAAGAATTACGTTGGCCGGAAGCTTACCGTCGTCGCATGGTTGTGGGCGCGCACGGTGAAAAGCCCAAACCCGGCTTTTGCCGGCGTCGACGTGCCTCTCGCCTCGACTTTCATGCTTTCCACCAAAGCGGGCAAGGAGGTCTATGTCGAGCCGGTGATCGAAGGGAGCGGCTATCGCTTCACGGTGAAGGTGGGCAAGCCGATGGACGCGAAAGGGGCAAAAACCGGCACTAAGCTGTCGCGCGGGGCGAACTTCAAGTGCCTGATGTCGGGCACGCCCATGACAGGCGACCATGTCAAGGGTGAGGGAAAGGCAGGTCGCATGGGTGCGCGGTTGATGGCCCTCGTCGCAGAAGGTGATCGCGGACGAATATACCTGCCACCGACTGAGGACATGGAGTCCGCTGCGCTACATGCAAAGCCTGAGTGGAAGCCTGATATTCTGATTTCTGGTAGCACTCAGTATCTTGGTGTAAAGCCCTATGGGTTGGAGAAGTTCTCCCAGCTATTCACAGACCGACAGCTCGAGGCATTGGGAACTTTCTCTGACCTTGTACAGGAAGTACGGGAACGAGCTGGTCGCGACGCCGCCATTGCGGACCAGAGTGGTAACGACAAACCTTTGGCTATTGGAGGCGACGGAGCCATTGCCTATGGAGATGCGGTTGGGGTCTATCTAGCGTTCGCCATATCAAAACTCGCAGATCGGGGCTCGACGATCTGTACATGGTTCACAGAACGAGACTCGACGCGGAATACCTTTGCTCGACAAGTCATCCCAATGACTTGGGACTACGCAGAATTGAATACTTTGCTGAACGGGACGGGCAGTTTTCTTGGAGCAGTTGGGTGGACAGCCGAAAGCATTGAAGGTGTCGCATCTTGTTATGGATCGACCTTTGGTGAGAGTAATCAAGTTGATGCGATGAGCCAGCGCGTATCAGAAGGCAAGGTCATTTCAACTGATCCTCCCTATTACGACAATGTTCCCTATGCCGACCTTTCAGACTTCTTCTACGTTTGGTTGCGCCGGTCTTTGAAACCTGTTTTTACCGATCTCTTCGCCACGCTCGCTGTGCCAAAAGCCGGAGAACTGGTTGCCTTCGCGTATCGCCACCGCGACAAAGAAACGGCTAGGGCGTTCTTTCTCGACGGTATGACGCAAGCCATGCACCGGCTAGCCGAGCAGGCGCATCCGGCCTTTCCGGTTACCATTTACTACGCTTTCAAGCAGGCGGAGAGCGACGGTGCAGACGGCACGACAAATACCGGCTGGGACACATTCCTTGCCGCCGTCATCGAGTCCGGCTTCGCCATTAGCGGTACCTGGCCGATGCGCACCGAACTGAGCAATCGCATGCTCGGCTCCGGAAACAACGCCCTCGCTTCCAGCATCGTCCTCGTCTGCCGCCAACGGTCCGGCAATGCACACACAGCCACCCGCCGGGATTTTGTTACTGCGCTCAAGGCCGAACTGCCCGCTGCGCTTGCTCACCTTCAGCGTGGCAACATCGCTCCTGTGGACTTGGCGCAGGCAGCGATCGGTCCCGGCATGGCTGTCTATACCCGTTACGACAAGGTGCTCGACGCTGACGGCAAGCCGCTCCCGGTACGCGCCGCGTTGACTCTCATCAACCAGGTACTCGACGAAGCTCTGGCCGAACAGGAAGGCGACTTCGATGCCGATACCCGCTGGGCGCTCACTTGGTTTGATCAGACCGGCTTCGCCGAGGGCGATTATGGCGTTGCCGAGCAGCTCTCCAAGTCCAAGAACACCGCCGTCGCCGGTCTGGTCGAGGCCGGCATTCTGGTTTCCAAGGCCGGCAAGGTGCGCCTGCTGAAACCCGTCGAACTGCCTGCCGACTGGGATCCCAGGACCGACAGCCGTCTCACCGTCTGGGAAATGGTGCACCAACTGATCCGCGTCCTCGAAGCCGGTGGCGAAGGTGCTGCCGCAGCACTGGTCGCCAGGCTCGGCAGCCAGGCGGAAACGGCCCGCGAACTCTGCTACCGCCTCTACACCCTGTGCGAACGCAAGAAGCGCGCCACCGAGGCCATGGCCTACAACGGCCTGGTGCAGAGCTGGCCGGAAATCACCCGCCTCGCCGCGGACAAGCCCCGCGCCGTAACGCCTGATACGCTTGACATGTTTGGGCACGAATGAAGCCGCGAAGGAGCATTTCATGAACCGATTGTTGAACCTCGACGAAGACATGCTGGCGCGCTTCTGCGAAGCCCATCACATTCGCCGGCTATCGTTGTTTGGCTCGCAACTGAAGGGAACGGCACGCCCGGACAGCGACGTCGACCTGCTGGTGGAATTCGATCCCGAGCACATTCCGACGCTGTTCGGGATCGCCGGGATGGAAATCGAGCTGTCCGCGATGTTGGGCAAGAAAGTCGATCTGCGTACCGCGGGTGACTTGTCGCGCTATTTTCGGGACGAGGTGGTGCGTACGGCCGAGGTGCAATATGCAGCCTGAGGATCGGGTGCGAATCCAGCACATGATAGGAGCCGCCGAATCGACGGCTCGCTTTCTCGCGGGACGGCAAAGGCAGGATCTCGATCAGGACGAAATGCTCTGTTTTGCACTGACGCGCGCCATCGAAATCATCGGCGAGGCGGCCAGTCGTGTGTCGCACGAGGCCCAGGACGCCCTGCCGAACGTGCCCTGGAAGGAAGTCACGGGGATGCGCAATCGTCTGGCGCATGCCTATTTTGATATCGACCTGGACATTCTTTGGCGGACGGCACGAGAAGCGGTGCCGGACTTGCTGGAAAAACTGGCAATGTTCCAGCAAACCGGGAACTGACGAATGGCTACCACCAATTTCGAACGCGTCGGCAAGGCGCTGGAGCTTCTCAAGACCGGCGTGGTGCCGTTCATCGAGCGCGAATTCAAGGCGAAATACGGTACTGGCTGGGCTTTCGAGGTGAAGGACATCCTGTCCGATACCCGCCTCGGCGCCGGCAAAACCGAATCGCTCAACGACATCGCCGCCTCACTGGTGGTCATGGATCGCAAATGGAGCGAGGTGTTTCGCCAGGTCCTCGGCAAGACGGAGCGCAGCCTCGTGAACGAGCTGCTGGCCGTCCGCAATAGCTGGGCGCATCAGGAAACCTTCTCCAGCGACGACGCCTACCGCGCACTCGATTCTGCCGCACGCCTGCTGACGGCCATTTCCGCACCGCAGGCCGGCGAAGTCGAGAAGATGAAGACCGAGCTGCTGCGCGTGCGCTTCGACGAGCAGGCGCGCGGCGAGAAGCGCAAGTCGGCCGGTACCGCCATCGAGAGCGGCGTGACGGGCAGCCTCAAGCCATGGCGGGAAGTGGTGATGCCGCACGAAGACGTGGCCAGCGGGCGCTATCAGCAGGCCGAGTTTGCTGCCGACCTGTGGCAGGTGCATCTGGGCGAAGGCACGCCGGAATACAGGGATCCGGTCGAGTTCTTCCGGCGCACCTATCTCACCGCGAGCCTGACCGAGATGCTGGTCGGCGCGGTGCGCCGTCTGACCGTCGGTGGTGGTGACCCGGTGGTGCAATTGCAGACCAACTTCGGCGGCGGCAAGACACACTCGATGCTGGCCTTGTATCACCTCTTCTCGGGCATTGCGCCGACCGAGCTGCCGGGCATCGACGCGATCATGCAGGCGGCCGGCGCCAAGGGCGCGCTCAAGGCGCAGCGAGTGGTGCTGGTCGGCAACAAGATTTCTCCGGGCAACCCGTCGACCAAACCCGATGGCACGGTGGTGCGCACACTGTGGGGAGAACTCGCCTGGCAACTGGGCGGCAAGAAAGCCTTCGCCCGAGTGCAGGCCGACGACGAGAATGCGACCAGCCCCGGCGACGTGCTGCGCGAACTGTTCAACGACTACGGCCCCTGCCTGATCCTGGTCGACGAATGGGTGGCCTATGCACGCCAGCTCCACGACCAGAGCGACCTGCCTGCCGGCGGCTTCGAGACGCAATTCACCTTCGCGCAGCTGCTCACCGAATCGGCCAAGCTGGCGAAGAACTGCCTGCTGGTGATCAGCCTGCCGGCTTCGGATACTTCCGGCGCGTCGCCACACACTCAGGCCGACGACGTGGAAGTCGGTGGCACGCGCGGCCGCGAGGCGCTGGATCGCTTGCGCAACGTCGTCGGGCGTGTCGAATCGTCGTGGCGGCCAGCGAGTGCCGAAGAGGGTTTCGAGATCGTGCGTCGGCGCCTGTTCCAGCCGCTGGCCGACCAGGCATTCAAGGACCGCGACGTGGTGGCGCGCGCTTTCGCCGACTTCTACCGTACGCAGCAGGCGGAGTTTCCGCCGGAGTGCCGGGAATCCGAGTACGAGCAGCGCATCAAGGCGGCGTACCCGATTCACCCGGAAATCTTCGACCGGCTGTACACCGATTGGTCGACGCTGGTGAAGTTTCAACGTACGCGCGGCGTGCTGCGGCTGATGGCGGCGGTGATTCACAGCCTCTGGGAAAAGGGCGACCGCAACCCGCTGATCCTGCCGGCCAACGTGTCGATCGACGACGCGCGCGTACAGTCCGAACTGACGCGCTACCTATCGGACAACTGGGTGCCGGTGATCGAGAAGGACGTCGACGGGCCGAACTCGCTGCCGCTGAAACTGGACAGCGAGCTGCCCAACCTGGGCAAATTCTCGGCCTGCCGGCGGGTGGCGCGCGCGATCTACCTGGGCTCGGCGCCGACCACGGCCGCCGCGCACCAGGGTATCGAGGACCGCCGTGTGAAACTCGGTTGCGTGATGCCCGGCGAATCGCCAGCGGTCTTTGGCGATGCCCTGCGACGGATGGCCGGCGCGGCCACCTACCTCTATCAGGATGGCCCGCATTACTGGTATTCGACCCAGCCGACGGTAACCAAGCTGGCTGAAGACCGCGCCGAACAGATGAAACGCGAGCCGGACAAGGTCGCGCATGAGCTGGAGCAGCGCCTGCGCAAGGACCTCGCCCGTACCGGCGACTTCCCGCGCATCCACCCGATGCCGGCGAGCGGCGCGGACGTGCCCGACGATCTCGACGCGCGTCTGGTGGTGCTCGGCGTCAATCATCCGTACAGCCGGGAAGGCGGCAGCGCCGCCGAGCTGGTTGCCAAGGCGATCCTGGAAAACCGCGGCAACACGCCACGCCTGTACCGCAATACGCTTGTTTTCCTGGCCGCCGACAAGACGCGCCTGCAGGACCTCGACGAAGCGGCGCGCAAGTTCCTGGCGTGGAAATCGATTCTCGATGAGCAGAAGAACCTCAACCTGACGCCCTACCAGGTCACCCAGGCCGAGACGCAGAAGACTTCTGCCGACGGCGCCGTGACGGCACGACTACCCGAGACCTATCAATGGCTGCTGGTACCGGTGCAAGGGACACCGCAGGCGGCAACCACCTGGGAGGCACTGCGCCTGCAGGGGCAGGACGCGCTGGCCGTGCGCGCGAGCAAGAAACTGCGTACCGACGAGCACTACCTGACCAGCTTCGCCCCGACACGCCTGCGCATGGAACTCGACCGCGTGCCGCTCTGGCGCGGCAACCACGTGGCCGTGAAACAACTGGTCGACGATTTCGCGCGCTATCTCTACCTGCCCCGGCTCAGAAACTCCAGTGTGCTGCTCGACGCGATCCGCGATGGCGTGAACCTGCTCACCTGGATGCAGGACAGCTTTGCGCTTGCCGACAGTTTCGACGAGGGTGAAGGCCGCTACAAGGGGCTGCGCGGCGGCACGATGGTAACGATGGTCGACGCGCATGCGCCGGATCTGGTGGTGAAGCCCGATGTGGCCAGCAAGCAGCTGGAGTCCGAGCGTAGTGCGCGCCCGGCAGATGGGGTGACAGGGCAGTCGCCTGCGGGAGGCAACGCCGGGACAGCGTCTCCCCTGCCGGGCACGACGCAGACCAGTTCAGTCCCGCCAGGGGCGGTGAAGCCAAAGCGCTTCCACGGCACGGCGATCCTCGAGACCGCACGTGTTGGTCGGGACGCCAGCCGGATCGCCGATGAAGTCATTGCGCACCTCGCTGGACTCGTCGGCGCGTCGGTGACGGTCACCATCGAGGTGGAAGCCGAGATCCCGGATGGGGCGCCGGATCATGTCGTGCGGACGGTGACCGAGAACAGCCGGACGCTGAAGTTTACGAGTCAGGGGTTCGAGAAGGAGTAGGTGCGAGCGGTCGCGCGACACTTTTGGGACCTGGAGGCTAAACCCCTCTAGTCATCGGTGACCCGTCGCTGGGGTTCCTTACCTTGGTATCGCTGTTAGCAGTTATGCTAGTTGAGCAGAGTCCTTCTTTGTAGGTCATCTGCGACCATAGCTCATGTGACGGGGCTGTCTGCTACCCCTGGTCTGGGGTGACCGCAGGGAGGTTCTTCATTTCCGTGACCACATGCCGTACAGTCATGCCATCGAAACGCCACAGGAGAAAAAGGATGGTTGACAGTGTAGCGGGAGGAAAGGCCGCAAAAGTGGTGCCGTTGCGCGCCTCTAATCCGGTGCAATCGTCCGACAAAAAATGGGGAAGAGTGGTGATGAAGCAAGGCTTCTGCATCATTCCATCTATCCTTCTACGTGCGCAGCGGAGGCTTGGCTTGAACCCGACGCAGTTGGCGGTACTGATGCAGCTTTGCGACTACTGGTGGGATCATATGCGCAAGCCATATCCGAGCAAGGAAACGATCGGCGAGCGGCTAGGACTGGGCCCGAGGCAGGTGCAACGCTACATGGCAGACTTGGAAGCAGCTGGACTGCTGACACGCAATGAACGCTACGCCAAAAACGGCGGCAGGCTGAGCAACGAATACGATTTGTCTGGCCTGGTGGAAAGGCTCAAGAAGATCGCGCCGGACTTCGAGGAAGCGAAAGAGGTCAAACGCCAAGCGAGCCGACGCGGTGGGCTGCAAGCAGCCCCCGCACAACAAAACAAGATGTGAAAGTTTAGCGACGTAGCTCAGCCGGATAGAGCATCCTGCTTGCGACGGAACTCAAGGCCGACACCTTGATAATACGGGCAGGAAGGGCGCGGGTTCAAGTCCCGCCGCCGCTCCCATTTGCAGAACCCCTGATCGCCTCGTAACCGAAGCGATCAGGGTTGGTTGTTGTGGTGTACGTGGTGCGCGGCTCCTCGCTAGAATGGCGAGATGTCGAAACAGATTTCTCCCGCAACCCCGGAACTCAATCGTCTCCGCGCGGCGGCGGGTCTTATCCCGATCATCGAAGCCGGCTTGACCGACTCAAAACTCACCGCCGAAAGAGCAGCACTGATGGCCTCCTTCTGCGAATGGGCAACGGAGAAACGCTTCACAGATCCCGAAGCGATCAAGCTGGCGGAAAGCGTTGATGCAGGCCTGAAACGCATCAAGATGTGCTTGCTTTTGCCGTGTGAAACGCCACGGGTGTAGGTGATCGGGGAGCCGTCTTGTTCGACCTTGAGTGTTTTCAGGCGGTCGATACTGGCGACTGAGCTATTCGCCCGCGCGTCGATGTGAAATACACAACCGCGCAGAACTCAACGACCTTATTTCGCGCTGACTTGCCTGTCCTTGGCCAGCAAACGGACCACGGTGGAAGGATGTACCCGAAACAACCTGGCGGCGTCGGCGCCAGTCTTCCGTCCTGATGTGACCAGGTCGATCACTTCCTTCTGTTGCTGGGGGGTGAGCTTGGCGCGGCGCCCCCCAATTCGGCCTTGCTGCCGGGCGGCGTCGAGGCCCGTGCGGGTGCGTTCGCGCAACATGGCGCGCTCGAACTCGGCGAATGAACCGACGATCTGCATCATCATTCGGCCAGCGGGTGTAGAGGTATCAATCGCCTCGGTCAGGCTCTGGAAATCGGCCCCTGCCCCGTCAATTTTTTCGAGGGTCAGGAGCAGATCTTTGAGGGAACGGGAAAGCCGGTCGAGCTTCCACACGACGACGACGTCACCCTTGCGTAAATGCCCGAGCAGATGATGCAGCTCCGGGCGGTCCCAGCGGCCCCCAGACGCCTTCTCCTGAAAGACTCTTTCGCAGCCGGCGGCCTCAAGTGCGCCGATCTGAAGTGCGGTGTCTTGATCCTGGGTAGAAACGCGGGCGTAGCCGATGCGCATGATTGCAAATTCCTGTTGCCATTTGTTTCTATTTTGCAATACGTTTTTGCAACCTGCAAGGCCTGGCGCTGGGGTCGTTGGCTTCGCGTTGCGCAAAGGAACGTTTGTGCAACGCCCCCTGCCCTGCCTGACCCCTTCGTGACGGCGGACGCGGATGGCGATTGACACTCGTTCGGCGAACGTATAGAAATAGTAGTTACTAACTATTAGTTGGAGGTCTGCTATGCCAACCAGTGTCGCGCTCGGTTCCCACTTTGAGGAGTTCGTGAAGTCGCAACTCTCGTCGGGACGGTACAACAACGCCAGCGAGGTTGTCCGCGAAGGGCTGCGGATGCTCGAAGACCAAGAAAAGCTGCGAGCCCTCAAGTTTGAGGCGCTACGAGCAGAAGTGCAGAGAGGCATGGAAGGCGGGCCGGGAATTCCTGCCGGGCAGGTCTTCGAGAACTTGCGGCGGCGGATCGACGAGATTGCCGCCGGCGAGGCGGAGTGATGCGTCTGGAGTTCTCGCCAGAAAGCCAGCTCGACCTGATCGAAATCGCCGCCTTCATTGCGCATGACAATCCGGCTCGTGCGAAATCGTTCGTGGATGAGCTTGAAGCGGACTGCGGCAGGCTCACCATTCAGCCGGGTATCGGTGCGCCGCGTCCTGAGCTAGGCGACGGTGTGCGAGTGCTGCCGCACGGGCGTTACCTCATTTTCTACCGGCCAAATGAGGACGTAGTTTGGATTGCGCGTGTCCTGCACAGTGCTCGTGACGTGGGGACAGCGTTTCACCATTGACGTTGCGGTGCCGGACGGCGGTAGTCGTTCGATGGAGGGCCGTTTCACCGTCTTCTGCTTTTCAATGATGGCCTGCAATGCAGCGTGGAGGAGAGGCAACGATGCGCGTTCGCTGGGAGACAAGTACCAGGTACTACGAGGTCCGTCTGATGCGTGACCTGCTTCAGCATTGGGTGCTCGTCGTTTCCAGGGGCGGAAAGACCAATCGTCTTGGTGCGCTCCGGACTCTTTTCGTATCAAGCGAAGAGGAATAAAGTGGTCCCCTGAGTCAAGACAAATATCAACCGAGTTTAAGGTGTGCACTTAACTTCACTAGCAGCTGAACGGCGCTGCCCCGGTGTTGCCTTTGACTCTGCTTTTGATGCTGTCGTTGACTTTGCCTTTGCGGGTGGGGCATCGCCTGTTCCGCTACGCTCCACAGGCGATGCCCCACCCGCGCCGCCAAACTTGTCGAGGATCAACGCCCCTCCACCTGTGCCGTTCCGATAGACGACGGCGGGTGCCGTGTCGCCCAGCGACTGGTGCGGACGCTCAGCGTTGTAGAAGGCGAAGTACTCGGTCAGGCCAAGCATCAATTCGCCCATCGTGGCATAGCCCTTCAGATACACGTCCTCGTACTTGACGCTGCGCCAGAGGCGCTCGACGAAGATGTTGTCGAACACGCGTCCCCGCCCATCCATGCTGATGACCACGCCTTCCCGTTTCAGCACCCCGGTGAAGGCTTCACTGGTGAACTGCGCGCCTTGATCGCTGTTGAAGATTTCTGGCTTGCCGTGGCTACGCAGGGCCTCCTCCAGGCAATCAACACAGAACACCGATTCCATGCTGTTGCTGATCCGCCAGCTAAGCACCTTGCGGCTATACCAGTCGATCACCGCGACCAGGTAGGCGAAGCCGTGCGCCAGCCGGATGTAGGTGATGTCCGTGCTCCACACCTGGTTGGGTCTGACCACAGGAACGCCCCGCAGCAGATACGGATAGACCGGGTGCTCCGGGCGCGGACGGCTGGTGTTCGGCCCCGGCGCCATGCCCGACAGCCCCATCAGTCGCATCAGGCGTTGCACGCGCTTGCGATTGACCGTATGTTTCGCCTTCGCCAGAAAGATCACCATCCGACGGGTGCCGTAAAACGGGTGCCGCGTGTACTCCTCGTCAATTAGCCGACTGTGAAGGAGATCGTTGGCATCGACCACCGGTGGCCGACGCTGCGCGTAGACCGTGGCTCGGCATACTCCTGCCAGAGCGCATTGCTGCACCACCGCGACGGCCTCCCCCGGGTCGATCCACGCATGCCGTATCACGGCAGGCTGATCCCAGACCTTTTTTTTCAGCCAGTCAAGTTCCATCTTCAACTTGCCGATCTCGCTGTACAACAGTTCCGGCTCACGGTGCGCCGCCGCCGGCTTGGGGCCGCGCTTGCCTTCAAACAGCGTCTTGGCATTCTCCTGAATGGCCTTCTTCCATTGCCCAACCTGCACAGGATGCACGCCGTATTCCCGCCCAATCTCGTTGATCGTCTTTACCCCGCGTACAGCCTCCAGACCAACCTTGGCCTTGAACTCTGGCGTATGTACCTTCCGCGTCGTTGCTTCACTCATCGCTTCTCGCTCCCTATGACGGAGCACAGCTTAAACCTCTGTCTGATTTCCAGGGACCACTATAGAAGGCATGAAGATGATCGAGACCGTGGAGAAGGTTCGAACTCGCCGCGGATACGTTCGGGTGCCTGTTTAGCTGTTGCACCTACGCGTGAGCGCAAGCCTTGCCACCTCGTCTTCCACCTCGGCGGCCGTGCGATCCCAGTTGTCCACACAAATCGGGGATAACCCTGTGCGTCCTGCCCGGCAAGCCAACGCCAGAGTGTCTCGAAGCAATCTGCCCGGAACTTGAGCAATCCATTGCTTGCTGAGGGGACGAGACCTGCCCGGGCGTGGGCCGGTATTTTTTTTGGCCGTGCTCGACACGGTGGATGGCTTATCATTTTTGGTGACGCTTGCGCTTGGGCTCGTCGGCCTGCATGCTAATTTGACCAAGAGTTGCGGGTCTCCCGCGGAGAGTGTTCATGTCTTCTGCCCTACCCTCGTTTAGTGATCTGTCGGCTCCGATCGCCGTGCGCGAAGAGATGGCTGCGCTTCGCGCAGCACTGGATGCAGCGGTGCCACGGAAACGCTCGCTCGATCGCAACTTGCTGGTGGCGACGTGGAATCTCAAAGATTTCGGGTCACTGACGCGCAAATGGGAGGCCGGCGCGGCGGACAGCCCAAAGCGCGACTACCGCGCCCTATGGGCGATCGCAGAGATCGTTTCGCGCTTCGATGTGGTGGCTTTGCAAGAGGTGGGGGGCGATTTGGCGGCGTTGCGCACTCTGATGAAGACGCTGGGGCCAAGCTGGCGTTTCCTGATGACGGACGTGACTCGGGGTGCTGCAGGCGGAGGCGAGCGTATGGTCTTCGTGTTCGATGGCGCGCGCACAGAGTTGTCGGGACTGGCCGGGGAACTCGTCGTTCCGCCGGAGTGGTTGGCCGAAATCGCGCCAGACGCTCTGAAGCGACAGTTCGCGCGCACGCCGTATGCAGTGAGCTTCCAGGCCGGAGAAACCACGGTAATTCTGGTGACGTTGCATGTTCTCTACGGTAAGGCCGCTGTCGATCGGGAACCGGAGCTTGCGGCCATCGCACGTTGGCTGGCCGAGTGGGCACGCCAAGAGAACCGCTGGCATCACAATTTGGTGGTGCTGGGTGACTTCAACATCGACCGACAAGGCGATGTACTCTGGCGGGCCTTCACGTCAACGGGGTTGGTGGTTCCGCCGGCGTTGCATGAGGTGCGCCGCTCGATCTTCGCGGACCCGGGCGAACCCACGCTGGGCAAGTTCTACGACCAGATTGCCTGGTTCGGCAGCGGCAGAAGTCAGTTGTTGGGCCTGGACCTGCTGAACGCGGGTGGGTTCGACTTCGTGCCACTGTTGTACCGCGATGTAGGTATGAGCCGAGCGCAGATGCAATATCGCTTATCGGATCACTATCCACTATGGGTTGAGTTCGGCTGCAATTGAGCACGTTTGTGCAGCACGGTGACACGCTCCGTCCGACGGGGGTTTTTTGACGGTAAATGGATGCGCTTGGCGCGTGCGGCAGGAAAACCTCGGAGCTGGGTCAAGGGCAGGCCGCGGTTTTTTGCAGCCTGGCGAAGCCTCTCTTGACGCAGCGAAGGGGCGCGAGACTGAGGTGCGGCAGTATGCTTTATAATTCGCTGTACAGTGAATATACCTAAACCGCCGAATATACGCTAGTATGTTTATATTCACTGTCCAGTAAAGAATTCCCTAGAGCCACGATGCTTGCGTCGCCTACGACTGAACACCAATTGATCGATCAGCTCCTCAACGCCCTTCGGGAGCTGCCGGAAGTGCACGCCGAGCTCGATCGTTGGGAGCCTGCCGGCCCGGCCGGCGAGTGCGCCCATGACGCTCGAATTGATCTGCGTGTCGCAGGCAAGTCATTCACCCTGCTGATCGAGGCCAAGAAGGCCGCGTACCCGCGAGACGTACGTGAGGCGCTGTGGCAGCTTAGGGCACTCAATCGTCGCACACCCAATCCATCCGGGCACGATCCCGTGTGGCTGCTAGTCGCCGAGTCCATCTCTCCCGGAGCCAAGGAGCTTCTCAGGCACGAGCGGGTCGGCTATTACGACAGCGGCGGTAGCCTCTATCTGCCCGCACCTGGTGCCTACCTTTACATCGACAAGCCACCATCCAAGAGCCAGGTGAAGTCCGTGCGGTCACTGTTTTCCGGTCGGCGCGCGCAAGTTCTGCACGCCATGTTAGTTCATCATGGCGACTGGTTCGGGGTTAAAGGCCTCGCTGAACGGGCGCTGGTGTCACCGGCTACGGTCTCCCAGGTGTTGACGGAGCTGGAACGTTACGACTGGCTGGTCTCTCGCGGACAGGGGCCGAGCAAGGAGCGCCACCTCTCCGAACCTTCAGCCTTGCTGGATGCCTGGGTGAAGCAGCTCGCATCGATTCGGCTGTCCGATCTGCGTCGCTACTACGTGCCTGCCATGAAGGCGGATCAGCTGCTGGAACATGTCGGCCAGGTCTTCGCCAGTCACGAGGTTAAGTACGCGATCAGCCACGAAGCAGCAGCGCAACGCTATGCTCCGTTTCTCTCCAGTGTCTCCCAGGTACGCGTCCGGTTGCTGGTCGGCGCCAATGCCGACAACGCTATCGGCGACCTCGGCGCACGTCCCGTCAACGAAGGCGCCAACCTGGCGATCATCGAAGCGAAGTCGCTTGGTGAGCTGCTGTTCCGCGAGGAAGTGGGCAGTATCTGGCTGGCCAGCCCGATCCAGGTTTACCTTGATCTGCTGGGTGGCGAAGGTCGCGCCAAGGAAATGGCCGAGCACCTGCGTAAGGAAAGGATCGGCTTCTGATGGCCAAACCTGCGACACTCGACGGCTACAGCGATCAGTACACGCTCGACTGCGAACGCGTCCTCGTGACGCTGCTGCGCGGCCTCGGTCCGTGGAAGGAATCCGTCTACCTCATCGGCGGTCTCACGCCGAGGTATCTGGTCGCCGCCCGGCCACCCGTTGTCCCTGCGCATGCCGGTACCCTGGATGTCGACATCGTAATTGACCTGCAAATCCTGACCGACACCGATGCGTATCACACACTGGAGAACAACCTCACAAGGATGGGTTTCGAGCGCGCCGAGAACGAGAAGCAGCAGAAGCTCTCCTGGCGCTGGCAGGCCCGCACAGAACATGGGGCTTTGATGGTGCTCGAATTGCTCGCCGATGCGCCAGACATCGCCGGTGGAAAGGTGCAGCCACTACCAACCGATGGCACGATCTCGGCGCTCAACATCCCGCACTCGTCCATCGTTTTCGACCTCCACCAAGTTACCGAGATCCGGGCTGAACTGCTGGGGGGCAACGGGGTTGCGACCGAGAAGGTCAAGCACGCCAATCTGGTCAGTTTCACGTGCTTGAAGTCGTTCGCGTTCGATCAGCGCTTCGAACGTAAGGACGCTCACGACCTGATCTATTGCATCGAACACGCCCCCGAGGGCATGGACGTGGTCGCAGAAGCCTTCCGCAAGGCGCGCGACGGCAAGCACGGCGCGGTGATTCGGGCCTCGCTGGAAATCCTGCGCAATCGCTTCACGCAAGACGACGTGATCGAGGGCTATCGCAAAGACGGCCCGGTGTCAGTGGCGAAGTTCGAACTCGGTGAAGGCGACGAAGCTGAGCAGCGCGAGGCAAGGGCGTTACGGCAGCGCCAAGCGAGCGATATCATCGACCAATTGCTTGGTCACATTGGCTGATGAGAGAGCGCCAATGACTTTTCCTGCATCAGCCGCCGATCCTCTGCCGCGACAGCACGGCATAAGCTGTGTTTACCCGCTTGGCTTCCGCCTGAAGCTGGGCGCGCTTCTCCGCGTTCATGGCGCTCGCTCGCGCCGGCGATGCTTGTTGCACCAGTTCGCGCCTAGTCTGCTCTATCGACTCCCACGTGGAGCCCGGTGTGGCTTTGAGCAACTTGTATGCGTCGTCGACGGGCATGGTGGGAGGCTCTGGAGGCGTGGGCTTTGGCACCGCCGCGCGCGGCACCAGTGGCTTGGCTTCTGGTGCCGGAGGCCGCGGCTGCGTGACAACTGGTGGCGAAACAACCGGGGGCAGCGGCGCCCGCTCCCATAGCTCTGGCTGCCGAACTGGAGGCGCCGGTGACTTCACCGGTGGTGGCGGCACGGGAACCACCTCCGCCGGGGCCAGCAGCGCGGCACTGGACATCGCCGCCTGCACTTCGGCAAGAAGCGTTACTGCTCGGGGCACATGCCGGTTTTGCAGTTCATGCTCCAACTGCCTGAGCGTCCCAGGGTCTCCCCTCAATGTCTCGAAGAGGGCCTCTAGCTGCGCGATGTTCTGGCGCATCAAGGGGCGTTTCATACCTCTAAGGCCTCCTGTTCCTGCTCCGGCTCCTCTTCAACTCCGTACGGGTCGACTTCTTTGTAGTGGACTCAGACGGTGTTGTCGACAGACTCCGCCCCCAGGGGCTCGATGCCCAGCCGCTGGAGCGTCTGCAGCAGGTCGCCGAGCACCGCCTCGCGCCGCCGGACGAAGCTGGACGCGAAGCACCGCCAGAACGTCCAGCCCGCCCGCTCAAGCACGCGTTGGCGAGCCATATCGTCCTGCCATTGGCCTGGGCCGTGGAAGCGGTCGCCGTCGCACTCAACGGCCAGACGTCGTCCCTCGTTGCCCTCGATGACAAAGTCGATGCGGTAGCCGCCACAGGCCACCTGCGGCTCAACACGGAATCCACGCTTTACCAATTCGTCGAACATGTCCCGCTCGAAGCCTGACTCGCACCTCTCGCGCAATGCCTGCACCTTCTTGGCGTTCTGCCGGAACGGCTGTTTGAAATGGCTGATGACCTTGCCGTTGAGCGAGTCCTCCCTGAAATCTGTCTCGGTGACCGAGCGGAACAGGTACATGCGGTCCCGAGCACGCGACAGAGCGACGTTGAATCGCTGGTGTATGTCTGCCCGGTTGGCTGCGGACCGGTCACCAGGTCCCAGAACCATCGAGACCATCATGATGTCTCGCTCCCGACCCTGAAACACCGGTGGCGGACCGATGGCAATCTTCCGCGCTACAACGTCGACCGGCGAGATCCGCTCGCTGACCAGTTCATGGATGTGGGCGGCTTGGGCGGTGCCCAGTAGCGTGACAACCCCAATGCTGCGGCCGTCGAACTGCGGGTCAGTGAGGATAGTCTCGATTTCGTCAACGATTGCCTTTGCCTCACCGGCATTCACGTCGCCATTGCGATGGCCACCTTTGACGAACACATCGACAAGCGGTGGATCGAGACGCTCGTTCGCTTTCGGGACGCGCAACGGCCGAATGTCGTTCTGATAGAACTCACGGTTCGAGAATTCAATGATGGCGGGCACACAGCGGAAGTGTTCTTTCAGCATCACCGAGTTGCCGGCGAATACGACGCGAGCCAGGTCGTAGATAGACTTGTCCGGCGTCATTTCCGAGCCATGCGGCTGGTTGGTGAGGAACCGGCTGATGAGTTCCTTGATCCTCTCTTCGGCCATGCCGACTGCCGATGGTGAGACTTGCTTGTGGTCACCCACGATGAGCACCTTCCGGCCGCGAAGTAGCGCCGGGAGCGCCCAGATGTCTGATTGGGAGTATCCCTTCGGCAACGCTGCATGAAATCGCGACGGCGGTCTGATAGCGTGACAGACCCGTGTTCACTGATCGATGGGCCTCCCGATGCCGCCGTGTCCCTAACCGTGTCCGATCTCCAACTGGCCGATACCGCCGCCGCCATTGCCGAATGGTGGAGCACCCGCCCGCGCAGCTCTCGTATCTCGGAAGACCTCTGGTCGCGAGCAATCGAACTCGCCGAGCGGCACGGCATCGCCAAAGTCACCGTTGCCCTGAAACTCGACTACACCAGCCTGAAACGCCGACTGGCCACCACAACAGCTGCGCCCACCGCCACGACCACTTTAGTCCTCTCTGACCGGGACGGCCGGGCCGCTACGTATCGAACTGCCGCGTGCGGCCAGCAGCGACATCGCCGAGGTCGCGCGCAGTCTGTGGCAAACAAGGCCGTGATTGCACACCAGAGAATCCTCCAGGAGCGAGATCTCTCCCGCGGTTGCGGCGGCTTGCGTAGGGTTGCGTGGGTTTTGCAGCGTTGCCGAAAAGCACACGGGCGAACCGACCTCCTCGCCACGCCTGATGAAAGCCCGTACGCCCTCGCTCTGGGAGATGCAGGGCCAGGGCGCCACCCTGGACGAGGACGAACCGCAGTCCCAACCGGTGCCGAAATACGAATTCGACCAGCGCATTGCCTGGTAGGTGCCAATGCGCAAGGGTCCAGACTGAAGCAAGACGAGCGCTTATCGCCAACCACAAGGGACGTAATCCGCAGGAACGCGCCTCCCTGAAAAAGCGCCTGCTGCCCACGTGGATGAGCAAATGAAGCTCCGGCTTACTCCAAGGTGGGGTTGTAAGCCGGAACCGCCGAAAATTCCGTCATCCCAACTCCAGCCCCGCCACGAGCGCATCCAGGTCGATCACCTTGCCATTACTGAGGAAGGTGTAGTGCCCGTTCAGCAGGATGTGCCGCCAGGCTGCCGGCGAAATCTGCGTGATCAGCGCCAGTGTCTTGGTGTTGCCGCTTGCCTCGAACTTTGTCAGCAGCCGCGACAGGATGGCTGAGTTGTAGTAGATGATGGCGTTGGCGATCAGGCGTGCGCACTGGTTGCTGATCTCGATTTCGATGTCGGTGCGCCCGGTCAATTCCTTCTTTCGGCCGACCTGTGCGATGGTCGAGCGTAGCTGGTGGTAGGACTCGATGCGATTCTGCGAGCGGTGCACGTTACGTTCCAGTTGCGGATCGCGCAGGTAGCGCAGCGTGTAGATGCTGCGGATCAGCTTGTCGAACTCGAAGATCGCGCGCCGCGTCGGGTTCGGCGCGGTGTAGGTGCATAGCTTGCGGATCAACGTACCCTGGGTCATCTCTTTCAGGCCCAACGTGGCGACGATCTGGTCGATATTCGGCTTCTCGCCGATGATGAGTTGCCGGTCGATCTGACCGACCGGCCGGATCAGGCACTTCTCGTATTGTGCCGGATCGTCGGCACAATACAGCTCGGCCAGTTGATCTTCCAAATCGGTGAAACGCGGCTCGAAGCGTAGGCCGAACCAGTGCAGGATTGCGAAGTTGGCCTTGTTCGCGCTGTGCATGTCACCGGTGATCGCGGTTGGCACGATATCCGAGGTGTTGCGATACCAGATATCGAACACATGGTGGCCTTCGTACTCGTGCGCGCCGATGAGGTAGCCGTTGAGCGGCACATGGTTGCACAGCAGCGTGTAGGCGACCACGCCCTTGCCACGCCCAAAATATTTGCGCGAGTAGCGCGCCTTCACGGTCGGCCGCTCGACGCCAAACTTCTGGCCATCGACAGCACCGTACAGGGTCTCAAGGTCGAACGAGTAATAAGGGAAGATCGGCAGCGCGGCGATGGCGTTACTGACGCGGTCGTTGGCGGCATGCAGTGAAGCCTGGCGCAGATACTGTTGGTACGTGGTTTCCAGCACGTGGTACGGAATGTCGCTGGTGCGCGCCATGACCTGATTGCCGTGGTTCATCGCCTGCGCGATGATCACCGCCATCAGGGTGTCGGTGTCGGTCACCTTTTTCGCATAGCGCGGCTGCAACGGCGTCAGGGCCGACAGGAACTGGCACTGGCTGTTGACGAAACGCAACACGTCGGCCACGTCGCAGAACGGCAGTTGCTCGTAGACCGCCAGCTCGTGCACCTTGTTGTTCTCGGCCTTGGGTTTGCGCCAGGTCAGCGTCTGCGTGTTCTTGTCGTACTCCAGGTGCGTCAGCTTGCCCTGTTTCAGCTCGCGGTTGAAGGCCAGCCACTGTGCGTGCAGATCGGCTGTCAGCGTATCGAGCTGCGCCTCGATCGGTTGGCGCAGAAAAGGGATATCGATCTGCGCGAGCGCGTCGGCCATTTCCTCCATCGAGACCAGTTCGTCGGAGAAATGGCGGTGTTGCAGGCTGTCATCCAAATAGAGTTCGCCCGACTTCAGGCGCTTCCTGATTTGCCGGTACAACCAGAACTCGTAGCGGTCGGCATGCAGGCCGGCTGGCTTGCCATCGGCATCGGAGATCTCCAGATACGGTCGCAACCGCTTGGGTAGTGTGCTTGCCGGGCATTCGGCAAGCGGCCGTTGCGACAGACGTTGCCGGTTGGCAAACACGCTCTTTGCCCAGGCCAGTGCCGCGAGCCACGGACTGTCCGGGTCGATGCCGGCGAAGTCGAGCGCGACATACAGAGGTCGCAGATGGCGGCGAATGCGTTCGGCCAGGCCGTCAACCGCCTGCCAGTGCAGGGCCAGCTTGCTCGCCGGTTTGACACTCATACGCTGGCCGGTGATTTGAAGCGTGTCTTTCGGCATGATCTTGTACGCGCGCTGCCGCACCTTGCCGAACGGCGTGGCATCGGCTACCGCGTCATCGACATAGAGCAATAGCAAGCGTCCGACCTGCGGCGTTTCCTGATGACGTCGTACCTGCTCGGCGATGAACGATTTCTGCGCGCCTGCACTGCTCTCTTCCTCCAGCTGCTTCATGTGGTAAGCCATCGCATCGACCAGGTTGTCGGTGAGCTGCCGGTAGCGTTGCCAGGCGTAGCACAGCAGATAGAGATGGGTCTGGTCCGCCTTGATGTTGCGCAGGTCGTGGACGGTATAGAAGTTCGCCAGACTCGCGTAGAAGAGCAGGTTCTGCTGCGAGATGCCCAGCGTGGGCAGCAACGCCTTGGCGATTCTGTGCAGCGGCTCCAGCATGGCGCGCTTCTCACGCTCGCGAGCCATCTGACGCCAGCCGAAATCCTTGGCGTCCTGTCGCAGCACGGCCAGTTCGGACAGCGTGCTGTCTCGCATCAGGAGTTGAGCCAGCGCGGCCTTGGCCGCGTCGTCCAGCGCTTGCGCCAGGAGGCCACCCAAGCGCCGGCGTTCGGCAGACAGTGTTTCGCTGATCAGTTCTTGCACGGTGGTGTAGCCCGGCCGAATGATCTTGTGTTCGTTAAGCCAAACGATCAGCTCGGCGGCCACGAATCCCGGCGTCACGTCGCGCCGCACGATCTGCGTGGCCTGCTGGGCGAGCTGCGGCAGGAAGTCGCCAATCCACAGCCGGTAGCCGAACAGCTCGGCGATACGCCCGCGCTGGGTGTAGTACTCATGATTGGTGATTGGCTTGCGCTCGAACGTCTCGCCGGCGAAATAGCGGCTCAACACGAAGGCGCAATCGTCCTCGACATCGATCCAATCGAAGCGGAAAAAGGCGTGCTTGGCCTTGAAGTAGCTGATCTGTAGAACACAGTAGACTTGGACGTAAAGTCCGGGGCGGCTGGTCGCAAGGGTCAATTCGGCTTCGGACAGCACCAGGTACTCCAGCCGCTGTGCATCGTCGAAGTCCGGCAGACCGTACAGCGCATGCTGCTCGGCCTCGGACAGGACAGCCAATCGCTCACTCTTGGCTGTCATCGAGATGACGCACCCCGTGATCCAGTCCAGCCGACCCGCTCCAGGGTTTCGATCAAGGTGGTGCGCTTGACACCGAAGTTGCGGCACACGGCTGCCTTGGACATGCCACCATTCAGAGCGACGATGATGGTGTCCAGCTTCTCTCCGACGATGACGGCTGGTCGCCCACCAACCCGGCCGCGCCGCCGGGCGGCAGCCAGGCCCGCGACAACACGCTCCTGGATCAGGGCGCGTTCGTATTGTGCCAACGCGCCAAACACATGAAACAGCAGCTCGCCCGACGCCGTGGTGGTGTCCATGCCTTCGGTGAGCGAGCGGAAAGCCACCCGCTTGTCCTTGAGTGCGTTCACGATGGTGAGTAGATGCGACAACGAGCGGCCCAGACGATCCAGCTTCCAGACAACCAGCACATCACCGGGGCGCACGAACTCCAGCGCCATAGCCAAGCCAGACCGATCATCCTTGGCACCGGAGGCACGATCCTCGTACAGATGGCGGGCATCAACGCCTGCCGCCAGCAGAGCATCGCGCTGCAAGTCAGTGCTTTGCCGATCTGAGTCAGACGAAACACGCATGTAGCCAACCAACATAAGCGGATAACCTTGAAATGGAGTTTCCGTATAGTAGAGGATAGCGACAGTGTTTGCCGTACTCTTTTAGCGGCGGTGTAGGGGTGGTTTTGGTGGTTGCTACTGACCCGTCGCAAAACAGGTGTTTTCCGACATCCGGCCAAAGCGCAACGGATGCGTTTTGGTGTCACGTGAGCTACAATGTAGCTCATAAACTTGGAGGATCAGATCATGTCCGCAAATGCCGTTGTCCGTGCCAGAATCGACGAGCACATTAAGGAAGAGGCGACCGCCGTGCTTGCGGCGATGGGGCTGACCGTGTCGGACGCCTTCCGCATCATGCTGACCCGCGTCGCCCGCGAGAAGGCACTGCCGTTCGAGCCACTGGTTCCGAACGTCGATACCATCGAGGCGATGAAGGAAGCGCGCCGTGGTGGCCTGAAGTCGTTCGCCACCGTCGAGGACCTGATGGCGGACCTGAATGCGGAAAATTGAACACACTGGCCAGTTCAAGCGTGACTACAAGCGCGAAACCAAGGGACCGCACCGGCAAACGCTGCAAAGTGACTTCGGCACCCTCGTCACGGCCTTGGCCCATGATCAGGTTCTGGCCGACAAGCACCACGATCATTCGCTCAGTGGGGATTGGAAGGACCACCGGGATTGTCACGTCAAGCCCGACTTGGTCTTGATTTACAGAAAACCAGACGACAACGTACTCCAGCTCGTCCGTCTCGGTTCGCACAGCGAACTTGGCCTGTGAGCAGTAGGACTCCGTGACAAGGAAATGCAGGATGTGGCGAGCGGAATCACCGATGTGGAACGGGCACTACACGTTCCAAAGCGACGCCAAGGTGATCGACCTGGACCTGGATGCGCTCGTGGCAGGGCCGGCGTGGGGATGACGGAATTTTCGGCGGTTCCGGCTTACAACCCCAAGGTGGTGGCTAGTGACACGAGTGTTTGGTGTATGTACCCCCGAGAAGCAGTTTCTTCCAGGCCTCCGCGAACCGTAGCCCCGAGATTTGTCACAAGGCTTGTGACAAATTGGGCGCGGCTTTCCTGTGCGCCGATCTCGGCATCACGCCGGAAGTCCGGGCGGATCATGCCGTTTACTTGGCGCGCTGGGTGGAGGTGCTCAAAACCGTTAACCGAACCGAATCAGTTGACGGTCTACGCGAATACCTCTAGTCTTTCCGACTTCTATAATCCTATAGGTGTATACATGCAGACAATTGCTGTAATCGCGCAAAAGGGCGGAGCCGGAAAAACCACGCTTGCGCTTGGCTTGGCTGTTGCCGCCATGCAGGACAAAAAAAACAGCCGCCGTCATCGACACCGACCCCCAAGCCACCGCCACCAACTGGACTGACCGCCGCGACGCCGAAACACCTTGGGTTGTCGCCTCGCCCGTCGCCCGCATCAAACAAGCGATCGCCGCAGCGTTGTCTCAAGGCGTCGAACTTCTGTTGATCGACACACCGCCGCACGCCTCGCAAGAGGCCGCTGAGGCCGCGCGCGTGGCCGACCTAGTCTTGATACCCGTTCGCCCGCATCTCTTCGATATCGAGACGCTCAAGACCGTGCGCGACCTTCTCAAACTGGCAGGCGAGCCCCCTTCTCTGGTCGTCATCAATCAGGCTCCCGTGCAGGGCTCCGCAGCCCAACAGACCGCCGCCGCCATTCGGGACATGGGCTTCACCGTTGCGCCAACGGTGCTTCATCAGCGCGCCGCCCACATGCACGCCACCAATGTAGGCCAAGGTCCCACCGAATTCGACCCTTCCGGAAAAGCCGCCGCCGAAGTTATACAGTTATACAAGTTTACGCGTAAGCTTATAGACAAATTAAAGAAGGAGGCAAACCATGGCCAAACCGAACCCACTCGCGCGAGGGCTTGAAAAATTCACCGCGCCCGGCACTCCGCCACCAGCTGCGCTGTCCGCGCCGGCCGTCAAGGGGCGTGGGCAGAACCGCCCCGGTGCCCGCAAGGGGCAGGTGCTGATCGGAGGTTTCTTCGCCCCGGAAGTGCACAAGCAATTGAAGATGATCGCCGTCGAAGGAGACATCACCTTACAAGAGTTACTGGCCGACGCGCTGAACACCATTTTTGCCAGGGCAGGGAAGCCGGAGATTGCTAGACTCGGCCGGGTTCTTCAAGCGGGTGACAACTAAGCATCTATATTCCTAGACGTGTATACACGCATGCAACACGACACGCAGACAGCACCTGGCATCCCCCCAAACAGCCGGGCGGGGCAGGGGGTTATAAAGTGACCACTAAAAAAACTCGAAACTAGTCTTGATCTCATGCGGCAAACGCTCGATAAGCGCGAAGCCGCGAAGATGCATCAGCTCGCCTTGTGGCCCGACAAAGACATGGGTGTTCCGAACGAATTGAGCCGTTCGGCCCTGTTCGCCGCGATCGATGACAAATGCCCCCGTAAGACCTTCGACAATGCGATCATTCCGTCGCAAGCCGGCTTTGACATTACCTACACCGGGCACCAACTCGACCAAGGTCACATTGATATTTTTTGAAGGCATCATGCACTTCGCGCGCGGCGTGCACGAAGGCAATTTGGTCCGCTTCAGTCGACACCGTCTTCTGAAGCTCATCGGCCGATCGACCGGCGGCAATGAGCACAAGTGGCTGCTCTCCCGCCTGAATCACTTAACAGCGACATCGGTCTGCATCAATCAAGGAGACAAGCGCGTTTTCTGGGGCTCCTTGCTGCCCCGTGGCGCCACCGACAACGAGACCGGGGAGTACATCGTCGAAATCTCCCGCGACCTTGCAAAGCTCTTCGGCCGCGGCTTCACACGCGTTGAATGGGAACAACGTTACCAGCTCAAACGCAGCCCCCTGGCACAATGGCTACAGCTCTATTACTCCAGTCACGCGCAGCCCATGCCCGTCAGCGTTTCATGGCTGCACGAGGTAACAGGAAGCGGTACGCAGGAATTACGAAAGTTCCGCCAAAGCCTGAGGGCCGCCCTGCGCAAGCTTGAGGCCATCGCGGCAATCACCGGCTGGAGCATCGATCCCAAATCAGATTTGGTTCATGTCATGCGAACGCCCTCACAAGCGCAAGCTCGCTATCTGGCAAATCGTGACGAAAAGACACGTGTTTAGAGGTACGGTGGCACGTGTTTAGAGGTACGGTGGCACGTGTTTAGAGGTACGGTGGCACGTGTTTAGAGGTACGGTGGCACGTGTTTAGAGGTACGTGGCACGTGTTTAGAGGTACGG
>NZ_SPMY01000116.1 GCF_012939955.1 Candidatus Accumulibacter phosphatis
ATGTCGCTACGCGTGCCATCCGGCGTGCCGGTGTCGAGGCGCTGTCGTTCGGTTCCCATATTTTCCGCCATTCGGCGGCAACCGGGTTGCTCCGCCAAGGCGCTTCGCTCCAGGTCATTGGCGAAGTATTGCGCCACCGCAGCATCGACACCACCGCCTTGTACGCCAAAGTCGACATCGGACTATTGCAGCAAGTCATCAGGCCGTGGCCGGGAGCGACATCATGCTAAAGGACGCGCTTGATACCTATTTGGCTGTTCGCCACGCGGCCGGTTTCGCTCTCGTCGATGACGAACACCGCCTCCGAGGCTTTGTCCGCTTCGCCAGTGCGCAAGGAGACACCGTCATAGTCGCCGCGACGGCCATCGCCTGGGCAGGGCAAGGGCGGTCGGAATCGCAACGCAGCAACCGTTTGAAGATGGTCATCCGCTTTGCGCGGTTTGCTCATGCTACCGATGGTCGCCACGAGATCCCGCCGCAGGGCGTGTATTGTGCGCGGCGGCAGCGGCCAACCCCCTATCTGTATACCGAGAACGAAATCCAGGCGCTGATGGCGCAAGCGCTGCACCTTGGTCCGCCAGGGACGCTACGGGCGCAGACCTACAGCACCTTGATTGGCCTGCTGGCCGCGACCGGGCTGCGTATTTCCGAAGCCATCAGCCTCCATTTCCAGGACATTTCCGCTGACGGCTTGGTGATCCGCAACACGAAGTTTAAAAAAAAGTCGGCTGGTGCCGTTGCACTCGACGACCCAGGCGGCACTGGAGCGATATCTGGTCGAACGCCGCCGAGTTGCCACCAATGATGACCATATGTTCCTCTCGACACAGCTCGGTCCATTGAGTCTCGACGCAGTGTATCCGACATTCCACAAACTCCTGTCAGCCTGCGGTCTTCCCCGCCAAGCAGGGCAGCCGAGGCCCCGGCTGATCGATTTTCGTCACACCTTTGCGTCGAATGCGCTGATAGCTTGCCCGCATGCTCGCGACCACATTGGGAGCCACATGCTGGCACTGATGACCTACCTTGGTCACGCAGTCCCAAGCAGCACGTACTGGTATTTGGAAAGCTCGCCACGATTGATGGAGGATATCGTCGACGTATGCGAGCGCTTGTTCGAGGAGCAAACGCCATGACACCGATCGCCCCCCATATCACCGCCTTTTTGCGCGAACGCCTTCCCCTGCAACGTGGCGCGAGCGAGCACACTTGCGACAGCTATGCCTACGCCTTCCAGTTGCTGTTCGAGTTTGCCGGCAAGCGACTGCGGCTTACGCCATCGGCGCTAAGTCTTGAGCAGATCGACGCCAAATTGGTGATGGACTTCCTGCAACACCTTGAAACCGAGCGCCACAATGGCCCGCGCACGCGTAACGCCCGCTTGGTGGCGATCAAGTCCTTCATGCGCTTTATCGAGCATCGCGTGCCGGCGCTGCTGGAACAAAGCCGGCGCATTTTGGCGATCCCGGCGAAGCGCACCGATTCCCACTTGATCAGTTATTTGTCGATGGATGAGATGCAGACCGTTCTCAATGCGCCGGATCTCCAGCGCCACGACGGCATCCGCGACCGCGCTATGCTCCACCTATGCTTCTCCGCCGGGTTGCGCGTTTCGGAACTGGTCAACCTGCCGATAAATGCGATCGAGTGGCAACCATCGCCCAATGTGCGGATCATGGGCAAGGGCCGTCGGGAACGTTTGCTCCCACTCTGGAAGCAGACTTGCGTGGATTTGCGCGCGTGGTTGGCGGTGCGCGGTCCGGCGCCGGCGACGGAGTTGTTCGTTAATGCGCGCGGCCAGCCGCTAACTCGATCCGGCTTCGAGTACATTCTCAACAAATACGTTCAGACGGCCGCCGAACGATATCCCGTGCTTAAGCAACGGCACATCTCGCCGCACAGCCTGAGGCACAGCGCCGCGATGATGGTGTTGCAGGCAACGGGGGATATCCGCAAAGTCTCGCTCTGGCTCGGCCATGCAGACATCCAGACGACCGAAATTTACTTGCGGGCGGACCCAACAGAAAAGCTGGATGCAATGAGCGCCGTTGTGCCGCTCTCACTAAAAAAAGGACGGTTCCGGGCGCCAGACAAACTGATCGCCTCGCTGCGGGGCGCTTGAATATGCTGAGCGATGGGAGCCGACATGGCCGTCAGCACAAGGCTCCCACGCCTGCAATTCTGCATATTCCTGGACTCTGCATATCCCAGAAAATTCCGTCAATCTAGGGGGCAACTCACGAAACGGAACAAATCGTACGCTAAGCCACTTGCATGCATCGTTTCCAATCGCCAGTTAAGAAAAAACGACCTTACGTTGTGCGCCGCAGCAATGTCTACGGATCGCGGGAATCACTGGCGTGATCGTCGATTCTTGGTCGGTGGCGGACGAGGGGTTCAAATGGCGGTTGGTGACACCGGTGTTGAGGCTCCCCCAACAAATCGCAGACGGCCTCGACGGCCGCGGCCTGATACGGAAGATCGAATTCAAGATGTAGTTTCATTTCGACTTCCGCCCCCGCTTTGATTTCTCAAGCTTTGCCAAATCGGCAACGCTTGCCGCCCGTTGCCCCGCTGCTATTTGCTCTCGCTCGCGCTCGACCTCGGCGCGCAATTCCTCCTCGCTTGGAAAATAGAGCATGTACTTCGACGCAAACAGTTGCTGGCTTTCGTTGAGCACCGAGTAACGCGCGACCACCTCGTCGCGCTCGGCGCACAAGATCAGCCCAACGGTCGGATTGTCGCCGTCGCCGCGCCGCAGATCGTCGAACATGCGCACATACATATCCATCTGGCCGACGTCCTGATGCGTCAAACGGCCCATCTTCAGGTCGATAAGCAAGAAGCATTTCAGCAGGTAGTTGTAGAACACCAGATCGACGTAGAAATGCTGCGTCTCCGTAGCAACGCGGTGCTGCCGGGCAACGAAGGCGAAACCTTTTCCCAGCTCGAGCAGGAAGGGCTGCAACTTCTCGATGATCGCCGCTTCCAGTTCCGATTCATGCAACCTGACTGCCTCGGGAAGGTCGAGGAAATCGAGCACGTACGGATGCTTGATGACGTCCATCGGGCGCTCAACGGTTTGCCCGTCTCTGGCCAACTGCAGCATTCCAGCCTTGTCCCGGCTCTTCAGCAGGCGGGCAAACAGTTGGCTGTGAATCTGTCGTTCCAGCACCGGCTGGCTCCAGTTGCAGCGCTCGGCCTCGATCTCGTAGAAGCATCGCTCGGATGGACGTTCGAGCATGCTCAGGCTGCGGTAGTGGGACCAACTCAGATTCGGTGAGAAGCCCTTGAGCGCTTCTGTGGCCTCAAGCGCGGCAGAGAGGTCTGCCAACACGCCTGCCTGGTCAGCCTCGCCCAATTCGTCACAAGCCTTGTGACGAATCTCGGGGCTACGGTTCGCGTAAGCCTGGAAGAACAGTCGAAAGTACTTCAGGTTGGTTACGGAGAATCCCCTCCCGTAACGCCGCTGCAGCGCCTCGGACAGTTCGGCAAGCAAGCGCCTGCCGTAGCCGGCCCGCTCTTCGCCACCTTGCAGCGCCTGAACAATCTCTCGCCCGGTCAGCCAGTAGGCGATGACCATGTTGCTGTTTACCGCGCGCACTACATTGCTACGCGCCTGATCGAGGATCGCCACGACACGATCCATCAGGTCGCCATGCCGCTCGACAACGATCAGCGCAGAGCTCTCGCCGGCGGGTGGTGGCGGCGGAGAAGCGCTTTCCCCAGTCTTTCTTCTGCGAGTGACCATGCCTATGAACTCCGCACTTGCGCGATCCCATGCAAACGAACACGAGACATCTTGCCGCCGTCGGCGAGCACTTCGGAAAAAGCCAACAAGGACGGCAAAATCATGTCCACCCCGTGCCCAGGCTTCAGCCATGGACGTACCAGATCCAGTACGCGGTCAGTTCCGGCGTTGCTGACAAACTTCATGGATAACCGCCCCCAGGCCATGGCCGCGCCCCTCCGGGTCCTGCCCCGGTACACCGCGCCAATTTCGTGTTTCCAAGAATGCCACGGTTCGACAGGTATCGAAATCCACCGTACGCCAACGCGCTATGACGCTGCGGGCATAGGGGCACAAGCCCAATAGTACTCTGGCATTGACGCACTTGGCCCGGAAGGAAGCGAAATCAGCGGGGGCTGTCGTTGATGCTGGATTGCTGGCAGGGGAGGGGGCTCCGTCACCACACGAATGCCATTCGCGGCCGGATCGGATGACACGGCGCTTGCGGTCAGAAGATCTGCGGACCCTCAACAAGCAAGGGGGTCGCTCAAACTCCGGGCAGTCCGCCTCAGGACACGCTGGCGTTGGCTTGCCGGGCAGGACGCACAGAGTTATCCACGATTTGTGTGGACAACCGGCATCGCACGACCGCCGGCGTGAAAGACGAAGTGGCAAGGCTTGCGCTCACGCGAAGGGACCGGACGGGTAAGCAGGCACCCGAACGTATCCGCGGCGTGATCGGACCTTCTCCACGGTCTCGATCATCTTCATGCCTTTCTTTTCGCTTGAGACGACGAGAGTGGTGTTCAGGAAACAATGGAACAGCGAACCGACTTAAGGACAGATCTAACAGTCTGCCACCAGCCGTCATATGCTGAACCGATGTGCTTCGTTGTGCATACCGACGTATCCAGATGGCTTAAGGTAAGATAGTTTCCTGTTTTCTGAAGCGACCCCTCTCAGGAGGTCCGCTACGCAAATGAGCGGATCTGCTCGGTAGTCGAAATGCTTTGTTTTCTGTATCGTAAACGTCTATACAGAGACCCGCGCCATGACAGCAGCGAAGACCATTTCAATGAGCTTTCGGGTTTCCCCGAAGTTCAAGGCTTTACTGGAGGCGGCAGCCGCCCGCGAGAATCGCAGTTTCACCAACATGCTGGAGACGCTGCTGTTCGCGCACTGTGACAAGCACGGCATCGCAGAGCCAGAGCGTGCCAAGACAGTCAAGGCGAAGGGAACAACGGAATGACCAGGGCGTTGGTACTCGACCTGCTCACCTACATCGAGCAGGTTGAGAAGCTCAGAACCAAGCCGGCCTTCTCGATCCCGAGTGAGTTCTTCGTTGCCTACCAGCACGAGCTCAAGGGGTTACCCGAGCTGCAGTTCAATTTGCAGGTCGATGGGGATGACGTGTGGTTGCGGATTCCGCGGCTGAAGGAAATCCCGGCACCAGAGCCCGATGAGCAGCTAAAGCCATGGGTTACGCTGCCAAAAAGCCCAGAAAAAACGCCAGAACTCAAAGGTGAGACGGTCGTCTACGACGGCAAGCGCGAAGTCGGGCGCCATCGGATCGACGACCACCCTGAGGTTATCGAGCTGTTCCACTGGTATGTCGCGAACCAGTGGGAGCCGTGGGCACAAGCTGAGCGCCCTCGGCGCAAGACCATCGCGCGCTACAACCAGTTGTTCTCGCTGCAGCAAGCCATCTCCTCGGAGGGCGCCGAAACTCCTCTCGAGTTGGTCTGGGGCATAGGCTACGCCGCCTGGAAGAAGGAGGGATTTGCCACGCCGGTGAAGTTCCCGCTCCTGGTGCAGGCCTGCGAGGTAACGCTCAACGAGAAGAACTTCGACCTCGAAGTCCGCCCCCGCGACGTCGGGCCTCGCCTGGAGGCCGACTGCTACGCGGAGATGGAGCTGCCCGGCGTGAGGCAACTGGAGGCCTACTGGCGCAGCACGCTGTCTACGGGCACGAACCGGGTGAACCCGTTCGAGTCGTCAACATACGACGGTACACTCAAGGCCGCAGTGGGACACCTGGACCCTTCGGGCGCCTACGAGGTGCGCACCGACGACGTCACCCCTCCAGTCCCCGGTGACAAGCTCACGATCACGAACACGTGGGTGCTATTCGGGCGTAAGCGTTCGGGCGACATCTTCCTGGAGGACATCCGTCGCCTCAAGCAGAAGGTTGAGGAAGCGACAACACTGCCGAGCGTGATCCGAAGCTTCGTCGAGCGCGGAGATTTGGCAGTCCGGGTGCGGCCAGAGCAACCGTTCCGTGGCCTATCCACCAGCGACTGTGGCTCGGGCGCAATGGAGCTGTACTTCCCGATGCCCTACAACGACGAGCAGGTCTCCATCGTCCAGAAACTGCACGCCAATGACGGCGTTGTCGTTCAGGGGCCGCCCGGGACGGGCAAGACTCACACGATCGCCAACGTCATTTGCCACTACCTGGCTCAGGGCAAACGAGTGCTGGTCACAGCGAAGGGCGAATCCGCACTAGCGGTGTTGCAGGACAAGTTGCCGGAGGTTGTTCGCCCCTTGAGCGTGTCGCTGCTGTCCGACGAGCGTAACGGGATGAAGCAGTTTGAGCACTCCATCCAGACCATCGCATCGCGGGTCGCGTCCATAAACCCGACGCGGACGGAAGCCAGCATCGCGGCGGCCGAGGGAAAGCTCAACCAACTTCACGCCAAAATCGCCCACGTTGACCGGACCGTTGCGGACTACGCTGCCAAGCACATGCGGAACTACCCGTTCCAAGGCCGCGAGGTGACGCCTGAGGAGATGGCCAAGCTGGTGTTGGAGCATGCCGAATCGCACCAGTGGTTCGACGATGAACCGCCATCGACCAAGGATGGCGAGCTGTCGTTCGACGACGCCGCGATCAATGGGTTGCGGCGGGCACGCATTGCTGTCGGCGATGACCTGATGTACGTGGGTTGCTCGCTTCCTGCGCCAGATGGCTTCCCCGTGTGGGCCGACGTTCTGGATCTGCATCGCGACCTCGTCAAAGCCAAGTCCATCGACGCCAGCGTCATCCAGGGCAAAACCCTCGCGCTGGCTGACTCCCGCTTGGAGACCTTTGAGAAAGCCCAGACGCTGCTGAAGTTCCTGGAGGAACGTATGGCGCTGAAAGCCAAGCTGGTGGGCACGCGCCAGCCGTGGCTGAATGCGCTAGGCAAGCGGTTGGCAGACATGCAACCCGGCGACGCCGTACTGCAAGCGTTGCTGGCCGTCGTGACTGAGGTGCGCAAACTAGAGCATCAGCGCCTCGGGCTCGTCGCCAAGGCCATCGATGCTCCGGCAGACGCCGAGCTGAAAGAGGACTTCGCCGACGCAGTGACACGCTTGGTGGCAGGCAAGAGTGCCTTCGGACTGCCATTCGGTAAGGGCGAGGCCCGCAAGATGATTGCCTCCGTGACGGTCACCGGCGTGGTGCCTGTTTCCAAGGGTGACTGGGAGGCAGTTCAGGAGACGCTTACCTGGCGTACAGAGGCCAGGAAGGCGCTTGCCCGCTGGAGCTCGCTGTCGGGTGAGTTCGGACTTGAAGTTCCAGAACCGGGCGTCGAATCCGGCTTCAAAAAGATCGCGCAATGGCAATCGAGCATCGAGGACGTACGCCGGCTGACCTTCGACTTCGACGCAAAACTGCATGCCCGCCTAGCGGAGGTGGTCGGCAAGAAGACTTCCGACCGCATGTGGGACGGTGGCGAGGCCTTTGTGGCGAACGTATACACCAGCCTTCAGGCGCACGTCGACAAGGGCCGCTTGGCCTATGCGATGAAGCGTGTGCAGGAACTCGTGCGCAAGCTTGAAGGCTGCCGAGGCGGTATCGTCAGTAAGCTGCGCAGTTTCTTGACTGAGGAGCTCGGTCGTGCAGCAGCTGACGAGTCCGTGCTTCAAGCCACTTGGCTGGAGTTGCAGGCGGAACTGTCCAGGCTCACTGCGCTGCGTCCCTACCTCGACGAGATTTCTCGAATGACGGCGAGCATCGAAGCCGCCGGAGCCACCAAGTGGGCGAAGCGCCTGCGCACTGAGCCGGCGACCGCCGACTTGGACGCCACGACGCCGGCAAGCTGGCTTGACGCCTGGAATTGGCGACAGATGGTTATGTTCCTCGACAGGATTGACGGCCATCACAAGCTGCGCGAGCTGTTCGAGGAACGCAAGACGCTCACGACCGCGCTGGCCCGCACGTACCAGGAGCTCGTTGCAGAGAAGACCTGGCTGGGCGTGTTCAACAACTCTCCCGACGCCGTGCGGCAGGCTCTCCAGGCCTACCTGAATGCGGTTCAGGCGATGGGAGCCGGCACCGGGGTGCGCGCCGTGCGACACCGAAAAACGGCGCGCGATGCGATGTTACGTGCCTACCAAGCGGTCCCCTGCTGGGTGTTGCCGCAGTGGCGCGTTTCGGAGACGATTCCGCCCGAGGTTGGGCTGTTTGACCTCGTTGTCATCGACGAAGCATCCCAATCAGACATCTGGGCGCTCCCGGCACTACTTCGCGGCCGGAAGGTACTCATCGTGGGGGACCACAAGCAAGTGTCACCGTCGGCAGTCGGCATGGCCGAAGAGAGGATCAGGGAACTCATCAACCGGTTCCTCACCAACCAGCCGCATGGCTCGGAAATGACGCCGGACAAGTCTATCTACGACTTGGCTCGTGTCGTTTTCGCCGGTAACTCGGTAATGTTGAAAGAGCACTTCCGCTGTGTGCCAGCCATCATTGAGTTCTCGAATCGGGAGTTCTATCAGAACGACATTCGGCCGCTGCGCGTCCCAAAAGCGAACGAGCGTCTGGACCCGCCGCTAGTCGATGTGTTCGTCAGGGGTGGCCATCGCGAGGGAGACGTGAATGCGGGAGAGGCGAAGGCAATCGTTGACGAAATCAAGACCATCCTCGCTGACTCGCAGTTCGACGGCCGCAGCATCGGCGTCGTAACACTGCTGGGCACCGCCCAAGCCGCCCGCATCCATGAACTGGTCAGCGAGCAGATCTCGCCGGTCGACGTTGTTGCTCGGAAGATTGCCATCGGCCCGCCGCCGGTGTTCCAGGGCAGGGAGCGAGACATCATGATGGTCTCGATGGTTCTGGGACGTGGTGACCGGGCCGCGGCTAACCGGGCAGACATACACCAGCGATTCAACGTAGCTCTGTCGCGTGCCAGGGATCGCATGTACCTGTTCCGCTCGGTCGCCGAGACAGATTTCCGGGAGGACTCGCTCAACGGCAAGGTCATCCACCATTTCAAACAGCCGTTCCGGCAGGACGCCAAAAAGGTGCAGGCGTTGCGCGAAAGGTGTGACTCAGGCTTCGAGCTGGAAATGTTCGACGAACTGGTAAAGCGTGGATTCCGTATTGAGCCACAGGTGGCCTGTGGCGGATACCGCATCGACTTTGTCATCGAGGGCAACGAAGGACGACGTCTGGCCGTTGAGTGCGACGGCGACCGCTTTCACGGCCCAGGCCAATGGCAGGACGATATGGCTCGCCAGCGCGTGCTTGAGCGGGCAGGCTGGACGTTCTGGCGGTGCTTCGCATCCAGCTTCGTCCGGCGGCGCGAGGCAGTGCTCGGCGACCTGCTGCAGACACTCCAGCGGCTGGGCATCGAGCCGCTGGGAGCGGAGTCTGTCGACAACACCGTCTGGGTCCACTACAAAGAAGTCGACCCGTACGGAGTTGAAGAAGAGCCGGAGCCGGAGCAGGAGGCCCTACAGGTATGAAACGCCCCTTGATGCGCCAGAACATCGCGCAGCTAGAGGCCCTCTTCGAGACATTGAGGGGAGACCCTGGGACGCTCAGGCAGTTGGAGCATGAACTGCAAAACCGGCATGTGCCCCGAGCAGTAACGCTTCTTGCCGAAGTGCAGGCGGCGATGTCCAGTGCCGCGCCGCTGGCCCCGGCGGAGGTGGTTCCCGTGCCGCCACCACCGGTGAAGTCACCGGCGCCTCCAGTTCGGCAGCCAGAACTATGGGAGCAAGCGCCGTTGCCCCCGGTTGTTTCGCCACCAGTTGTCACGCAGCCGCGGCCTCCTGCACCAGAAGCCAAGCCACTGGTGCCGCGCGCGGCAGTGCCAAAGCCCACGCCTCCAGAGCCTCCCACCATGCCCGTCGACGACGCATACAAGTTGCTCAAGGCCACGCCGGGCTCCACGTGGGAGTCGATAGAGCAGACCAGGCGCGAGTTGGTCCAGCAAGCATCGCCGGCGCGAGTGAGCGCCATGAACGCGGAGAAGCGCGCCCAGCTTCAGGCGGAAGCCAAGCGGGTGAACACAGCTTATGGCGTGCTGTTGCGGCAGAGGGTCGGCGGCGGATGATAGCGGTCGTGGACCAGCGGCATAAAGGAACGCCATCCCGTAAGTCTATCGCCAAGAACATCCAGCCCCCGACTAGAGGGTACGCCGGAACCGCCGAAAATTCCGCTGGATCTGCATCTGGCCACGATTGCCATGCCATAAGGGATCGAACGAGCAGCCGTGTCACCAGGCTGGCGACACTACACGTTCCAAAGCGACGGCAAGGTGATCAACCCGGATGCGCTCGTGGCAGGACTGGACTTGGGATGACTGAATTTTCCGCAGTTCCGGCTTACAACCTCCAGTTGCGAAGCGCTGGAAAGTAGAGAGGACATCCGACAATGTGGACAGACAACGAGACGGCACAGGATTTTCTGAATTTCGGCGGTATTGCTAAGACGGTAGCTGAGATCATCGAGCAGGCGCAGTCGCGGCCAATCTCAATTGGCGTTTCCGGCGCGTGGGGTGTCGGGAAGTCTTCAATGATCAAGCTGATTCGCACCGAGTTGTCGGCGCGGCATGACGAAGAGTCAAAGCCGAGCAAGTTCATCTTTGTCGAGTTCAATGCATGGCTCTATCAAGGGTATGACGACGCGCGCGCCGCGCTGATCGAAGTGGTCGCTTCGACGTTGGCGAAGGAGGCTGACGAGCGAAAGACGGGAATAGGCAAAGCGAAGGAGTTGCTCGAACGGGTCAACTGGTTTCGCGCAATCAAGCTCGCAGCCGGCTCCGCTGCCTCGCTGGCGTTAGGCATACCGCCTGCAGGCCTCCTCGGGGAACTCTGGGGATTCGGCAAGATCTTGGTCGCTGGTGATGTCGACAAGGAAGCGGTTGACGCAGTCAAATCGGCAGCGGGAGAAGCTGAGAAAACGGCGACAGGCTTGATCAAGCCTAAAAGGACCACTTCGCCGCCAAAGGAGATTGAAGCTCTCCGCACGAGTTTCGAAGAGTTGCTCAAGGAGATGGGCGTCACATTGGTGGTGCTCATCGACGATCTGGATCGGTGCCTTCCAGAAACCACGATCTCCACGTTGGAGGCCATTCGTCTTCTTCTGTTCTTGAAGCACACGGCGTTCGTTATCGCTGCCGATGACCAGATGATCAAGCACGCCGTCAAGCGCCACTTCCAAGGCGTTGACGATGAGCTCGTCATCAACTATTTCGACAAACTCATTCAGGTTCCGATTCGTGTTCCGCCGTTGGGGACGCAAGAGGTTCGTGCATACATGATGATGCTGTTTATCGAGAACAGCGACCTTGATTCCAAAGAGAAGGAACGAATTCGAGGAGAGGTGTGCTCGCAGCTGGGGCGATCATGGCAAGGAAAGCGAGTCGATCTCAAGTTCCTCAGAAGTCTGAACGACAAACTCTCTGATGCGTTGATTGCGCGCCTCGATGCCGCAGATCGGCTTGCGCCTTTGATGACAAGCGCGACCGGCATCGCGGGCAATCCGCGCTTGATCAAGCGCTTCCTCAACGCGCTGTCGATTCGCATGTCGATGTCTCGTGCCCAAGGCGTCGGTGTCGATGAATC
>NZ_SPMY01000117.1 GCF_012939955.1 Candidatus Accumulibacter phosphatis
CCCAAGCTCAAGAACGACCTGCGCCGCCCCAAGATGGAGGAGGTGGGAGATCGGACCACCATCTTCGAGTTTGGGGGTCTGCGCGACCGGCAGCGCGACTACATCGACTGGGCGATGAAAGCCTCGCTCGAAGAGGGCGTCGAGCCGAGCACAGTGCTGACCGACGACGCGGCCACCCTCCTGGCCGCAAGGCTCAAAACCCCGCTGCAGATCGGGCGACACCTGGTGCGCGCTTTCGAAGCAGGCTTTGAAGCCGGTGTGAAACCAATCGACGCCGCCATCGTGGAGACGGTGCTGTCGAGGCGCATTGATGATCTGGAACCCCAACTGACGCGGCACGGGTACGACGTGCGCGCTCTATGCGAACAGTTCGAAGCGAAGCCGGTGGAGATCCGCGAACTGCTGCGCGGCACGCTGAATCCGCAGCGATCGACGGAACTCATCGAGGAGATGCGGGCAGTGGGACTGCCGCTGTGACCCTCCGCACCGCGAACGCGATTGAGCGTCTCAACAATGTGCGTCCGTCTCACGTAATGTGGTTTGAGAATCACCGAATGTGCGTCTGGAGTCGCTATCCGTCTCAACTAATTTGCGTCAGAAAGCCCCCTTGATTGTGCGTCTGGGCCGACATCATTTTGCGTCGCTACAGCTACTCAAATGGAGCGCGACGAAGCGCGCAAAGAGGTCGGAAAGGCGCGCGAGGAAGCTTCAAACTGGCGTGGTCAGGTCGAGGCCTTGAAGGATCAGCAGCGCGGTCTTCTTGAAGCCGTCAAGACAGGGCGGGCAGCCGGTACAACGTCCGAAAATGATTTCTCGAAAGACCGATAAAGTCGAAGAGCTCGCATCCATCAGCAGAAAGCCGCCCCTGAAGATGCTAAGTCAATGAGTTATTGGACGACTTTTGCTTTCTCGACGGCTCGCGCAAAGCCGCGTAACGGTCTGTTTAGAAACGAATAATCGTTTCTTCGTAGTTTCCAACTGCGACCTATCGTATTAGACTTGCACGCTGTTTTTACCCTGCAGGTAGTGAACTTCATTGTGCACGCCGCTCTACCTGACAGCCATGTGGCGGCACTCTCGGATAGGATTAACCCATGAAACAGCGCCTTCTTGTGATGAACGGCCAACGAATCGTTCAGCATGAGCAGGAAGGGCAGTGGCAGAACGACAAGGTGGACAGAGCCGGAACGGTCAAGCCCGGCATCTATAACCTGTATCTAGCCAGTCAGGCCGACAAGAACAAGACCCACGATGGCGTGATTCTGTACGCCGACAAAGAGAGTGTTTTCCAGCAGGTCGGCAAGAGCTTCATCAAGCATGCTCGGTCCGATTTCGACAAGGTGCCTGAAAGCGGCAGCAACGCGAGCATCAGATACGACCAGGGCAGGGCGGTTGCTTCGGTCTTGGCGGCGCATTTGAGCCGTGGATTGTCCCGATGACACCCTTTAGCCGCTAAAGAACGAGGGCTCCCAGCGCCCAGCCTTGCTTGCCTTCGACGACATCGGGCGTGCGCGCGGCGCCGGCAGGTTTGCATTCAATGGACGGCAGCCCATAGGGCGATCGCTGCCGCAATACACGTGATGCACGACGCCGCCACGTTCAAGGCGCTGATTCTCCGGGCGTCGCGAACTGGGCCGGCGACGCGGCGCAGCGCCACATCGATTTCACCCCGCACCGAAGCTGCCGCTTCCTTCGCCCCTTCTTGCATGAGCTTCGCCGCCGCGTCCTTGCTGGCTGCAAGAGACACATTCAAGATCCTTTCCGCTTTGGTCTTGGCATCGTTTCCCCAGCGCAGCGCGAGGGCTTCCAGTTCTTCCTTGTACTGATCAAGCATCGCTTGCTGGGCCTTGGCGCTGTCCTGCATCAACCTGGCGTTGATTGTTTGCAGGATCAGGATCGGGTCGTCGCGGCTGACGGCTATGCCGTGCTTGGCCGCGATTTCCTTGATCAGCTCTTCGACCTGGTCGGTCATCACAGCACCGCCGCGCTATCCAGTTGGCTGAACAATTGTCCTTTGACGATCTTGAGGCGCTGCCGCGTCATGATCGTGAGGGTGTCCATCGCCAGGGCTTCGTCGAAGGTCAGGCGCTCCTGCAGCATGTCGCTCAGGTCGCGGCCGTAGGTGTCTTCCTTTAGCGCCGGGATCTTCACGATGGCCGACACCCGTGCCTTGTTTGTCGTGTAGGCCTTCATCTGCTCGAAGCTTTTGCCTTCGTGCTCGACCGCTCCCCAGAAGGGATTGAGCCAGACCACGAACAGGGCTTCGGCCGGGAACTGGCTGGCCAGCTGGGCGAAACCGCTGACGGTGTCGAGCAGGGCCTGGCTTCCGGTGATCACGGTATGCACCACCATCTCGTGGCCCATGTCCTGTAGCAGCGCCGGCACCTGGTTGCTGATGAGGTAGTGCGTCAGCGGTACGAAGGAACTGGCGCCGTTGTCGATGATCACGTCGTCTTTCGATGGTGCAATCAGCTCGACCAAGGTATCGAAGTTGCGGGTCTGGATTTCGTCGCCCTGCATGATCTCCAGGAGCCGAACGTTCAGCGCCTTGAAGCCGTGGAAGGTGGCGTTCACCGGGTCGGTGTCGATACACAGGGGTTGCTGCCCCTTGCTCATCTTGTACTGCGCAATCACCGTCGCGATGAACGACTTGCCGACGCCGCCCTTGCCTTGCAAGACCATGTGAATTTTGGCCATTAGAGTAGATCCTCCTTCTTCGGTGTTCTGTTGAATGTGAAGCCGGTTGTCGTTGGCTCCCCTGGGTTTTTCTCGGTCGCCTGGGCTGTTGCCGGGCCGTGCTGCTTGCCGATCCGTGAGTCGACGGCCATCGGCGTCGACACTGTTGCCCTGCTCGCTGGCGACGACAGGATCAGGCGATTCGCGTAGCCGCGGAACGCCTGGTAGCTGAAGGACACCTTGCCTTCCTCGTGCAGCGTTTCCCAGATGGTCTTGACTGGCCAGCCGTCATCGAGGGCCTGTTTTACATCCCCGCGTATGGCCAGAAAGGTCGCCCGGTTCTGTCCGTTACGGGAAGGTTTCTTCTGGGCCGTGCGTTCTGCGATGCGCACCGACAAGTTCTTCGTCATGACCGTTTCGTAAGCATTGTTCCGTCCTTCTTCTGCCTGACGCACCGATTTGAAACCGCGCTTGAGCCGCTGCGTGTCGGGTTTTGTCTTCAACAATGATACGATATATCGAAATTAAAGGCAGAGCAACGCTGCAGCAACGCCCTGGCAACGCGCTGTGTCTTGTCACTTCTGGCGTAACAACGCTGTTGGGCCGGGCAGGATATGTGAAGTAGGCCCACCCGCAGGCGGGTCGTCCTTCTTCACGCAGCCCTTATTCGCACTTCGTGCTCAACGGGAATCCTGCTCTGCGAGGCAAGCGGCTGTCGCCGCCACAACTGGGGGAACGATGAAGAAGGAAAACAAGGCAACGCGCAAAGGCAGTCCGCCGATCAAGGTGTATTGCCTGCCCGAAGAGCGGCACCAGATCCAGGCGAACGCGCAAGCCACTGGCTTGAGCTTGTCGACCTTCTTGTTGAACGTCGGCATTGGCTACCAGGTGCGCGGCATCGTCGACAACAAGCAGGTGGAAGAGCTGGCGAGGATCAATGGCGACCTGGGCCGACTCGGCGGCCTGCTGAAGCTCTGGCTGACCGACGACGCTCGTCTGGCTTCGGTCGGCGAGGCCACCATCCGGGCGGTGCTGTCTCGGATCGAGTCCACGCAGGACCAGATGATTCACGTCATGGGGACGGTGGTCAGGCCCAGGGCTGACTGAAAAAATTTTAGCGGCTAAAACGCAGGGAGGGCCGGCATGATCGCCAAGCAAGTGCCCATGAAGTCGGTCAAGAAGAGCGACTTCGCCGAATTGGTGAAGTACATCACCAACGCGCAGCAGAAAGCCGAGCGCGTTGGCGGCGTGACTGTCACGAATTGCCAGTCAGACCGGCCGGACGCGGCGGTTCTCGAGGTCATCAACACCCAGGTTCAGAACACCCGTGCCGAGTCCGACAAGACCTATCACCTGATTGTCAGCTTCCGCGGCGACGAGCCCGACGAAATCACCTTGAATGCTATCGAGGCGCGAATTTGCGGGGCGCTCGGCTACGGCGATCATCAGCGGGTCAGTGCCGTTCACCACGACACCGACAACCTGCACATCCATATTGCGATCAACAAGATTCACCCCACGCGCTATTCGATCCACACGCCCTACAACGACCACAAGATCCTGGGTGAGCTTTGCGAGCGGCTGGAACTCGACTACGGCCTGGAGCGCGACAACCACCAGGCGCAGAAGCGTGGCGCAGAGAATCGTGCGGCCGATATGGAACGTCATGCCGGCGTTGAGAGCCTGCTTGGCTGGATCCAGCGCGAATGCCTGAAGGAGATCCAGGCCGCGCAGTCCTGGGCAGAGCTGCATGAAGTGATGCGGGATAACGGGCTGGAACTGCGGGCTCGCGGCAACGGCTTGATCATTGCCGACCAGTCGGGAACGGTGGTCAAGGCGAGTTCCGTTGCCCGCGAGTTGTCGAAGGGCAAGCTCGAAGGCCGGCTTGGTCCTTTCGAGGCTTCAGCGGAGTGGAAGGCCGATCAGGCGACGAAGCCGGCGCGGCAGTACGAGCCGCGCCCGGTTCGGACGCGGGTGGATACGGTCGAGTTGTACGCCAGGTACAAGGCCGAGCAGCAGGACATCGGCGCTTCGCGTTCGCTTGCCTGGGCGCAGGCGCGTGACCGGAAGAATCGCCTGGTTGAAGCCGCCAAGCGGGCCGGTCGCCTGAAACGCGCTGCCATCAAGCTGCTGGGTGACCCGGGTGTTAGCCGCAAGCTTCTCTATGCACTCGCAAGCAAGACGCTCAGGGACGAAATCGAGAAGATCAGCAAGCAGTACCTCAGGGATCGGCAAGTCATTCACGAGAAGTGCCAGCGCCAGACGTGGGCCGACTGGTTGCGTCGCAAGGCCACCGACGGAGATCGCGAGGCACTGGCCACCCTGCGCGCACGCGATGCGGCCCAGGGTCTCAAGGGAAACACGCTGGCAGCCACAGGTGGCCAGCAAGCTGACCAGGATGCAGAGGCCCACCAGGACAGCATCACCAAGACGGGAACGATCATCTACCGGGTTGGCTCGTCGGCGGTCAGGGACGATGGCGAGAAGCTAAAGGTCTCTCGGGGAGTTACCCAGGACGGCCTGCAGGCTGCCTTGCGCATGGCGATGGAGCGATACGGGGACCGCATCACGGTCAACGGCAGCGCCGAATTCAAGGAACAGGTCGCCGGCGCCGCGGCGATCGGAAACCTTCCCCTCACGTTTGAAGACGTCGTCCTGGAGCGGCGTCGACAAGCGCTTTTGAGCGAAGCAAACACCGGGGGGCGTGATCGCCAGGAGCAACAGGAAGAGCAAGTGGATAAGGGGCTGCGACCGGATGTTTCCCGGGCAGGAGTGGCTTCGCCAGCCGTGTCGGCGACCGGGAAGCACATCGAGAAGCGTGACCAGGGGCGTTCTTTGCATTTCGATATAAAGAACAACATACGATATACTGATCATAAAAGCGGGGCGGAGACTTCCGCCGGTACCTGCCAGGGCGAGGATCAATCGCCGGCCTTGCTGAAACGCGGCGAGGAAATTCCGGGGGGGCCGATTGACGAAGCGTCCGCACAACGCCAGAAGCGCGTTGTCGTCGGTGATGCCGTCACCGTCACCCAGCCGGGTTCAACCAAGACAAAAGGGCGGAGCAGGTGAAAGACAAATTCAACAACGCCGTCGGTCCGCAGGTACGCGCACCGAAACCCAAGGCCGACAAGATCATCCCAGCCTTGGGTGTTATGTCGCTGGTCGCGGGCCTGCAGTCCGCCACCCAGTTCTTTGCGCACGATTTCCAGTACCAGGCGGTACTCGGTCCTCACCTCAACCACGTGTATGCGCCGTGGTCGATCCTGGGCTGGGTCGGTACGTGGTACGGCCAGTATCCGGACGCCATCATGCGCGCCGGCGGTATCGGCATGACCGTCAGTGCCGCCGGCCTGCTCGGCCTGGCTGTCACCAAGATGGTTCTGGCGAACTCGGCCAAGCTCAACCCGTACCTACATGGTTCAGCACGCTGGGCGAACGTGACGGATATCGAGGCTTCCGGGCTGTTGCCCCGGCCACGTAGCTTCTGGCAGATGCTCACCGGGAAGGCGTTGCCCACAAGCGCTGGCGTCTATGTCGGCGCTTGGTTGGACAAGCAGGGCAAGCAGCGTTACCTGCGCCACAACGGCCCCGAGCATGTCCTGTGCTACGCCCCGACCCGTTCCGGCAAGGGTGTTGGCCTGGTCATGCCGACCCTCCTTTCCTGGGGCGAGAGCGCCGTCATCACCGACCTCAAAGGCGAGCTCTGGTCATTGACTGCCGGATGGCGAAAGCAGCACGCGCACAACAAGGTGCTGCGCTTCGAGCCGGCCTCCGCCACCGGCAGTGTTTGCTGGAACCCGCTGGACGAAATCCGCACGGGTACCGAAAACGAGGTTGGCGACGTACAGAACCTGGCGACCCTGATCGTCGATCCGGACGGCAAGGGCCTTGAATCGCACTGGCAGAAAACCGGCCAGGCATTGCTTGTCGGCGTGATCCTGCATGCGCTCTACAAGGCCAGGAACGAGGGAACGGCGGCGACCCTGCCGGCCGTCGATGCTTTGCTGGCCGATCCCGATCGGGACATCGCCGAGCTATGGATGGAAATGCGCACCTACGGGCACATTGGCGGCGAGAACCATCCGGCCGTCGGATCGGCTGCTCGCGACATGATGGATCGCCCCGACGAAGAAGCCGGCTCGGTACTGTCCACCGCCAAGTCTTACCTGGCCCTGTACCGGGATCCCATCGTCGCCCGCAACATCAGCCGGTCAGAATTCCATATCCGGGACTTGATGCACCACGACCAGCCGGTCAGCCTGTACATCGTCACCCAGCCCAACGACAAGGCTCGCTTGAGGTCCCTGGTACGCATCATGGTGAACATGATCGTGCGCCTGCTGGCCGACAAGATGGACTTCAAGGACGGCCGCCAGGTCGCGCACTACAAGCACCGCTTGCTGCTGATGCTGGACGAGTTCCCCAGCCTTGGCAAACTCGAAATCCTGCAGGAGTCGCTGGCCTTCGTGGCCGGCTACGGGATCAAGTGCTACCTGATCTGCCAGGACATCAACCAGCTCAAGAGCCGTGAAACCGGCTACGGGCACGACGAAAGCATCACCTCCAATTGTCACGTTCAAACCGCCTACCCGCCGAACCGGGTAGAGACGGCCGAGCACCTTTCGAAGCTGACCGGGCAAACCACCGTCGCCAAGGAACAAGTCACTACCAGTGGACGCCGCACGAGTGCCTTGCTTGGCCAGGTGTCGCGCACCATCCAGGAAGTGCAGCGGCCCTTGCTCACTCCCGATGAGTGCCTGCGCATGCCCGGCGCGATCAAGAACGCCAGCGGCGATATCGACGAGGCCGGCGACATGGTGGTGTACGTGGCCGGTTATCCGGCCATCTACGGCAAGCAACCGCTCTACTTTAAGGATCCGGTGTTTCAGGCCCGCGCCGCGATCCCGGCGCCGCAGAACAGCGACAAGCTACTTCACGTGCACGCGGTGCCGGCAGCGGAAGCCATCACGATATGAAGCGCCTCCTCAAGCGCGTCAGCGTGGCGACTGCCGTTGCCGGCGTTTCCCTCCTGCTGTTGGGCGCAATGGCCTACGCAAGCGGCGCACGCATCAACAGCACGCGGAGTATTCCAGTCGGCATCTACTGGCTGAGCAGCGATCCTGTCGTCAAAGGCGCTTACGTCATCTTCTGCCCGCCGCAAATCGGGGTCTTTGATGAAGCCAAGGCAAGGGGCTACATCGGCGCCGGCTTCTGCCCCGGTGAGTACGGCTACATGATGAAGCGCGTTTTAGCCGCTAAAAACGACGCTGTCAGCATCACCGCCGAAGGCGTGCGCGTGAATGGCGAACTGCTGCCATTGAGCGCCCCGATCGAGGCCGATTCGGCTGGCCGGCCCCTGCCGCGTTTTCAGGCCGAGCGCTTCACGCTGAGCGGTTCCGAGCTGTTGTTGATGTCGGACGTCAGCGGTATCTCCTTCGATGGCCGCTACTTCGGTCCGATCGATCGTTCGCAAATCGAGGGCGTCATCCGCCCTGTTTTTACGTGGTGAGGAGGAATCCATGAGCTTGTTCATCGCAGGAAAGCCCGGCCTGGCCAAGGCCAGGTCCGCCCACAGCAAATCCAAGGAGTAGAGACCATGACTACCCGGAACATCGTTCTGCCCGCCGCGGAGGCTGCCAATGACAGTGCGGCCACCGATACGGCCAACGCCGCCGCCGTGCTGTACGAGAAGCTCGCCGACGCGATGACCCCTGGCTATCAGGCCGAGTTCGATCCCGAAGAAGCCGAACAGGCCGGCGCGTTCGTCGAGGACGCCCTGAGCGAACAGGACGCCGTCGAGAGCGATATCGACCTGGTCGATGCCACGGCGCCGGCCGCCACCACCGAGGCGAAGGGGTAAGGACGATGGCCGAGACCAAGAAAGCATTTCATGAACAGGTTGCCGAGCAACTGATCGAGCAATTGAAGCAAGGCACCGCGCCCTGGCAAAGACCGTGGCATCCGGGCGAGCCGGGTTCCTTCATCCCGATCAACCCGACCACCGGCAAGCGCTATCGCGGCATCAACGCCATCCAGTTGCTGGGCCAGGGTCGCACCGATCAACGCTGGATGACCTATAAGCAAGCGGCGGCTACCGGAGCGCAGGTGCGAAAAGGCGAGAAAGGGACGCCGATCCAGTATTGGAAATTCAGCGAAGAACAGGCCAAAACCGACGAGGCCGGCAAGCCGGTTCTCGACGCCCAGGGCAAACCGGTGAAAGACGATGTTCGTCTGGAACGGCCCCGGGTGTTTTTTGCCACCGTGTTCAACGCCGAGCAGATCGACGGCCTGCCACCGCTGCAGCCGCGCAAGGAGCAGGAATGGAATGCCCTCGAACGGGTTGAACACATCCTGCGGGCCTCTGGCGCGGTGATCCAGCACGGCCCGCAAAACCGGGCCTTCTACCGCCCGGGGTCCGACAGCATCCACCTCCCCGAAAAGGGTCAGTTCCCCAGCGCCGATACTTACTATGCGACAGCGCTGCACGAACTGGGACACTGGACAGGCCACCCGTCACGCCTGGCTCGCGACCTGGCGCATCCCTTCGGCAGCGAGGCCTATGCCAAGGAAGAGCTGCGGGCAGAAATTGCCAGCATGATCATGGGCGATGAGCTCGGAATCGGCCACGATCCCGGCCAGCACGCGGCCTACGTCGGGACGTGGATCAAGGTCCTGAAAGACGATCCACTCGAAGTTTTTCGCGCTGCTGCCGACGCCGAGAAGATCCACGCCTATGTATTGGCTCTGGAGCAACAGCAGGTTCAGGAACAGAGCACCGAGCAAAGCCAGGACCCGATCGCGCCGGTCCTTTCCGACAGCGAAAACCAGGAGGCAGTCATGCAGACCTTGACGCACAGCGAAGCCAACGCGCACGAGCAGGCGGCCGAACTGGCACGACTCGAGGAAGAGCGGGTCCGCCAGGATCCCGACAGCACCGCCGAGCAGATTTCCGCCGCAAGGGAGGCGCGCAAGTCGGCCGACCTGGTCGCTGTGCTCAACGATGTCGATATCCAGCGGCGCGTCGCTCAGATCGAGAGCGAGAAGACGTCGGTGCCGGCGGTGAACGACGCCGACCAGGCGAAAAAGACCTATCTCGATGTGCCGTACCATCAGAAAGACGAGGCGAAGGCGCTCGGTGCGCGTTGGGATCGTCAGGAACAGTCCTGGTTTCTTCCGGCAGGCATCAAGGACGCTGCTCCCTTCGCCCAATGGGTGCGGAACGCCGATACCACGGCTCCAGAACGTCCGACCCAGTCCGAGAAGCAACGGACTCAGGAGCGCCAGTATCTCGCCGTTCCCTACGGCGAACGTGCCGCCGCCAAGGCCGCCGGCGCTTTGTGGGACAAGGCTGCGAAATCCTGGTTTGCCGGCGCGAAGGCCGACAAGAGCCGGCTGCAACGCTGGTTGCCGGAAAACGTCCCTGGCCAGCAAGGGCCGGCCATGTCGCCGCGAGACGAGTTCGCCGAGGCGCTGCGCTCGATCGGCTGTGTCGTGAGCGGCGAGCATCCCATGATGGACGGCAAGAAACACCGCATCAGCGTCGAAGGCGAGAAGCTCAGCGAGAAAGCCGGTTCCGGCTTCTACGTTGGCCACCTGGACGGCCACCCCGCCGGCTACGTGAAGAACAACAAGACCGGCGTCGACATGAAGTGGAAGTCAAAGGGCTACGCGCTCGACCCCGAGCAGAAGGCCAGACTACAGGCCGAAGCGGCCGACAAGCTGCAAGCGCGCACTGCCGAGCAGGAGCGGCTTCAGGAGCAGACGGCGCAACGGGTGGCCAAGCAAATGGCGCACCTGCTGCCGGTTATCGCACCGACCACGTACATGCAAACCAAGGGAATCGAGCCGCAGGCCGGCGTTTTCACGGACAAGGAAGGCCGGGAAACCTACATCCCGGCGATCGACGCTGACGGCAAGCAATGGACGATGCAATACATCCAGGAGGACGGCACCAAGCGCTTCGCCAAGGACAGCCGCAAGGAAGGCTGCTTCCATGCAATCGGTGGCCTGGACGCCCTGGCCAAGGCCCCTGCCCTGGTCATTGGCGAAGGCTACGCGACGGCCAGCAGCTTGCAGCAAACGCTGGGTTTCGCGACCGTCGCAGCCTTCGACTCGGGCAACCTACTGCCCGTCGCCAAGGCCTTGCACGCGAAATTCCCGGACAAGCCCATCCTGATCGCCGGCGACGACGATCAGCACCTGGAAGCCACCCAGGGAATAAACCCCGGCCGCAGCAAGGCCGAGGAAGCGGCCAAGGCGGTCGGCGGCAAGGCCCTGCTACCGATCTTCGCGCCTGGCGAGCAAGCGGCAGACCCGAAAGGCTTTACCGACTTCAATGACTTGGCCACCAAGAGCGTGCTGGGCCGGGAAGGCATTGGGCGGCAGGTTCGTTCGGTGGTTGATGACGTGATCGAGCGACATCAGGCGCACGGTGTCGAGCTACCGCAGCAGGCTGAGAAACGGGAGCAGCGGCTGCGTCGGGCGGTGAAGGTGGGGTAACAGACGTGGCGTCATCGCAGGTTGCGCTGCGATGACGCGTTCTTGGCTCGCTCGTGGTCGGTGCGTGAGTGATTGAGAAGGCATCAAGGCATCAATGCGTTCAGCGGCTGCTCGCTCTTGGGGGACTGCCTGCGGCAGACCCCCGCCGCTAGGCTCCCCCCAAGACGGCGAGATCGCTTGCGCGAACTCGCTGGCTGACAATGACCACTCAGCAATGGTTTTGCTCACGCAATGACCATGAGGCTTGAACCTGACAGGTTCGGCGTTCGCACGAAGATCGATGTGCATGACCGTCTGCTGTCAATAACACTGCATTTCCGGTATCGACCCATAGCCGCCTGATGACGTCTGCAAGCGCTTTGTCAGCTTACTGATCCTCAAGCCGCTACTCGCTGAACACCGACCCCGGCGGCAGTTCGGCCTTTGCCGACGTTCAGATGGAAAGCTGTGTAGGTCTGCAAGACCTTGGATAGCTGCCTGTCCAGAACAGAGTGCACCCCGAACGGCGGGTTCTCGATACGCCGAGCATGAACCACAATCGGGTGTTTCCGACAGTCTGCACGCGAGATAGCTGACGCTTAGGCAAACCTGTGCCCGAGTACGAATGGGTTCGCCATCGGACAATTCACTTGCCTGGCAGGGCGAAGAGCAACCCTATGCTCGAACTCACCCTCTCGCGGCAACGTCGATCCTGATGTCCTTGAAAACCTCACTCGTTTGAATGGCAGCGGCCCTGCGATCGCCCCTGTCCACCAATACATCCAGAGCAATGAGTAGCTCCCGGGCGATCAACACCGGTAGTGGCTGCGTCTTCTGCGAGAACTGTTGGATCAAGCCGGATAGCCGGGCCACGATCGTCGTAGCTCGCCAACCGGCCGGAAGTCCCTCAGAGCGTGGCAGCACCATGTGAAGGTGCTGGACAAAGCGTTCCACCGGATATACATCAATGGCACGCTCGCACAGCGTCAAGAAGACCGTTGTAACCGTGGGGATGCGACCATGCGTCTCCAAGAATGGCTCGATTAACGGAAAGATGACCTCAACGTCGCGCCAGTCGCGATTGGCAAAACGCTTCGCACCCATCGCGCCGTCGACGCTGACGAAGAAGAGTGTCCGAACCATCTCGACGAGGTCGGTATCGCTCGTCGACACTCCGTGTCTCGCTAGGTGCGTCCAGCTTCGATGTAACAGAAGTCGCGGAACAGTCGCCTGGAGCACTGCGAGCGAACGCGCAGGAAAGGCAGGCTCGTCCATGACGTTGCCGGCCAGATGCGTGACGAAGCTCTGAATCAACGATGCAAACGTCTCGTCGTCAGCTGCGGCCGCCGGCTCAAAAAAAACGCCTCACGCCTTCGGCAGGATCAAGATGCAAAGTCACCTGTGCGAGAAAGCGGTACAGCTCGCGGCGCCAATCAAAAACCTCGAGCGCATCAGCCTCAAACGCATCTGGCTTGCCGTGCGACCACGCCGGGCACAGCCGCTCGACAGTCCACGCGACCAGTTCATCGCACCACGAGAGAAACATCTCACGTCGCATTCCGTCTTGCATTGCCGAGTCGACGGGAATGCTTGGCAGAATCTTCGCGAGAAAGTCAGGATGCAGATCAGTCGTAGGATGTTCCCACTCGGCCACCACATCCCTGCCTCGCTTGCCTCGAACAATCTGCGGACCATTGGAGTTTTCGACCCATGCTGGAGGCAGATCAGGCATAGGTGCCACCTGCATGTCCAGGTCCGCACATTGCGCCAACGTGGCCTCGACGGCCCTGACCATGCGCGCATGTTCACGTTCTTCGCGATCAGCTGCCTCGATGTCGTACGGATAGTGCTCAATAACAGCAAGCGAGTTTGCCAACCGAAGCGCCGTCCAAGCAATCGCTGGCTCATTGCTCCAGGATGACAACATGCCGGTCAGAGCCTCGGCCACGACTTGGTCGTAAGGATGCGCCGTCAGCTGGATCAGTGCCTCCAGCGCTTGCTGCCGAAAGGCTTCGTGCTGAAGTAGTCCAGCTAAGCCGCGGCATGCGAAAAGCACAGGGTGGTGCAGCAACGCGGAGCCACGGAAGAAGAAGTCGTCTGATGCCTCGCACGTCAGCCAGGCTCGCGAACACGCGTGGGCAGCCCAATCTAGATCGTCTGCCGAAGTCGATTGGCCGAATCTAATAGCGACTGCAGCCACTCCCGCGACAGCCGCTTGCCGCTGACCGCCAGGATCAACGTGCGAGTGCACCTCGTCGAACAGTTCCGACGCATCCAGTCGTCTCGCGTCGCGAATAGCGTCCACCACAGAAAGTCGGTCGGAAATTGCACCCTTGTCGAAACTGTCATGCGTCCAGTTCAGGAGACGTAAGGTCTCTTCCATCGTAACTTGGCGCTGTTTGATCTCTTCGATGTCTGCACCTTGTGCCTTCGGGTTCTCCATTTCAATGACAACGCCGGAGTCGTCCTGAGACGGCGTCGCTCGATAGTTTTCGCGTTTACCGACCTCGGCCCAAATTTCCGCAGTTCGCCGTAGGTACTCAACTCTGCCCGCGTCCTCGCGCTCTTCGTCGTAATCGAAGGGGAGATCAGAAGTAAAACCGGCTATTGCTTTTGACGCCTTCTCAGCCAAGTCGCCACCGCACAGGACGCATATGGAGGCGAGCCACCGAATCTCCTGCGTCCGACACTTCCGCGTGTTCGAACGTACGACCGCGTCGAAGTGAATGCGATCATGTGGGTGGAAGCCGATGAGATTGCTCGAATGACTGCCCATATCTTGGACGTAGCGCTTGATGTCCCACTTCCAGAGTCGCTGGCTCGTCACCAACGGCAGCGTCACCTCTGAGCGTTGCTGGGTCGCCACGGTCACTGCGCAGGCCACCCCCAGCGCGCCCACTGAGGTGTGCCCTTCCAGCACGGACCTGAGCACTTCGTCGACTGCACGACCCTTCTCTACCTCTCGAAAGGCCCAATCCTCAAGCGCCATCAGCCCACATCCAACGGTGTGTGAGCCCCAGATGCCTCGCGACCAGAGGAACTGTTGCGATGCACCCCAGAATGTCTGCTGGCCCCACGGGAAGGTAAGCGTCAGGGGTAGCGGACTCGCCCTGCGCTCCCAGTCAAGCTGCTTAAGCTGTCGCCAAGCGGTCGTGGCGTGATTGGCCAGCTCGCGTACTAGGCGACGCGCTTCGTCCGGAGCCGCAGCAAAGAGTGAAGGGAATGGCTGGCGAGTGGGGGCGCAGGGGAAATAGGCGTGCTGATCGTCAATGGACAAGGACTGCCAGTCATGGCTGTGGGGACTGTATCCGTAGCGCGTTCCTTGTGACCGCCGTCTTTGCTCTTCGGGCAACGGACGAATCATAAAGTGCAGGACGAAGTCGACCAGCTCATGCGCGCACGCATCACTGAGGACGAGCGAGTAGTCGATGACCTCCTTGACAACTCCGCATGGCACGCGCGTGGTGGACCGCAGGGCAGCTAAATAGTCCCTGACCTGTGCTGGATAGGCTCTGCCCGCACGCAATAGCGTTGATCGCAGACGAGATTCCAACTCCTCTGCAACGCCATCCTCCAGCACATCCCATTCGCCGTGATCCCGAGGGAGCTTGTACGAATGGAATCGGGCTTCAATGTCAATCAGCCATGTCTTCACCAGACCCAGGATGAGCGTCGACACCGGGTTTTCCACGTCGGCTACCGCGTTCTGCCAGACCTCGAAGACGGAAAGCATCTCGGGACGCGTCGCGACCGAGATCTGTTCGATGTGTCTGACGAGCCAATAGCATAAGCGTTGCCACTGAGACATGTCGGATGGCAAAGCGAGCTGATCCGCGAAGCGCAGACGCTGTGCAAGGTCAATGTCGGGAACGCGATCAGCATCCAGTGCCAGTGGGTTCGGCTTCGTCTTCTCAGCCTGATACCACACAACAAGCTTCGAGATCCGCTTGGACCCATTCGCGAGCATCGCCTCGTTGTAGGTCGTCTCGTGACTATCAAAGTCCGGCAACCCGAAGGGGCCGAGCATCCAAGCCCGCAACCACTGCGACCTTACGTCGCCAGCCGCCTCGAGTTGCGCCAAGTGTGCTTGCCAATCCTGACCCTCCTTCAGCTCGGCCTGCGACAACAATTCGACCACTCGCCCGAGAACCGGTGGTTCTCCGACCTGACGAATGACGCCCAGCCATTGCTGCCCCTCAGACACCAGAAGCTGCACAAAGGCCCATTCAAAGTAGATGTCATGAACAAATCGAACGGTTTGCCCGACTCGGACGTCGCGGATGATTCCATCTGCCTCGAGTGCGACGAGCGCTTGAGGGTCAAGGTTCAGCGACGGAATGCGCCGGCCCAGTGCCGTTGCGCCGGACCGTGCTAGCTCGACCAGCGCGCTGCGCCGCTGGCCGGCTCGCGCTGCCTCAGCTCCATAGCCGCCCCCACTCCACCAAGCGGTCGCCAGCTCAACTTCCGACCTTGGGACGGTCGTCTCATTGGCGTACCGCTGTGTCAGCACGCTTGCGAAGAAGGGACGCCGCACAATCGCTCTGACTTGGGCAGGCCCGAACAAGAGGTCGGCAAGGGCAGGCCTTTGGCCTGCAAGGGACCTGGCTTCCTGATCGTCGAGTTCAGTGACTTCTACCGTCTTCGCGCCGGCGGCGAAAAGGCGTGCTGGTAGCCACGTCCTCAGTGGCTCCATACCAGTGTCCCTGACCGTTACGAGCAGCCGCAGACTGGTAAGCAGCGGAGAGTCCAGCATGGTGTTGACCACGTCCAGCACGACGCCGCGATGCCGCACCTCAACTCTGTCCAGGCCATCGACGAAGACAGTGGACAACCCAACAGCCATCACCTCGACAAGCAGGTCCTCAAGGCCAGCCCCACCAATCCCGGTGCTCGTGGCGTACTGAACCCAAGTCGAGCCCGTAAGCCGGTCAGCTTTCAGGAATAGCGCCGCGCCATTCTCCAACGACTCATGCACCATCGTTCTCAGAACGGCCGACTTCCCAGTCCCCGGCAAGCCACCAATCTGGACGAACCGACACTCCACCAACGCTTCGTGGGTCCTCTGCACAAGCAGCGCTCTGGGGACCGCGAAACCATCAATCGTGTTGCCGATTTCCGCTGCGGCCAATCGCGCTTCGGTCCCCAAGGCAGTCAGCGCGGTCTGCATGGACGCTGCTCCCTTGAGTCTCACACCACCGTTGAGCCTGGCAACAAGCGTCTTTCGGTCAAAGGCGGCCGCATGTCCCTCTGCTACCCGCACCAACGCAAGAAGTCGGCGCCACAAATCGTCAGCCCGCGGCATGTCGGTTGGCGCAAGGCAGTTCGCCAGGCTGGCCACGGTGGTCGCTTCCGTTACTGACCCTTCGTGCAACATGTCAAGTCGCATGAGCACAAAGTGCGACAGGAGCGACCAAGTCGCCTCGTCGAGAGTTTGTTCGTCGACCACGCTTGCCAAAATGCTGCGGACATCATCGAAATAGGTCTGTTTCTGTCCGGCGACCTTGTTCGCTCGAAGCTTTTCCACCAATCCGGCCGCGCTGCTTTCCGAGCGAGCCCACTCGCACAATGTCTCGAAGCTACGCTTACTTGCATCCGAAATCCCACCGGTGACCACGCCAACTCGGTCTGCATCTGGGTTGAACTGCGACCCAATGACGGTGCGGTAGGCTTGCAGGATGGTATCTCGGAAGTCAGCGTTGCTGGTCGCCCGACTTACCACCAAGCTTCGTTTCACTTGAAGGCTCAGACGCATTCGAATCGCGTCGGCACCCTGTGCTTCCACGATCAGGTCATCAAGTGGGTGACCAAGAGCGCCGCGTTGGAAGGATACGTGCCTCACCTGCCGGGTTGGCAGTCCGGGCGCTGTCGACTCACTCAGTAGTGCAACTACATAAACAGCGGCAACTGCATCTTCGAACGTGAAACCCGCCCCTCCGGTAAGTTCAGGGCTGGCTGCGGCTGGACTGTGGGCTCTGACCTCTGGACGGGAGCTCTCAGAAGAGCTGGCAGGACTTGTGATCATCCGATCAGGATACCTCGTCGCTCGCCCTGAGGCGACAGAAGCTCGGTTGTTTGCCTCCCCAGATCAGAAAGCAGTCGTTCAAAGCGTGGTTGGGTTTAACGGCGGCTAATCGATGCATCGCCGACTGATAGACCCCGACCAGTGAATGACCCCCTCGGCCGACGACCTGCCCGAGTCCGCATGCAACCGGACGGCCGGTTCGAGATCAGTTAACTGCCGTTCGTGCCGGCCTACTTTTTTTTTAGGTGCCACGTCCGTTCCTGGCCGGCAACCGCCGACCACGGTCTGGCTCGAAAGCAGTCGGTTAGCGCGCTGCTTTGTCGTTGCTAAGATCCTTTCTTAATCGCGCACAGGCGGCCACAGGCGGGCCGTATGAACCAGTGTCAGTATCCACACTGTTTCGCCGTCGATCTGATACACCAAGCGATAGCTTTCGTGCGGGATCAGCTCGCGGGTGCCGAGAATCCTCCCCGGCTTGCCACGATGGGGATGCTGAGCCAGCAGGGTGGCTGCGTCGCTGAACAGCTCATCCATTCGCGCGGCCGCACGCGGGTTTTCGGCAGCGATGTAGTCCCATACGTCGCTGCGGTCTTGCTGTGCTTCTGGTGTCCAGACGACCCTCACGGGCGATTCGTCACATTGGCACGCCGTGCGGAAAACTCGGCTTCGACCTCATCGTTCGATCGCCCCTCCCCGGCCCGCATCGAGGCCCGGCCGGCCTCAACCTTGTGGCGCAGGAAGTCATCGTAGTCCCGTGCTTCGCGCTGCCGGCGAACAAACTCGCGCATCAGCTCGCGCAGCACCTGCGACGCCGGGCGGTGGGCGGCTTCGGCTTCGGCCATGAACTCGGCACGCAGCTCGGGTTCCAGCTTCATCGTGAAAACGGCTTCTTTCGACATGATCAGGTGTCCTGTCAAAGGGTACTAACCAAGTATATACATCATCATTACAACGCGCGCCTCGCAAAGTGTAACAAGGCGAGTGGTGCTGTATCAGCCGTGCGGGCCAAGATCTGCTTAGCAACGGGCTCGACAAGGCTGCGTGACTATTGATAACCTATTTTATCAATAGTAATATGCGGCTTACGAAGGAGGCCGACCCGCGCCGGATGCATTGTCAAAGATTGACAAGCATTGACAATACGGATATTTCTGATGCGACATGACCACTGGAGGCACCCATGACGATGAACATCAACCTGACCCCACAGTTGGAACAGCTGGTGCGCTCGAAAGTGACCTCTGGGCTGTATAACTCCGCCAGCGAGGTGGTGCGCGAGGCTTTGCGGCTGATGGAGCGCGAAGACCAGTTGGCCCAGTGGGAGCGAAGCTCCAATTTGAGGCCACATAAGCATTTGCTGTTCATTAATAGGCCGATTCTGACAAACGGCGCCCTTCCTCCTGCTCTCAAAACACTGTCGGTCCAGCCGGCACGCGGGCATTGCGTTTCCACGATCAGTGCGGCACCAGGTCCATCCGGTCGTTTGCTAGGTCGAGGTAGGACGGGTCGCCGCGGCAGACCCACCCCAGCATCTGGCCTGGCGGTTCCGGCCGCCGCCGGAATTGTGCGAGCGCCTTGTCGTATTGCATGCTGCTGGTGGTCGAGCGCTCGATGCGCGAGAAGTGCTCGTGCAGACCGGCCAGCACCGCCTCGCCGACGTTGGCGCGGAAGGCGGTTACCTATGGCCTCAAATTGCAGCTTCGCTTCCACTGGGCCTATTTGCCGTTTTCTGAGACGACCGATCTATCGTCAACGATCATGAAGTTCAACAGCGGCATTTTGCATGCGTCCCCGAACAGTTGGTCAAATCAGCGCTTCCGGGCAGTGTATCCCAACGGAAACCAGAGCCTCTCCCTTCCTTGCTTCTCAAAAGATAGGTAGTTAACCTTCAACAGGTGGGAAGGGAGCACCATCTGCTCAGACAACTGTGCTTCGAAAGCTCTCAATGTCAACTGCTCCAGCAATGGCGGTTCTCCAGGCTCTGGCGCGTAGTCTTCATCCTCCAACCATAGGATGCTCTCACCACCGCAATGCATGGACTCCACTACATGCTGATCCGCTTTGGCGGCAGGATACGTTACCACATCGACCGCTATTTCGTGTCGCTTGCCTGGAAGCGCATGAAACTGCGCCACATCAGGAAGCAGGCACTCGGCGATGAAATCAAAACTAGGCAACAAGTCTTTATGGCGCTGCAATGAGAACAATGGTTCAAGTTTTCGTAGCTTGAACGTCTTGCGCAACCGCGCATTGGGGTCGAAGAAAACTTCGAACAACATGCCGTCGAGAATAGCCTTGCGCTTGGGTTCATTGATGCCATTGGTACGAGACGCAAAATCCGCCAAATATGCTGAGGCAGAGCGCGATCCTCCGCAGGCCGCCTGATACAGATTACGTCCGACAACAAATAACGAGTCAGCCGCTGCCTTGTTCGCCATCTCGGGCGTGAAGTCATCGACGGCAGGGTTCTGTCTGGGCCAGGTACTGCTTTTCAATTCCCGGATCACCCTATGCGAGGCTTTGCGATCGTCCAATACGAAGAGGCTGTCGCTCAGCGCAGTCTCCGAGTAGAGATCGATGCGCAAACCCAAGCTCAGGTTGAAGAAAAACTCCCCAGCAAGGGAGGTGTGTTCCCATGAGATCTGGCGTCCCTTCGTCGTTGCACTCAACGTGTTGCGTACCCGCTTGAACATCGCCTCGATGGAGCAGTCCGGCGTGGTCAGATGCTGAAGCAAAGCAGCGGTGTAGGTGCCATTGCGTCCTTTCCCATCACTGGCAGTTTGCCCCGGCGACGTCGCGTAGGCAATCAGCGTACCTCGCGGCGCATAGACCGGCGCTAATCCCCTTACTTTGATGGATCGAGTCCAGGCGCGCTCGAAAGGATTGTTCCGGCAAGCGTCCAGGATGATGATGCCGGTAGAGCAGCCCGATTTCTCCATAACCTCAATGACTCGATTCAGAGCAAGCGAGGAGTGTTTTGCTGTGATTTCATCTGTGGCGTCCGTGTCGACGGCTGCAAGGTAGTTTTCGCCATCGATTTGCATGCCATGCCCGGCAAAGAAGAACAGACCAACATCACTATCCTTCAGCACGCGCTGAAAGCGCTTGAGCGCCCTGTCCATGTCAGCATGAGAACTGTCCATTTCTTGGATGACGGAGAAACCGCAGGTCTCAAGCTTGCGGCCAACATCTTCGGCATCATTTACTGGATTCTTCAGTGCGTCGACATCCTCGTACGCCGCGTTACCAATCACGAGTGCATTCAAGCGGCGCGTCATTCGAAACCGCCTTTAATGTCTTCACCACGGCCCGACATATTCGCAACCGATGCTTTCATGGCCTTGGTATTGGTGACCAAGCACCTCAGGTTGTCATGCAGCAACCGATCGGTTTCGTCTTCCGTCAAGTCATCCCACAATTCGGCTAGCTTGGCTGTGGCTGAGCCGACGTCCCACGGCTTGGCACTTTCCCCACCAATCTGCGCAAACGGACCATCGCTCTCTGTCAGCACGCGATCTCTGGGCATGTTTCTCACAAGTGCACGAGCTTTCTCGGAGACCAACATGGCCGGTCCGACGCTGAACCAGCAGCCAAGAGCGATTGCACGTTGCAGGTCTCGCTTGCCTCCCGAAAACCAATGAAGTATCGGAGTTCCGGATCTCGGGAATGCCACCAGCCGATCGATCACCGTGGGCGCCGCGCGACGGCTGTGAATGGACATGATCCGACCGCCGGCAAGTTGACAGGCATTCAATATGTGATCGAAGACCGTTAGTTGCGTTTGCCAATGAGGCTTGAACTCGGGACCGCCGTCGAGGCCGATCTCACCAACGTACATGGTCTCATGCAAGTACAGGTCAAACAGCGGTAGTTCGCCGACTCGTTCATGTGCGATTTGCGGATGCAGACCCAGAGCTGTCCGTATGCGCGAGCCTGGCGTAGCGAGCGCAGAAGTGCCTTTCCAAGCGCTGGGTGTGGTTGTTACTGACAGGACATACATCCCGCGCTCGGCAATCTCCCTCACTATCATCTGTGGGTCGGGATAGAGGTCGAGGTGCGCGTGAAAGTCGATCACCGCACACCCAGTGCAAGCATCAGCGACTCGATTTCAGCCAGCCCTCGCTCGACGACTTTCACAAGAGCCGGCTTGTCCACCACCAAGTTCGAACTCAACGTGGACCCGAGCCACCGGGCAGTGCCCATCTCTCGGCGCTCCCCGATGCCAATCAATGCCGACCTGACATCGTCGAACCCGGCGTGTTCGTCGTCGTCCAGGGCAAGATTGTCGTAGACGTAGTACGTTGAGCCTTGTCCGCACCATGCGTGAAAAGCGGCTCGCCGAACCTGGCACGGCACACACCGACCGCAATGCTTGTAACCGAACTGCTTGAATCGACCGCAGCTGGTGGTCTGATGCGCGTGCGCGGCAAGCAAGGGCTGTCCGAGGCACTCTTGGAGCATCTCGCCTTTGGTCTTGAAACGGTATGGGTTAACGATCCGAACTCGCAGACCGGCGGCATCTAACACCTGCTGCAACAACGAAAGGACGATGGGGTGCGTTGTTCGTGTGCTCAGACTTCCAAGTCGTCCACCTGTCAATGGAGGATTGAGCGCAATGAAGCCGTTCTCGCACACATACAGCGTAACCTCCTCACCCGCGTGGTAGCGGGCCAGGGTCGTCGCCATAAAGACACCGTAAGCCAGGAAGATGATCGAACGAGCGCGTTGTGACGGCGGATTCTCGGGGTCCGGAACGTCGGCGTTGTGGTTCACCTGGAAATGACGAAGGCCACCACCGATCTCTGCCGCGAATGCCACTTGCTTCTCACCATCGCCTCGAACCATCTGACTGACCGCGAGCGGCCGTCTACCCTGTTCGACCAGGTCAATCGTACCGATGTAGCTATCCAGACCGCCCGACAGCAAGACGATGCAATCCTCCGTCGGATGTTTCGGTTGCCGGTCTGGCTGCGGAAGAATGCCGCCCTCGACAAATCGCAAAGTCCAACGATCCGTGCTCAAGTACGCCAGTAGCCTTTGCAGCGTTTCGGCGTTGTCGTTCCAGAACGGCGCATCGACCACCGAGATCGTCAGATCAAACTCTCTGGTCCAGCCATCCGAGCTACGATCTCTATGGCCAGCGAGATCGGAAGAAACGACGGCCAATGCAAGCGACAACAAATCCCATGCCCGCGCGGCAGGGGCGACCTTCTCTCGTGCGATGGCCTGCTTCAACGCCGCGCCAACAGACCCGCGCATGGGATCGCCCGAGTTGCCGTACAGCACGACATCCAAATCTGTGGCCCTGCTGCCAAAGTCGAAATCCGAGAGTGCACACGTAATCTTCATTCAACGTACCCCTCGAACACTTGGAAGGTTTCACGAATAGCACTTTGGACGATTTGCGTGATCCTTCCTGCAGCTAAGCGCTGCCCAGTCTCCCTGTGTCTCCTGAACGACGCGGAGACCGTTTCCCGGACATACTCGCGAACCTCCTTGAGTCGACCCAAGCCCGTTGCGGCATTCGGGGCCTTCTCACGAATGGTTCGCCCTATATCTAAGTCGATCCGACGAAATACGTCACCGGCGACGAAACGCTCAATAGCGAGTTCGCGTTGCTCCGGCTGCAAGTTGAGTAGGTCTGCATCAGGAAACTGATTCAGCACGTCGGAAAGCGCATCCTTGATCGACGTTCGGCTCGCCTCAGCATCTTGCGTACCGTCAACCGGACGCACTGCCTCGACAACGGCGTCCATCACCTCATTGGCTGACCTACCGTCGGTCAGCGCAGGATCAAGCGGACCTCCAGTTGCCGTGGCAGCGTTTCCTTGTCCACCCGAGAGCGCTGAATACAGCGCTTGTGCAGTCTGTGCAGTTCCACCCATGCGACGAGTCGCAGTCGAACTGCCGCCATATCCCTTTTTGACGTACTGCCCAAGGCCGCGGCGCATGCTTGCGCCGTCGCCGCTACGTGCATAGTCTCCAAGGTTTCGATTCGCGCCCAAAAAAACGACGGGCCGGCGCCATCGGAATTGGCTGCCGAGGTTCTGCAGGCGATGGTGCTGGAGGTGTGGCGTCGGCTGGTTCCGATGTGGCATCTGGCGGCGCGCCTTCAGCCGGCGATGGCGGAAGCGGAAGATCGGGGACCCACGGCGGAACCATCGGTACTCCCGATGGTGAGCCGCTACTTGACTGAGACGTTCCCATTGCTCCTCCTTGCCTTTATCGCGTTCTTCACGGGCTTGGCGATATCCTCATCTTCGTTCCATGCATCGAAAACGTTTTTCGACCACAGCTCGTCGGCTGTGTATTCCACGCAAACTGGACACCGATTCCACGGCAAACTGGACACCCATTCCACGCGAACCTGGACAGTCGGAGCGTAGCGACGCGGGGTTGAAAGGTTTTACTCTGAGGCTCGGGTTCTGGTCAAGTTTTTGGTCTGCAAAGGCAACCGTTGGTCGTTACTGCGTAACGGATTTTTTAGCCAATCGAAGGCGCTTTTCGTAGTAGTCATTCTCGCCATTGTGCACCCGCGCCGCGCGCTCCAAAGCGGCGCGGTCCGCCTCACGAAGTAGCCCTTCAAGTACCTCACGTTGCGTTACTGCGTAACAAGCCGCCAGGCGCTCCAAGGCACGCTTGGCGTGAAGATTGACCAGCAGATTCAGCCGCTCGGCCTGGCCGTCAAGATCTTTCAAG
>NZ_SPMY01000118.1 GCF_012939955.1 Candidatus Accumulibacter phosphatis
GCGAGGAATCGATGCCGGATCGATGAGCATGCCGATGCCGACAAAAAAGAGGCCGAGCAGGACGTCACGAAAGGGGCGAACGGTCGATTCGATCTGGTGACGGAATTCGGTCTCCCCGAGCATCATGCCGGCCAGAAATGCGCCAAAAGCTAGCGATAAACCGAGATTGTTGGTCGTCCAAGCCGCCAGCAGGGCGACCAGCAGGACCGCCAAGGTGAACAACTCGGCCGAGCGTCGTTTGGTAACCAAGCGAAAAAGTGGGCGCAACAGCCAGCGGCCGGCAAAAAACACTAGTGCGAAGGCGAGCGCAGCCTTGGCGGCCGCCCAGCCGAGGGAACTCACCAGCAGGTCCGCGCCATCGCTCATGCCGAGCACCGGGATCACCACCAGGAACGGAACCGCCGTCACATCTTGAAAAACCGACATGGCGAGGCCGAGTCGGCCATGTGGGCTACTCTCTTCACCTTGCTCGGCCAACTGGCTGCCGATCATGGTCGACGAAGATTGCGCAAATACGGCGCCGATCACGAACGCCGCCGTGGCGGGTACTCCGGCCAGCCAGAGGAGGAGAGCGACGGCGGCGGTGGTAAACGCCACCTGAGCAGTGCCCAGTCCGAGTACCTGGTGGCGCAAGGCGTGTAATTGCGGCAATGAATAATTCAGGCCGATGGTGAACAGCAGAAAGACGACGCCGAACTCGGCCAAGACCTTGAACTCCGGCACGTTGATCGTCGGTCCGACGGTATAGGGGCCAAGAATCACACCGACCAGCAGATAACCCAGGCTGGTCGGGATGCGCAGGCGCTGGAAAGCGAGCACGACGGCAACCGCGACGCCGAGTAGCATGAGAATCTGGGCGAGGTGCTCCATCACGGCGATTTCCACCGTATCATTGACGTGAGTTTGGTTTTTTTGGACCATTTCGGCATTCCGTTGAGTAAGAGTAACGCGCGGCTGAGCGTCACAAGCCATCAAGCTCCCACGATCCAATACCGCTTCATGCTGTTCGTTTATTGTCGGATCGAGGCGTCAAATTGCCGAAAAAACGGGATTTCCGGGGAATTGTACCAGCCATTCCTGGACGTCCAGAGCATCGAAAATGGCCGATGTTCAGCCGACGGCAATCGTACAGAGAGGAGAACGCCGTGCATCAATTTGATCGTATCCTCGCCGCCACGGACCTTTCCGCGCCGGCTCGCCATGCCGCAGAACGTGCCGCCCTGGTGAGCAAGGAGGCGTGTGCACCGCTAGATCTGCTGCATGTCGCCAATTTCGACACGTTGGAACGGCTGCGTCTGCTCATCAACGTTGCGCCGGATGACATGCTGGCGCGAGTGCTCGATACGGCGCAAGCACGAATCGCTGAGCTTGCCCTCGCGCTCAACCAGCGCTATGGCATCTCGGCGGGGATCCGGGTTACAGCCGGGTCCCTGCTGCCGAAACTGGTGAAGGAATGTGAGGCGCTGACGGCCGGCCTACTGGTTTGCGGCGCGCAGGGCGAAAGCGTCCTGCGTCACTTCCTGCTGGGGACGACGGCGAGGCGCATATTGAGCACGGCAAAATGCCCGGTGCTGATCGTCAAGCAGGCACCGCACGCGCCCTATCAACGGGTGCTGGTACCGGTTGATTTCTCGCCTTCGTCGCTGCGGGTGATCCGGCATGCGCGCAGTATCGCGCCGCTCGCCGAAATCGTTCTGCTGCATGCATTCGATGTCCCTTTCGCGAGGGACATACGTTCTGCGCGCATAGACGATGAGATCATCGACCTCTACCGAGTCGCTGCCAAACAGGAAGCATTGCAGAAGCTGACGGCTCTTCGCGACGAAGCCGGGCTATCGTCAAACGGCTCCTGCCTGATTGTTCTTCGCGGCGATGCGCGTTCGCGCATCATCGAACAGGAACAGAAAATGGACTGCGACCTGATTGTCATAGGAAAACATGGCAAGGGTTTGGTCGAAAAACTCCTGATGGGCAGCGTTACCGAGCATGTCCTGAGTGAAGCGCGAAACGACGTATTGGTGTCTATCTGATTGTCATCATAAGAGCGGTTATGGAAATCTTTCCATAACCGCTCAACTGCACCTCAAACCCCTTCTTCGTAGCGTTTCATGAGCCAAGTCCTTACCTGCTGCTCGCTTCGCCAATGCGAACTCTTTGCTGCCGTGTCCGGCAATCTCAGTCCGACTCAGCTCGACAATGCACTGGATCAACAGCAGGGCCCCGGTGATCTTGGCGCATACAGCATGTGGCTGGGGGCACAGGTTTCGGGAACTCAACCAAGCTTGCGTGGTCCTCGGCATGGCCTTCAAGGGTGACTTTGGCGTTTCACACGGCAGAAGCAAGCGCCCTCTTGATGCGTTTCAGGCCTTCATCAACGCTTTCCGCCAATTTGATCGCATTTGGATCAGTGGAGCGTTTCTCGGTAGTCCATTCGCAGAAAGACGCCATCAGCGCCGCTCTTTCGGCGGAGAGCTTCGCGTCGATCAAGCCGGCCTCGATGATGGGAATCAGGCCAGCCGCCGCCCGGAGACGATTGAGTTCCGGGGTTGCGGGAGGAATTTGTTTCGACATCTCTTGACTCTAACGAGGAGCCGCGCAGCCCGATAGGCTGGCTATTTTCAATGGCCGAATATTCATGGCTTAGGGTACGCTTTTCTTCCGTTTCGTGAGCAGAATCATTGCTGAGTGCCCGTGAAAGCCCGCACACATCGAGAGTTGAGTGATCGTTGTCAGCCAGCGAGTTCGCGCAAGCGATCTCGCCATCGGGGGGGAGCCTAGCGGCGGGGGCCTGCCGCAGGCAGTCCCCCAAGAGCGAGCAGCCGCCGACGGCCTTGGCGGCTTCCGCGGCCTTGCTGCGGCCGGGATTTATTCCCTGGGAGGCTTCCAGGTGCTGATCGTCGTCGCCGGCGATCAGGATGAGCTTGTCCGGAAACTTTGCATGCAAGGCATTGGCGTGGCTTCTGGGATGGTTCATTTCAGCCACATGGGGTTGAAAGAAGCGGTTGCAAAAAGTTGGCGCTGGCGGGACAGCGTCAAACGGCACGCCGCGTAAGCTGGGAACGGCGTGGTCAGGGCACCACCATTCCCGGATACGGACTCAGGTGCATGAGCTTGGAGGTCACCGAGCCCAACAACAGGCTCTCCGTCACGCCCAGTCCGCGGCTGCCGATGACGATGCCGCTACAGTCGAGCCGCTCGGTCAGCGCAATGATTTGCTCGGCGGCCTCGCCCATCACGACATGCAGCCGCCAGGGCTGGCTGTTTGCGTCGAGCAGGGCGCGCGCCCGCGCGGTGGCGAGCCAGGCCCACTGCGCGAGCTCCGCTTCCGCCGCTTCCGCGCTAAGCCAGGGCTGAACGTTCACAAGGTATAGCCCGCAGGCCGTCGTCGTGCTGGCCTGACCGGCGGCATGGGCGACCGCGCGCAACGCGCTGTCTGAACTGTCGACAGCGACCAGCCAGCGATTCGTTACGGGCGCCGGAAGCGGCAACGCACTATCGAACACCAGCCCGACGAGACGGCCATCGGCGTCGCGCTGGCAACTTACGGGGGCAGGAAGATAAATGGGATACTGCCTACCGCGAGTACCGAATCGCTGGCCTCGATCACGATCAGCACGAGAAACATTGGGGTCGCCCACAGGAGGCCGTTCTGGCGGACGAAGAAGGATTCGCCGTGGAACGTCGGCGTGATGCGCAGATTCCCGCGCAGCCAGCGTAGCAGCGGCTTCTTCTCCAGGTTGGGCTCGGCAAACCGGCCCGAACGATGGCGGGCTCCACGGGCCCTTCGCAGAAGTCGGTTGGGGAATCGAATACATCATGGCAGTCTCCTTTTGAAATAGGCCAAGTTCAGAGATCGAAGGTCGTCAGAACGAACGCCGCGTGGTGGCCACGGCAACCGGTAGCACGGATTCGGCCGCGCCGCTTGAGATCGGCGACGGCGGCGGCCAACGCTTCGCTGGTCGCATCGACACCGTGCAGCACAGCCAGCTTGCGCACGTTAAGGCACGTATGCTGATGCAGCTTGCGCAATATCGAGTTCGGCGAAACTAGTTCAGTGCTCACTTCCATCCTCCAATCCATAACCAGAAAAAGAGCCATACATCCAATCGGGGCAAGCTAATGGCTTCTTCGCGTGTTTCAACGACCTTGCGTACGCGACGACTTCCGCGCGCTGCGTTGCGCGCCAAACGTTCCCTCAAGACGACAATTGTGTGTCTCAACCTCATGCCCGGGTCGCCCTGACCTGGTCCGGCATTGCGCGGTGCCAAGCTCTTCCGGGGAACACTAAAACCTCATGAGTTCAACATTTTGTCTTTCTGTCAAAAGCCGCTAGTACTGCTCGCTCGACTTCCTTGCGATCATCTTAGTCAATCCGGCGGGGTCTTATAAGCCCTCGTGCGGACACCAGAATGTATCGATTTAGGATACAATCGATGTTCCGATTGAAGCTCGCAGGAGAAGCCCATGCTCGACCTCAATTTGATGAGGATCTTCGCCCGGGTCGTTGAAGCAGAGAGTTTTGCGGAGGCCGCGCGACGCCTGGAGACGTCCCGATCCGTCGTGAGTAAGGCGGTTGCCAAACTCGAGAAAGCCCTGGGTGCGCGCCTGCTCAACCGCACCACCCGACATCTGAGCCTCACCGAAATTGGTGCCGCGGTCGCCGAGCATTGCACGCGCATGCTCGATGAAGCCGTGCAGGCGGAGAAGCTCGTCGCCAGTCTCAATACCGAACCGCGAGGCGTCCTGCGCGTCAGCGCCTCGGTCGCCTTCGGCACGCTGCATGTTGCGCCGGCGCTGGCCGAGTTTCTACCACGCCATCCGAAGCTGGCGATCGACCTGACGATCACTGACCGCTGGGTGGACCTGGCCGAAGAGAGTTACGACGTCGCCATCCGCGTGACGCGTGAACCGCCGCTGCACTGGGTGGCGCGCAAGCTGGCACCCGTCCGGCGGGTGCTATGCGCCACGCCGGGATACTTCAGGGACCGCGGTATTCCACGTGCTCCCGCCGACCTGGTCCGGCACAACTGCCTGGACTACACGCGCTCAGGCGAGCAGGGGCGCTGGCGGTTTTCCGGGCCGGATGGCGATCTGCTGGTACCGGTGAACGGGCCGCTGCACGTCGACGACGACGAGGCGCTATCGCAGGCCGTGCTCGGCGGCCTCGGCCTCGGACTGCTGCCGACCTTTATCATCGGCAAGGATTTACAGGAGGGGAGGCTGCTAGCCGTGCTCTCCAATTACATCCCGGTCGACCGTTACGTTTACGCCATGTACCTGCCGACGCGCCACCTGCCGAGCAAGGTTCGGGTGTTCATCGACTTTCTCGTCGAACACATCGGTGCCGACGCTTACTGGGATCGGGCGGGAGAAGCGACGTTCAAAGCGCAAGAGGTGCTTGCCACGCTGAAGAGGAGGTCAGCTCACGAAACGGAAAAAATCGCACGATAAGACGCCGCCGGCATTGTTGCTGAGCCTCGCCGAGCAGCCACCGGACACCTTGATGCCTTCTGAGTCACTCACGCACCGACCATGAGTAAGCTAATAGCGCGTCATCGCAGCGCGACTTGCGATGACGCCACGTCTGTTATCCGACCTTCACCGCCCTGCGTAGCCGCTGCTCCCGTTTCTCGACCTGCTGTGGAGGCTCGACACCGTGTGCCACATAGCGCTCGATCACGTCATCGACCACCGAACGAACCTGCCGCTCGATACCTTCCCGCCGGAGTCGTCTCAGAAAACGGAAAATAAAGCACGGTAAGCGATTCGGCAGAGCCTCTCTTGTAGTCGCGTCGCGACTACAAGAGAGGCTCTGAAACCGCTTTAATCTTTCAACGGCCTTTTGGCGCCCCAGCAGCGGACAAATCAGTCTTGAAGAGCTGACCCTTTGCAGGGCCAATTTTGCAAGACGCTCAGGTGAATGAAAAAGCATCGCGCCTACGGCACGAGCGCCGAAGCCTGTTTGACCGAAACCGGCTAAAGGGTGAACCCCGTCACCCTTTACTCCCGCGACACGGCAACTCTTCACTTGCCCATCTATGCATGCGCCAGATCGAAGTGGCGTGCTTACGGCGGAACGAGTTCTCCCAAACCGGCCCAGCGGAGTTCCTCGTTCAACAGGTTCCGTACCGTTTCGGCATCTTCCATTAGCATGGCGCGGTAAAGGACTTGTCTCGCGCGCTGACTGGAGAAGCTCCTGATCAGCCATTTAATCCGCAGCAGCGCGGATGCGTTCATGCTAAACGTTCTCAATCCCATGCCCAGCAGGAGGATCGCCGAACCAGGATCCGCGGCCATCTCGCCGCAAACGCTTGCCGGCTTGCCGCAGCGCCGGGCATCACGTATTGCACGGTGCAGAGCACGGAGCACTGCCGGGTCCAGATGGTTGAACAAAGGCGCGACACTGGGATTGTTCCTGTCAACGGCGAGCAGATACTGAGTGAGGTCGTTGGAGCCAATCGAGAAGAAATCCACATAGCGGGAAAGAGTGGGAATGGAAAACAAAGCCGATGGCACCTCCAACATGGCGCCGATCAGTGGCGCAGGGCACTCAAACCCCGCCTCGCCAAGTTCTCGGCGCGCTCGGTCGACCGCCTGCCTGGCTGCTTTGATCTCACCGATCCGCCCGATCATGGGAAACATAATGCGCAGATTGTTCAACCCAACGTTCGCGCGAAGCATTGCCCGGAGTTGAGGCTGGAAGATGTCGGGTCGATCCAGCGTAACGCGAATGCCGCGCCAACCCAGATACGGGTTTTCTTCCGTCGTAGAGAAGTAAGGCAGGGGCTTGTCGCCCCCGATGTCGAGCGTGCGCATGGTTACCGGTTTTGGTGCGAACGACTGAAGAACCTTGCGATAGATCTCGTACTGCTCCTCTTCCATCGGAAAAGTCTCACGTGTCATGAACGGAAACTCGGAGCGATAGAGCCCGACCTCGTCGACGCCGAGGTTTGCGGCGACATCCATGTCGGTCAGCAGGCCAACGTTCAGCCCCAGTCCCACATGAACCTCGTCAGTCGTCGTCGCCTCGAGATCGCGTAAACCAGTAAGCTTTACCGAAAGCTGCCCTTCGTGTTGGACCAAGCGCCGGTATTCCTGGATCGCGGCGGGCAATGGGTCGATGAACACGCGTCCCCGATAGCCGTCGACAATGATCGGATGGCCGTCGAGAGAGCTGACGTTGCGTGCCCCGAGACCCATCACGGCCGGAATTCCAAGGCCACGGGCGAGAATCGATGTATGCGACACCACGGAGCCGCGTAGGCAGACGATGCCTTTGAGCTGTCCAGAGGGCACATCCGCGACTCGGGCGAGGCTGACCTCGTCACCGAGCAGGATGGCGTTGCTCGGGTACTGTTTGATCGCGGTGACATTGGACAACAGCTGCAACAGGATGCGACGACCGATTGCCCGGATGTCCTCGGCTCGTGCTCGCAGGTAGACGTCATCTGCCTGTTCGAATACCCGGGCATGCTCGGAAATCGTGTCCCTCAGCGCTCCGGGCGCCCAGTTCCCCAAGCGAATTCTGGCAACCACTTCTTCGACCAAATCGTCCTGTCCGAGAATCAGGATGTACACGTCGAATATCGCGCGAGTCTCGTCGGACAGTCGGCCCTGCATGCGCTCGGCGCTTGCACGCAGTTCCTCCTGTGTTTTGCGCACGGCGCACCTGAAGCTCGCTTCCTCCTGCGCCACATCGTCGGGTATGCGGTTGGCGACCGCATCGAGTTCTGCCAGCGGGGACGGCAGGACAATGGTGCCGATCGTCACGCCCGGGGCTCCGGGCAACCCCTGAATGAGTCCAACCGGTCCCGTTGGACCCGGTGCACTCGGCGGAATGTGGCTTCCCAGGGCAGCATAGCTCAATGTGGCTGCGAGTTGCGCGCCGATCGTGGACAGAAAGGCAACCTCGTCTTTGGCGAACACGCGTTGCGATTTCTGCTGCACGACGAGCACGCCCATGGATTGACGGAAATGCACGAGCGGTACCGCCAGAAACCCGGACAACTGCTGTTCTCCGGATTCCGGGAAATGGCGGTAGCTAGGGTGTTCAGCCGCATTCGCAAGATTTACCGGCGCCTGGCGTCTCGTGACCAATCCAACGATGCCCTCGTGGGCCGCCATCCGAATTTTACCCACCACACTTGGGTTCAGCCCTTCCGTCGCCATCAGCACGTAATGCGATGCGGGATCACGAACGTATACGGAACACACGTCGGTGTTCATGGCCGCTTTCACCCGGCGCACGACGATCTCCAGTGCTTCGTTCAAGTCGCCCGCGGCGGTCACGCGCCACATAATTTCCTGGAGCTTCTCTAGCATGTATTTAGCAATCGTTGAGAAACGGCAAAGAGATTGTGCGAATCCGCAAATGGTGTATTTCGGCCTTCGGAATGATAACTTGGGTTGGGAAGACACATCTTCCAGCCGGCTGCGTCCCTTGAATCCTGATAGCCATGGGGCTGATCCGGCAAAACCCGCCACGTGGGGTCATCTCAGAGAACGGAAAATAACGCACGCTAGCGGCGAACCTGTCAGGTTCAAGCCTAAGACGTTGGGCCTGGAACGTCAGACAAGGCTGAAAGGGGTCCTGACGTGACGTGAGCGTTCACCTGACGCTAAGTTGAAGCGTAGTCCAACCCGGACAGGCTCAACCGAAAAGCTCGCTGTGCGAGCCAAGCCTCGCCAGTCTGAGGGTGTCGGCATCCGACTTGCGGTAGATCAGCAGCAGGTCTGGCTTGACGTGGCATTCACGGTAGCCTGCCCAATCGCCGCTCAGGTCATGGTCGCGGCATTTGGCATCAAGCGGCTGGTCAGTCGCCAGCGCCACCAGAACGGGCTTCAACTCGCTATCGAGCGTGGCCCGGTGCTGTCCCTTGGCTTCGCGCTTGTAGTCGCGTTTGAAGGATGATGCGCGGTCAATCGTCCGCATGCAGGTCTGCCATCAGGTCGTCAACGCTGGCGAACCGCTTGCCCTTCCCGAGCTCAAGCTCGGCAATGGCCTTGCGCGTGGTGGCGTTGGGAACCTTCACATCGAAGGGCAAACGGCGCTCATCGGCTATGCGCAGCATCAGCAAGCGGATAGCGTCAGAAATGGACAAGCCCATTGCGTCGAGCGCATCAGCGGCGCGTTCCTTGGTCTTGCTGTCGATGCGAGCGCGGACATAGGTATCGGCGGTGCTCATAGCGGCTTCCCTCAAAGCGGTTTCAGAGCCTCTATTGTAGTCACATGGCGACTACAATAGAGGCCTCTGCCAGATTGCTTACCGTGCTTTATTTTCCGTTTTCTGTGACGACCCCTATCAGCACAAGGGCTTGCTGCCCGAACCGGCGTGGCCCTATGGCAGCATCCACCGCTACGGCAGGGCGGATGTAGCACGGGTGAAGTTTGTGAAATCAGCCCAGCGGTTGGGGTTCAGCCTGGATGAGATCGCCAAGCTGCTTTGGCTGGAGGATGGCACCTACTGCGACGAAGCCAGCCGCCTAGCCGAGCACAAGCTCCAGGACGTGCGCGCCAAGCTGTGGCCGACCTGGCGCGCATGGAGTTCGTGCTGTCACAGCTCGTGTGCGCCTGCCATTCACGCAAGGGAAATGTTTCGTGCCCGCTGATCGCATCGCTGCAAGGCGAAGCGAGCGGAGTCTCGCAACGTCGGCAGGGGACGAGCTTGGGCGAGCCATGCCTTATCGTACGATTTTTTCCGTTTCGTGAGCTGACCCCAATTATTGGCCGGCAGGCGTCGGGACTCGCAGATAGACCATGCTCCAAAGCACGATGGCCGTCACCAGGTTGAGGCCGCTGGCCCGGTATCGCTGTTGCTCGAAGCCGCGGTCGCGGATTTCGCCAAGCCGGTTGAAGAACACGGCGCGGGCCAGCCGCACTCACGGCTCCCAGTGCGTACCAGTGCGCACTGCGAGGTAGACCTCACGCAGGAACAGCCCCAACCCGATGATCATCGATCCCATGGACGCCATGAAAGTCACCGCCACAGTGACCGCCAGCTCGACTTTGATCAGCGTACCGGCGAAGGCGCCGGCGACCACTAGACAGATCAGCAGCGCACTAAATGCTTCGCAGAACATCGCCATGTAAACCAGATTCCCGCGGCGCTTCAGCAACCCTAGCTCGCGCTCTGCGGCTTCGCAGTTACAAGCCTCTGGAGCGTCCTGGAGACGCTTGCGGATCGCTCGTCGGCGGTCGACGATACGTCCCAGGCGAACGTTCATCGCGTTGATCAGGGTGGCGATTCCGGTCAGCAGGAAGACCGGCGCGACTGCGAGTTGAATGGCGTGCGAGAGATCGGCGAGGGGGGCAGGCATGGGCAGATGCTATCCCGTTGTGAACACCGTGCATACGGTCGACGGTCATGCAATCTGATACCAGCCACCTAACCCGGATGTTGCACAAACGCTGCCCTGTGCCTCCCCCGGGGCTTGACTACGCATTTTTCGATTTCCAGGCGATAGTTCCCCCGACCCCGCAAGCGGGGAGAAGCGTGAGAAGTGGTTGATGGTCAGGGTGGGTGGCTGCCTCTCGTGGGCCAGACGTGGCGTGTTCATGGCGAAGCCGGCATGGGGCGCATCCGCTTGGCGGGGTAAAGCCTCTTGCAGAGCTGTGCCAGCAGCCCCTTGAGCGGGCAACTGCTGGGTAGCTGCAGCAGCACCCGGTCCTTGTACTGTTTGACGCGGACGGCGATCTTGAACAGCGCGAGGATGACGGTCTTGGGCTGTGCCGTCGCCAACGGCGTGCCTTGCAGCCCCAGGTGGCGCAGTTGCTGATGCAGAACGTAGGCCGCGGCGCTCAGCAGCAGGCGAGCGAAGTTGGCGAGGAAGGACGAAGCGGATGTCCGATCCGATTTCAGATCGCTTTTCACTTGCTTGATCAAATTCTCAGCCTGGCCGCGGCCACAGTAGTCCTGTTGGTAAAGCGTCCGCGGCGAGGGGCCACGCAAGGAGGTGACCACGTAGCGCTGATTGTCCTTGGCAGGCGTGATCGCGCTACCGGTCAGGACTTCGGCCTTGAGCACCACCCGGAAGGCGCGCGGCCAGGAGCGCGCCTGGTAGTCGAATTCACCGAAATGGCGCACCGCCGCGGCGGCCGGGCGCAGGCCCCGGGCGGCCAGCGCCCGATTCAAGGCGGCGTGTGCGCGCACGTTCTTCATCAAGCCCTCGGCCTGGCGCGTGAGGACCGGGTTGCCGGCCAGGCCGAAGATGAAATCTGCATTGCCATCGGCCTGAATCAACGCCATCAACTCGGGATTGGAGAAATGGCCGTCGCCACGTAGCAGGATATGGGTCTGCGGCCAGTGGCGCCGCAACACGGTGAGCACCCGCTTCATGATCATGGCGTTCTCGGCGCCGGTCGGGCGTTTGCCGGGGCGCAGGACGGCGCTCACCAGAGCGCCGGAGTGGGCCTCGAACACCAACAAGGGCAGGTAACAGTGGTGGCCGTAGTGGTGATTGTAGAAAGACAGGGCCTGCTGGCCATAGGTGGCATCGTCGGTGTGATCCAGATCCAGCGTGATCGTGCGCGGCGCTTCGGCGTAGCCAGCGATGAATTGCTCGACCAGAGCCTGCGCCAGTCGGTAGATGTCGCTTCGTCGCACGGCGCCCTCCAGACGCGAGAAGGTGGCACCGCTGGCCAGCGCCTGCTCGGCATCGAGCGGTGCCCGCCCGGCTGCCAGCTTGAACAGCGGGTCATGACGCAGGGCGTTGGCGTCGTTGCCGTCCTCATAGCCGCAGGCAATCTGAAAGACGCGCTGCGTCAGCAAATCGCGCAGCGGGTGGGTGATGTAACGAGGATCGCGGGAATCGGCAATCGCCCCGGTCAGGCGATCGATCAGGCCGATGCGACGATCGACGGCGCTCAGCACCAAGGCGCCCAGGTCCGAGGACACCTCACCGGCGCTGAAATCGGCGCGAACCGTGAAGCCCGCAGCGGGCGGGAGGTGGAGTTGTTCCGGGGTAAAATCCAAGGCTGGGCGAGTAGTGGTAGGCATTTTTTACGAACTGGTTTCTATAGAACTCCAATTGTATCAAATGTTTACGTGCTTACTCGCCCTCTTTATGCAACATCCAGGCTAATGGCAATGGCCTGAACGGCTCTTCCGGCTGACCCACTGTCTGTGGGTAGCCGCGCCCAATGGCCGCTGTACGGGGTTGTAAGCCGGAATCGCCGAATATGCGGTGCACTACATATTCGGCGATATGCAGAGTCCAGGAATATGCAGAATTGCAGGCGTGGGAGCCTTGTGCTGACGGCCATGTCGGCTCCCATCGCTCAGCATATTCAAGCGCCCCGCAGCGAGGCGATCAGTTTGTCTGGCGCCCGGAACCGTCCTTTTTTTTAGTGAGAGCGGCACAACGGCGCTCATTGCATCCAGCTTTTCTGTTGGGTCCGCCCGCAAGTAAATTTCGGTCGTCTGGATGTCTGCATGGCCGAGCCAGAGCGAGACTTTGCGGATATCCCCCGTTGCCTGCAACACCATCATCGCGGCGCTGTGCCTCAGGCTGTGCGGCGAGATGTGCCGTTGCTTAAGCACGGGATATCGTTCGGCGGCCGTCGTGAACGTATTTGTTGAGAATGTACTCGAAGCCGGATCGAGTTAGCGGCTGGCCGCGCGCAGTAACGAAC
>NZ_SPMY01000119.1 GCF_012939955.1 Candidatus Accumulibacter phosphatis
CGCAGGTTGCACCTCACAGTATTTATCGAGCGCTACGAGGACCGCTTTGAAGAACTCGATTCGCCGCGCATGGTAACGAGAGTCGTGCTCGATAAGGGCAAGCTCTCCGTTCACCTCTGTGCTGGTCGCAACGCTCCTGTCCTCCTCCGCTTCACGGAGGAGGTCCTCCAACTTCACCTTCGTCACTGTTGATACGAGCACCTTTGGTAGCTGGCCCAAGGCCTCCTGAACCTCGAGGTAGACGAACTCAGCCAAGGTTGCTGCGTCGAGGACGTAGGTCGCATGAGGACGCGCGAAGAGTTCCAATGCCGCAACGCGCTCCGCTGTTATGCCAGTTCCAACGAAGAGTGGAGGGCCGTCGGTCGGCCAACCCAGGACAGCCTCGACCGCGCTACAGCCCTGACGCTCGGCAAACCCCGAAAGCGTCATGTACCCAGTGGCATAGGCATCGAATAGTTTGTGCGAGATGGCGGAGGAGCGCATGACCTCAGCCTTCATGTAGGCCAAGTCGTGTTCGCTATCGCCCGTCGTGCCGACGTGGACCATCTTCAAATGAGGCAGCCCGCCCAGCGCGTTGGCACGCTCTTGTACGACCCGCAGCATGTGCCTATAGGCCGATTGAATGGACGTCACCGTGTATCGCTTGGTGTCGCCGAAGGCAAGTGTGGGAAGGTTTACTTGCTGCCCCATAACAGCCCCCAGCAACGCCGCCGCTTGCGGTGCAACAGCCTCCGAGTAGCCCTCACGCTTCGGAAGCTCTCCAACATTGGTCGGGTCAATGACAAACCGCGTGGGCTGGTCGAACTCATCGACCAGAGTGATGCAGCTGCCAGATGCGACAGCCAGCAGTTTCTCCTCCATCAGAGGAAGCTCGCCAGGCGCCGCCACAATAGAGATGAAATACGCGGACAGGGCTTCCGGCTCATCCAGGTTGCGCCGGAGCATTCGATACAACCGTCGCATCCCGCGCTCGGCCTCCCCGTATCGAAGTTCTAGGCCGGCCAACTGGGTGGTACCCCGTATCGGTCCCTCGAGCAATTCTGGGACGTTGCGAAGGTCGTTTTGGAACTCGGCCGGTGTCGACGAGTGCAAGCTAACAGTCAACTTGAAGAGCCAGCTTCCAGCAGTATCCGGATGTCTTCTCAGCTGCGCATCCACCAACGGACGCAGGAAGGCCCAGTCCGCGGCTTGCTGGCCAAGTTCGATGGCAAGGCTGCGGGTTTTGTCGCTCTCAATCCAATTGGCAGGTAGCCTAGAAATCAACTCCTTTGCCTTGCGCCGATTGTGAGACCGCACATAGCATGCAAGCAGCCTGTTGTGCAGGTCAGAGAGTCTACCCGGAGTCACCAACCGCTCAAATAGTGCTCCTGCCTCTGCAAACTGTCCGACGTTGAACAGCAGTTCGGCAAGCATGAGTTTCTGGGCATCATGGCTCTCGGGTGTCACCAAGGCCTTTGCCCGTTGCACGATTGCATCCGCTTCCAGGGTTCGTCCCGCTCGATTCAGTACGCGCGCCGCGACGCAAGCCGACACGAGTCCACCAGCGACCTCGACCTTGGCCTCAAGCACCTCACGGACAGCGGTTTCCTGCTGGTCGGCCCGCATCAAGGCGTCCCAGCGAAGTGCAGTGAGCAGCTCGGTCGTTTCGTCGTCGACTGGGTCACAGCCAAGTGCTGCATCTAAAGTCTGCTCAAGCAGCGCTAGGTTGCCGTCTTTGGCCGCGACCTGGCCTACAATGCCGAGGCTAGCGGCGTTCATCTCGGCCAACCTTTCAGCGGCGAGACTCAGGAGCTCACTCTCCCGATCCAGCTCAAACAGAGCAGTTACCTGGGTGCGCAGAATTTCAGCCGAGCGGTACCCGTGGGCCTCGGCGTCCCGCGCAAGGGCGAGTGCTGCCGAGAACCGATGCAGCATCAGCAGCGCGTAGCCTAAGTGGGCAACTGTCTCGCCCACTGATTCAGACTGAACGTCCCAGAGGCGTTCGTGCCACGGGTTGAACAGTTCGACGGCGAACGCAAGTGCGTTCGTCTCACGCACCGGAAGCGCACCCGCCATCGCTCCGACAGGGAACCGGGAACCGCACTCGGCGGCAATCCGAACGGCATTAGCTCGAATGAAAAATCCCGCCGCCGGGTGTTTGGCGGCCTCTTGGCTGAGCTTGATGGCTTCGTCGAGGTTCCCTGCCTTGAGTTCTGCCTGTGCAACGAACTGAAGGGTGTCGGGCTCTTTCTTTAGTGCATCGGGCACATCCTTCATCTGGATGGGCTCGCCTTGCAGGAGACGGACGTTGGCTAGCGCGAACCAGACCTGATGAGAGCCCGGGAATCGCTCAAGGGCTGATTCTCCAGCTGCACGCGCCTCGTCAAGCTTCTTCTGAAGCATGAAGCCCCGAACCTGAGCGGCGGCCATCCGCTCGTCATCCGGATAGAGCTCGAAAGCCTTAAGAAAAAGATTGGCTGACTCCCGGTCGTCTACGCATGTGAGCCAGAGGCCGAAACCCTTCTGCAGGTGCCAACGAGCCTTTTGGTGCGCATCGAACGGCCCTAGGTCCTTGCCAACGGCCGCCAAATGGTCAAGCGCATCACGGTACCGGCAAGCCTGCAGCAGCGCTTGGGTGCGGTCGAGTTGGTCCGAAATGAGCCGGTCGACGGAGTCAGGTCGCGCGGGTGCCAGACCGGCAAGGCTTCGCACAGCTGTATTCGTTTCCAGCACGATGTCGCTAATCGCATTGAGCGACGCCTCTTGCCGATGAAAGGCTGCGCCCGGGGCGTGTGGCGCATAGCTGTCCTGAAGAACCGGGAACCGGTCGATGTGGTTGCAGATATCGTCCCAGAACTCCACCTCGACGGGAAACAGCCCCTTGGCCTCACGGTCATCCGAAAGTTCTTGGACTTTCTTCAGCAGCGCGGCGTCGTTTGGTGCAGTGGTAGCAAGGATGAGCTTCTTGATGGGCGTTTTGTGCTTGTCGGCCTTGCCAACTTCGCCCTCGACATCTTCCCACTTGACCGGCTTCATCGTGTACTTCTTGCACTGGATGCCCACACGCCCAATGCCCGGCTCCTTCACGAATACGTCAACCCCGCCCTGAACTTGGCCGCGGCGGCCATTCATCTTCGGCATCCGGTCGTTGAAGACTACGCCGTACACCTGCGCGCACATGCGTTCAAAATCCGCCTCATTCTTGGGCGGTTGAATTTCGAACGGAATGATGTGCAAGACGGAACCCTTTCTTTCTCTACCTATTCTGCATCCTGCAGCAGTATACCTCTTGCATCTGAAGTATTTTCCCAACGGGTACTGCGTCCCAGGTCGGCATCCAGGCAGCGTTTTGACAAGATTTTGTATTCCAGCCCGACGGAGCCCCGGCCGCTGTTCGGAAAGGGAATCGTGCAGGCACTCACGAACCCAACGGCCATTCTGTTTTCTCAGCGTTACGTCCGCAGCTCCTGCCCCCAGAATTGCCGCTATTTGGGCAATTTGTCATGCTGACGACCTCCGTCTCCGCCTGAGAACTCATATCACATGCTTTTTTTATGCACCGCTTGCTCAAACTCTGAGAAGGCAGTTGAAAATCTAACCCGTGTTCGAATATTCAATCGTGTTTTCGGTGGCATCTAATGATTCATTGGCCTCGGCCTACTGCGCCTGCAAGAAAGGGCAGCTTTAGGTCTAGAGGTGGATGTAGTGCCTGGGCGTATTGAATGACAGCAACGAGTCGGTAGCCGACGGACGCCATCCTGCGCCCACCGGCTGCTGCGCGCCGCGTAGCGGTCGGTCAGGAGAAATCATCAGCGTATTGATGTAGTAGACCATGTAATTCTGGAGCAGGTGCAGTGCAAGCATGCTGACCTCATGATCCTCGCGGCGGGTGCTCGCCATTTCGCCACGGCGGATCGCATCGCCAACCACAATGGGCGTAATCCGCCGTGGCGAAACAGCATACATACGCTCCATCTCCTCTGGTGAGCTCTTTCGGTCGGTCGGACGGACGCAGGGGCCCCCGATTCACGCCGACGGCCTTTGCCCAGCTGCCTGTTCGCGCAGCATCTCCCAGAGGCCAGCGTGGTTCAACAGAATGTCCTTCATCCCGTTCTGCACCGTGGTCGAGTTCAGCGCTTGGGTGCTCATCGCCGTATGAGCGTCCAGCGCGCCCATGATCGCGCTCATGAGTTCGCTCTTGAGGTCGGGTGAATT
>NZ_SPMY01000120.1 GCF_012939955.1 Candidatus Accumulibacter phosphatis
GGTGCACTTCTACTGTTGGTGAGCAAGGCCTTGCTGGTCACCGCGCTGGTGCGTAGAAGCGGCATCTCGGCCATGACCGCGTGGCAGACCGGGTTGCTGCTCGCCGTGGGCGGCGAGTTCGGCTTCGCCCTGCTCGCCATTGCCCTCGACGCGCAAGTGATTGGCGTCGAACTCGGGCAGATCGTCTTGACCTCTGTCCTTTTCTCGATGATTGCTGGAGCGCTGCTGATCCGCTTCAATCAGACCATCGCGCGCCGCCTGGTCAGCATTCGGCGCAACGCAGAGCCAGAAGTGCCCAACATGGCGATCGATGAGTCGAATCCACCGGTGTTGATCGGCGGCTATGGACGCGTCGGACACACCATCGCCGTCCTGCTGCAAAACAGCGGCATCCCATGTGTGGCTTTTGATGTTGACCCGAAACGGGTAGCGCAGGGACGCGCCGACGGAAACCAGGTGCTCTACGGCGACATTTCCGATCCCGAGTTGATGGTGGCGATTCACGTCGAGCGCACTCCCTTGGTCATCCTCACTGTGGACGATTCGGTAATTGCCTTGCGGACGGTGGCGTTCCTACGCAGCATCGCCCCGCACGTACCAATAGTCGTGCGCGCCAGGGATCTGGCTGCAACTTCGCAGTTACTCGCTGCCGGAGCCACGCACGCATATCCGGAAGCAATTGAAGCGAGTCTGCGCCTGGGCGCGACAGCGATGAAAATACTGTGCGTACCGGACAATGATATCGAGCTGATTGTCCAGGGCGTCAGGGACTGGGACTACCAGCCGGTGCTTGAAGACGAGCACGTGCAATAGAAGCAAGTTGCTCATGCCGACGCATGGCAATGTGATCCTGCTCGGTGGCGTCCGGGGTGGGCAAGGCGCCGGTAAAAAAGCGCCGTCGTACCAGCATCCGGCACCCCCTGATGGTCGATATCGAAGCCTATCAAGAAATGAACGCTCAGCGAGCCGCAACGAGGGTGTCGCAACGTGCCTCGGCCAGGACATGCTTTGTGACGCTGCCAAGTAACAGTTCCTCGACCATGCCGACACCGTGCTTGCCGAGAACGATCAGATCGGCACCCTCTTCTTCCTGCTGCTGCAGGATCACCGCAGCTGCGTCACCGTGGATGACCTGTTGCTGCCAACTGGCGGGTATCCCGGCTTCGCGTGCGCTCTGCTTCAAGCGCAGGAAAACTTCTTGATGCTCCTTGGCCGCGTAGCGCTTGATCATGTCGTCATCGACACCGGCAAGGCGCATCTTGCCTTCGAAAGGGACGTCGTAGGCGTGCAAGAGAATCAGTCTCGCACTCGGAGCGACAGCCTGTGCCAGGCGGATGGATTGCATCGACCACGGCGAACAATCCACCGCCACGATGACTTTACGGTACGGCTCGCGGGGCGCCTGCCTGACCAGCAGAATTGGCCGCCGCGTGAGCCCCAACAAGCGCTCGGCGGTTGCCCCGAGCAGCCAGGCGCGCATACCACTGGCGCCGCGAGCGCCGATGATCAACAGCGCGGCGTTGAGCAGCTCCGCTTGCATGCCAATGCTATCGAGCACGGCTCCTTCAAGCAGATGATGACCAGCGCTGACGCCGAGTGTTTCTCCGACTTCGCTGGTCAGTTGCGACAGAGCCTCGCGCGCCTGCTCGCGTACGCGCCCCTGCGCGGCCTCACCATCGTCATGGAACAAGCGGCGCAGTTCGTCGAGCGACCCCCTCTCCAAAACATGCACCAGTTCAAGCCGGGCCCCGGCCTGTTGGGCGAGCATCGCTGCGCGCTGTGCAGCATGGCGCGACGGCGCCGAAAGATCGGTGGCGACAAGCAGGGTTTGCAGGCTGTTCATGAGGTGTCCTCTGAGTGGCTGAGTGCTTCGGTGATCGTCTGCGCAGCATGGTCGGCAGCATCCAGGAAGGGATTGATGACCCTGTTTACACCGGCAAGGCGCAGTGCGCGCACGTGTATTTCATCGCGCATGGCACCGGCAACGTGACTGGCCGGTCGCAACCCCTCGAAGGCGAGTATAGCAAGGCTGCGGCTCACCTCCACGGTAGACAGGGTGGTGACCACCCGTTCTGATCCCCATCATCGAGGCCGGCTTGACCGACGCGAAGCTCTCCGCCGAAAGAGCGGCACTGATGGCGTCTGTCCGACAGGCTGCTACCAGCCAGATGACGAGCCTTCGCGGTGTGTCGTACCCCCATGAACTCCACGCTCTTCCTGAATCGCTAGCTTGACCTGGTCTTGGCGAACACAGCCCACTGGATTTTCATGGTTTGGTCCGGCTTCCTGGTGACTTCTTCGCTTTGACGAGGAGGGTTTTAATGTGAAAGTCGCGCAAGCGACTCACAAACCTCCCTTCTCCCCTTGCCGGAGAAGGGTCGGGGGTGAGACGGGAAATTCTGGGCGCATGCGCCCAGCCCGTCGAACGATTCCGGCGTGCAAGCCGGAATGCGCACTGCAAGTGGAGGGAAAACAGTCATGACTCTCATGATCCGGGGCGTCTCGATTGCCATGACCGTTAGCCAAGGGCATGCTACTTGGCCAGCGGCCGCCAATGAAGGGGTTCGGAGTGCGGCGGAATGGAAAGCTTTACGAGCTATTCTCTGCGGCGTGCTGTGTGGTCGAAGCGTTGGCGACAGGCTGCCGTTTGCGCGTTTTCACGCTCTTCAGATTGACCTCAAACGGTAAGCAGCCTGCCAAACGCAAGAAAAACGGGGGCCGGTTGGCCCCCGCACTTTCCTGCATCAATAGATCAATAGACGTCGTGCTGGGTGTTGAAGACGTTGAACTTGCCGGTCGGCGTGATCAACTCCGGATCCTTGATCACGGCTTTCAGCTTGCGCGTCTTGTCGTCAACGACGACCAGCGCCGAATTCTTGTCCTTGGCGCTCCACACCGAGAACCAGACCTCATCGCCGGCCACGTTGTACTCGGGCTGTTAGCGGCTGTGTAGATCCGCAGAAATCTGGCGGCACTAAATGGCGGCGGAATTTGGCGGCGAAGTGTGCGATGTGACGTATACGAAACAGGGGCCCGGCGGGCCCCTGAGTCTTGAGAGTGTTGATTTTGGTTAGAACGGCGGATCGCTGACCCGGACATCGCGGCGTGTCACGCGATCCTCTCGGAACTTGGCCTGCAGAGCGAGCTCGTAGTGCGCCCAGATCCGATCGCGCAGATCATCAAGCAACTCGATGACCGCCAGCGCCTGATCAGGCGACCAGCGAGAGTCGATGAGCAAGTCGAGACCGTCATGCAGGCCGGACGGCGGATGAGAGTGCTTCACGCCGCCGCCTTCGCCGAGCGCTTCCTGGATCTGGCGGCGGCCTGTTCCTGGGCCTCCTTGCGCCGATACGACTCGCCCTTGATGGCGAGTATCTCGGCGTGATGGACCAGGCGGTCGATCATCGCCACCACGCAGCTCGCCCCGGGGAAGACCTCCGGCCATTCCGAGAACGATTTGTTGGTCGTAATCAAGGTGCTCTTCTTCTCGTGACGCCGGTTGATCAGCTCGAAGAGCAAGTCCGCGTGGCGGTTGGAGTAAGAGAGATAGCCGACCTCGTCGATGACCAGTAAATCAGGTGCCGCATAGCGACGCAGTCGGTAACGCAGCGCCGAGTCACTGTCCAGGCCGGCCAGATCACCGAGCAGCTGCCCAGCGGTGGCAAACAACACCGTGTGCCCTTCCAGGATTGCCTGATGCGCAATGTTCTGAGCGATCATCGTCTTGCCCAGGCCGCTGCTGCCGACCAGGAGGACGTTGGTCGCCGCCGGCAGGAAGTCCAGCGTCATCAGTTCGGCGATCGCCCGCTGATCACACTGCTGCGGCCAGGCCCAGTCGAAATCGGCCAAGGGCTTGAAGCGCCCGATATGGGCGCAGCGCAGCCGCCGTTCGAGCGAGCGACGGGCGCGTTCGCTTTCCTCCCAGGACAGCAAAGGATCCAGCCAGGGCTGCTCGGCACACTCGGCCCAATGCGCGAGGAGGCCATGCAACTGCAAAGCGGCCGCCCGTTGGCGGTGGGTGTCATTCGTCATCCGGCGTCCCTTCCATCAGCTGATCGTAGTCATCAAGCTTGTGCGGGCGCACCGGGACATCCCGCCGTTTCAGGTGCTCCGGCAAAGGCACCGCCAGCGGCGGCGGTTCCGCCTTCGCCTGCCGGCGCTTCTCCAGGGCCAGCCGAACCGCATTGGGATGCGGCACGCCCCGCCACAGGGCGTCGGCAATCGCCGCCGTCAGTTCGGCCACGCCGTAAGCTTCCAGCAGCTCAGTCAGCGCGCGCACCGTGCGTCCCAGCGGTTCGCCCCTGTCGACCGCTTGCGTCAGCAGCTCGCGGCTCGTCGGCACCGCCTGCACCAGATGATCGGTGCCGCGATGCGCGCTCGCTTGATGCTTATGCGCGACCAGGGTCGCGATATGTTCGGGGACTTCGATCTGTTGCCGGCGGTCATAACTGCGTCGATGCGTCGCGACCACGGTCTGGCCATCGAGGATGCGTACCTGATCCAGGCGGGCAGCGACCGTCAGCGTGCGCGCCACGCAGGTATGCGGGATCGAGTAGTCATTCAGGTCGAAGCGCACGTAGGGCGTCTTGCCGGCGCAGACGGCCTTGACCTCGTCGGTCGGGAAGGCGTTCCCCGGTAGCGTCAGCAGGCGCGTTCGCTCCTGGTCGAAAGCCTCATGCACCGTCAGCGCCTCGTCCTCCGGGCAGCGCCGCTCACCCGCAGGCCCGCTGACCCAAGCGTCGGCCTGGGCATTCAAATCGTCCACATCCGTGAAGCGGCGGCCGGCGAAGAAGGCATCGCGGATAAAACGCACGGCCCGCTCGACGCGTCCCTTCTCATTCCCCCGCGCCACCGCCACAGGGCGCGGATCGAAGCGGTAGTGACTGGCCAGGGCCAGCAGCGTCGGATGAAAGCGGATGACCGAGCCCTGGCGTTCAAGGACCGCGCTCTTGAGATTGTCGTACAGGGCGACCCGCGGGCAGCCGCCCCAGGCGGTCAGCGCGCCGACGTGGCCACGCAGGAAATTCTCCATGTAGGCGCCGAGATAGAAGCGCAGGAAGATCTGCCGCGACCAGGAGAGGACAGCGACGAAGGCCATCAACGGCCGGCGTGCCCGACCGATTTCCAGGTGGCCGAAGTGACCCCAGTCGACCTGCATCTGTTCGCCCGGCAGGGTGCGCAGGCGCAGATAAGCTTCGGCTTTCGGGCGCGGTCGGTGGCGGGCGATCAGGTGCCGGAAGTGATCCGGGCGTCCCGGATACCCGCGACCCTTGACCATGTCGTACACGCGGGAGGCGCGTAGGCGCGGAAACTGCGTCAAGGTTTCGAGGATGAACGGCAGGTAGGGATCGATCGCCGAAGGGCGGCGAACGGGTTCGAGTGCCGGCAAGCCGGCTTGGGCGAGCACGCGGGCGACGCTGTCGCGATGCACGTGCAGTTGGGTCGCGATGGTGCCGATACGCCAGCGTTCGGCGTGGTAATAACGCAGGATCTGCGCTTCAATCTCGGGGCTGAGAGTCATGTCTTCTCCGGTCGGGTGGGTGACGGCGAATCCGACGCTGCAGAAAGTCCTGGCGCACCCCGTCCGGCAAGGGACGATGACAGCGACAGCAGTGCCCTGGCAGGGGTGCGACCGGCAACGTCGGTTCAAAGGGGAGTTGATCAGGAGCGACCCTGGGTGGGGAACCCTGATGCGTCACTTTCTGCTGCCGGGCTCGGTAACGGCGCTGGCGTTCGGCATGGGCGTGACGACCGCGGCGGCTGTCTTGATAGCGGCGACCCGAAGCACCGGTGGCCTGTCGGCGTGCCTGGTCGGCACACTGCGCGGTGCAGTAGCGATGGCCACGATCACAGTGGCTGCAAATGAGCACAGCTGTGCGGCAAGCGGCGCACAGGTAACGTCTTCCAGGGAGATCCATTGGCCGTCCCGGCCAATGGGAATCTGACGGCGAGGTGCGCTTCGTGAAATACTAGGCAGGCAACGTCGCCACTGTGGAGGCTACGGGGCGCGGCATCGGGTCTGGCTTCGCGGTTGGGACCGGTGTCGCGCCTGCCTTTCCACCGGCCGCCCGGCTTTCTACCGCATCGGCAACGCGAACGCTACTGCCACGGGGGTTATGCCGGGCCGCAGATCAGATCCCCTTGAAACCCCATGAGTCGATAGCCGACGGCGCTCCCCGATCCCTGGTCGCCCATTCCTGCCGCGCTTCGCTTGCCAGACGACGGTTTGCTGCGCAACCCGTCCGCCGGGACTGCCGCCGGCAAACCGGAAAACCGGCATATACATGCTTGGCTGAAAGTCAAAAGCGAAAGCAAACCGACTG
>NZ_SPMY01000121.1 GCF_012939955.1 Candidatus Accumulibacter phosphatis
CGCGGTCACCGTCGTCTTGCCCTGGCCGGAAGCAGGCGCGGCAATGAACAGCGCCGGGCACGCCGGCATAGCGCTCACAGATCGACCCCTTTCTGCGCCCGTACGCCAGCGCGAAAGGCGTGCTTGACGTCGCGCAGCTCGCTGACCGTGTCGGCTGCGGCGCACAGTTCGTCCGGCGCGCCGCGGCCGGTAATCACCACGTGCTGCAGCGCCGGGCGGGCGGCCAGATCGGCGAGCACGAGCGGCAAATCCAGCCAGCCGTTCTTCAGCGCATAGGTCAGTTCATCGAGGACGATCAGCCCCAGCGACGGATCGCCGAGCATCTCGGCAACCACGGCCCAGGCGCGGCGCGCGGTTTCCCGATCGCGGGCCAGGTTCTGCGTCTCCCAGGTGAAGCCTTCGCCAAGCACATGCCAGGTGACCCCTGGCTGAGCACGGAAGAAGGCCTCCTCGCCGGTGTCCGAGCGCCCCTTGATAAACTGCGCGACACCGACCCGCAGGCCGTGTCCGAGGGCACGGGCGACCATGCCGAAAGCCGAACTCGACTTGCCCTTGCCGTTACCGGTGAGCACCAGCAGCAAGCCCTGGTCGCGATCGGCACGGGCGATGGCGGTATCAACCACGGCCTTTTTGCGCTGCATGCGCGCACGGTGCGACTCCTCGCGATCGGTCGCGCTCATGCTTGCCGCCTGGCCAGCAATCGATTGCTGGCAGCCAAACGGCCGCCGAAAACGCTGTCGGGTGTTTTGCGGTGGTGACGAAGCGTGTCGCCGCACGGGTACGAGCACGCAAGCAGCGCACCCGCCCGGGTCGATGGGAATAATGCCGGCACCTAGTTCTCCTCTGCGCACACCCGCGCGCAAGCCGAACGAACGAAACAACGGCAAAAGGAGGAAGTGCAACCGGAAACAGGGGTCAGAGCGACCAGAGTACCGAGACATCGCCCTCCGCAATGCCGATCCGCATGCCTCAGGCAGGTCTCCGGGCTCACGAGCGGGAAAATCCCTGGATCTGCGCCTTCCCATGCTGTTGCACAGTGGCGTGTTGCAGTTCCTTGCTCTCGTTTACCGTTGCGGGGGCAGCGCCGGAATACTCTCGGCCTGTGGAACAGGCTCGAAACACCGGCTTCCCATTTCATCCCTCGGGCGATAGCCCTCGGGAAACCTGAAGCAAGTAGTCCTTCTACTCCGCCTGGGAGAACATTGTCAAGGCAGTTCGCGCTAGCTACCCGCGCTCAGTTGGACGGAAAGCGGTCGATAAGACGGGGCGGTAAATCAGCAGCAGGTCGGCCTTCACGTGGCATTCACGCTAGCCGCTCAGGTCATGGTGGCGGTCAACGGTGTCCGGTAGCTTGAGTGGATGCGGTTAAGCGAGTTCGCGCAAGCGATCTCGCCGTCGGGGGGAGCCTAGTGGCGGGGGGCTGCCGCAGGCAGTCCCCAAAGAGCGAGCAGACGCTGAACACCTTGATGCCTTCTGAGTCACTCACGCACCCACCGTGAGCAAGCCAAGAACCCGTCATCGCAGCACAGCCTGCGATGACGCCATGTCCGTCAGCCCACTTTCACCGCCCTACGTAGCCTCTGCTCCTGTTTCTCGACTTGCTGCAGTAGCTCAACACCGTGCGCGTGGCAACGCTCGATAACGTCATCAACCACCGAACGAACCTGCCGCTCGATGCCTTCCCGCCCCAACACGCTCTTGGTCGCCAGGTCGTTGAAGTCGGTAAAGCCTTTCGGCTCTGCGACTTGCTCGCCAGGCGCGAAGATCGGTAGCAGGGCCTTGCCACCAACCGCCTTGGCCGCTTCCTCGGCCTTGCTGCGGCCGGGGTTTATTCCCTGCGTGGCTTCGAGGTGCCGATCGTCGTCGCCGGCGATCAGGATGGGCTTGTCCGGGAACTTCGCATGCAAGGCCTTGGCGACGGGTAGCAGGTTGCCCGAGTCAAAGGCGGCGACGGTCGCGAAACCCAGCGTCTGCTGCAAGCTGCTGGCCGTCGCGTAGCCTTCGCCAATGACCAGGGCAGGGGCCTTGGCCAGGGCGTCCAGGCCGCCGACTGCATGGAAGCAGCCTTCCTTGCGGCTGTCCTTGGCGAAGCGCTTGGTGCCGTCCTCCTGGATGTACTGCATCGTCCATTGCTTGCCGTCGGTATCGGTGGCCGGGATGTAGGTTTCCCGGCCTTCCTTGTCCGTGAAAACGCCTGCCTGCGGCTCGATTCCCTTGGTTTGCATGTACGTGGTCGGTGTGGTGACCGGCAGCAGGTGCGCCATCTGCTTGGCCACCCGCTGCGCCGCCTGCTCTTGCAGCCGCTCCTGCTCGGCAGTGCGCGCTTGCAGCTTTTCAGCCGCTTCAGCCTGTAGCCTGGCTTTCTGCTCGGGGTCGAGCGCGTAGCCCTTCGACTTCCACTTCATGTCGACGCCGGTCTTGTTGTTCTTCAGATAGCCGGCCGGGTGGCCAACATAGAAGCCGGACCCGGCTTTCTCGCTGAGCTTCTCGCCTTCGACGCTGATGCGATGTTTCTTGCCGTCCATCATCGGATGCTCGCCGCTCACGACACAGCCGATCGAGCGCAGCGCCTCGGCGAACTCGTCTCGCGGCGACATGGCCGGCCCTTGCTGGCCAGGGACGTTTTCCGGCAACCAGCGTTGCAGCCGGCTCTTGTCGGCCTTCGCGCTGGCAAACCAGGATTTCGCGGCCTTGTCCCACAGCGCGCCGGCGGCCTTGGCGGCGGCCCGTTCGCCGTAGGGAACGGCGAGATACTGGCGTTCCTGAGTACGTTGTTTCTCGGGCTTGGCCTGACCTTCCGGGGCCGCGCTGTCGGTTTGCCGTGCCCACTGGGCGAAGGGAGCGGCGTCCTTGATGCCTGCCGGAAGAAACCAGGATTGTTCCTGACGATCCCAACGCGCACCCAGCGCCTTCGCCTCGTCTTTCTGGTGGTACGGCACATCGAGATAGGTCTTTTTCGCCTGGTCGGCGTCATTCACCGCCGGCACCGACGTCTTCTCGCCCTCGATCTGTGCGACGCGCCGCTGGATATCGGCGTCGTTGAGCACGGCGGCCAGATCAGCCGACTTGCGCGCCTCTCTTGCGGCGGCAATCTGCTCGACAGTGCTGTCGGGATCGCGGCGGACCCGTTCTTCCTCGATGCGCGCCAGTTCAGCCGCCTGTTCGTGCGCGTTGGCTTCGCTGTGCGTCAAGGTCTGCATGGCTGCCTCCTGGTTTTCGCTGTCGGAAATGACCGGCGCGATCGCTTCCTGGCTTTGTTCGGTGCTCTGTTCCTGAACCTGCTGTTGCTCCAGAGCCAATACATAGGCGTGGATCTTCTCGGCGTCGGCGGCCGCGCGAAAAACTTCGAGTGGATCGTCCTTCAGGACCTTGATCCACGTTCCGACATAGGCCGCGTGCTGGCCTGGGTCGTGACCGATCCCGAGCTCATCGCCCATGATCATGCTGGCAATTTCCGCCCGCAGCTCTTCCTTGGCATAGGCCTCGCTGCCGAAGGGATGCACCAGGTCTCGAGCCAGGCGTGACGGGTGACCTGTCCAGTGTCCCAGTTCGTGCAGCGCTGTCGCATAGTAAGTGTCGGCGCTGGGAAACTGACCCTTTTCGGGGAGGTGGATGCTGTCGGACCCCGGCCGGTAGAAAGCCCGGTTTTGCGGGCCGTGCTGGATCAGCGCTCCGGATGCCTGCAGGATGTGCTCAACCCGTTCGAGGGCATTCCATTCCTGCTCTTTGCGCGGCTGTATCGGCGGCAGGCCGTCGATCTGCTCGGCGTTGAACACGGTGGTGAAGAACACCCGGGGCCGTTCCAGCCGCACATCGTCTTTCACCGGCTTGCCCTGGGCGTCGAGAACAGGCTTGCCGGCCTCGTCGGTCTTGGCCTGTTCCTTGCTGAATTTCCAATACTGGATCGGCGTACCTTTCTCGCCCTTGCGCGCCGGCAGCCGCCGCCTGCTTGTAGGGGTAGAACAAGCAGTTGTGTCACCAGCCGCCACCTTGGAGTAAGCCAGACTTTATTTGCTCATCCTCTTGCGCAGCAGGCGCCTTTTCAGGGCGGCGCGTTCCTGCGGATTGCGTCCCTTATGGTTGGCAATGCGATCCACCGTGGCAACCTGCCGCTTGATGGGCCAGAGTAGGAGTGGCCAGCCATCACTCGTCGCCGTCCAGGCCTCCATAGCACAAGCTGTCCGGATACAGCGCCGTCAATTGCGACAGCGTTGCCTGTACCTCTTCCAGATTGGTCATCATGTGGGAAACCTGCTCATCCAGATCGCTGGCCAGCTCGAATAGAGAAGCGACCTGGCTGCGCGATCCCTCGTTGATGACGGCCATTGCCAGTTGGTGCAGCTTCAGCAGGTCGGTGCGAAGCTGCGGCGGGGTGGCGTATTCGCCATCGCTGAGATCGTCGCGCAGTTCGTCCACGGCATCGACGGCACGCAGCAGCGAATGCGTCTCGAAATTATCCGGAGACAGTTTGTCCCACTCTTCATCGGTAATGCGGGCTACCATCGGCTGGCACCTGATCAAGCGACCGCGAGCGTCAGGTGTCCGACCGGCTCGGCGGCCGGCCGCACTTTGATCTCGATGTCGTAG
>NZ_SPMY01000122.1 GCF_012939955.1 Candidatus Accumulibacter phosphatis
TGCTTGGCCAAATGATCGCAGAAGGTATTACCAAACACCTTCGTGCAAGGAAGTCAGGTCACCACCGGCCACCTGCATCCAGTTGGCGAAGCGACCGCCCCAAGGAGAAGATGCCGGATGGCGTCTTTGCAATAACCCCGTTTCACCAACCAGTCAGTGAAAGGGTCTAGATAGGGACCGACAGGTCCCGCATAATACCCCGCGCGCGTTGCCGGGCGCGTGAAATAGGTCGTAAGCATACTGTCCTCCTTTGGCTAACCAACCGTTCAAGGACGACAGTAATATGCCGAGAAAACCGGCAAAAGAAACCGCTGCAACCACCTGATTTCAAGGCAAATGCTGCCGCCCTAGGAAAGAATACTCCTCATATTCCTGGACTCTGCATATCGCCGAATATGCGGTGCACTACATATTCGGCGGTTCCGGCTTACAACCCCGATTGCACGTGTCCTGCACAGCGCTCGTGACCTGGGGACAGCGTTTCACCAGTGACATTGCGGTGCCGGACGGCGGTAGCCGTTCGCTGGAGGGCCGTTTCACCGTATTCTGCTTTTCAATGATGGCCTGCAATGCAGCGTGGAGGAGAGGCAACGATGCGCGTTCGCTGGGAGACAAGTACCAGGTACTACGAGGTCCGCCTGATGCGTGACCTGCTTCAGGATTGGGTGCTCGTCGTTTCCAGGGGCGGGAAGACCAATCGTCTTGGTGCGCTCCGGACTCTTTTCGTATCAAGCGAAGAGGAAGGCATGAAGATGATCGAGACCGTGGAGAAGGTCCGAACTCGCCGCGGATACGTTCGGGTGCCTGTTTAGCTGTTGCCCCTACGCGTGAGCGCAAGCCTTGCCACTTCGTCTTCCGCCCCGGCGGCCGTGCGATCCCAGTGGTCCACACAAATCGTGGTCAATCCCTGTTTGTGCGCCCAACAGTCGAACCATCGGGTCTTTTAAATGGACATGCCGCGTCCCCAGGTTCGTTTCATGGCACTAAGTGCTATGTATGGGCAAGCTCAAAACCATGACAGATAAAACATCAGGGCGTCCACGCGCGCGCTGCGCGCACCAGTCCTGAAGTCCAGGCCTTCGACAACGATTCTCATGACGCAAAAGCCAGGCAGCGGCGTCAGCTTCGCTCACGCTGGGTGGCGGGGCATGGCTGCGCCCCGCCTCGCCAGAAAAAATTTCGGTTTGCCCGCTTTGGCGCTATATTGTTAACGTGATAGCACTACAGCAAACGACCACGAACGCATGCGAGCAGGCTATCATGATACCAATCTATCTTATAAGGAAGTCGTGCCATGAAGACCCTAGCCATCCTTGCTCAGAAAGGCGGCAGCGGCAAAAGCACGATTGCCGTGCATCTCGCTGCCTACGCACGGACGCAGAACATCCATCCTGCCCTGATCGACCTCGACCCACAGGGCAGCGCTTACGATTGGAACCAAGGCCGGGCCGAAAATGACCCCAACAGCCCGAAACTCGATTTCGTGCGGGCGAGAGAAAGCGACCTGCCGAGGGAGAAGAAGAAGGCAGAGGACAACGGGGTGCAACTGCTCATCATCGACACCGCGCCTCACTCAAATCGTGACGCCGCCCAAGCGGCGAAGCTGGCCGACTTCGTTTTAATGCCCTGCCGCCCTGCCCGCTTTGACCTCAAAGCCCTGATTTCAACGGCGGACATCGCCAGGCTATCCAACACCGCCGCCGCCGTAGTCATCAATCATGCGCAACCCAATTCCAACAAGGCGGACGAAGCCAAAGCGGTTATCCAAGGACAAGGCATCAACGTGTTGCCCCCCGTTCTGCACCGGCGCGCCGCGTTCGAGTCTGCCCTGACCGGTTGCCGCGCCGTACATGAATACGAGCCGGACGGTAAGGCTGCACAGGAAATAGCGGAGCTTTTCGCTTGCATCAAACAAGGCTTGAAGCTATCGTGATAGCACGCAAACACGCAAACATCCTTACATGATAGGAGACTAGCACCATGACAAGAGCTAAGTCCGCCAACGACCTCGCCTCGATCTTCTCGCCGCCCGCTCCATCACCGGCAGGAGTCGCGGAACCGACCGCAGCAGCGAGCCCGTCGCGTGTTCGCACGGCATCGCGTGAAGGCAAGCGCGGCAAGCTGGTTTATTTGACCGAGGCAGCGGAGAAGCAGCTAAGTTACATGGGGCTTGAACAGGACAAAACGCAGCAAGCTCTGATGATCGAGGCGGTTAATCTGTTGTTTGCTCACTATGGCCGCGACCAAATCGCTTGAGCAGGGAAGGGAAGGGGAGTGCGGCATGATTGAAGAAAGCACAGCCAAAAAAAAAAGCCGTCCGCAGACCCAAGGCATTCAAGCCGATCCCCGTGGACGCTTTCGAGAACCAGCAACTCAGTCTGTTTCAAGACTTTCTCGCCAACACCGACAACGAACGCGCCACGCTCTCCAATGCGGTCGATCTCTGGGACAGCATCCCGCGCTATGCGCTATCCCGCAAGAACCAGGACGAAGTACGCCTCCCTGGGGGGTATCTGCCTATCCGCAAGGTGGCCTTCCACTATCGCGGCATTCCCCTCACCGCAGTCGTCCGCCCCGCCCGTATTGAAGTGCGCGACGAGGCTGGAAACCCGACGGAGGAGACGATTGAATATTACCCAAGTGCCCGCGAAGAGCTGATAGAACACGCTTTGCGTCGCCTCGCCGCAGCACCCCCAGCAGGCTTCTATGACCAGCCAGATCGGCGCAGCGGCTTGATTTTCACGCTTCATCGGTTGCGGCAGGAGCTGGCCAGTCAAGGCCACGCCATGACCTACAGGGACTTGGCCGAAGGAATGGATGTGCTGTCGTTAGGGGCCATTGACCTTGAAACCAGCGACCCCGCCGATCCTCTCGGCGTTCGGCACTTTGCCCGCTCAACTTATTTTCCAAAGCTGATAGGGGTAAAGCGCGACGACCTGGAGAAGAATCCAGAAGCCAAATGGTATGTGGAGTTTCACCCGTTCGTCACGGAAAGCATCGATAAGGTCTATCGCATTCGATACCGTCGCTGATGAAATGCCGTACCCAACTCGCTCGCTGGCTCATTAGCCAGCTCGTGCTGAAATACACTGCAGCGGCTATCACCAACAGCCTTTGAGTATGCGATTTCAGTCACGATCAAGCGCGACAGCGGACTTGCTGG
>NZ_SPMY01000123.1 GCF_012939955.1 Candidatus Accumulibacter phosphatis
GCGATAGGTGATCAGCGTCGAGGGTTTGACGCCACGGTGAATTTGCATCCAGTGCTCGAATGCGGCCACCAGTTCCGGCGGAGCTAGCGCCGCCTTGGTAGCGACGATGCCTTGCTGGGCGCGAAGAAACTCCGTGAACTGTTTCGCGCCGCGCCAGTAGATCGAATGCTGTCCCTTCGTGCCATGCAGCCGACCCTGCTTGGCCAAATGATCGCAGAAGGTATTCCAAACACCTTCGTGCAAGGAAGTCAGGTCACCACCGGCCACCTGCATCCAGTTGGCGAAGCCGACCGCCCCAAGGAGAAGATGCCGGATGGCGTCTTTGCAATAACCCCGTTTCACCAACCAGTCAGTGAAAGGGTCTAGATAGGGACCGACAGGTCCCGCATAATACCCCGCGCGCGTTGCTGGGCGCGTGAAATAGGTCGTAAGCATACTGTCCTCCTTTGGCTAACCAACCGTTCAAGGACGACAGTAATATGCCGAGAAAACCGGCAAAAGAAACCGCTGCAACCACCTGATTTCAAGGCAAATGCTGCCGCCCTAGGAAAGAATACTCCTCATATTCCTGGACTCTGCATATCCCAGAATATGCGGTGCACTACATATTCTGGGGTTCCGGCTTACAACCCCATCTTCCGGTTGCAGCGTGGGACTCGGCCATCGTTTCAACCTCGAATAGCTTGGGCCGAGGAGTCTAAATTAGTACCGGACGTAACACCGGGAAGAACAGCTCCTCTGAAGGTAAGTGTGAACCAGCTGATCATGTATCGTCGTGAGTGATAGTAAAAGCAGAGGAGGTAACCATAATGGTTGATTTCAACAAACTCAGGTCGCAGTCACAGAGGGCCGTACCTGTGGATCCGCTGGAGATCTTCCGGCGTTTGCCCAAGCCACAGGGCATCAACGACCTATACACCAGCCAAGCCGAGGTGCTGGAGGCATGGTTCAAGCGTAAGGACGAGCGGGATACGGTTGTGAAACTGCATACCGGTGGCGGCAAGACTCTGGTCGGCCTACTGATGGCGCAGTCGACGCTGAATGAACTTAAGGAGCCGGTGCTCTATCTGGCACCTACAACGCAGTTGGTCAAGCAGACGCTGGAGAAGGCGAGGTCACTGGGAATCACCGCCGTGCCATACGTCCGTGGGCAGCCTCTGGCGGACGACTTCGTGAACGGCAAGGCCATGATGGTGGCGTCCTACAAGGCACTATTCAACGGCTTCAGCAAGTTTGGTGTTAGAGGGGGCCGGATGCATGTCAAGGCGGGGGCAGTGATCCTCGATGACGCTCATGTGGCCTTCTCGGTTGTGCGCGATTCGTTCACGCTGGAAGTCACGGCCAAGAGAGATAGGGAGCAATATGACGCGCTGTGCACGCTGTTCCGGTCTGCATTCAAGAACATGGATCGGCTAGGCACCTTCGACGATACCGTCTCCGGGCTCAGCAACGTCGTGATTGAAGTTCCGTATTGGGCATGGCACGAACAGATCGATACGGCCCGCGGGCTGCTGCGCGGCGATGGAAAAGACACCCCATACGCTTGGCCGCTGCTGCGCGATAACCTGCATCTTTGCCATGGGCTCATCAGCAGCGAAGCATTCACAGTGACGCCGGTGCTTCCGTTGGTGAATAGCTTCCCAACCTTCGCAGACGCACCGCGCCGCATCTACATGTCGGCCACAATCGCGGACGATAGCGAGATCGTGCGCACATTCGACGCCGAGCCCAAGCATGTCAACAGTGCCCTGACGTCGCGATCGCTGGCAGGCATCAGCGAGCGCATGATCCTTATTCCAAGCTTGATGAAGTTTGAGTTCGACACGACCAAGGTCACGAAGGAGCTGCTAAAGAAGGTCGCGGGCGACAACCTCGGCGCCGTCGTTCTTGTGCCCTCAAACTTCGCAGCCAAGGCCTGGGAGGACGTTGCGGAGTTCGCCGAAGGCTCGGACAAAGTCGATCCTATGGTCGAGGAATTGCAGGCGCGCGCGACCAGCGGCCCTGTTGTCTTCGCGAGCCGCTACGACGGCATCGACTTGCCAGGAGATTCCTGCCGGCTACTTGTTATGGAAGGTCTTCCGGCTGGCACCTCCGACTATGAGCAGTTGCGTGCGGCCACCCTGTATGGTGGCGCGACCATCAGCCGTATGTTGGCGCAACGCATTGAGCAGGGCATTGGCCGGGGCGCGCGTGGAGCGGGCGACCACTGCGTCGTGCTGCTTGCCGGCTCGGACTTGGCGGGCTGGATCGCCAAGGATGCAAACTTCAAGCTGCTGACCAGCGCGACCCGGGCGCAGCTCGATATGGGTTCGACGGTCAGCAAGGAAGTTAAGGACGTCAACGATCTGGCAAACACGATCGCGATGAGCATCCGCAGGGATGCTGGTTGGGTCGAGTACCACGCGGCAACGCTTGCAGAGAACGTGAAGCAGGAGGCGCCCGATCCCAAGCGCTTTGACGTGGCTGCGGCCGAGCGCAAGGCTTTCAACAACTGGGCTGACGGCTACTACAACAAAGCGATCGCCAAGTTGGATCAGGTCGTGAGCTCCAAGGAGGCACTTGACGACCAGACGCGCGGCTGGCTGCTCCAGTTAGCAGGACGTATCGCAAGCAACTGGGGCCAAAACGAGCGCAGCGACGAATTGCAGCGCTCCGCATTTGGCGCTAATCGCAACCTTATGCGCCCACGCGTCATGCCTCCTTACCGTGCGTTGCCAATGCCGGGGACGCAGGGTGCTGCTATCGCGTACCAGCTACGCGGCTACCGCATGCGACGAGGCCTGCTGCAACGCTTCGAACAAGTGGCCTCGAGGCTCAATGCCAACGCCTCTGCAAATCAGTTCGAGCAGGCCTTGGCGGACCTCGGTGAACTTATTGGCCTGTCGGCAGAGCGCCATGACGATGGCGGCGAAGGGCCGGACGTGCTGTGGCTGCTGCCAAACAAGATCGCACTGATCTTGGAAGCCAAGAGCCGCAAGTTGGATAAGAATCCGTTGACGAAAGAGGAGCACGGCCAACTACTAGTCGCACAGCAGTGGTTCGAAAAGAACTACGACGGGTATACCAGCCTGCGCGTGGTCGTTCATCCGACGAACAAGGCGACCCCCGCAGCTGCGGCCCACGAAAGCTATGCATTGACGCTGGACCGCCTGACGGCAATGGTTGCCGATGCGCGCACCCTGTTGACGGAGCTGTGCGAGTCTCAGCTCACCGACATCGAGCTAGAAGGGCAATGCCAGCAGCTGATCGAACGGTCATCGATCCGTGCAGACAGACTGAGCGGGTACCTAGCGGCCTTCGTTGAAGGCTAGTTGGGGTACAACAAGCAGTCGTGTCATCAGCAGCCATTTGGACTCTCGTTAGCATGCTCGGACGCTACTTGTTCTCGGTGCCAGAGGCTATTGCGCGAGGCGAGCTACGGCCACTGGGCAGAGCGAATGATGGCTGAGCGGGCCTTAAGTCGGTTCGCGGTTCCATTGTTCCCCGAACCCCAGATAGACTGTGTTCCAAAGCACGATGGCCGCCGTCACCAGGTTGAGACCGCTGGCCCGGTATCGCTGCTGCTCGAAGCTGCGGTCGCGGATTTCGCCAAGCCGGTTGAAGAACACGGCGCGGGCCAGCCGCACTCACGGCTCCCAGTGCGTACCAGTGCGCACTGCGAGGTAAACCTCGCGCAGGAACAGCCCCAACCCGATGATCATCGATCCCATGGACGCCATGAAAGTCACCGCCACAGTGGCCGCCAGCTCGACTTTGATCAGCGTACCGGCGAAGGCGCCGGCGACCACTAGGCAGATCAGCAGCGCACTAAATGCTTCGCAGAACATCGCCATGTAAACCAGATTCCCGCGGCGCCTCAGCAACCCTAGCTCGCGCTCTGCGGCTTCGTAGTTACAAGCCTCTGGAGCGTCCTGGAGGCGCTTGCGGATCGCTCGTCGGCGGTCGACGATACGTCCCAGGCGAACGTTCATCGCGTTGATCAGGGTGGCGATTCCGGTCAGCAGGAAGACCGGCGCGACTGCGAGTTGAATGGCGTGCGAGAGATCGGCGAGGTGGGCAGGCATGGGCAGATGCTATCCCGTTGTGAACACCGTGCATACGGTCGACGGTCATGCAGCCTGATACCAGCCACCTAATGGCAATAGCCTGAACGGCTCTTCCGGCTGACCCACTGTCTGTGGGTAGCCGCGCCCAATGGCCGCTGTACGCAGCTCCTTGTCCTTGAGGCACCAGAAGGTCGAATGACGGCTGCGGGTTGGTGGCGGCCTCACATGTGCGGCTGACATATGGATGCTCCGCGCTGCCGTGTTCGCAACACAGCTTCCTGGGAAACGCCTGTCAGCAAGCCTAACTCCGTAGCTTGCCCCCGTCGCAGAGCACCCCTGTCCCGTTGTATCGGACGCTCTTGGCGTACGATTTCTTCCGTTTTCTGGGGTGACCCCTGATACGTCTTTTGTGATGGGATAATGGCCGCCGGCACAAGAACAACAACTGGCGAGTGATGGGGCAGAAACAGACCGTTAGCGTGGAGCAACTGGAGTCCCACCTCTGGGAGTCTGCCAACATCCTTCGCGGTCCAGTGGATGCGGCCGACTTCAAGACTTACATCTTCCCGCTGCTGTTCCTCAAGCGAATCTGCGATGTCTGGGACGAGGAGTACGACGAGATCGTCGCCGACACCGGGGATGCCGAACTGGCCTGGTTCCCAGAGTCTCACCGCTTCCAGATTCCCGACGAATGCCACTGGAACGAAGTGCGCGCGGTCGCCAGCAACGTTGGCAATGCCCTGCAGCGGGCGATGCGCGAGGTCGAGAAGGCCAACCCCGACACCCTCTACGGCGTCTTCGGCGACGCTCAGTGGACGAACAAGGAGCGGCTGTCCGATGCACTGCTCAAAGACCTGATCGAGCACTTCTCCCGGCTTTCCTTCGGCAATCTCGACATCAGCAGCGATGTCGTCGGCGATGCCTACGAATATCTGATCAAGAAATTCGCCGACGCCACCAACAAGAAAGCCGGCGAGTTCTACACCCCGCGCAGCATTGTCCGCTTGATGATCGAGATGCTCGATCCCCGCGAGGGCGAGACCATCTACGACCCGGCGTGCGGAACCGGCGGCATGTTGCTCGCCGCCGTCCAGCACGTTAAGGATCGGCACGGCGATGTCAAGCGTCTGTGGGGCAAGCTCTTCGGCCAGGAGAAGAACCTCACCACGTCGTCGATCGCGCGCATGAACCTCTTCCTGCACGGCATTGAGGACTTCCAGATCGTGCGCGGCGACACCCTACGCAACCCGGTCTTCTTCGACGGCGATCGCCTCGCCAACTTCGACTGCGTGCTCGCCAATCCGCCTTTCTCCCTCGAAAAATGGGGCGAAGAACTGTGGATCAAGGACCCCTTCGGGCGTAACTTCGCCGGCCTGCCCCCTTCGAGCTCGGGCGACTTCGCCTGGGTGCAGCACATGGTGAAGTCGATGGCTGCGGTCACCGGACGCATGGCCGTCGTGTTACCGCAGGGTGCACTGTTCCGCAAAGGCGCCGAGGGGACGATTCGGCAGAAGCTGCTGGAGATGGACTTGATCGAGGCCGTCATCGGCCTGGCGCCCAACCTGTTCTACGGCACCGGTCTCGCCGCGTGCATTCTCGTCCTGCGCCAGAGGAAGCCCCGTCAACGCCGCCAGAAAGTCCTGATTGCCGACGCCTCGCGCCTGTTCCGACGTGGCCGGGCCCAGAACTTCCTGCAAGCCGAGCACGCCCTGGAGATTCAAGGCTGGTTCGAGAAATTCGTGGATGTCCCGGATACGGCTCGGGTGGTCGCTCTCGATGAGATCAAGGCCGAAGACTGGACACTCAACATCTCGCGCTACGTGTTGCCTCCACTGCAGGACGACATCCCGCCGCTCCCGGAAGCGATCGCCGCGTTCAAGGCGGCGCTCGCCCATTGCCGCGAAACCGAAGACCGTCTGACCAGGGTCATGACCGAGGGAGGCTGGCTGCAATGAAGCTCAGGAAATACATCTGCCCCGCCTGCCGACAGAAGACCGGCGTCGATATCCTCTATGGACACCCCAGCTACGAAGCATTCGAAATGGCCGAACGGGGCGAAGTGGCGCTCGGCGGCGGCGGCATCGACCTGGAAGGACCGGAGCGCAAATGCACCGCGTGCGAGCGCGAGTGGCGGATCACGCGCCAGGAGACGAAGTTTGCATAAGCGCATCAGCCAGCAGGCGCTCGAATCCTACCTCTGGGGCGCGGCTGTCCTCCTGCGCGGGCTGATCGACGCCGGCGACTACAAGCAGTTCATCTTCCCGCTGCTCTTCTTCAAGCGCGTCTCGGATACCTGGGATGAGGAATATCAGGCGGCCCTGGCCGATTCCAACGGCGATCTTTCGTATGCCGAGTTCGCCGAGAACCACCGTTTCCAGATCCCGGAGGGCGCGCACTGGAATGATGTCCGTCAGCAGCCGAAGAATGTCGGCCAGGCCATCCAGACCGCACTACGCCAATTGGAGGCCACCAACCCGGAACTTCTCGCGGGCATCTTCGGCGATTCTCCCTGGACCAACCGCGAGCGCCTGCCAGACGCGACGCTCAAGAACCTGATCGAGCACTTCTCGACCCAGACGCTGTCGGTCGCCAACGTCCCCGAGGACGAACTCGGCAACGCCTACGAATTCCTGATCAAAAAATTCGCCGACGACTCGGGCCACACCGCCGCCGAGTTCTACACCAACCGCACCGTCGTCCATCTGATGACGCAACTGCTCGCCCCTCAGGCCGGCGAATCGATCTACGACCCGACCTGCGGCACCGGCGGCATGCTCATATCGGCGCTGGTCGAAGTGAAGCGCACCGGCGGCGAATACCGCACACTCAAACTCTACGGGCAGGAGCGCAATCTGATCACCTCGGGCATTGCCCGGATGAACCTCTTCCTGCACGGCGTCGAAAACTTCCAGATCATCCGCGGCGATACGCTCGCCGACCCCAGGCACATCGAGGGCGATGGCCTGCGCAAGTTCGACGTCGTCCTCGCCAATCCCCCCTATTCGATCAAGCAATGGAATCGGGCGGCGTGGGAGACGGACAAGTGGGGCCGCAACTTCCTTGGCACGCCGCCGCAAGGCCGCGCCGACTACGCCTTCCAGCAACACATCCTCGCCAGCCTGAGCGAGAGAGGTCGCTGCGCAGTCCTCTGGCCGCACGGTGTGCTGTTCCGCAATGAAGAGCAAGCCATGCGCGCCAGGATGGTCGAGCAGGATTGGGTCGAGGCAGTGATCGGTCTGGGACCGAACCTGTTCTACAACTCGCCGATGGAAGCGTGCATCGTCGTTTGCAGCCGCCGAAAAGCAGCGGCGCGCAAGGGCAAAGTGCTGTTTGTCGACGCCTTGCATGCAGTAACCAGGGAGCGCGCGCAAAGCTTCCTGAAGCCCGAGCATCAGCAGCGCATCCTGACCGCTTACAGGACTTTTGCAGATGTCCCCGGTTTCGCCAAGGTTGCCACCCTGGCCGAGATCGGCGCGAACGTGGGCAACCTCTCGATCCCGCTGTATGTGAAGTGCGTTGCGGTAGCGCCCGCGACCGACAGCGATGATGATGTAGCGTCGCTGCGCTCCGCCTGGAATCAATGGCAAGCCGATGGCAGGGCGTTCTGGCTGCAAATGGATGCTTTGGTGCAAACACTGGATCGTTCTTGGACGCAGATAGAGCCTCGTAACGCACCAGTCGCGCAAAACTTTACCTGATTGGTAAAGATTGATAGTATGGAGCCACCTTGGAGATCACTTTTAGGGACAAGAAGGTCCGCGAATTGTGCGAAATTCGGGCCACTGCCGAGAAGGCACTCGGGAAACCCTGCGCACGCAAGTTGCGCACCCGCCTAGGCGATCTGGAAGCGGCCGCCAGCGTGGCGGATCTGATCGCTGGCAACCCCCATCCGCTTAAGGGCAATCGCGCAGGGCAATTCGCACTCGACCTCTTCGGCGGCCGGCGCCTCGTGTTCGCCCCGGACCACGACCCTTGTCCGGCCCGCCCCGATGGCGCCATCGACTGGTCTCTGGTCACCATCGTCTGTATCGGATTCATAGGGGATTACCATGACTGAAATGAATTCGCCCTTTGCGCCGGACTGGGTTTCTCCGCCTGGCGATACCATTCTTGAGCTGATCGAGGAGCGCGGCTGGACCCAGTCTGAGCTAGCCAAGCGGCTCGGCTATACCGAAAAACACGTCAGCCAGCTGCTTAACGGCAAAGTGCCGCTGACCGATGAAGCCGCCTTGCGCCTTGAGCGCGTGCTTGGCAGCAATGCGGGCTTCTGGTTAGCGCGCGAGGCCAAGTATCGCGAACACAGCGCCCGAATTGCGGCAGCTCAGGCCCAGTCTGACTGGGTGAGTTGGCTCGACGAACTACCGCTGAAGGAGTTGATGGCCAGCGGTGCCATCCCCAAGGTCCGTAACGATGCTAAACACAAGCCCGGCCTCGTTGACGCCTGCCTGCATTTTTTTGGCGTCGCCTCGCCGGATGACTGGCGCGTCCATTACGGCGGCATGCAGGTGGCTTTCCGGCGCAGCCGTGCCGAGCAGAGTGATATCGCCGCCATCTCTGCTTGGCTACGTTTGGGGGAGCAGCAAGTCGAAAAGTTGGACGGCCCGAAATACGACAAAGCTCGTTTCGAGAAGGCCCTCAAGACCATCCGCAACCTTACCTGCGAGCCGCCGAATATCTTCGAGCCGCGAATACGCAAGGCACTGTTTGACGCGGGGGTGACGCTGGTGCTAGTCCCCGCCATTCCCCGTGCCCATGTCAGCGGCGTCGCGCGTTGGCTTGGGCCCACTCGGCCGTTGATCCAGCTTTCACTCTATGGCAAGTCCAACGACAAGTTTTGGTTCACCTTCTTCCACGAGGCAGCACACATCCTGTTACACGCAAACAGCAAGGAAGAAAAGAAGTCCGTATTCCTGGACGATCCAAACGCCAGCCGTAGCGGTGATCCACAGGAACACGAAGCTAATCGATGGGCCGGAGATTGGCTGATTCCGGCCCAGTACAGCGATGCGTTAGTTGGTTTACGCAGCAAGGCAGCGGTGCAGTCCTTTGCCCGCCAGCTTGGCATTCACGCAGGTATTGTGGTCGGGCGCTTGCAGCACGATGGCCTGATCGAACCTTCGTGGATGAACGATCTCAAGCAGAGCTTCCGTTTCAAGGAAGGCGCGGATGCCTAAGCCTGAGAAGGCGTTAAAGTCGGGCTGGAAGGTTTGGCGCTTCGGAGAAATGGCCACCAACGTCAATATGCGCATCGACAATCCATCCAAATCCGGCATGGACCATTACGTCGGGCTGGAACATCTCGATCCTGATTCACTGCGCATTCGGCGCTGGGGCAGCCCCGCCGATGTACAAGCCACCAAGCTTTGTTTCAAGAAAGGCGACGTTATCTTTGCCCGGCGCCGCGCCTATCAGCGCAAACTGGGCGTTGCCGAGTTCGACGGCATCTGCTCGGCGCACGCAATGGTGCTGCGCCCCAAACCCGAGGTCGTTCTGCCCGAGTTCTTGCCGTTCTTCATGCAGAGCGATCTGTTCATGAATCGGGCCGTAGAAATTTCGGTGGGATCACTTTCGCCGACGATCAACTGGAAGACGATGGCGGTGCAAGAATTCACCATGCCGCCATTGGAGCAGCAACGGCAATTAGTCGGTCTGCTCGAAATCCTAAACTCCACCATTGAGTCGTATTCGGACCTCGCAATTGCATCTGAAGAACTACTTGAGTCGAGTAGAGACAAGTTCTTTTCAAGTACGGATCTAAAGCAAGAAAAGCTAGGCAATTTAGGGTCCGTTCGTTATGGAGTCGGCCAGCCTCCACCTCAAATTGATAACGGCGTGCCTATGATTAGGGCCACAAATATTGATCGTGGAAGAATTTCGACTAAGAACTTGATGCTTGTTGACTTCAATAAAGTCGCACCATCGCGTCGAATTTCTCTAGAAGAAGGCGATATCCTCGTTGTCCGTAGCGGCGCATATACGGGCGACTCAGCGATCATTGATCGCGAGTGGGCTGGTTCGCTGGCCGGTTACGACTTAGTTGTGTCGGTAAATCGAGAAAAGATGGACCCGCGATATGTCGCAGAATATCTTTTGGCAAAGCGCACCGTTGCTAGTGTTCTAACGGCCTTGAGCGCCCGCACCGCTCAGCCGCACCTTAATGCCGAAGATCTAGGCGGAGTACTGATTCCGATCGTCGCGAGGGAAGAGCAGGAGGCTCTTGTTCAGCGGTGGTCTGAATTGAAGGAAGCCAACAAGGCAGCGCTTTTACGTAAGGCAAGCGTTTCGAGGATGAAAGACTCAGTGATCGCCGGTACGTGGGAAGTCCTAGATGGCATTTAGCGAATCAAACACCGTTGAAGCCTACCTCCACGACCTGCTCGCCGGGCCGGCCAAGCACGTTCCAGCCAACGTCTTTCAGCAACCAAAAGCCATCTATGGGCGCAGCCATGGAGGCCTCGGTTGGCACCGTATCGCCGCCGCCGACATCCCCCGTCAAACCCAGGAAGTGCTGGTCGAGCCCTGGGTGCGCGAAGCGCTGATTCGCCTCAACCCGGAAATTTCTGCCGATCCGGAACTGGCCGACCAGGTGCTCTACAAGCTGCGCGCGATTATCCTTTCGGTTCGCTCCGATGGCCTGATTCGTGCCAACGAGGAATTCACGGCCTGGCTGCGGGGCGAACGTTCGATGCCTTTCGGCCAGAACAACGAGCATGTACCGGTGCGGCTGATCGACTTCGACGGCCTGGCGAACTCGCTCGACGAGAACCACTATGTCGTCACCCAGCAGTTCAGCTATCGTGCCGGCAGCACCGAGCGACGGGCCGACCTGGTGCTGTTGGTCAATGGCTTCCCGCTGGTGCTGATCGAGGCCAAGACGCCAACACGAGTAGCGGTAACCTGGGTCGATGGCGCGGTGCAGGTGCATGACGACTACGAGAAGTTCGTGCCGGAGCTCTTCGTCTGCAACGTCTTTTCGGTGGCTACCGACGGCAAGGAGTATCACTACGGTTCGCTCGGCTTGCCGGTCAAGGATTGGGGGCCGTGGCATCTTGAGTCGCCCTCATCCCCGACACCACTAGCGGGCGACGGCAGCCAGCTCAAAACCGTGAAGCTGGCGGTCGAAAGCATGCTGCGGCCGCATGTCGTCCTCGACATCCTGGCGAGTTTCACCCTGTTCGCCACCGACAAGAGAAAGTGCCGCTCCAAGATCATCTGCCGTTACCAGCAGTATGAGGCGGCCAACAAGATTGTCGAGCGAGTGCTGGCGGGCACCCCAAAGAAGGGCCTCATCTGGCATTTCCAAGGTTCCGGCAAGTCGCTGCTGATGGTCTTCGCCGCACAGAAGCTGCGCCTACACCCGGCGCTGCGGAACCCGACGGTAGTCATCGTCGTCGATCGCGTCGACCTCGACACCCAGATCACCGGCACTTTCACTGGAGCCGACATCCCGAACCTCGAAAAAGCCGAGACGCGGGACAGGCTGCAACAACTGCTGGCGCAGGACGTACGCAAGATCATCATCACCACGATCTTCAAGTTCGGCGAGGCGGACGGCGTCCTGAATCAGCGGCACAACATCATTGCCCTGGTCGATGAGGCGCACCGCACGCAGGAAGGCGACCTCGGGCGCAAGATGCGCGATGCCCTGCCCAATGCCTTCCTCTTCGGACTGACCGGCACGCCGATCAATCGCATCGACCGCAATACCTTCTATGCCTTCGGCGCCGATGAGGACGACAAGGGCTACCTCAGCCGCTACGGCTTCGAAGCATCGATCCGCGATGGGGCGACGCTCAAGCTGCACTTCGAGCCGCGCTTGCTGGAACTGCATATCGACAAGGCCGCCATCGACGCTGCTTTCAAGGAGATGACTGGCGGCCTCTCGGATCTCGACCGCGACAGCCTCGGCAAGACCGCCGCCAAGATGGCCGTGCTCGTCAAAACGCCGGAGCGCATCCGGCGAGTCTGCGAGGACATCGTCCAGCACTTCCAGAGCAAGGTCGAGCCGAACGGCTTCAAAGGCCAGATCGTCACCATCGACCGGGAGTCGTGCCTGCTCTACAAGGCCGAACTCGACAAGCTGTTGCCGCCGGAGGCTTCCGCAGTCGTCATGACGGTCAATGCCAACGAACCAGAGCGCAAGCTTTTCGCGCACACCCGTGACGAGGAGGAACGGCTGCTCGACCGCTTCCGCGACGCCAGGGATCCGCTGCAACTGCTGATCGTCACATCCAAGCTGCTCACCGGCTTCGATGCGCCGATCCTGCAAGCCATGTATCTCGACAAGCCGCTACGTGACCACACCCTGTTGCAGGCCATCTGTCGGGTCAATCGCACCTACTCCGAGCAAAAGACGCACGGTCTGATCGTCGATTATCTCGGTATCTTTGACGACGTCGCGAAAGCGCTGGAGTTCGACGACAAGAGCATGGCTGCGGTGGTGTCGAACATCCAGGAACTCAAGGATCGGCTACCGGAGGCCATGCAGAAGTGTCTGGCCTTCTTTGCCGGCGTCGATCGTACCGTCGAAGGCTACGAGGGCCTGATCGCGGCGCAGCAATGTCTGCCCAACAACGCGGTGCGCGACAACTTCGCCGCCGAATACAGCGTACTGGGAAGGCTGTGGGAAGCGATTTCGCCTGACACGCTTCTTGGCCAATACGCGAAGGACTACAAGTGGCTGTCGCAGGTCTATCAATCGGTGCAGCCTTCCAGCGGTCACGGCAGGCTGATCTGGCACGCCCTCGGCGCCAAGACCATCGAGCTGATTCACCAAAACGTGCATGTCGATGCAGTGCGCGACGATCTGGACACCCTGGTTCTCGATGCCGACCTGCTGGAAGCCGTGCTCTCAAACCCGGACCCCAAGAAAGGCAAGGAAATCGAGATCAAGGTCGCCCGGCGCCTGCGCAAGCATCTCGGCAACCCGAAATTCAAGGCTCTGTCAGAACGTCTGGATGCGCTGCGTGATCGCTTCGAGTCTGGCGTACTGAACAGTGTCGAATTCCTCAAGCAGCTCCTTCAGATCGCCAAGGAAGTGTTACAGGCCGAAAAAGAGACGCCACCCGAGGAGGACGTCGATCGCGGCAAGGCTGCGCTTACCGAACTGTTCAATGAGGTCAGGACCGCTGACACGCCGATCGTGGTCGAGCGAGTGGTGGCCGACATCGACGCAATCGTTCGCCTGGTGCGCTTCCCCGGCTGGCAGGACACCCTTTCCGGCGAGCGGGAAATCAAGAAGGCGCTACGCAAGGCGCTCTTCAAATACCAACTGCATGCCGAGGAGGAACTGTTCGAGAAGGCATTTGGCTACATTCGGCAGTACTACTGAGGCAAGCGCTTGATACGTGGCTAGCCCCGCTGCTTATTGAAGAAACATTTCGTGCGCAAGCTACTGATTTTCGCCCTCGTCGCCAGAGTTGGCAGCGCCGGCCACTACGAACGGTGTTCACCGTGCAGCCAACTTTGGCGGCAATCTTGCGCAGACTGAATCCGCGTTTCCGCGTCGACCTTTCAGCCATGAGGCGAGGTCTCCCCAGGTAAGAACGCGATCCTTCCCCGCGCAGCCGCCAGATTTACGCCGCCTGAGCCTTGACCACGAGAGCTTCGCGGATCATTGCCCGCTCGCCCTGCTCGGCTGCGCCTCGTATCTGGTTCTTGTCCATCGGCTCGCGGTTTCGCTCCACGCTTCCTCTCCACACTCGGTCGCCCTCGTGCAGTTGCGCTTCACTTCGTTTGCTGTGGTCAACTTACGGGAGGACGTTCACCTCCAAGATCTCGCGCATGCTCGGGGCGCACAACGAATCAGATCGTGGCTTCGCACGATCTATCCTTCTTCGTTAGGCCTCGCTGTTAGTTGGTGATGCGAAACCACTCGTCCTCCGATACTTCGCGATGCGGCTGAAGGGATATCGCATCAAAGTTCTTCGTTCCGCTGTAGTTGTGAAGAGTGAGGCTAGTCGGCATTTTGCTTGCGTCTACAGCCTTGAGGTCAATATTCAACTCGGGCTGGTAGTAGTAGATCAGTTGCGCCTCCGCATCTGACCACAGTGTTTCACGCAACACGGTGGGGTGTACCCATTCCAAGGGAATGTAGCGGTCTTCATCTGAGTAGATGGTCACTGTTGCCAGGTACAGGCGGGTACGCAGTCCTCGGTATTCCGGTCTGTGAAGGGCGGTGATCGTGGTGTGCCCCGCGTAGAACCGATGAGTTTCCGCATTCGTCTTCCCGATGTAGACGATTCGCTCCTCGGCCAAATCGCCTACGGTGAAGAAGTAGAGAGGCCAAGCGGGGCCCGGCGGCTCACCAAGAGCAGCAAGTACTGTCGCGCGCTCATTCAGTGATAACGCATGGCCTGGGCGGCTACGACCGAGCAACAGGCACGCCTGTGAGACATATGTCTTGGTGTCGATCCAGCTTTGCTTAAGTGTCTTCAGCGGCGTATGTGGCGCTTCATGCACCTCGAAGAACGTATCGAGAGCGACAAACACTAGCTTTGGGACGTGTACGTCGTACTCGTAGAATTCGAAGCCTTTCATGAAGAATCGCTCACCGTGAACCCATGATGTGAGCGGGCGAAAGACGTCAGAGTCGAGTGAGAGCTTTGCCATGCGGTCGGTTGTGCTTGCGAGGCGTAACGAATAGCGTTTATCTGCCGCCCCGAAAGCGCCAGACCCAGCCGCTGGCGGCTCGCGGCAGATAAACCTTGTTGGACTGAACCGCCGCGCTGCCGGTCGCTATGAGGATTGTAGGGCCGGACAGCCCGAAGTCAATCGTTTGGCAGGAAGCCGCCGGGCGGCCTAGCTGCTCATCGATAGGCAGCAAAGCTGGCGGAGGATCGACGAGCCGAGGCGCAGCCGGCAAACGCGGACTCGGAAGAGCACGTCGTTGCCTTCGATGCCGACGATCCGCTCGTTGGACATGGCCACCCGGTGCGTATAGCGGCCGAGGTAATCGAGCACCGCTTCCGGGTCACCGAGCGGCTGCTTGGCATGGACCACCCAGTCGTGAAGGTGGAGTCATTGCCTCAAGCGTTGCCAATCGGCAGGCGTGGCGACCATTCCTGCCAAGAGCCTGCCTTCATGTGTGCAACACCACAGAGAAGGCCGACACACCGCCCAGATGTCGCGGGTTGGCGGCGAATTCGGTGGGCGTTGCCGACACAGCGGCAAACAGCGTCTCGTAGAGCGATCGTGGCGCGGCCGCAATCAGGCCATTGAGGTCGTGCGGCAGCGTGAACACCAAGTGAAAGTAAGGCACCGGCAGCACTTCACACCGCCTTGCGGCAACCCTGCCCCCCTTCGCCCGGGTCTAGCATTGCGGGCAGTGCCGGTTC
>NZ_SPMY01000124.1 GCF_012939955.1 Candidatus Accumulibacter phosphatis
CCCGTTTCGCCTCCCTGTCATTGCCCCTCGCCTGCCAGAGATCGCCTCCGTCGCTCATCATCAGCCAGGAGTCATGGACCGCGTCGAACCAAGCGAGTGCCAAGCGGCCCGAAATCGGCCAAGCATACGCTGACTCGCCATGACGCTGCAAATCGCAGCTATACACCCGGTGCTGGTATCCAGATAGCAGCAGCCACCGCCCTCCCGGCGCCACCGAAAGGTGGCGCACATCGCCCGCCGGTAATCGGCATGCGACGCCAGCATCTAGCAGTCGATCACCTTCGATCTGTACTTCACGCAAGGTCCCGGTGGCCTCTGCCACCCAGAGCCGCTTGCCGTCAGCCGACGCCTGCACGGCCTCCACTTTGGCCGGCGAGCGTGGTACCAGCCTGCTGCTTTTGCCTTGGCCATCGGCTGGCGAAAGGCTGACCACCCCGATGCGATCAACCGCCCAAACGCGACCATCGGGTAGCCACCCGGCCTTCACAACGCCCCTTTCGTGCCCGCGAATCCGGGCCTGCGGAATCTCACTACCGAGAAGACGCCAGCTCATGCCCATGGCATCTGCAGGCAGGTACTGAGGCTGCCATTCGAGGGCTACCAGGGTGCCAAGTAGGGGCGAGCGCTCCAGCGCAGCTTCGGCCACGCGCACCTGCGACGAAGCCTGTGCCTGAAGCGCCCGGTTACTCGCCTCATTGAACTGCCACGCCGCTAGCCCCGCACCCGCAACCACGGCCGCCGCGGCCGTCATGGTCTGCATCGCCTGCCGGCGCCGCCGGCGCGTCTCCTCGCGCTGCCAGACTGCTGCCAACCCGGGGTGCTTATCGGCCGGCAAGTCCAGTAGGTCCACTGCCAGCCGCACTAGTTCGTCCTCAGCATCACGGATACTATCTCCGCGCAAGCCACGCCATTGACGCAGGTCGTACCAGATCTGCCGGGTGTGCAGCCCAGCAGCGATGGCTGCGGGCGGAACGATCCCGTCGGGTTGCGTGGACGGGTCGGTTCCCGCAGCAATGGCCAACCACACGTGGTCCGGCCCGCGGGTCTTCAGCATCCAAGCCACTTCGCGATCGACCCAAGACGACGACGCCGTTTCATGCGAGCACAGCACCACGAGCCTGCGGCAGTGCTGCAGGGCAGACTCGATGCGGCGCCACACCGAATCTGGAACCTCTCCCGTGCGCGGCAGCAACCACTGGCGAAAATCGCTGCCGTCGCGGCACACCTGCAGCGCCCGCACCTGCTGGCCGCCGGCGGCCACGCGTTTATGAAAGCCCTCGAGGAACGCTTCCACTCGCCGGCTCAGGTGGTAGTTGCCGCGTGTGGAATAACTCAGGAATGCATCGAAGACGTCTGCGGACGGCGTCGCCTCAGTGGCACCGCTGCCGGATGGGAACCCTGGCGCGACTGGAATGCTGGGTATTGACATACGGCTCCCTGGACACTAGCCCCAAGACTCGGTACTAGGGCCCGCAGCGCGACACATTACTACTGAGAAGTCAGAAGCGGGTAAGACGGTCGCAAGGAGGCGTGCGCAGCCGACCCGTCACTGGGAGATGCCGAACGGCGCAGTGTTTCCGGCGAAGCCAGTGGAGATGCGTGCAACGATCCTCCCGTCGGCCGTACTGTCGAGTGCGATTTGCCTACAGTACCGAGGAGCGGGGATACGTGTTCCCCAGTGCAGATTGCCCGCTAGGCTGCAGGGATCGCCAATAACCTCACTTACAACTCCCCAAACAGGAGAGAAAACGTTCGTGCGAATGCGCGTAGCAGTTGGCCTGCGATTGGGGAGGTTGCTTGTTGCAATACGCATTATCTAGGTCGAACTCGCGCTGGCAGTTCTGCCTGATGTCGTTGCAGGTCGCATAGGCGGCAAGTGAGACAAGGGCTAAGGAGCCAATTGCGAAGATCTTGCGGAGCGAAGTCATGGAACCCTCCTCGATGTGGAAAGTGACAGCTAATAGCGTTTATCTGCCGCCGCAGAAGAGCCCGAGTCAACCGCAGGCGACTCGCGGCAGATAAACCTTGTTGGACTGATCCGCCGCGCTGGCGGGCGCTATGGGGATTGTAAGGCTAGGCCGCCCAAGGTCAATCGTTTTGCATCAATCCCCCGAGCGGACTCACGATGCTCTTCCTCCAGGAGGAAGAAATGTTGTGTGAAGAAGACGTTCGAGCCCGCTGGCAATAGAACAGGTACAAGACAAAGTGCGGCGACAAGAAAAACGGCAGGAAATCTGATGTTCGGCTGGTTCAAAAAAGCAAAGGAAAAGGCGGGCTCATCGTCCAAATAGGCCGCTTCAGCGGAATCACCAGTCGCTGCAAGCAATAGGTTGCGGACGTTGATAGTTCTCGGCGCCTGAATGGTCGCTATGGTCAGTCGCAAAGGACGGCATCCGACCAGTTGCCGCCGTTCCGGCGCGCGGCTGGTTAATGACCGCTATCCAAGTTAACCTGCCGCGAGGTACGCTAGGACCGGACGCAAGTCATCGGCTTGAGCGGCGATTATCGTCCAAACCTGATCTGCACCGGCACCTTGAAAGTCATGCGACCGTGGCAGGCTCAGGGAATTAATGTGGCAATGCAAATCGTGATGCTCTGCCTTTCCTATGACTCTAGCTGACGCACTCGGATTGCGTATGCGCCGAGAAAAAGGAATACTTATCGTGCTCTATCCAACATATGCCAAATAGGTCACCATGCGACAGAGACATATAAAGTTCCTCAGTCAAGCGTCGTTCGCGGAAAATCAGCTACGCCTTCAGGTGACCTGACATGGCTTCGCCATCGCCCACAATCGGCGAACTCGCGCGGGCGTTGCACGAGCGCGGTGATGCGTCGCTCGATATTGACCTACCCGCAAACGCAACGATTGATCTAGAGGGCCAACCGGGAGTCCAGATCAATGGCGCCAAGCTTCGCTTTGCCAGCCTAGCCGATTTGAATCGCTTCGTGGTCGGCGACGTCCAGCGCGAGCTCGGCGCCGATGGCATAACTAACGCGGAGCGCCTATTTGGCGCAGCTAAGGCGCTACAACGCCACGAGATCAGCCACCCGGACCGGGCCTCCGGCCGTCTGCTCGCGGCAGCGCAGGCTGGCGGAACTGACGTGCTGCAGTTGGCTGCTCACGCTGTTGGCGACCACATCTGCGTGTTCGACGCGTTGCATGCTATCGAAAACATGTTGCTGCATTGCGACACGCTACCGCTTCACTCATTGATCGCGCTGAACGATGCGCAGCACGAGCTCACGCATGGCGACATGGCTGCCAACGTATTCTTCGGCAAGCTGCAGCAGTGGCTGGTCTCACATGTTGCGATCGCGCAGGCGCTTCTCGCCGAGCTGCTGAACGAACCGCAGGAGTCGCGCGCAACCCTGACAGGTACGGCCTGGATGGGCTGGTTTGCGAGCGAGCCGGCGACGGCTGCGCAGTCGCTGCTGCAGGCGGTCGATCGGCGAGAGAGGCCTCTTCCTGCCGTCACGACTTGGATCGCGGGCCGCATGCTGCAACACGTTAGCCTGCCGCAGGAACTCGCTCATGAGCTCGATACCGTAGTGTTATGCCGCCTAGCGAGCATGGAGCGGACCGAGCGCAACGCGGCACTGGAAGCGGCAACCGGGCTGCTGCACCTGCGCCGCAGCTTCGATGACGAGCTGAAGCGGCTCGCGGGCGCACGTGACCAGGACGCTCTGGGCTATATCGCGACCGCGATCGTGCGCGAAGATGATGAGCTGCGTGCCGCTAATCTGTTCTTCGAGTGGCTTGCGCCGTGCAAGCATCTCGGTGAGGCGTACAAGGGCGCACTCGACCAGCTCGATTTCGCTTTGTCGCGCCTGTTGCATGCAACGCCAGTCGAGCGCGACGCCACGCTGACGTTCCTTCTCGACTGGATCGAGGCGCAGCCTTTCGAAGGGCCGAACGATCGCCGATTCGCGGAGCTGTTCAACTTGAGCGCGGCTAACGTCTTGAACAGCCCGCCGCTGCTGTCTCGCGTGGTAACACAATGGCTGCTCTCCGACAGCAAGGCTCCGGCCGCAGCTATCGCGGGCCTGCTGTCCGGAGTTCGCAACTACGAACGGGTCGAGCTCAGCTTCGACGCGCAACTCCTCGACGGTGTACCGGACTCAGATCTGCTGTACCTGGCGCGGCGGCTGCTTGGCTACATTATCGACTCCGAGCATCTACTGTCGCTTGCGCTGTCGCTGCTGTCGGTGTCTCAGGCACAGCGGCGGGTGTTCCCAATGATGCGGTCGCTGTTGGGCGACGAAATCGGCTACGACTATCCGGGTACGACGATCCGGCGGCTGCAGATTGCGGAGCACGCGGTAGATCCTGCCGCATCGGCGTTGTTCGCCGAAATCCGTGAGCGCCTTGAAGCAGATATGGCACGGCTGGAAGCGCTCCCTCGCCTCAAGGAACTTGTACCCCCACCGGCGCTGCGCCGCACGTTCCATAAGGCGCGAGCCAAGCAGATGGCGCGCGCTATGGCCGATGCGCAGTCGAAGTCGATCCTGCAGCAGCTGGTCACCACGGTGCACTTGAAGGGGGGTAATCGGTCGTTCCAGTACTTGCCGGAAATGCTGGGGTACACTGAGCCGATGCAGCTGAAACCGATGTCAGTCTCATTCGAGATGCCGCGGCGCGAGGCACTCGATCCAGTGGGCAATGCGTATCGCATGCACAGCAATCGCTCGGCTGAACGGGGTGACACGTGAGACTGGTGCTTTCCCAATACCTGCGCACGCTACGTGAACGCGACGAGTTCGATCGCCTGCTGCCAGAACTGCTGGCGAAGATGGGCTACGTTCCACTGGTCAAGCCACAAGCGGGTACGCGCCAGTTCGGAGTCGACTTCCCTGCCGCAGGAAAGTCGGTCAAGGACGGTGCGGACGAGTTGCTGCTGTTCGTGATTAAGCAAGGCGATATCGGACGGCAGCAATGGAGCGGCGGGCAAAACGCAGTGCGCCAGAGCATGGAGGAAATCCTCGACGTGTTCCTCGCGAGCCACATACCACCCGGCTACGAAAACCACCGCAAGGTGATCGTCGTCGCCACCACTGGCGATCTCAGCCAAGACACTCTGCAGAACTGGAGCGGCTTCACCGATCGGCATACACAGGTCGCGTTCGAGTTCTGGGGGGCTGACCACGTCGCCAAGTTGCTGGAGCAATATCTGCTCGACGAGAACCTGTTCGACACTCAAGACCGCAGCGACCTGCGCAAGTCGCTTGCGCTCGCGGGCGACTCCGAATACCGGTTCACGGATCTGTGCCGGCTGGTGCTGCGCCAACTCGGCCTAAACACCGACGGATCGCTCACAGCGCAGGGGCAGGCGCAGTCCGTCAAGGACTTGGTCAAGGCGTTGCGTCGGGTACATCTGGCGGCCAGAATCTGCGCTTATTGGGCGGATGCGGAAGGTGAGCGCCGCCAAGCGCTGTGGGTGCTGGAGCGCACCATTCTGTGGTGCTTCCACCGCGCGCAGGCTCAGAATCTACACACGAATAGCACCGTGTTGCAGGAGCTGTTCGACATCTGGAAGTCGCACGCTGAAGCAGCGCAGCGGATCTACGAGCTGCTCCTGCCGCATCTGGAAGTCAAGGACGGCTTCTCGGGTTACTGTCGCGAGGGGGCCGAATATTCGATCATGCTGTTCGAGCAGATCGGGCTGCTGGCAAGCATCGGGATCGGGATGGCGCTAACCAACGTCAACGAAAGTCAGCGCGAGCAGGCGATGGGTAACGCGCACACAGTCGCGGAAGCACTGGCCATCTTGTTACGCAATCACAGTGCGGCGGCGTCACCGCGCCTGGATGAGCACGTGATCGACATTTGCCTTGTGTTGGTGCTGTTCGCCCTGACTGGACAGCGTGAAGCGACGCGTTGGTGGATGCAGGAGCTCGTTTGTCGCCTCAATTTTGTTTACCGGTTGGGACAACACCTGCCGGTCGGAACCGATTCGCTCGACGATTTGGTCGAACTGGATGTCGAGGGCGACGACGAAATGAAGACCAAGGCTAAGCAGACCTCGTGGTTGCTAGCAACGCTCGCAAGTTGGTGCGCTATGCTCAAGTTCGACGACCTGTACTCGTTGCTGGCGCAAGGCGCGGCGACCAAGTATCCGGAAGTCGGCGCGCAGCTGTGGCATCCGTCGGTCGACTGGCGCCTCGCCTGGTATTTCGAGCCAGGACATCATCGGCATGGCACGAGTGAGGCACCCTACGTGATACCGCCAGATGCACCCGCACTGCGCGAACGCATCAAGGAATTCAACGCAAGTAAAGTTCTGCAGTGGGAGGAGCATTCGCCAGCGCTCGCCGTCGGCCTTTGGCCGATCGACTTCCTTGCATGCCGCCACTTCAGAACGCCCGTGCCTGCATCGGTGTGGTACTCCTTGGCGGTGCCCGATGCTGCTGCGTCGGAAAAGCCCGAAGCTGCAGAAGAGTAGCATACCTCGTGGCGCGCCGCTGTTAGACAAGGCAATCGCACCTTCATCACATGAGGCCGAGCAAGTCGGCGCAGAACCGATCGGAGGTGGCAGTTGACAGAGCGCAGCAGCCGTTGGCCTGGCAAGGGAGCAATCAGACTTCGATCAATCAGGAAGGAGTCTGCAATTGAATCCAGCCACACTCGGAAACCCTGAAACAAAGCCAAGCTGATCAGCCCTGAATATGAGGAAGCTAGCAGCAGGTCGGTCTTTTCCTTGGAGTTCAACCTTAATGGGTTTGCAGACCTTGACGCTCTAAGGAGGAACCTCCCAACCCAGCGCTCTGGCTAAACTGTTATAAAAAACAATGGCTTGCATTTCTGTTTCTTGTGAGTAAGGAAGGGTTTCCGGGAGAAGAAAGAGACGTTCTGGCCGATGCACGACAAAGCTTTCTTGGTTAGAAAAAGGTTAAAAGATGGTTAACGGCCGAAAAACAGGGCAAAAAAAACGAGAAACAACAGATAGTTAGGAAAACAGCCCCTGCTTCATCTGTCACGATTTCATGCGCCATCTGTTACGGTTTCATGCTTCATCTGTCACGGGTTTCGCAGCCAACTGGCCAATTCCATGCTTCATCTGTCACGAGACATGCGTCATCTGTCACGATTGGCGGCGGCTTGGTGGATCTGGAGCGATGCGCCGAGAAGGTTATCCACAAGTAGGGTTGGCAAACGGGGTTTTCACGTCCAAAACCGTGACAGATGACGCAGGGTCGACGAGTTTGCCATGCGTCATCTGTCACGCTGCCTGCGTCATCTGTCACGGTTCTGTGGATAAGTGCGCTCTGCGGGCATTTGAAGAGGGCTTTGGGACTGGTCCTTGGCAAGCCGTGACAAATGAAGCATGGAGAGGAACTGGGCGCTCACGCCCTGAGTGTGCCCGGTGCTCGTGCCGTCATTCGTTCACGACGTAGATGCTGTCGTCGGTATGTAGCTGCACGCACTTGGCAATTCCGCTGGCCTCGATCTCCGCGCAGGCTTCTCGTGCTGTGCGCCGCCACCCGTAGACGGTCTTGCTCGTTGATCCGCACATTTCGCGGAATCTTTCGAGCTTCAGCGGGAAAGGTTGCTTGTGGCTCTCGATGTAGTCTGCCAGTCGGCGGGCTACGGGCGACAAGGAGCGGTAGGTTTCCCAGGAATGATTGGTGAAGGTGTTGCCGGCGAAGAGCACGATCAGGTTGGGGTCAACCCAAACGCGGTATTGCGTGAGCTTGCCTTCAGAGTCGTTGATGGCGCTGTACTTGTCGATCAGCGAGATGGCGCCGCTCTTGCCATAGGCCTTATCGTTCAGGACCAGCACTTCGTTGGCCTTGAGGCGAGAAATGGATTCGCGGACTTTGTCGTAGTAGCGCCCATTCTTGGCCCAACCGAGGTCGCGCACCAGATCCTTGACGGAGAACTCGAAGGGCTCGCCCAAGGGCACGTGTTTGGCGTAATGCATGATCTGCAGCCAGACGAGTTCGTCATCCTCGGCCCTCAGTTCGATGCCGGTATAGACAAGCGAAATACCTTGGCCTTCGTGCAGGTGGAACAGTTTTTCGTGTTGCAGAACCCGCCGGGCTTCCCTCTTGTTGCGGGCGGTGAACAGCGACGAGCGGGCGTAGTCGTTCGGGATGAAGCGCTGGCTGTCGTTCAGGTCGGGGAGCAGCAAGTCCAGTTGGAACGGCTGGTGTGGGTCAATGCCCCGCTTGTCCAGGTAGGCATCGCGGCGAAGCTTGTCGAACTTCCCGGAAATCTGATCTGTCGGTACTTTTTCGCCGGTTGCCATACTCTCTTACTCCCTCTTTCTTCCGTTGACCTTGCGGCTCGACAGCTGTCAAGCCGCAAGGCTGCTGGGGTATCCGAACCCTGCTTACCCTTCCACGAGTGCTACGAGCTGCACCTGCGAAAGATCGGCCATGAACTCCTGTCCGTCATCCTCGTATTTCAACAAGGCGTAGCCTGCGGCCGGTGGCCGGCGATTCAGGAGCAGGCGGGCGGGCCGATCGTCGTGCCTGACCTGCACGATGGTTTTCTTCAGCTTGTCCAGGTTGGCTTCCTTCGGAGCTTTATCGTGCTTGTCAGCGGACGCTTCCGGAGCTTGCTCGCCAACGGCGTTTTCATGGTCGCTGGCTTCGGTGTCGCTCTGGGCGGCGGGAGACTCATCGACCGGATCGTCGTCGGCGGCAGGGGCGACGTACTCGTGCTTGCGTTTGTCCTCCAGGAACTCGCGCAGTAGCTTGACCGATCCGCGGGCAATTTCCTGGCTGTCGTCGGCCAGCCACACGCTAACCTCCTGGGGGCGCTTCTTGTGCGCCGTCACCAGTTCGTTGATCACCGTCACGTCACGGCACCGGCCGGAGTTGAACGCGGCGGCAATGGGATCCGGGAGGTCCAGCAAGGTGACGTGCTGCGAGACGAAGGAAGCGGACTTGCCAAGCTCCTTGGCTATTTCGCCCTTCTGCTTGCCCTTGGCCAGTTCGCGGCCGATGAAGTCGGCAATCTCGCGGGGGGTAAGGTCGTTGCGTTGCAGGTTCTCGATGACCTGGTCGGCCTCGTTGTAGTCATTGTCGATGAACGCGGGGATGCTGCTCTTACCAGCCAGTTTTGACGCGCGGGCGCGCCGCGCGCCGTGGTTGATGATGAAAAAGCCGGGTGCCTCGGGATTCTCACGCACGGAAATCGGGGTCTTGACGCCGCGCAAACGGATCGTGTCGGCGAGTTCTGTCAGGCTTTCCGAAGAGAAGCCCGGGTTGTCCTTGGTTCTCGGTTGGTGGGGATCCTCGGAAATCAGATCGAGCGGCAACTCCATTGGCCCGGAGGCTTTCCCGCTGGCTTCCGGCTGGTTCAGGAGGGCCGAAAGATCGCCGATGTTATCGAGGCCCAGTCCGAACGCCGGTGGCTGCGCCTCGGGCTGTTTCTTGGCCTTCTTGACGGTGTTGGTGGCGGCGGTGGTCATTGTGCAATCTCCATCTTCTCGAAAACATGAGCGGCCAATGCGCGGACTTCCTGCGCGGCCTTGCGAGCGGCGGTCTTCCTGATCTTCCAGACCGGCACGCCTGAAGCCAGGGCATCGGCGATGCTGCTGCGCAGGCCGATTCCGGCCGGGATCATCAGTTGTGGATAGGCGTTCGCCAGCTCCTGCAGGTGGCGACCGTGGCGCGGGTTGCGGCCATCGATCTTGCTGGGCACCATGCCAAGGAATTTCAGGCCGGGATTGGCCTTGCGGACGTTGGCAATGGCCATGACCATCTTCTTGATCCCCTGGATGCTGTACGCCTCCAGCTCGATCGGCGAAAGCACATAGTCGGCCGCGTAAAGCGCCGCGGCCATGCTGACGCCAAGGGAAGGAGCGGTGTCGATCAGGCATACGTCGAACCCGCATTTGGCCAGAGCCTTGACGTTGTGCGTGAAGCTCGACGCCACGTCGGCCATCGTCCGCTTCTCCATGTCGGCCAGTGGCGCGTCGGAAGCGATCAGGCGTACCAGCGGGCCTTCGGGTAAATCCTTGAAGCAGGCGCGTACCGCGTCGCCTTTCGTCGAGAACATCTGGCTTGCCAGGTAGCCGCTCTGGAATTTCTGCAGCGTATAAGAGGCATTGGCCTGGGTGTCCAGGTCGATCACGGCAACTCTCAAGCCGCGTTCGAGGAAGTCAAACGCAAGGTGAACGACGGTCGAAGTCTTGCCGACGCCGCCCTTCTGGTTTGCCGTGACGAGTGTTTTCATTTAGTGGGTTCCCGTTTCCTTGTGGCGTCCTCGGCCCACTTTTTCACAATGAAAGCCTGGTGTTCCGGCAATACTGCCGACACCCGCTCGTACCCCGCCGGTAAATTCTTTGCCTGGTGTGCGGACCACACCCGGTCGACCGCTTGCGATACCGCACCCCTGGAGAGTCCCAATAACGCGACAAAGTCCGCTTGTGGTTTGCCGTCGATCAGCACGCCGCGGGCGATCTCCAGTGTCTGTTCCCCTACTTTCAGCCCCTTGGCGGCCTCGTGGAACTGGCCTTCGGTCAGCCGTTTTTTCATGGATTTGCACCCATTTTTTTGCTCCGCGCCAGGATTGATCAAAAGGCGGTGACAGCCGCCATTCGTGAGTCGCCGGCCAGCCGAACGACTGCCGTTCGGGAGGGCCAATTTTTTTAGCCGCTAAAATTTGTTGCCTTTCGGCTTGTACAGAGAAACAAAGCAGGTAAGCGAGGTCAGCACTGCGAAATGGAGGGTAAACGTCCAAACGTCATGAACGTCCGCCCTGCCCCATTGGTATATCATGCGAAACAACTGAAAAAATACGTCGATCGACAGAACCCACTTCAATACCGGCCACACGAGGACAATGGCAACCCAGATGCCTTCGACCAGGCCGGAAAAGATGGCTTTTCCGCGGATCCCTTCAAGGTACTTGGGAGCGATCCACGGCCGAGCCGCACGGGGGACGGGGGAATCGAGACTCCGGGGGAACTTGATGATGCTCGCCATTGATTGACCCTCCATGCGGTCGCATGTCTAATGCCGCTTGCAGGCCCGCGCCTGGGCCCTGGTGTGACAGCACTGGGGTCAAGCGCCCCGGTTTGTCCGGGGCGCTTCACCTTGCCCGTCCGTTTGTCAACTGGCCTCTTCGACCGATCACGTCGGTCCGAACCGGATTTGGGCTGCGCGCCGGCTTTCGATACATGACACCGCCTCTTTGTCGTTCGCACCCCGTCGGTTCGCCAGCTGTGCCGCCCGCTCAGTTGGGAGTTATAGGTCACAAACACAGTCCTCCATAGAGCGCTGGATAGCAATTTAGCTAAACTCCATTCCTGCGTCAAGAACTTTAGCGGCTAAAATTTTCAGGCCGCGCCACCGGACGGTGATGACCACGTGTACAGCCACATCTTTTTTTACCAACATCCTTCGCCTGCTTGAGGAACGAGGCATGACGAAGCACGAACTGGCCGACAAGGCGCACATCTCCATCTCGTTTCTCTCAGATCTGACCAACGGCAAGGCGAATCCCTCGTTGAAGATCATGGAGGCGATCGCCGACGCGCTTGACACCCCGCTGCCAACACTCCTCGAATGGACCGACCTTGACCGGGACAGTCTGGACGCTCTGGCCGGTGGGCATGCTCCCCGCAGCCTTCCAGAAGGTGTCGCACGGGTGACAGCGGTGTTGCCAGATCACCAGGTTTTCATCGTCAAAAAGTGGGATGAGGCGACAAGAAAGAAACTGCGCAACCCCTCGTAACGCCAGGGCAGGGTTTTAGCCGCTAAAATTCTCTGCCCCTCCGACTGGCGCGCCCTGCGCCCTATCAAAGCCCGATCCTGGATTGTCAGATCCACGCATGACAAGCACAAAAGCTTGTTAAAGCGGGCCACCCGTTAGCACAAACTCCAACGCACGTCCACTATAGCCATCGGCTTGCATCAATTTCTAGTTCGTTATATCGTTTGTCGGACTGGGTGTTTTCGGCATTCCAGCAAACCGGACAGAGATCGACAGATGGCAGAAAGCGAAGCGCTCGTTTCCACCCTCAAGGAGCGGGCGAAGAAAAAGTTGGAACGTGACCTGGGGCCGCTCCTCATGGACGCCTTGGCTGATCCCAGGACGGTCGAGATCATGCTCAACGCAGACGGCAAGCTTTGGCAGGAGCGGCTCGGTGAAAGGATGTGTTGCATCGGCTCCATTCCGTTTGCACGGGCCGAAGCAATCATCAAGACGGTTGCCGGCTATCACGGCAAGGAAGTCACCCGGCACAAGCCAATTCTCGAAGGCGAGTTGCCGCTCGATGGGTCGCGCTTCGCCGGGCAGCTTCCTCCAGTAGTTCCTGCGCCGACGTTTGCCATTCGCAAGCAGGCCGTCGCCATCTTCACGCTGGAACAGTACGTCGCAGCCGGGATCATGACCGCCGCACAGCAGGCGATTCTGACCTCCGCCATAAGGGCACACCGGAACATCCTGGTGATTGGCGGCACGGGCTCCGGCAAGACCACCCTGGTCAACGCCATCATCAATGCCATGGTCGAGCTCGATCCGAGCGAACGCGTTTTCATCATCGAGGACACCGGGGAAATCCAGTGTGCCGCCGAAAACTTCGTGCAGTACCACACCTCGCTCGAAGTGACGATGACCATGCTCTTGAAGACCACGCTGCGCATGCGGCCCGACCGGATCCTGGTCGGCGAAGTGCGCGGCCCTGAGGCGCTCGACTTGTTGATGGCCTGGAATACCGGCCACGAAGGCGGTGCCGCAACGCTGCACGCCAATAACGCCAAGGCTGGACTTGATCGTCTGGCCATGCTCATCAGCATGCACCCGGATTCACCCAAACCGATTGAACCACTGATAGGGGAGGCGGTTCACGTCGTCGTCCATATCGCCAGAACTCCCGAAGGCCGCTGCGTCCAGGAAATCATCGAGGTTTCCGGGTACGAGGACGGCCGCTACATCACTCGCCCTTTGTAAAGGACCAAACCCATGCAAGCACCCGCCATGCCTTTCCCACTCAAGAACTCGACTGTCGTCTCTCTCGGGCTGCTCCTGTTGCTGGCGTTCTTCCTGCTGACCCCGCAAGAAGCTTTCGCCTCGGTGGGCACTGGCGGTTCGCTGCCCTATGAAAGTTGGTTGACCAACCTGCGCAACTCGGTGACCGGCCCGGTCGCCTTCGCGCTATCGATCATCGGCATTGTCGTTGCCGGCGGAGTGCTGATCTTCGGCGGCGATCTCAACGGATTCTTCCGCACCTTGATCTTCATCGTCCTGGTGATGGCCTTGCTGGTTGGTGCGCAAAACGTGATGGGCACCTTCTTCGGCCGTGGCGCGGTAATCGCCGGCTCGACCTCAATCGATTCCGGAAGGCTGGCCTGAGCATGGCTCTTCGCTCGGTCCCCATTCGGCGCGCCGGCAACCGGGACAACCTGTTCATGGGAGGGGACCGTGAGCTGGTCATGTTCGCCGGCCTGCTGGCCTTTGCGCTGATTTTCAGTGCGCAGGAAGTCAGGGCGACGCTCGTCGGCCTGGTGTTGTGGATCGCGGCGCTCTACGCCTTCCGACTCATGGCGAAGGCCGATCCGAAGATGCGTTTCGTGTACATACGGCACCGTCGCTACAAGCCGTATTACCCGGCGCGCAGCACACCCTTCCGGGAAAACACGACCAGCCAGGGGAGGCAATACCAATGATCGAAGGACTTGCATTCGCCATTGCCGCCTCGGGAGCGGTTCTTCTGCTCGCGCTCTACACCCGTATCCGTGCGGTCGATGAAGACTTGAGACTGAAAAAGCATCGCTCCAGGGATGCCGGTCTGGCCGATCTGCTCAACTACGCCGCGATGGTGGACGACGGGGTGATCGTGGGCAAGAACGGCTCTTTCATGGCCGCATGGCTGTACAACGGAAGCGACAACGCCAGCAGCACCGACGAGCAGCGCGAGATCGTCTCGTTCCGCATCAACCAGGCCCTCTCCGGGCTTGGTAATGGCTGGATGCTGCACGTTGACGCGGTGCGTCGGCCGGCGGCCAACTACTCGAGCCGCGGCAGCTCGCACTTCCCCGACGGGGTATCGGCGGCCATCGACGAGGAACGGCGTCGGCTGTTCGAGGGCCTGGGCACCATGTACGAAGGCTACTTCGTGCTGACGCTGACCTACTTCCCGCCGCTGCTCGCGCAACGCAAGTTCGTTGAACTGATGTTCGACGACGACACGCAGGCGCCCGATCAGAAGGCCAGCACGAGAGGCTTGATCGAGTTCTTCAAACGCGAGTGCGCCACCATCGAGTCGCGCTTGTCGTCGGCGCTGAGCCTCCAGCGCCTGCGCGGCCACAAGGTGGTCAACGAGGACGGTTCGCAGGTCACCCACGACGACTTCCTGCGCTGGCTGCAATTCTGCGTCACCGGCATCAATCACCCGCTGCAGCTGCCGACCAACCCGATGTACCTGGACGCGCTCATTGGCGGGCAGGAAATGTGGACCGGCGTGGTGCCCAAGGTCGGCCGGCAGTTCATCCAGACCGTCGCCATCGAAGGCTTCCCCCTGGAGTCCACCCCAGGCATCCTGACCGCCCTCGGCGAGCTGCCTTGCGAATACCGTTGGTCGTCGCGCTTCATCTTCATGGACACGCACGAGGCGGTGCGGCACCTCGACAAGTTTCGCAAGAAGTGGCGGCAGAAGATTCGCGGCTTTTTCGACCAGGTGTTCAACACCAACACCGGGTCCATCGATCAGGATGCGATCTCGATGGTCGCCGATGCCGAATCGGCCATCGCCGAAGTCAATAGCGGCCTGGTCGCCCAGGGCTATTACACCAGCGTCGTCGTGCTCATGGACGAGGATCGAACCCGTCTTGAAGCGTCTGCACGCCAGGTAGAAAAGGCGATCAACCGTCTCGGTTTCGCGGCCCGCATCGAGACCATCAACACCATGGACGCCTACCTCGGCAGCTTGCCCGGGCATGGCGTCGAGAACGTTCGCCGGCCACTCATCAACACCATGAACCTGGCCGACCTGCTGCCGACGAGCACGATCTGGACAGGCAGCGACGGTGCGCCGTGCCCGATGTATCCGCCACTGGCGCCGGCCTTGATGCACTGCGTGACGCACGGCGCGACGCCGTTTCGGCTGAACCTGCACGTGCGCGACCTCGGCCATACCTTCATGTTCGGCCCGACCGGCGCCGGCAAGTCGACGCACCTGGGCATCATCGCCGCACAGCTGCGCCGCTATGCCGGGATGTCGATCTTCGCCTTCGACAAGGGGATGTCGATGTACCCGCTCGCTGCTGCCATCCGCGCCCAGACCGGGGGCAGCAGCGGCAAGCATTTCACGGTCGCCGCCGACGATGAGCGCCTGGCCTTCTGTCCCTTTCAGTTCCTGGAAACCAAGGGGGATCGAGCCTGGGCGATGGAGTGGATCGACACCATCCTGGCGTTGAACGGACTCGATACCTCGGCCGCGCAGCGCAACGAAATCGGCAATGCGATCCTCAGTCTGCATTCCAGTGGTGGCCGCACCCTGTCCGAATTCTCGGTCACCATCCAGGACGAGGCGATCCGCGAGGCCATTCGGCAGTACACGGTCGATGGCGCGATGGGACACCTGCTCGACGCCGAGGAAGACGGCTTGTCGCTCTCCGATTTCACGGTCTTCGAGATCGAGGAATTGATGAACCTGGGCGAGAAGTACGCGCTGCCGGTGCTGCTGTATCTGTTCCGGCGAATCGAGCGCGCCCTGCATGGCCAGCCGGCGGTGATCATCCTCGACGAGGCCTGGCTGATGCTCGGACACCCGGCGTTCCGCGCCAAGATCAGGGAATGGCTCAAGGTCCTGCGCAAGGCGAACTGCCTGGTTTTGATGGCGACGCAGAGCCTCTCCGACGCGGTCAACTCGGGGATCCTGGACGTGATCGTCGAATCGACGGCGACCAAGGTGTTCCTGCCCAACATCTACGCGCGCGACGAGGACACGGCGGCGCTGTATCGCCGCATGGGCCTCAACGCCCGGCAAATCGAGATCCTCGCGACCGCCATTCCCAAGCGCCAGTACTACTACGTTTCGGAAAACGGCCGCCGCCTCTACGACCTCGCCCTGGGGCCGTTGGCCCTGGCCTTCGTTGGTGCTGCCGACAAGGAATCGGTGGCCACCATCAAGCACCTGGAAGCCAAGTTTGGCCATGGCTGGGTGAATGAGTGGCTGCAGGGCAGGGGATTGAACCTTAGCGAATATGGAGTCGCCGCATGAGCTTTGCTGATCAACTCAAGGGCTGGCCATTCAAGCGAGCCGCTCCCGACGCCGACCCCCGGCGTTCCCATGAACCGATGGTCGGGGGGCGCCGCAGCGGCGAGAACGAAAATCCCTACCTGGCGGCTCGTCGTACCTGGAACGAGCACGTCGGCAGCGTCGTTTCTGCACGTCAGACCTGGCAGCTGCTCAGCATTCTGTCGCTGTTGATCGCGCTGGCCGGCGTCGGCGGGATCATCCACATTGGCAGCCAGGCGAAGTTCGTGCCCTACGTCGTCCAGGTGGACAAGCTCGGACAGGCGCTGGCCGTGGCACCCGCCGAGCGGGCGGCGCCGGCCGATGTGCGGGTGATCGAAGCGTCGGTGGCCGCGTTCATCAGCGACGCGCGCGTGGTCACGCCGGACGTGGCCCTGCAGCGCAAGGCCGTGTTCCGCGTGTACTCGATGCTCGCCCCGCACGATCCGGCCACGGCCAGGATGAATGAATGGCTGAACGGCAGCGAGGAAGCCAGCCCGTTCAAGCGGGCGGCAAAGGAAACGGTCAGCATCGAGGTCGCCTCGGTGCTCGCGCAGACGCCCGAAACCTGGCAAGTCGATTGGCTGGAAACCACCCGCGACCGGCAGGGGATCGTCAAGGGCCAGCCTTTCCGCATGCGCTCCCTGGTGACCGTCTATGTCGTCGAACCGACCCCCGAGACCAGCGAAGAACAGGTGCGCAACAACCCGCTGGGTATCTATGTCCGTGATTTCTCCTGGTCGAAACAGCTTTGAAAGGGGCACCCCCAATGAAGAAGGTTCTCTACGCAATGATCCTGGGCGCTGTGCCCGCAGTCGCCCTGGCGGCCTCTGGCGACAACCTCGCCGACCTCTATTTTTCGGGCAAGAACCCGACCCTGACCAAGCAGGAGAAAGTGGCGATTGCCATCGCCGAGAAGTGGAAGGCCTCGGGAGGAACGGGTACCGCCCCGGTGGCCGGCCCGAACGGTTCGATCAGGTTCCTCTACGGCGCCCAGCAACCGAGCATCGTTTGCGCCGTGCTGCAGGTGTGCGACGTGGCTTTGCAGCCCGGCGAACAGGTCAACTCGATCAACCTCGGCGATACGGCTCGCTGGACGGTTGAACCGGCGATCACCGGCAGTGGTGGCGGCGAGGTTCAACACCTGATCATCAAGCCGCTGGATGTGGGACTGGAAACGTCCCTGGTCGTGACCACCAATCGGCGCACCTATCACCTGCGGCTGCGCTCGCATCGCACGCGCTACATGCCGCAAGTCTCCTTCACCTATCCCGAAGACGCGATGGCCAAGTGGGAAGCGATCAAGACCCGCGAGGTGAGGGAACGCCAAGACAACACGCTGCCGCAAACCGGTGAGTACCTGGGCAACCTGAGCTTCGATTACGAGGTCTCGGGCAGCGCAGCCTGGAAACCCTTGCGCGTCTACAACGACGGCAGCAAGACGATCATCCAGATGCCCTCGACGATGGCCCAGGGCGAAGCGCCGACCCTGCTGGTCGTACGCAAGGACGGCGGCCTGTTCTCCGACGACGAAACGGTGATGGTCAACTATCGCGTGCAGGGCAACCGCTACATTGTCGATGCCGTATTCGACAAGGCCATCCTGATTGCCGGCGTTGGATCGGACCAGGACCGGGTGACCATCCAGAAGGGGCAATGACCATGCGCAAGCTCATGGGCCTCGCGCCCCTCCTGTTCCTGCTGGCCGGCCTGTCTGGCTGCGCCTCGATCGAGCCTTACGGTAATTTCCTTGGCGCTAACGCCCCGGCTACCTTGAATGAAACGCTCGCCGCGGACACGGTAAAGCAGCTCATGGTCCTGTACCCACCGGCGAGCACCCGCTTCGACCTTGGCCAGCCGACGCCTGACGCCTACGGCAGCGCATTGGTCGAATCTCTGCGCATCAAGGGCTATGCCATCCTGGAGTTCGAACCGGACGAGGCTGCGTCGGCGGACAACCCGAACACCGCCGGGCCGGGGCTGAACCTGCGCTATGTGCTCGACGCGCCGGCCAGCACAAACCTCTACCGCCTCACGCTGATGGTCGGCTCGCAGTCCCTGAGTCGCGCCTACGTGGCGCAGAACGATAGCGTGGCCCCGGCCGGTGCCTGGGTTCGGAAGGAGTGAGCGGTCATGGCTGAGCACCTCACCGAAGAGCAAATGTCACCGGATGCTTCGCCTGGCGAAGTGTCCCGGCGGTCGGGTGTGCGCCGGGTGAACAACCTGCCGGTGTACCTCGTCGGCGGCGTCATGACCGTCTTCCTGATCGTCATGGTCCTGGTGGCCGCGGATCGCGCTGCCCAGCAGAACGAGCCGGCGCAGGGGGCAAAGGAGAAGGGCGGCAACAGCAGCCTGTTCGCCAACGAGATCGCCGGTAAGCAAAAGGACGGGATCATCCCGGCCGAGGCCGCGAAACCGCTGCAAGTCCCGGCACTCGCTGGCCCCGGTACACAGCTCGGCGCAATCCCCATTGCCCGCCCGGAAAACCTCGACGCACCGCCTATGCCACCTCGCTCGACAGGGGATGGCACGCTCCAACGCACTCCCCGCGACGATGAGCTGGATCGCATCCGCATGGTGAAGATGCAGCAGCTCGAAGAGGCGGTGAAGGCCAGGACGACCGTACCGGTCGTCGCCCCGCGTAGCGCGGGTTCGCCACCGGGTGGGGTGACGGGCGCGCCTGGTAGTCGTGAAGAAGCCATTGCCCGCTTGGCCGCAGTGCGGCAGCAGATCGACGCCGCCGGCCGGGATGATCCGACGGCGGCCTACAAGGCACGCCTGGCGCAGCTGCAGGGTATGAGTGGGGCAGGGCGGAGCAGCGCTTCGTCCGCCCCGCAACTGCTGCCAACGGCGGCGACTGGCGGCAAGAACAGCGTTTCGCAATTCGGCAACACCGGATCTGGCGACCGCTGGAGGCTCGATTCCCAGCCGGAAGCGCCGCGTTCGCCGTACGAACTACGCGCCGGCTTCGTGGTGGCAGCGACGCTGATTTCGGGGATCAATTCCGACCTGCCGGGCCAGATCATGGCCCAGATCGCGCAGAACGTTTTCGACACGGCCACCGGCAAATATCTGCTGCTTCCGCAAGGCTCGCGCCTGGTCGGCAGCTATTCGAGCGACGTCGCCTACGGTCAGGCGCGGGTGCTGGTGGCCTGGCAGCGCATCATTTTCCCGGACGGCAAGGCGATGGACATCGGCTCGATGCCGGGCGCCGATGGTGTCGGCTACGCCGGGTTCAACGACCGGGTGAACAACCATTACCTGCGGCTGTTCGGGTCCGCATTGCTGATGTCGGCCGTCACCGCCGGCATCAGCTATAGCCAACAGCAGAACCAGACGCAGACACCCTACGGCACGCCAAGTGCCAGCAGCGCCATGAGCGAGGCCCTGGGGCAGCAGCTCGGGCAGGTGACCGCGCAATTGATCGCCAAGAACATGAACATTGCGCCGACTTTGGAGATCCGGCCCGGCTATCGCTTCAACGTCATCGTCACCAAGGACATGACGTTTTCCAAGCCGTACCAATCCTTTGACTACTGATGACGCTAGGGAGAAAAGACGATGAAGCCCGAGGCTAAAATTTTAGCCGCTAAAATTTTCCTGGCGATGGCCCTCTCGGCCAGCCCAGCGATGATGGCGCCGGCACATGCGACCGGGATCCCTGTGTTCGACGCCGGCAACCTCACGCAGAACGTGATGACCGCCATGGAAAGCGTGGCGCAAACGCTGCAGCAAATCGAGCAATACCGGACGCAACTGCAGCAGTACGAAAACATGCTGAGGAATACCGCTGCACCGGCCGCCTACATCTGGGATCAGGCGGTGACCACGATGAACCTGCTGCGCGGTGCGATCGACACCCTGGACTACTACAAGGCCAACCTCGGCAGCATCGACAACTACCTGGGCAAGTTCCAGGACACGGCCTACTACCGCAGCTCGCCTTGCTTCAACTCTGGCGGGTGTACGGCGGCGGAATGGGCCGCGATGAAGGATAGCCAGCGCCTCGGGTCCGAAGCACAGAAGAGGGCGACCGATGCGCTGTTCAGAGGCCTCGACCGTCAGCAGGACGCGATGCAAGCCGATGCGCGCACCCTGCAGCGCCTGCAGTCGAGTGCGCAAGGCGCGACGGGCCAGATGCAGGCCATCGGCTACGCCAACCAGCTGGCCAGCCAACAGGCAAACCAGTTGCTGCAGATCCGGGGACTCCTGATCGCGCAGCAAAACGCCATCGCCACCCGGAATCAGGTGCTGGCCGATCGTGAAGCACAAGAAGCCGCTGCCGGCGAGCAACTGCGCAGTGGCACTTTTCGCAGCAGTACAGGGCGTACTTGGTAAGAAGGAGATGACATGAATGCAAGACAACTCTCGAGCGTGGCGATGGTTGCCATGGTGATAGCGACCGTCCCGGGTTGTGGCGACAAGCCAGAAACCAAAAATCCCGTCGCCAGCCCGGCCTGCGCCGATCTGGACAAGGTGCAAGATCCCGCTCAACGCGCTGAACTTCTCGACAAGTGCCCACGACAAGGAGAGTTCAAACCTAGCCAACAGAAAGCCTGGTGAGGTAGCGATGAGAAGAACGCCCGCCCTATTAGGTGCCACCACCGGCGCGCTGTTGCTGTGGCTGCTGCTCTTTTCCGTCGAAGCGCAGGCGGCTATCGACAGTTCGGATGTGCTGGATAACGTCCTGGCACGTTATTCGGCCGCGGCCAGCATGTGGGCGGCTACGATCACGGCACGGGCCTCGTGGTTGTTCTGGACCCTGGCCTTGATCTCGATGGTCTGGACCTTCGGCATGCTGGCCTTGCGCAAGGCCGACAT
>NZ_SPMY01000125.1 GCF_012939955.1 Candidatus Accumulibacter phosphatis
TTCTGGATCGGCAATCAGGGCCTGGAGTACACCAGCATGGGCCGTGTCTGGCAGATCCTGCTTTTCGTCGGCCTGCTGATCTGGGTCGGCCTGCTTGGTCGCGCCCTGCTGCCCGCTTTGCGCACGCCATCCGAGAGCCGCGGCCTGATCGCCATGGTCTTCCTCGCTGCAATGTGCATCGGCGGCTTCTATGCCACCTCGCTGGTCTGGGGTCAGCAGACACACTACGCGATGATCGAGTACTGGCGCTGGTGGCTGGTCCACCTGTGGGTCGAAGGCTTCTTCGAAGTCTTTGCCACCGCCGTCATCGCGCTGCTGTTTACCCGCCTCGGCCTGATTCGCGCGGCGACTGCCAACAGCGCGATCATCCTGGAAACCATCGTCTTCATGTTCGGCGGCATTCTCGGTACCCTGCATCATCTGTACTTCACGGGCACGCCGACTTCGGTGATCGCCATCGGCGCCATGTTCTCGGCCCTGGAAGTGGTGCCGTTGGCGATGATCGGTGTCGAAGCATGGCGCAACTACCAGCGTTCACAATCGGCGCCCTGGGTGCAGGCGTACAAGTGGCCAATTCTGTGCTTCATTGCCGTTGGCTTCTGGAACGTCGTCGGCGCCGGCCTCCTCGGCTTCACGCTCAATACGCCGATCGCCCTGTACTACATGCAGGGAATGAACATGACCGCCGCGCACGGTCATGCGGCTCTGTTTGGTGTCTATGGAATGCTCGGCATCGGTCTGCTGCTGTTCTGCCTGCGCGGTCTCTCCAACCATGCAGCGTGGTCCGACAAGTTGCTCGCCCTGACTTTCTGGTCGCTCAATATCGGTCTGGCGATGATGGTCTTCATGTCGCTCGTGCCGGCCGGTGTCTACCAGGCTTGGGCCAGCATCAGCGAGGGTGTATGGTTTGCACGTTCGCCAGCTTTCGTGCATTCGTCGTTGATGGAAACCTTCGTCTGGTTGCGCGTCCCCGGGGACATCGTCTTTGCCCTCGGTACGCTGTTCCTGGCCATCTTCGCTGGGCGCTTGCTGATCGTCCGGCGTAATCCGGCAGCCGTCGCAAACGCCAACGCGTTTGCCGGCAAGACGATGTAGGACTGGATCAGGTGAGAGTTCCGGGGCAAGGGCCGGTGGCCCTTGCCCCGCACTTCCATCTGCCGTACACCAATCCGCACGGAGCGAGACCACCAGACCATGCCAAACGCCAAAACCAACCCGAGAAGGCGCGTCATCGAGATAAAGCCCATCGTCGACCCGGACGCCAAGGTCTATCCACGCTCGATCAATGGCTACTTTCAACGTTGGCGCTGGGCCTTCATCTGGCTTACCCAACTCGTCTTCTATGGCCTCTGCTGGTTGCCCTGGAATGGCCGGCAAGCGGTTCTGTTCGACCTCGATACGCGGCGCTTCTACCTGTTCGATCTCGTCCTCTGGCCGCAGGACGCGATCTATCTGGCGATCCTCCTCGCCCTCTCGGCGCTGGCACTGTTCCTGTTCACCGCCGTCGCCGGGCGCTTGTGGTGCGGCTACACCTGTCCGCAAACGGTGTACACCGAGATGTTTCTGTGGTTGGAAAAACTCGTCGAAGGTGAGCGACCGAAACGCATGAAGCTCGACGCTGCACCGTGGTCGGTGCACAAGTTGGCCATCAAAACCGCCAAGCACTCCCTCTGGATCGCGCTTGCCCTTTGGACTGGCCTGACCTTTGTCGGCTATTTCACGCCGATTCGCGACTTGACCCACGGCATCGTTGAGCTGTCGCTTGGCCCGTGGGAGGTATTCTGGGTTCTCTTTTACGGCGCTGCCACCTATGGCAACGCAGGTTTCATGCGCGAGCACATGTGCAAATACATTTGCCCGTACGCGCAATTCCAGTTCGTGATGTTCGACCGCGATACGCTGAACATCACCTATGACCGGCAGCGCGGCGAACCGCGGGGCCCGCGGCGGAAAATTGCCGACCCGCGCGCGGAGGGCCTGGGCGACTGCGTCGACTGCAGCATATGCGTACAGGTCTGCCCGACCGGTATCGATATCCGCAACGGCCTGCAACTCGAGTGTATTGGCTGCGCGGCGTGCATCGATGCTTGTGACCAGGTAATGGACAAGATGGAGTACCCGCGGGGTCTGATCTATTCGACCGAGAACGCGGTTGACGAAAGCCTGTCGCGCTCCGAAATCATTCGTCGGGCCGCGCGGCCGCGGACACTGCTCTACCTGGCCGTTTTTCTTGCCGTGTCGACGGCCACTGCCTGGTCGCTGCTCAACCGGGTGCCGCTCAAGGTCTCCGTGATCCGTGACCGTGCGGTCCTGTCGCGCGAGGCGCCGGACGGCAGCATCGAGAACGTATTCAGTCTGCAGTTGACGAATGCCAGCGAGCAGGCACGGACCTACCGCGTGCACGTTGCTGGCCTGCCCGGACTTCGCCTCGAGGAGGCGCATGAAATCGAAGCGCCGCCAGCCGGCCTTGGAAAGGCCGTGCTGGTGCTGAAGGTCGATCCCGAGGCCGCGCCTGCCGGTGCTCACCCCATTCAGATCACCGTCGAAGACATCGCCGACGCAAGTGTCCGAAAAACAGAAAACGCGAGCTTCTGGATGCCGTGACGCGAAATCCGGAACGGTCGACAAGTGTCGCCCGAAAATGAAGGCTCAGCGTGTGTGTTCCTCTGCTCGCGAACCAGGATGGCGGTTTCGCCGGTGGGTGGAGGCAAAGTGGCCTGCGCCCGCTCGGACAGCGACGGTTCTGGACATGCTTTTCAGGACCGAAGACCTGTGGCAGCAATAACTCATACTAATTGGCGGCCAAAGCTGGCCGAATACTGACTGTTTGTGGACGACGATCACCATGTCAAAACCGCTCGCATTCGAGAAGCCCGGCCCACAGGCCGGTACGCCGGCCGCAGGATTTGCGCTCTGGGCCCTGGGCTTTCGACCGTTCTACCTGCTGGCCAGCATCTTCGCAGCGCTCTCGATTCCGCTCTGGGTCGCAATCTATGCAGGCTATCTGCCGGCACCATTTGTACCCGGCCTCATCTGGCACGGCCACGAAATGCTCTTCGGCTACACGCTGGCGGTGATCGCCGGCTTCCTGTTCACGGCCGGTCGTAACTGGACCGGACAGCCAACCCCAACAGGCGTAGCGTTGCAGGCGTTTGCCTTGCTCTGGGTCGCCGGTCGGGTCCTGATGCTGACGCCTTACGCAATGGCGGCAGCGCTGGTCAATGCCGCCTTCCCGGTAGCCGTTGCGATCGCTCTTGCCATCCCTTTGTGGAGGAGCCGCAACCGGCGCAACTATTTCTTCGTCGCGCTGCTCATGCTGCTCGGCATGGCGGTTCTGGCGATCCACCTTTCCTGGCTCGGAATGCTGGCCTGGCCCGAACGGACGAGTTTGCAGGCCGGACTTGATGTGGTGCTGTTCATCATCGCCGTAATGGGCGGACGCGTCATCCCGATGTTCACCAACAATGGCATCCCGGGTACGCAAGCGACTCGCCATCCACTCGTTGAAAAAACCGCGCTCGCAAGCCTTCTCGTCCTGCTCGTCGCTGACGTTGTGCCTGCACCGGCCGCCGTGATCGTGACCGTAGCCCTGGTCGCGGCCGTTGCACACGCCGTCCGGCTCTATCTCTGGCAACCGTGGCGAACGGCTACGACGCCAATGGTGTGGGTGCTGCATGCGGCTTACGCCTGGATTGTCGTCTACCTCGTGCTGCGCGCGCTGGCGGCGCTCGGGCTCGTCGCCGAACCGCTGGCGCTGCACGCGCTGACAATTGGCGCCATTGGCAGCATGACCATCGGCATGATGACGCGCACCGCGCGCGGCCACACCGGTCGTCCGCTGCTTGCCGATCGCTACGAGGTCACGTGCTACGTCCTCGTCCAGTCTGCCGCGCTGATTCGCGTCTTCGGCGGCATGATCGTGCCCGACGCCTACCTGATCACGGTCAGCGCCTCGGGGATTTGCTGGTCGCTGGCATTTGCACTCTACGCGATTTGCTACTGGCCGGTACTGTCACGGGCACGGCTAGACGGAAAACCCGGCTAGCCTGTTTCTTCCCTCGCTTGACCTTGAAGGCGAGGGACAGGTCATTCCGCGCAGTTGCACATCAATAGCCACCCGTTCGCACGACAGAATTGAGAATAGTTGACCATTGTCAACGACTATTCGGCGGCTGAGGCGTAAATCGACACCTCGGCTTGGCGTTTTGCCGGCCGCACGACCAAACACGGAGGATCCAGGAAGATGACGACTCATCGCAAATTGCGTAGTACCGCCATATTGCTTGCCGCTTCTTTGCCATTGGCCTTGGGCAGCGCCTTTGCACAGGAGGATGCCAAGAAACCGATTTCACAGGTCGAACAGAGCTATCAGGCCGGCGATTCGTCGCCGGTCGGCGACACGGCAATGCATCACAACATCAACCCCAAGGCACCTCCGATGACCAAGGAGGAATTCGAGAAAGCCAAGAACATCTACTTCCAACGCTGCGCTGGCTGCCACGGCGTACTGCGCAAGGGCGCAACCGGCAAGCCGCTGACCACGGACAAAACGCTGGCTAGCGGCACTGAGTACCTCAAGGTCTTCATCACCTACGGCTCGCCCGGCGGGATGCCAAACTGGGGTACTTCCGGGGATCTGACCGAGGCCGAAGTGGACATGATGGCGCGCTACGTCCAGCAGGAACCGCCCGTGCCGCCGGAATGGGGAATGAAGGAGATGATGGCCTCGCTGAAGATCAGCGTGCCGCCCGAGCAGCGTCCCACGAAGAAGATGAACGACCTGGATCTGGACAACCTCTTTTCGGTGACGCTGCGCGATGCCGGCAAGATCGCTCTGATCGACGGCAAGACCAAGAAAATCGTCAAGATCCTGCCGACCGGCTACGCCGTACACATTTCCCGGATGTCGAAGTCCGGGCGCTACCTGTACGTGATCGGTCGCGATGCCCGCATCAACCTGATCGACCTGTGGATGGCGGAGCCGACCAACGTCGCCGAGATCAAGGTAGGCCTCGAAGCGCGCTCGGTCGAAACCTCGAAGTACAAAGGCTACGAAGACAAGTACGCCATAGCCGGTACCTATTGGCCGCCGCAGTTCGTGATCATGGACGGCGACACGCTGAATCCGCTGAAGATCGTATCAACGCGCGGTTCAACGGTCGATACGCAGGAATACCATCCGGAACCGCGCGTGGCGTCGATCGTCGGCTCGCACTACAACCCCGAGTTCATCGTCAATGCCAAGGAAACCGGCAAGATCATGGCCGTCAACTACTCGGACCTCAAAAATCTGAAGATCACCATCATCGACGCCGCGCGATTCCTTCATGACGGGGGCTTCGACTCGACCGGCCGCTATTTCATGGTCGCCGCCAATGCGTCGAACAAGATCGCGGTGGTCGATACCAAGGAAGACAAGCTCGCAGCGCTGGTCGACGTCGGCAAGATCCCGCATCCCGGACGCGGCGCCAATTTCGTCCATCCGAAGTTTGGTCCGGTATGGGCGACCAGCGACCTCGGTGACGAGTTCATCAGCCTGATCGGCACCGACCCGGTCAAGCACAAGGCACAGGCGTGGAAGGTCGTGCAAACGCTTACGGGGCAGGGAAGCGGCTCATTGTTCATCAAGACGCATCCGAAATCGACCAATCTTTGGGTCGATACACCGCTCAATCCGGAAGCGAAGATCAGTCAGTCGGTTGCCGTCTTCGACATCAAGAACCTGGACAAGGGTTTTGAAATCCTGCCGATTGGCGAGTGGGCCGATCTTGGCGACGATGGTGCCAAGCGCATCGTGCAGCCCGTGTTAACGGTGTCGCCCATTCCTGCCGCGCTTCGCTTGCCAGACGACGGTTTGCTGCGCAACCCGTCCGCCGGGAGCCTGGCCGGCGGCAAACCGG
>NZ_SPMY01000126.1 GCF_012939955.1 Candidatus Accumulibacter phosphatis
TGATGGACTCGATGGCCAACCTGTACGCGGTCTCGCGGACCACCTTGTATCGCCTTCTGCGTGGCGATCGGCGTCCGAAAGACGCGCACCGGGCAGATCGCGGCAAGCCGCGCATCATGCCGGCTGTGGAAATCGAACATTGGTGCGAGATCGTCGCTGCCCTGAAAGTTCGCACCACCAACAAAAAAGGGCGCTGCCTGTCGAATGCCCGGATTCTCGAACTGCTCGTTGAGTACGGTGTTGAGACGCCGGATGGACTCGAGAAGCTTCCGCCAGGTCGGCTGTCGGAATCCACGCTCAACCGACACCTACGACGGCTGGGCTATGACCGGGATCGCATGACGCGCGAGCCACCGGCCGTGCGCTTCCAGGCCGAATTTGCAAATGCGCTGTGGCACTTCGACATGAGTCCGTCAGACCTGAAGGAGCTGGAAACCCCACCGTGGCTCGATCCGGATCGGCAGGGTGCGCCTATGCTGATGCTGTTCAGTGTCGTCGACGATCGCTCGGGGGTGGCCTACCCTCGACGCTCACGAAACCTGACCCTTTTTCGCTCACTGAAACGGATCCAGGAGATGCGCAGGAGTCGGCAATCTGCGCGATGCAGGCGGTGATTGAACGAGGTTTGGCGGCGGCGCGGCGACGCGCTCCGCCGGGGATTGTTTTGAGGGGAAAGGGATACGCTTGACGCGTGAGGAAGAGAAGCCTCGGAGCTGGGTCAAGGGCAGGCTGCGGTTTTTTGCAGCCTGGCGAAGCATCCCTTGACGCAGCGGAGGGGCACTACGCTGTGGGGTGGCAGTAAGTGCGGTATCGCGCTTACTGCCATGGAGACCGGTACTTGCGCGTGTCGAATTCGCCCCGATCGCCGTCCTTCAATCACTGATCGCTTTCCCCGTCGCTGCCGCCAAGGCGCGAATCGGACGAACCGGCAAGCGGATCGGTGGCCGACGAGCCAGCAAACAGCGGCGCCGTAGCCCCTTCAGGAGGCCGCAGGCTCGTCCGGCGGCGCGGCTTTCCTCGACGCCGAGCGTTTAGCCGTCGCTGTCGCGGCCGCCGTCGCGCTCGTCGGGGCGCTTCCTGGCTCACTGCGCAAAGAGGGTCCGCTCAAGCGCAGGATGATGCAGCGGTGCTGAAGTCGGTCGAGCAACGCATCGACAAGCGGCTTCTTTTGAAACAGCTCGTACCAGTCGGGCAGATCGAGGTTCGTAGAAATCATCGTTGACAGCCCCAGGCTATAACGCTGATCCATCAAGCGGAAGAACGCGTTGACCTGTTCCGGCTTCAGATTGAGGTAGCCCAGCTCATCGATGGCGATCAGCGGAAAGCGGCACAACTGGTTGAGCAGCCCCGTCGTCGAGCGGTCGGCGAGCGAAGCATACAAGGCGTCGAGCAAAGCCTGCGCGTTGAAGAAGCGCGCACGATAACCGTTCAGACACGCCTCGCGGAGCAATCCCACCGCGATCCCCGACTTGCCGGTCCCTGGCGGACCGATCAACAACACGTTCTCGCCACGGCGCAGGAATTCCAGTCCGGCCAGCGTCATCACCTGCGCCTTGTTCACGCTCGGCTGCCGCGCAAAAGGAAACGACTGCAAAGTCCAGGGCCAGGGCAAATGCGCCTGGCTCAAGCGATAAGCCAGACTCTTCTCCCGTCGTGCCGCGTCTTCCGCGCTGAGCAGACGAAAGAGCACCTCCGGAACCGGCGTCCCCTGGCGCTCGGCCAGATCGAGTTCCTCATCGAGCACCGCCGCCATCCCCGACCAGCGCATCTGCCCAAGCAAAGCCTTCAGACGCTCACGCATCATCACCTCCATCGTCGAGATTAAAGAAATCCCCCGCCACCTGCTGCAGGATCATGCGCTCCAGGCGACCCAGGTCGAACAGACCGAACTGCAGCGCCTGCGCCACCGCGGCCAGCAAAGGCCCCTGCGGATAAGTCCGCTTGAACTCCAGCAAGCGGCGCAGCGGCCGCACCCCCCGACCATGCGCCTGGCGGACCAGCGCTTCGACGTACGCATCGAGCAGCGGGTCGTGCCCCTGCAACAAGGTCGCCTCGCGTGGCGGCGTGCGCGGCCGGGGCTGCGGGGTCGGGTGATGCCCAGGGAGCTTCTGCTTCGCATCGCGCACGCCGAGCAAACGGGCATGCACCGCGAGCAGCTGCTCACCCCGGCAAACCCTGACCTCGGTGGCATACAGATAGACGCTCAGCGCCTTGCCCACCCAGCGTTCGGGCACCGAATAGCGATTCGTCTCAATGGACACGAAACCCTGCAGATCGACCACCCGCTCGACCACCTGATAGACCGGCGGCAGCACCGCCGGCAACGGCTGCAGGCAAAGCTTCTCGACGCCGTAGGCGGCGTTCGGCGCCACCCCCAGAGCGCGCTTCGGTTTGGCATTGGCGACGTTCTCGCACCAGGCCAGCGCCTGCGCGTTCAGGTCGGCGAAATCGCGAAACGTCCGGCCGGCCAGGAAATTCCCTTCTATCCAGGAAAAAGGTCTTTCGATCCTCCCCTTGCGATCAGGCATGTTCACCGGGTGCGCACGGAAAGCGAAGCCCAGCGTACGTGCCAGGGCCACCATCTCGGGCGCGAACACGGCCTCGTCGCCGGCCCCGGCGACGACGATCACGCTGGTATTGTCGATAACGCAGGTCGGGCAGCTGCCGGCCATGAAACGCACGGCTTCGAGCAGGAACTGCTTGGCTTCGAAACGCGTGAAACGCGCAAAGTACTGAACGAAGAGCCGCCGCGAATACGCCAGGATCAATGACGCGCATTGCGCCGTCACCGGCTTGCCGGCCAGGATCACGCGATGCGGCGAAGTATCGTGCTGCATCTCCTGGCCCGGGGCGAAGTAATACGCGCCGGCACGTTTCGGCGGGGTGCGCAGATCGGCTTCCCGGATCCAGCGGGTCAGCGTGCTGTAACCCGGACGAAGGTCCATTTCTGCCGCCAGCATCTCCTGGATGCGCACCCCATTGCCGCGCGCACGCTCGAAGGCAGAGACCAGCCAAAGCCGAACCGGCGCCGGGCACGCGGGTTGCCGAGCGCCCTCTGCGGTGTCGGGCGGGGAAGCCGCCGGAGAACGCAGGACGCGGCGAAGGGTGTTACGCGACAGCTTCAACAGCCGGCTGATCTCGCGCAGCGCCAGACCTTGCTGATGCAGTGTCTGCACGGCTTGACGAATCTCGGGCGATTTCATCGGAGTAACCCTTCCTCAGGTGGCACTGGAGAGCCGCCAGCGCCGGTTGCAAAGCGCTGACCGCGGCGGTGACCGCGGGTGGCAAGTCCACTGGCGAGGGCGCCAGGGCGTACAGACGCCGCCTCAGGCGGGCGCTGACCGCGTCGAGAATGCGGATGTCGGCCAGCACCTCGCCTTCCGGACCCTCGCGCAGGCGATCGGCGCTCTTCTCGTCGGCCTTGGCGGTCAGCGAATTGAGCAACAGCTGCGGCGCCTCGACCATCCGCTCGCGCACCGTCCGCGAAGCGCCTTGATACTGCGCGAACCAGGTCGCCAGCTGGCGGGTGGTCAGCGGCGTCGTGTGCAAACTCTCCAGTAGCTGTTCGGCGTGGGTGCTGTTGGCGCGCGCCAACGGGGCGAGAATCCGCACCGCCGCCCAGGTGGAGACCTTTCCCTGGCGTACAGCCGTCAACAAACCGTCCGAGAGGGCCGTAATCAGTTGCAGACGACGACTGACCCAGCTCACGTCGCGGCCGCATCGGCGGGCGATGTCATGCTGGCTCAGTGAGCCAATCGAGAGCAATTCGCGCAGCAGCAGCGCTTCTTCGATCGGCACAAACGCGCGGCTGCGAGTGCGCGCCAGGACTCCCAGAAGGCCTTGTATTGGATCGCCGTCCCAGCACTCGACCTCGGCCGTATCCTTGCCGAGTTGCCGCAACGCGGCAACGCGTCGATACCCGTCGAGCAGAATCGCCGCGCTGCCCTCGCCAGCCACCGCAATGCAGGGGACGAGTTGGCCATTGACCGCGATCGACTGGGCCAGACGCGTGATCGCCGCCGTATCCGGCACGCGAAGCTCGACGTAGCGCAACTCCAGTCGGTGCAAATCCAGAGTCTGGGCCGTAGCGGCCGTCTGATCCATGCGGTTGACCTCCTATGGCATCCAGCCTAGCGAGGCGACCGCTGCAAGGCGATCGAGTCCTCTCTTTGCAAGCCGCGGCATGTGCCTCAGGGAGCGCGACAAGTGGCTGAAAGAACGGTGATTTCGACCGTCCACGCGTCCATCTTTGCAAGTGACGCGTCGATCATCGGCGATAAGCGATAAGTGCCTGAGGGAAGGGCTATTTCCGTCTTTGACGCGTCCATCTTTGCAACCCCAGCCCGGCCGAGTGCGC
>NZ_SPMY01000127.1 GCF_012939955.1 Candidatus Accumulibacter phosphatis
ATTTGAGGACAGGAAAAGCAAATAGAAGCCACGGCGGGGGGCAGGGTACTTTGATCAACGGGAACGGGTCTGCCGACGCAGGCGAACCGATCGCTGAAGCGCTGCGCCTGCTCGACTTGTTTGCCAGTGTTGGGGCCGAGGCTTTCGATATCACCCACACCAATCTCCAGCAGGAGAAACGGGGCTTTCGCCCAGCGCAAAGCTTGGCCCAGGCCCGGCAGTCCATGCCCTACCTGGTGCCCAGCGCCGCGCGGCGGCAGAACAATCTGATCGTTCGACCTCGCGCCGGCGACGGCGTCACTCTGGTGCAGCTCGACGATCTCGCGCCGGATGCCCTGGCCCGCATCGCTCCGGCCGCATTCCTGATCCTGCGCACCAGTCCCAGGGGACAGCAGGCCTGGGTGGCCGTCACCAGCGCTCCTCGGGGCTTCGCCGCGCGGCTCAAGGAAGGGACGGGCGCCGACAAGGAAGCGTCCGGCGCCACTCGTGTCGCCGGCACCGCCAATTTCAAACCCGCCTACGCCCCGAACTTCCCCCGGATCCTGATCGACGCTGCCCAGCCCGGGCTGCGCGTCACTACGCAGACCCTCGACGCGATGGGGGTGGTCGCGCCGGCCCGGCCGGTTCCGGCGGCGCCTCCCCCCGCCGTGGCATCCTCCGGCGGGCTACGGACCCGCAAATGGCCCAGCTACGCGCGCTGCCTCGAAGGGGCGCCGCTCGGCTCCGGCGGTAGTCCAAAGCGCACCAGCGCAGATTTCATCTGGTGCAAGATCGCGCTCTCCTGGGGCCACGGCATCGAAGCGACTGCCGAACGACTGCTGGAAGAAAGCGCCAAGGCTCGCGAGAACGGCGAAGCCTATGCTCGGAAGACCGCCGAGCATGCCGACTACGCCGCCCGGCAACGCAACGCCCTGCCACCGGGGCGACCGGCCCGGGGATGAGGAGAGGTAGCCCCAACACGCGTGTCACCAGCCGCCACTTCGATCACAGCAATGCCCGCCGGGACGGGGGGCGTCTTCAGTCTTCGGAATCGTCTTGCAGGATCGTTTCGTAGTCTTGGCCGCCGTAGAAAACGCCAATGATGGATACCTGCTCGGCGTCCACGTCGAAGGCGATCACGGCGCGTTTTTTGTAGTGGGTGATGCGTAGACCGGGACGAACCTCATCGCGCATGGTGCCGCGATGAGGGAAGGTACGCAGGCTCTCGCAGTAGCTCACGATAGCCTCGGTGTAGCGTGCGGCAATGTCGGGAGACGCCGCAGCGGCGATGTAGCCGTACAGAGCCGCAAGCTGTTCCTCTGCCTCGGGGGAGAAGGCAACGCGATAGCTCATCGTGCCTTGGCGTGTTCGGCGGCAAGACGGGCGCGCACCTGGTCAATAGTGACCGCGCGGGAAGGCTCTGCCTTAAGCGCATCGTAGGCCGGGCCTACCTGGTGATGCAGCCAGCTTTCGACGGCTCGATCACGCGCCAGGAGTGCACGTAAGCCGTCGCGGATGACTTCGCTTTCGGTGGCGTACTCGCCAGTCTGCACCTTGGCTTTCACCGCGGCCGCCATGTCGTTAGGCAGGGTGATGCTCAGTTGTTGTGTGGTTCGCATAGCGACCTCCAAAGCGCGTGAATAGGATTTAATCCTACTCTATTAGTCCCCAGTAGACTAGTTTCAGATCTCTCGAAACTCGCCGTTGCGCGTCGCTCCAAGCGAGAACGGTTTTTGAGAGCACCTAGAGCACATCACCGCAGAGTCGCGCTGCTTTCTCGGCAAGGCTTCTCGCAGACCTTCGTCGGTGTTGGTGGCGGCCGTCCTTATCGTGCGATTCTTTCCTTGTCTGAGACGACTCCTGCCACGGGGGCGACTGGCCCGGGGTGGGGAAGAGGGCACTGCGGGGCCAATCCGTCGCTCGGAGCACCCCGGGAATCGGCCACAGCGGGCCGTGAGCGCGTTTTCTTCGGGTGGGGCAGGAACTCCCCTACCTAATCCTTTCTGGCGCGCTCTACGGGCTTCGTCTGACGTGACCTTGGACTCTCCCGGATTTCTGTGGACAAGCCCTTGCATAACCCGGTGCGTTACCCACGCGCTCTACGTGATGGCTGAGGATCGGGCGGCCGCCCGTTTTTGCGCCGGCGGGCCGTTCGGTGCCCCGTTTGTTTCGGCTTTTCTGCGACGGAGTTCTTGCTGAATTATGGTAATTACCGTAATCTTATTACCATTATAACGATAATTTCAGGACGCTATTTCAAGGACATAAAATCATGGCCAAGGCGGTGGTGACGCAAGCGCGTGTTTTCGAGGTGGCACAGGCCCTGACGGACCAGGGCACGGCGCCGACCATCTTGAACGTGCAGGAAGGGATCGGCGGGGGCAGCTATACGACGGTCAAGCGCTATCTGGACCAGTGGCGGGAGGCGGCGCCAAAGCAGCGGCAGCCGGTAGAACTGCCGGAACCCGCTGTCGCCCGGCTGATGAGTCTCGGCCGGGAGTTCTGGGGCCTGCTCGACGAACAGGCCGGACAGCAGGTGGAAGCGCTGCGGGCGGCGACGCGGGAAGAGGTCGCCGCGATCCAGACACAGCTTGACCAGGCGGAGCAGGCGATCGGCCGACTGGAGGCTGAGCGCGAGCAGGCCGAGAGTCATGCTGCAGCGCAGGAGCAGGCCTTGCGTGAAGCGGTAGCGGCGCGAGCGGCACAGACCGAACGGATGGCCGCCGCCGAGGCCAAGGCCGGCGAACTGGCGGCGCGGGTCGAGGACCTCAAGGGCGAACTGGAGCGGGCCCATGCGCGACAGACGGCCGAACGCGAAGCAGTGACGGCTGCACGCGCCGAAGCCCAGGCTGCTGCGGTGGAAGCCGCCCGGTTGCAGGGCGAGCTGACGGCACTTAAGAAACCGCGTTCAAGCGCTTGAACGCGGGCAAAGGGGGCGCGGCACCGGACAGTTTTCTCCGGGAAATCGTCGTTGCGCGGGGGTCGATTGGGTGGCCGCAAGAGGGCCATGGCGGCGACAAAGCGTGGTTACGACGCTTTGTCGCCGTTGTTTGTCCGGGCTGGCGTTGGCAAAACAACGGTGCAGTAACGGTAAAACAACGGTAGAAAAAAGGTAGAACAACGATAAAACAACGCGCGGTGTCGTTCTATTTCTGGTGTAACAACGCTGTAATAACGCTGCAGCGCCGGGCAGGATATGTGAAGTAGGCCCACCCGCAGGCGGGTCGTCCTTCTTCACGAAGCCCTTATTCGCACTGCGTGCTCAACGGACATCCTGCTCTGCGAGGCAGCCGGCTATCGCCGCCACAAGGGGTAGAACAAGCAAGCCGTGTCACCAGCCGCCATTTCGTAGTCGGAAAACGCCGGAGACAAAGTTTCCGGCCATCCGACCTATCAGACACGGTTCCCCGTGCAGCTTTCGCCCTCTCGAGACCATCGTTTGCGCCGCGTTGCCGTCCGTGTGGGAAACACTTGTTTTGCGACATCAACGCTACTGGTATCGCGTTTTCTATTTTACCTGAACAGGTATAAACTACCGCCATGACCAATAAGGAAAAAAACGCTCGAATGGATCGCGAGCAGCTACAAGGATCTGATGGCGTTGCCGTCTGACGTGCGCAGGCGCTTCGGTTACGCACTGTCGTTGGCGCAGATGGGCGATCAGGACGACGCGGCAAAGGTGCTCAAGGGCTTCGGCGGTGCCGGCGTGCTTGAGGTTGTCGAGGACGATGCCGGCGGCACGTACCGGGCCGTCTACACGGTGAAGTACGCGGAAGCGGTGTTCGTCCTGCACTGCTTCCAGAAGAAGAGCAAGAGGGGGATCGCCACACCAAAGTCAGATATGGACATCATTGCGCGCTCGGCTGAAAGTGGCCGACGCATTGGCACAGGAGCTACGAAATGCAAAAACGAATCATTGAAGGCGTCGAGGTTCAGCGCAGCTCGGGCAACGTCTTTGCCGACCTTGGACTGCCAGACGCCGAAAAACTCAAAGATCAAGACCGGCTTGGTAGTCGAAATCAGGAAGGC
>NZ_SPMY01000128.1 GCF_012939955.1 Candidatus Accumulibacter phosphatis
GCCACCGGCTTGCTTCTTTTGGTAGCTACCAAAGAAGGAAGTAATCGCGTTGCCTGCACCGATACCGGAGTCCCCGGCCAGCAAGCGCACCGCTCCCGCCTTCGTTGTCACATCCACCGTCACAAAACGCGCTTCAAGCCAGTCTGCCCACTTGGCGGCCTTCACGCGCAGATCGCTCCGGTACACCGCGTTGTATCGTGGCGTCCGGGAGTGGTAGTTGGCTGCCTTGGTCCAGAGATCCCCCTTGTCGTTCTTGAGGTGTCCACGGATCCGCCAGGCGGCCAGGTCGAACGCGTAGCAGCCGGCCGCGGCGACATCGTCCGCCGTGATGCCATAGCGAGCTAGGTCACTCAGATAGGACGTGTTGAATTGCATCGGCCCTACGTCATGCGTGCCGTTGCTGTTGCGCACCCATTGACCGGGTTTCCCCGCTTCTTTCTCGGCCACGGCCAGGACAATGTTCGCGGGGACCGCGTACTTTACGGCCGCCGAAATCGAGCACACGATGCGCTCCTGAAGCTGCGGCGGCAGATCGACAAAAGGCATTGCCCTTCCCTCTTGCTGGTTCTTGCCGTGATTACAGAAGGCACCGCTGCGCTTCTTCTGCTGCGATTCTGGCGCTGTACTCGGCCTGTGCGCGGTCATAGTCATTGGCTTCGACCCAGTACCCGCCTCTTTCTGGCGTCCCCACGTAGCGCGGCTGCGTGCCGGAAAAGTCGGTGTAAGCGTGGCCGCTATAGACCGCGCAATAGCCTGGCATCTGGTTGCCGATGAGCACCGTCTCGGTGTCCCAGTTCCAGGAAAGAAGCGTGACGTTCAGCGACGCTGCATCGCAGCGGCCGGCGCCGTTCGCCATCGCGTTGACCAGCAGACTCATTTCAGGGGTTTGGTTGGCCACCGGGCACAGCTTCAGGAAATTGCCCCGCGCGCGGATGGTGTCGCTCAGTTTCCGGTGCGAAATGCTGAAATACCGATGCAGCGACGGCGAGCACTCGCCGGGGCGAGTGCCTGTCGATAGGCACAGGATGGCTTCGCAGGCCAGGCGGGTATCGCCGGTCAGTGCCTCTTCGGCGCTGGCTAATGCCGAGATTGACGCAGCCGCGGCTAACGCGACCGAAGCGAGAACAAGTTTTGGTTTCATGTGTAACGCCCCTTGCGTGATTGAGAGTGACTGTCGCGGTCGCGGAATGCGGAGACTTCCGAGTCGGCGTCCACCGAAGTGTCGCTGGCCCCTGACAGGCTGTTGCCGTCGAATGTGGGTTCCGGCTTGAGCTGCTCGCTGGATGTGGCGGTCGTCCCCTGGGCCTTGATGGCTGCGGCCACTTTGCCGCCGATGGTCTGGCTGAGGCGTTCCTGCGCAGCTTCGGCGCCGGCATTGGCCCTCTCCTTGGCGACGTCCCAAGTGCCTTTGACCAGGTTGGCGGCTGCGTCGGTGGCGACCCGGCCGACCGTACCCAGAGCAGATTTCTCGCCGCCTTGCGGCTGCT
>NZ_SPMY01000129.1 GCF_012939955.1 Candidatus Accumulibacter phosphatis
CGGGATCGGCCGAGCCTGGTTCGACGGTGCCGTCGGCGGGTACAGGCTGCGCCTCCAGCGCCGGCTCGCTCAATCCTGCCGGCAGGGGCCAGGTGATGCCGTAGAGCTTCGCGCGGCGGAGGAGATCGCCGACGGTCGTCGGTGAAGCATTGATCGCCCGGGCGATCTCGCGGTGGCTGCGACCGCCTTCAAGCGACAGCCGTAAAACGTCAAAAATCTTGCGCATGGATAGCCTGCTATTCGCCATGTGGGCCTCGGCAAATCTCCCGAGGGTGCCACGGTTATCCCGCGCGCTACGATATTACAAATGACTGTCCAGTTTGCTCTGGAATCGGTGTCCAGTTTGCCGTGGAATCACTGTCCAGTTTCGTCTGGAATCCGTGTCCAGTTTGGTGTGGAATACGCATCGGCAATCTTGGGAACAATGCTCGCCTTGATCTGTGTGGCCGGGCGTTCTTTCAGGAACCCCGAGAGTCGTTGCCCTTGAGGCGCATCTGCGGCAGCCACGGCCATGCAGGCTTCCAGAATCGCAGGCGTGCCCCACTCCTGTTCTTGACGGGCGCGACCGAGCAACCGGTCCATGATCACTGATATCTCGGGCCGTGGCAGCGCCACGAGACGATCCTTGATACTGCCAGCCATCTCGGGATGCTCCAACAGCCCTTCCAGAAGATCGGCGGCCTCCGCTGACAACCGATCCTCTGGAGTGATCAATGGCGCATGCTCACGACTCAC
>NZ_SPMY01000130.1 GCF_012939955.1 Candidatus Accumulibacter phosphatis
CGCGTGCCATCCGGCGTGCCGGTGTCGAGGCGCTGTCGTTCCGGTTCCCATATTTTCCGCCATTCGGGCGCAACCGGGTTGCTCCGCCAAGGCGCTTCGCTCCAGGTCATTGGCGAAGTATTGCGCCACCGCAGCATCGACACCACCGCCTTGTACGCCAAAGTCGACATCGGACTATTGCAGCAAGTCATCAGGCCGTGGCCGGGAGCGACATCATGCTAAAGGACGCGCTTGATACCTATTTGGCTGTTCGCCACGCGGCCGGTTTCGCTCTCGTCGATGACGAACACCGCCTCCGAGGCTTTGTCCGCTTCGCCAGTGCGCAAGGAGACACCGTCATAGTCGCCGCGACGGCCATCGCCTGGGCAGGGCAAGGGCGGTCGGAATCGCAACGCAGCAACCGTTTGAAGATGGTCATCCGCTTTGCGCGGTTTGCTCATGCTACCGATGGTCGCCACGAGATCCCGCCGCAGGGCGTGTATTGTGCGCGGCGGCAGCGGCCAACCCCCTATCTGTATACCGAGAACGAAATCCAGGCGCTGATGGCGCAAGCGCTGCACCTTGGTCCGCCAGGGACGCTACGGGCGCAGACCTACAGCACCTTGATTGGCCTGCTGGCCGCGACCGGGCTGCGTATTTCCGAAGCCATCAGCCTCCATTTCCAGGACATTTCCGCTGACGGCTTGGTGATCCGCAACACGAAGTTTAAAAAAAAGTCGGCTGGTGCCGTTGCACTCGACGACCCAGGCGGCACTGGAGCGATATCTGGTCGAACGCCGCCGAGTTGCCACCAATGATGACCATATGTTCCTCTCGACACAGCTCGGTCCATTGAGTCTCGACGCAGTGTATCCGACATTCCACAAACTCCTGTCAGCCTGCGGTCTTCCCCGCCAAGCAGGGCAGCCGAGGCCCCGGCTGATCGATTTTCGTCACACCTTTGCGTCGAATGCGCTGATAGCTTGCCCGCATGCTCGCGACCACATTGGGAGCCACATGCTGGCACTGATGACCTACCTTGGTCACGCAGTCCCAAGCAGCACGTACTGGTATTTGGAAAGCTCGCCACGATTGATGGAGGATATCGTCGACGTATGCGAGCGCTTGTTCGAGGAGCAAACGCCATGACACCGATCGCCCCCCATATCACCGCCTTTTTGCGCGAACGCCTTCCCCTGCAACGTGGCGCGAGCGAGCACACTTGCGACAGCTATGCCTACGCCTTCCAGTTGCTGTTCGAGTTTGCCGGCAAGCGACTGCGGCTTACGCCATCGGCGCTAAGTCTTGAGCAGATCGACGCCAAATTGGTGATGGACTTCCTGCAACACCTTGAAACCGAGCGCCACAATGGCCCGCGCACGCGTAACGCCCGCTTGGTGGCGATCAAGTCCTTCATGCGCTTTATCGAGCATCGCGTGCCGGCGCTGCTGGAACAAAGCCGGCGCATTTTGGCGATCCCGGCGAAGCGCACCGATTCCCACTTGATCAGTTATTTGTCGATGGATGAGATGCAGACCGTTCTCAATGCGCCGGATCTCCAGCGCCACGACGGCATCCGCGACCGCGCTATGCTCCACCTATGCTTCTCCGCCGGGTTGCGCGTTTCGGAACTGGTCAACCTGCCGATAAATGCGATCGAGTGGCAACCATCGCCCAATGTGCGGATCATGGGCAAGGGCCGTCGGGAACGTTTGCTCCCACTCTGGAAGCAGACTTGCGTGGATTTGCGCGCGTGGTTGGCGGTGCGCGGTCCGGCGCCGGCGACGGAGTTGTTCGTTAATGCGCGCGGCCAGCCGCTAACTCGATCCGGCTTCGAGTACATTCTCAACAAATACGTTCAGACGGCCGCCGAACGATATCCCGTGCTTAAGCAACGGCACATCTCGCCGCACAGCCTGAGGCACAGCGCCGCGATGATGGTGTTGCAGGCAACGGGGGATATCCGCAAAGTCTCGCTCTGGCTCGGCCATGCAGACATCCAGACGACCGAAATTTACTTGCGGGCGGACCCAACAGAAAAGCTGGATGCAATGAGCGCCGTTGTGCCGCTCTCACTAAAAAAAGGACGGTTCCGGGCGCCAGACAAACTGATCGCCTCGCTGCGGGGCGCTTGAATATGCTGAGCGATGGGAGCCGACATGGCCGTCAGCACAAGGCTCCCACGCCTGCAATTCTGCATATTCCTGGACTCTGCATATCGCCGAAAACTCCGTCATCCCCCGCCGCCCACCACGAGCGCATCAAGGTCCAGGTCGATCACCTTGGTGTCGATGTGGAACGTGTAGTGCCCGTTCCACATCGGTGATTCCGCCCGCCGTATCCTTCATTTCCTTGTCACGGAGCCCGGCTGCTCACAGGCCAAGTTCGCTGTGCGAACCGAGACGGACGAGCT
>NZ_SPMY01000131.1 GCF_012939955.1 Candidatus Accumulibacter phosphatis
GTGCGTATTCCACACCAAAACTGGACACGGATTCCAGACGAAACTGGACAGTGATTCCACGGCAATATAGTTACTCAACCAAGTGTGAGCAGGGCCAGAGGCAACTGCCAGACATGCTCTTCAATTTATTCTAAAAGCATGGTCGAGCGAGCCAGCAGGCGACCGACCGTCTTGTCGGCGAGCACGCCGACAAGACGCCAGCATTGGCTTTTTGAAGGGCACGCATGGCGTGGTCGCCCCCTTGCCGGGCCCACATGCGGTCGTTCCGCTTTCGGTAGTCTAACTACAGCCGGCAGGTAGCTGTCGGTGAAAGCGGGACATGCAGCCGCGGATTACGAATAATTCCACGCAAACATTCGATGTTCACCAGTTTGGTTTCGAATCCGCGGGTGCGCTTGAGCGCGATAACGAATACTCAGGGATTGTCGCTTCATCGACTCTCTATATTGCTTTCGCAGCGCCCAGGCAGGCACGTCCCGTTCCTCCACTCTAGTACTTGGAGGTATGAACTATGACTCCTGAACCCAACCCAGAATTCGCCGCCTTCATCGGCATCGACTGGGCCGATGCGAAACACGACATCTGCCTGCAAGCGGCCGGAAGCCGCCAGCGTGAATTCGCCGTGCTCTCCCATCGCCCCGACGCCATTGATGAGTGGGCCGCCGCGCTCAGGCAGCGCTTTCACGGCCAGGCGGTGGCCGTCTGTCTCGAGATCGCCCGCGGACCGCTGGTCTACGCGCTGCAGAAACATGACTTCTTTGTCCTGTTTCCGGTGAATCCCGCCACCCTGGCGAAGTATCGTCAGGCCTTCCAGCCCAGCCACGCCAAGGCCGATCCGGCCGATGCGCAAATCGCGCTGGCGCTGGAGATCCTTCTGTGCCACCGCGACAAGCTGAA
>NZ_SPMY01000132.1 GCF_012939955.1 Candidatus Accumulibacter phosphatis
CCCAGGCAGGCACGTCCCGTTCCTCCACTCTAGTACTTGGAGGTATGAACTATGACTCCTGAACCCAACCCAGAATTCGCCGCCTTCATCGGCATCGACTGGGCCGATGCGAAACACGACATCTGCCTGCAAGCGGCCGGAAGCCGCCAGCGTGAATTCGCCGTGCTCTCCCATCGCCCCGACGCCATTGATGAGTGGGCCGCCGCGCTCAGGCAGCGCTTTCACGGCCAGGCGGTGGCCGTCTGTCTCGAGATCGCCCGCGGACCGCTGGTCTACGCGCTGCAGAAACATGACTTCTTTGTCCTGTTTCCGGTGAATCCCGCCACCCTGGCGAAGTATCGTCAGGCCTTCCAGCCCAGCCACGCCAAGGCCGATCCGGCCGATGCGCAAATCGCGCTGGAGATCCTTCTGTGCCACCGCGACAAGCTGAAAGCCTTGCAGCCACAGAGTGTCGGCATTCGCACGCTCGAACGCCTGCTGGAAGAGCGACGGGAATTCGTCGATGAGCAGACGCGGATCACCAACCGCCTGACCAGCGCGCTGAAGGAGTACTTTCCCCTGGCCAACGCGTGGTTCGACGAGAAAGCGAGTGCCCTGTTCTGCGACTTCCTGAGCCATTGGCCCAGCCTCAAGCAGCTGCAACGCGCCCGCCGGACGACACTGCTCACCTTCTTCCGGGAACATCATTGCTACCAACCGCGCTTGATCGAAGAACGCCTGGCGGCCCTCCAGCGTGCCGCACCGCTCACCGACGATGCGGCAGTGATCAAGCCGAAAGCGCTCATGGTCGAGGGTCTGGTAGACCAATTACGTGTCACGCTGAAGGCCATCGCCCGCTTTGATGCCGAGATCGAGAGCGTCGCCCCGACCTTGCCCGACTACGCGCTGTTCCAGGCACTGCCGGGCGCCGGTCCGAATCTGGCGCCGCGCTTGCTGGTCTTCCAGTTGCCGCAATAACGATTTTACGCATGGTATTCCTTT
>NZ_SPMY01000133.1 GCF_012939955.1 Candidatus Accumulibacter phosphatis
CTGGCCACTCATTACGGCACGGCGGTTCCTCCCCGCCCGGCCCCGTCGCCCGAAAGACAAGGCCAAGGCCGAGGCCGGGGTGCTTCTGGTCGAGCGCTGGGTCCTGGCGCGACTGCGCCACCAGCGTTTCTTCAGCCTCTCCGAGCTCAACCGCAGCATCGCCGAGCTGATGAGCTGGCTCAACCAGCGGCCGTTCAAGAAGTTGCCCGGCTGCCGCCAAGCGGCCTTCGTCGAACTCGATCGGCCCGCTTTACTGCCCTTGCCGGTGACCCGTTACGAGTTCGCCGAGTGGAAGGTCGTCAGGGTCGGCGTCGACTATCACGTCGAGCTCGTCGGCCACTACTACTCGGTGCCGTATCGCTTCGCCCGCGAGCAGGTCGATAGCCGGCTGACGGCGAGCACCGTCGAGCTCTTCCATCGCGGCACGCGTATCGCCAGTCATGTGCGCAACGACAGCCGCGGTCGGCACACCACCGTCGATGCGCACATGACACCGGCCCATCAGGCGGTACAGGGCTGGAATGCGCCGCGGCTGCTCGACTGGGCCGGGCGTATCGGGCCGCATGCCAAAGGCGTCGTGCAGAGCCTGCTGCATCAGCGCCGCCATCCGCAACAGGCCTACCGGGCCTGCCTGGGCATCCTGCGCCTGGGCAAGGCCTACGGGGATGATCGCCTGGAAGCGGCCTGCGAGCGGGCCATCGCCATTGGCGCGACGTCCTACAGCAGCCTGAAATCGATCTTGAAGAACGGCCTGGACAAGCAGCGGGTGAGCACCCCGGGCCAGACCCATTTACCTCCGGAGCACGCCAATGTGCGTGGCCCCGGTTACTACCACTGAAGGAGCTTTGCCATGCTGAATCATCCGACCGTCGAGAGACTCCACCAACTGCGCCTTCCGGGCATGGCCCGAGCCTTGGCCAGCCAGGCACAAAGCCCGGAGATCGGCCAGTTGTCGTTCGAGGAGCGCCTCGGGCTGCTGGTCGACTGCGAGGCGGCCGAACGCGAGTCACGGCAGAATACGGCGCGTCTGAAACGCGCCGGACTGAAACAGGCGGCGACGCCAGAAGATGTCAATTTCCGGCATCCACGCCGACTCGACCGGGCACTGTTCGCCCGCTTGATGACCGGGCGCTGGGTGAGCGATCACCAGAACGTGCTGATCTGCGGGCCGACGGGGATCGGCAAGACCTATCTGGCGTGCGCCCTGGCCAACCAGGCGTGTCGGCAGGGGCATTCAGTGCTCTATGTGCGCTTGACG
>NZ_SPMY01000134.1 GCF_012939955.1 Candidatus Accumulibacter phosphatis
GATCAAAAAACCGAAGAAAACATGCGAGCGGCTTTTTACACGGGGTTTTGTGCAACTTGATCGCTGCCCTACTGGCACGGCAACCCCCTCATCAAACCGTTACTGCGTAACACTCAACAGGACCATCAACATGGCAAAAAGTAATGCTCAACGGCAATCGGACTATCGCGCTCGTCACTTGAAAGATCTTGACGGCCAGGCCGAGCGGCTGAATCTGCTGGTCAATCTTCACGCCAAGCGTGCCTTGGAGCGCCTGGCGGCTTGTTACGCAGTAACGCAACGTGAGGTACTTGAAGGGCTACTTCGTGAGGCGGACCGCGCCGCTTTGGAGCGCGCGGCGCGGGTGCACAATGGCGAGAATGACTACTACGAAAAGCGCCTTCGATTGGCTAAAAAAATCCGTTACGCAGTAACGACCAACGGTTGCCTTTGCAGACCAAAAACTTGACTAGAACCCGAGCCTCAGAGTAAAACCTTTCAACCCCGCGTCGCTACGCTCCGACTGTCCAGGTTCGCGTGGAATGGGTGTCCAGTTTACGCCCTGAGGTAGTCGTCAAGGGTTTTTTGACGGCTCCGGGTGGCTGACTCGCCTTTCCAACGTGGGGTGCTTGAGCAGCGCTCGCATGTCGTTTAGATAAGCCTGGACCTGTTCCGACGAGGGCCTGACGAGGCTTTCCGGCGGCACCAGGCCAAGGCACTTGGCGAGGTTGGACGGATAGCACTTGCGCCTGCCCGCCAAAGTCGCACAAGCCCTTTGAAGCGCAGGCTCGCCGACTTGTTGAATCAACCACGCGAGGGTCCGACGATCGCGTTCGGTTTCGAGAATGACGTTCATGATCTTCAGCTCCGGTGACGTGGTGCCGGTTCAGCCGACCGCCGGCACCGTGGTGCGTTCATGTCCTGAGCGACTTCGCTTCTCCGCCGGTCAATGCGTGGCAGGCGATGGCAACGCCAAACTCGCCAGCAAGGGTGAACCTCGGCGCTGCAAGGCATTCAGGTAGGCCGACTCGTCATACGGCGTGCGCAGCTGCCAGCAACGGAAGAGAATGCGTATCCACTTGAAGGCCAAGGCCCGAACAGCGGCCTGATGCGCGCAGCCTTTGGCGCGTTGTTGCCGATAGTAGGCGCCGGCCCAGAAGGAACGGGTGATGGTCTGGGCGGCCCACTCGACGAAGGTCTGGCGCAGGAACGTCGGGCATTGCAGCCGCCAATGCACCCAATGCTGCTTGCCACTGCTTTCCGTCACCGGCGCGACGCCGACAAACATCTGGACATCGGCGGCGCTGGCGAAGCGCTCCCGTCGTTCGCCGAAAGCGACCAGCAAGCGCGGCGCCAGATTCGGACCGGCGCCCGGCAGTGCCTGGAACAGCGCGTAGTCGGGCAAGGTCGGGGCGACGCTCTCGATCTCGGCATCAAAGCGGGCGATGGCCTTCAGCGTGACACGTAATTGGTCTACCAGACCCTCGACCATGAGCGCTTTCGGCTTGATCACTGCCGCATCGTCGGTGAGCGGTGCGGCACGCTGGAGGGCCGCCAGGCGTTCTTCGATCAAGCGCGGTTGGTAGCAATGATGTTCCCGGAAGAAGGTGAGCAGTGTCGTCCGGCGGGCGCGTTGCAGCTGCTTGAGGCTGGGCCAATGGCTCAGGAAGTCGCAGAACAGGGCACTCGCTTTCTCGTCGAACCACGCGTGGCC
>NZ_SPMY01000135.1 GCF_012939955.1 Candidatus Accumulibacter phosphatis
GGGCTGGGCAGCGTCGATCAGGATCCGGGGGAAGTTCGGGGCGTAGGCGGGTTTGAAATTGGCGGTGCCGGCGACACGAGTGGCGCCGGACGCTTCCTTGTCGGCGCCCGTCCCTTCCTTGAGCCGCGCGGCGAAGCCCCGAGGAGCGCTGGTGACGGCCACCCAGGCCTGCTGTCCCCTGGGACTGGTGCGCAGGATCAGGAATGCGGCCGGAGCGATGCGGGCCAGGGCATCCGGCGCGAGATCGTCGAGCTGCACCAGAGTGACGCCGTCGCCGGCGCGAGGTCGAACGATCAGATTGTTCTGCCGCCGCGCGGCGCTGGGCACCAGGTAGGGCATGGACTGCCGGGCCTGGGCCAAGCTTTGCGCTGGGCGAAAGCCCCGTTTCTCCTGCTGGAGGTTGGTGTGGGTGATGTCGAAAGCCTCGGCCCCCACACTGGCAAACAAGTTGAGCAGGCGCAGCGCCTCGGCGATCGGTTCGCCTGCGTCGTCAGACCCGTTCCCGTTCATGACCCCCCCCTGCCCCCCCGCCGTGGCTTCTATTTGCGTTGTCTATCCCGTGAACGTTGCCGAAAGCTAGTGGGCGTTGGCGGGGAGTGTAATTGATAACACGTTATCACGCTATCATGATAGCATGTAAACATGGTTGTTGTTTACGGAAGAAACTCTTGCGAATCCTGGTGGAGGTTCTCTAACCCGCAACCCGGATAGTCTGACACGGGACAATCTGTCGATTGAACAACTCGTCGTCGTCTTCTTGTTTGTTGATTTCTGCATGGCAAGGCCGTAGGGAACTTGCTTCCTTGTTGCTGTTGCCTCTGAGCGTGTAACGCGATCACTCTCAAAA
>NZ_SPMY01000136.1 GCF_012939955.1 Candidatus Accumulibacter phosphatis
ATTCTGGGTTCTCTTTTACGGCGCTGCCACCTATGGCAACGCAGGTTTCATGCGCGAGCACATGTGCAAATACATTTGCCCGTACGCGCAATTCCAGTTCGTGATGTTCGACCGCGATACGCTGAACATCACCTATGACCGGCAGCGCGGCGAACCGCGGGGCCCGCGGCGGAAAATTGCCGACCCGCGCGCGGAGGGCCTGGGCGACTGCGTCGACTGCAGCATATGCGTACAGGTCTGCCCGACCGGTATCGATATCCGCAACGGCCTGCAACTCGAGTGTATTGGCTGCGCGGCGTGCATCGATGCTTGTGACCAGGTAATGGACAAGATGGAGTACCCGCGGGGTCTGATCCGCTATTCGACCGAGAACGCGGTTGACGAAAGCCTGTCGCGCTCCGAAATCATTCGTCGGGCCGCGCGGCCGCGGACACTGCTCTACCTGGCCGTTTTTCTTGCCGTGTCGACGGCCACTGCCTGGTCGCTGCTCAACCGGGTGCCGCTCAAGGTCTCCGTGATCCGTGACCGTGCGGTCCTGTCGCGCGAGGCGCCGGACGGCAGCATCGAGAACGTATTCAGTCTGCAGTTGACGAATGCCAGCGAGCAGGCACGGACCTACCGCGTGCACGTTGCTGGCCTGCCCGGACTTCGCCTCGAGGAGGCGCATGAAATCGAAGCGCCGCCAGCCGGCCTTGGAAAGGCCGTGCTGGTGCTGAAGGTCGATCCCGAGGCCGCGCCTGCCGGTGCTCACCCCATTCAGATCACCGTCGAAG
>NZ_SPMY01000137.1 GCF_012939955.1 Candidatus Accumulibacter phosphatis
GCGCCCGCGACGGTCAGGCGGCAGTCGATCGCCACGGTACGCCGCTCCGGCTCGCGGGCGAAGGTGCAGAATCGTTCCCACGAACACATCGCCCGCAGCCCATCTGCGGGAAGGTGCGTGAGCCAGTCCTCCTGGCGGCTGTGGTCTTCGGTGCGGTGGTCCCGATGGTTGTACTTGATCACGTAGTTGACGAGCCAGCGATTGGCCTCCGTTTCGGTCGCTGGCTTGTGAAAGTGATACAGCGTCTCGTGCGCTTCCTTCACCGTCCGGAAGGGACGCTCCACCTTGCCCTTGCTGCGCGCCGTGGTGCGTCGGCCGTCGCTATCGCGCGGCATATGCAGGATGACCTCGACGCCAAGGCACTCCATCACGCGACGGAACACTGCCGACTTACCGACCGGCCCGTTGTCCAGTTGGATCGCGCTCGGGATGCCCTGCAACGGATTTCCTGCTTCTTCCTTGGCTGACATGGCGTTGAACAGAAACCTCAGCCCCGTCTCGACATCCTCGCCGTATACGCAGCGGTATTCCTGGTAGGCCACCCCCGAGCGATCGTCGACGACACTGAAC
>NZ_SPMY01000138.1 GCF_012939955.1 Candidatus Accumulibacter phosphatis
CTTCGAGCGCCTTGCGGATAAAGCGCTGGTACGGCATCCCGGAACGATCGGCTTCTTCCCTGATGGCCGCGAACAGCGATTCCGACAACCGCATGGTGATGCTGCGATCCTTCGGCTGAAACTCGAAGCGCATCGGGGTCATGCGGGACAGGTCGTAATCGGTCAGGTCTGCCGTCGCGACAAAGTCTTCCGCCGCCTTATCGGTCGGCAGTCTTGGCAATTTCTTTTTCATGGCGTTCAACCGCCTTCGTCAAGGCAAATAGTGGCCTTGGCTGAGTACGGTCACCATCCGCAAAACGGCCCGCCAGGCGCGTCCGCGCGGGCTTGGCTACCCCATGGGGTTAGGCCAAGACAGAAAACCCGTCAGCGACCCGCTCTCGTCGTTCTACGGGGCATCCACGAGCACGGGTGCTCCACGATTCCCCTTTCCTCTACTCAATGCCTGGCCGTCCGGGGGGCTGAGCGTTACGCTGCCTGGCGGCGGCGTCGGCAAACTTCGGCGACCACAAATTTTGCCGTGACGGCGTGTGGGAGCTGCGGATCGACGCCGGGCTGGGCTATCGCGTGTATTACGCGTAAGCGGGTCAAACGTTGGTGTTGGTGCTGCTGCTCTGCAGCTGCACCAAGCGCAGCCAAAGTTCTGACATCGAGAGGGCGGCAGAGTACTGGCCGACCAGGCGGCGCTGAACGCCACCACGCTTTACCGCACCCTCTCGCCGCAGGGCAACCCTGAGCTGCGCAGCCTTCCGCCCTTGCCTCTCCCTTTGCTGCTGGCTTATCAGCAGGGGCTGACGGGGGGTTCTGGAACAAACGGTCGAGACGCTCAGGCTC
>NZ_SPMY01000139.1 GCF_012939955.1 Candidatus Accumulibacter phosphatis
CACAGAGCTTGCGTATCTCGCGTACCCACAACACGCCACCGAGAAGCGTGCCCCGTTCGGCGAGTGGCATGCGTACCCGTTCACCGCTGCGCAGCTCGACCGTTCCGTCGACGAACTCCTCGGCGGACCAATCGTCACCGGGGTACTTGCGATAGGAGAGACAGGCAATGCGACGCACCTTCAGGCGTTTGAACAACTCCGGGCTATAGCCTTCGCGATCGAAGACCAGGGTGAAGCGATGGCGCAACGGTTCGGCTGCTAGCACTTCGGCGCTCGGCTGGCCCGGGATATCCCGTTCCAGACGGGGCAGAATCTCGCCCTCGAGGACCTTGATCAGGCCGGGATCGACGGCTTGCGTGACCCGAAAGAAGGGTTGTCCGTCGATCGCGTTGACCCAGTAATCGGCGGTCGCCCGCTGGCACAGCCGCTGCCGCGCGATGTAGTGGCGCGGCAGCTTGGTCTGCTCGCCGTAATACACCCGCACATGCGCGTCGATGTAAAGGATGCCCGCTTCTGTCGGCGCCGCTTCCATCCAGCGCCGACACAAATCGGCACTCCATTTTTCGGCCTGATCCCCCTGACTCAGGAGCTGAATCTTCTCGCGCAGGGTGCGCACTTCCGGAATCCGATCCAGACCCAGCAGCTTGCCCCATTCGCCAGGCGCACAAGTGCGCAGGGACTCGACCGATTCCAGCCGCGCCAAGGCCATGAAAGCGATCAACATCAACAGACTGTCAATCCCATAGTAGCCCGGTGGCAGGGGAAGCCCCTCCGCTCCTTCGAGCAGTCCAACGGCCAGCAGGGCGGGCAGCGCAAACAGCACGCCGCCACGTGGCACGTCGACGGCCAACTGGAACTGGGGGAGCACCGCATTCAGCCCCCCCACCGCTCGCCGCCACCCGGGCTTCCACGTTGCTGGCCCCAACCCCCCATCGGAGCGGTGCTGTCGAGTGCGCTCCGCTCGCTTTTGGTGCTCGCGACGAGCGCGCAGGTCCCTTTCGCCGCCGCAACATGCAGCCGCCCGGCGCGCACCGCTTTCGACAGGGTGTCGCTTTTGATCCCCAGCTCTGCCGCCACGCTGGGCACCGTCTGTCCGTCGTCCAACAGGGCCTGCGCCTGCTTCAACACCTCGGCCGTCAGCACCGCCGGACCACGACGCCGCGGCGGAACATAGAAACCTTTCGGCCCCTCTTGCCGATAGCGCTTCAACGCCCGCTTGAC
>NZ_SPMY01000140.1 GCF_012939955.1 Candidatus Accumulibacter phosphatis
GTCACGCTGACTACGTGAAGAACATGATCACCGGTGCCGCGCAGATGGACGGCGCGATTCTGGTGTGCTCGGCCGCTGACGGTCCGATGCCGCAGACGCGTGAGCACATTCTGTTGGCCCGCCAGGTGGGCGTACCGTACATCATTGTCTATCTGAACAAGTGCGACATGGTTGATGATGCCGAGCTGCTCGAGCTGGTGGATATGGAAGTGCGCGAGCTGCTTTCCAAGTACGATTTCCCGGGCGACGACGTGCCGATCATCCAGGGTTCTGCCCTAAAGGCCCTTGAGGGTGACCTCGGCGAGCTGGGTGAGCTGTCGGTGCTGGCGCTGGCGGATGCGCTGGATAGCTACATTCCGACCCCCGAGCGCGCGATCGACAAGCCGTTCCTGCTGCCGATCGAAGACGTTTTCTCGATCTCCGGTCGCGGTACGGTAGTTACCGGTCGTGTCGAGCGCGGCATCGTCAAGGTGGGTGAAGAAGTCGAGATTGTTGGTATCCGGCCGACGGTGAAGACCATCTGCACCGGCGTCGAGATGTTCCGCAAGCTGCTCGACGAAGGTCGGGCGGGCGACAACGTTGGTGTTCTGCTGCGCGGCGTCAAGCGTGAAGACGTCGAGCGCGGTCAGGTGCTGGCCAAGCCCGGTTCGATCAAGCCGCACACCCACTTCTCGGGTGAGGTGTATGTCTTGTCGAAAGAAGAGGGTGGTCGTCACACGCCGTTCTTCAATAACTATCGCCCGCAGTTCTACTTCCGCACGACGGATGTGACCGGTGCCATCTCGATGCCTGAAGGTGTTGAAATGGTGATGCCTGGTGACAACATCCAGATGACGGTCAAGCTGATTGCGCCGATCGCCATGGAAGAAGGCCTGCGCTTCGCTATTCGCGAAGGTGGCCGTACCGTCGGTGCCGGCGTGGTTGCAAAAATCATCGAGTAGGTTCAAGAAAGACG
>NZ_SPMY01000141.1 GCF_012939955.1 Candidatus Accumulibacter phosphatis
ACCGCTATCGAATCACGTTACCGAAGCCCATCAGAAAAAGCTCATCCACTGGGGAGTGGTCGAGAAGATCGACAAGCCCCATGTACTGCAGGTGCTGCAGTCGACGCACCCTCCCAAGCCGGAAACCTGGGGCCATTTGTTGAGGCTCTGGGTCTATGTCGCCCCAGAGCTCACGGGATATCGCGCCGACGCGGATCGCCAGCGGGTTCGCATAGTCCCGGCACAAGGAAAGGATGTGCTTTACGCCGCGCGCGAAGTGATTCGCCTTGGCGAAAAGCGATTGCTCCAGTCCGAGGAAGACTGGGAGTTTCTTGCGGGCCACTTGTTGGTGCTCAACCCGAACTGGCCACGCTTTCTTGCCGAGCAGCGTCGCCATGCCGAAGAGCCTAATGACAGAAGCCTCAAGGACAAGGTGGCAGCAGCACTTGCGGTTCTACGGGCCATCGAGTCAACGNTNNCTTGCCGAGCTTGGCGGCGATTTGCGTCAGCTGCACACACTTCGCTATCGAGATGTCTTGCTGTGAGAAAAATTCACCAGCGACTTGCTCGATCACCTCACTTACATCGCTAG
>NZ_SPMY01000142.1 GCF_012939955.1 Candidatus Accumulibacter phosphatis
CCGCGCGAGCGATGTGATTGGCACGTCGCAGGTCTGCAGTTTCCCAGGTGCCGATGCGCTTCCTCTGCAGGCACCGGATCAAACGGTGTTCCGTTTCAAAATCTGGCAGCTCTTCCCTATTTGTTAATGCGAAAGAAGCTCGTTGGAAGACGCAGGAACCCCTGATCGCCTGGGGTCATGCAAAAGGGTTGTCGTGAATCAAGCGGCTGCGGCGATGAAGCCGAAGCGAGTCAGAGCCTTGATCCAGCGAGAAGCGTTGCGCTGTACGGAAAGCTGCTCATAGTTGGTGGCGGAATCCCGGTAGTGTTCGCCACGCTTGAGCATGAAGAAGATGGTGCGCAACATTTTGTGAGCCAGCGCGACGATGGCCCGTTTGTAACCACGGCGAACGATCAGCGACTGGAACTTGGACTGGAACGCTGATTTGGTCCGACTGGCGGCGTGAGCGAACTCACAGAGAAGTCGGCGGACGTAGAGATTGCCCTTGCGCACGCGCCCCGACTTTCGTTTTCCGGCGGATTCGTTGTTGCCCGGGCAAACGCCGACCCAGGAAGCGAGGCGATCCGGGGAGCCAAAGGCACTCATGTCGCTGCCTATTTCGACCAGCAGCATGGCGGCGCCGATCGCGTCGACGCCCGGTAGCGTTTGCAGCAGCGCCAGCGCATTCATCTCACTTGCCAGCTCGCCAAGCAGTCGAGCGTCGAAGCGGGCAAT
>NZ_SPMY01000143.1 GCF_012939955.1 Candidatus Accumulibacter phosphatis
CTCCCTGGATCGCGGCTATCAGGTCGCGAGTCATTTGCTGGTGATGGTCGGTTTCGAAGAATCCAACATCCACGGGCGGACGCCTGAGGTGGTAGTGTCGCATGACTTCGGTGAGCATCAGGCGATTCCTCCTTTGCGCCCGCCGGGAAGCGAGCGCGAATGGTTGCAATGATGACGGGCCGTGACAGGGTTTCCGCGAGTAGTTGCGTGATGAAGGCGCGGTCCTCATCGCCGAGCTTCGCAAGCGGCAAGCGCAACTCCTCGGCGATGGCCTGCCGAGCCGCTACCGCATTGGGGAAGGTCAGTTCGTGGAAAGGGTCCGGACCGTCGAACGGCTTCGCCGGCGGCATGAGCGCGGCGCCGGCGGGGCGCACACCACAATGTCGCTCTCTCCGCTCACCGCAGCACGTGGGATGCTGATTTTCTCGGCCAACTGCGCCACCTGGTCGGCACGATGCTCACGCCGACTCTTGCGATGCTTGCGGTAGCGATGGATCGGGATCGGCCCGCCGACCGGCTGAA
>NZ_SPMY01000144.1 GCF_012939955.1 Candidatus Accumulibacter phosphatis
TCGATCAGTAGGCGCATTATTCTTTTTGGCTATGCATCGTAAGGATGGATCCCGAAGTTGAGCAGCCTAAAAAATAATAACCGCTAGCGCGAACCGATCCTGATGCTCAGGTTCGGCAATGTGCTTATTCTGGAATTCAGGAGCAGTGTATTCAGGGGTCGTTTGTGGTGCCGAAAAAGCTCGACCAGGCATATTTACATGGAACCCATCGCAATCGAGTACCGCAACATAAAGTTCCTGACGATACAAGCGGAGATTGACGGGTTTCAGATCGACTATTCGATGGCCCTTATCGTGAATTGCGCTTACGACCCCCGCAAGATTGGCTGCGACTGTGATGCGCGCTCCCAAATCTGATCGCAGACTCTTCTGCCCCGCCATCTTTGGTACTAGGATGCACTCCAGAGACTCGGTCTTGTTGAAATCAAGCGTCGGCATCGCGAATCCGACGAAATTTCCCGAGACATCTCTCGCCATAGCAAATGGCCAAGACAGCTGAATTATTCCCGCTGCCGACGATGGCAATGACGGCACATTCTGCAATA
>NZ_SPMY01000145.1 GCF_012939955.1 Candidatus Accumulibacter phosphatis
CTTCCTGTTCCTTGCTCGCCAACTCGTCCAACTGGTCAGCCCAGACAAACCACCACCCGGCTAGCGAGAGCAAAATGAACAACCCGACCAGGACGGTTACACGCGGCGCAACCGGCCACGCTCCGGGATCCTTCGGATCGAGATTCTCAAAGTCTCTGAGCATCTCGCGGAAATCGATAGACGGAAGCTTGGGCGTCGTCTTCATTGCTGCCCCTCTTGGCCTACGGCGGCCCTTTTCAGGGAGGCGTTCATGCTGAATTCGTTGAGACGACGCTTGTCGACCAGCACTGCCTTGATCTCGATCAAACGGGGTTTCTCAAGCCACGGCGACGCTTCGATATGGCGTTGGCGCATTATAATGGCATGTCCCCCAGAGTCGGGGCTGAGCGGCGATAGAGGAGAGATCGGATGGCAGCGAGGGTAAGGCCAGACACTGGCGAGGCGACGTCGAAGCAGCGGTATCGAGTGACGAACTGGTCGGAGTACGACCGTTCGCTGGTCAACCGGGGCAACCTGACGATCTGGTTCGACGACGCCAGTATCAAAGACAATTGGACACCGGCGCCCCCGGTCGGTCGGGG
>NZ_SPMY01000147.1 GCF_012939955.1 Candidatus Accumulibacter phosphatis
ATGGTGCTCTTCTAGTCGTCTTGCTTGCTCGGTTCATCTGGTGTGGCCTGTCCGGGTCAGCGTGTAGAACTCATGCAGCTTGGCCTGGAGCAGTTTTCTGTCGGGTAGCCGGGTCCAGTACTCGGCTACCAATGCCGGCGAAAGCGAGCGACTCAGGGCGTACTCGACGACTTCGCTGTCCTTGCTGGCACAAAGCAGTACGCCGATAGACGGGCCTTCATGCGGTTTGCGCAAGTCACGGTCGAGGGCTTCGAGATAAAACTCCAGCTTGCCGAGGTGTTCGGGCTGGAATTCGCCAATCTTCAGCTCGATGGCGACCAGGCAATTCAGTTCGCGATGAAAAAAACAGCAGATCGAGGGCAAAGTCGCGACCCCCTACCTGCAGCGGCACTTCGCTGCCGATGAAACAGAAGTCGCGGCCCATTTCGCTGAGAAATCGCCTGAGATTGTGCAGCAGGCTCTGGTGCAGATCGGCCTCGAGATGGCCGTCTGGCAATTCGAGGAACTCGACGACGTAGGCATCGCGAAAGACAGTTGCGGCACCAGGATGAAGTTCTCTCAACGCTGTTGAGAGTTTTGGCGGGTGCAACACCGCACGTTCGAACAGGGCGCTGTCGATCTGGCGGGCGACTTCCCGTACCGGCCAGCGTTGCTGGCAGCTCATGCGC
>NZ_SPMY01000148.1 GCF_012939955.1 Candidatus Accumulibacter phosphatis
ATGTGCGCGCTCCAAGCGTGCGCATCAGGTTGCCTGATCGGTTCCCGTTGAGCACGCAGTGCGAATAAGGGCTTCGTGAAGAAGGACAACCCGCTTGCGGGTGGGCCTACTTCACATATCCTGCCCGGCGCTGCAGCGTTGTTCTACCTTTTTTTACCGTTACTGCACCGTTGTTCTACCTTTTTTCTACCGTTGTTTTACCTTTACTGCACCGTTGTTTTCACAACACCAGCCCGGACAAACAACGGCGACAAAGCGCCGTAACCACGCTTTATCGCCGCCATGACCCTCTTGCGGCCACCCACCCAACTCCCCGCGCGACGACGATTTCCCGAAGAAAGCTGCCCGTTGCCGTGCCCCCCCTTCGCCAGGGTTAAGCGCTTGAACGCGGTTTCTTAAGTGCCGTCAGTTCGCCCTGCAAACGGGCAGCTTCCACCGCAGCGGCCTGGGCTTCGGCGCGTGCCGAAGTCACTGCTTCGCGTTCGGCCGTCTGTCGCGCATGGGCCCGCTCCAGTTCGCCCTTGAGGTCTTCGACCCGTGCCGCCAGTTCGCCGGCCTTGGCTTCGGCGGCGGCCATCCGTTCGGTCT
>NZ_SPMY01000149.1 GCF_012939955.1 Candidatus Accumulibacter phosphatis
ATTCCGACAACCGCATGGTGATGCTGCGATCCTTCGGCTGAAACTCGAAGCGCATCGGGGTCATGCGGGACAGGTCGTAATCGGTCAGGTCTGCCGTCGCGACAAAGTCTTCCGCCGCCTTATCGGTCGGCAGTCTTGGCAATTTCTTTTTCATGGCGTTCAACCGCCTTCGTCAAGGCAAATAGTGGCCTTGGCTGAGTACGGTCACCATCCGCAAAACGGCCCGCCAGGCGCGTCCGCGCGGGCTTGGCTACCCCATGGGGTTAGGCCAAGACAGAAAACCCGTCAGCGACCCGCTCTCGTCGTTCTACGGGGCATCCACGAGCACGGGGTGCTCCACGATTCCCCTTTCCTCTACTCAATGCCTGGCCGTCCGGGGGGCTGAGCGTTACGCTGCCTGGCGGCGGCGTCGGCAAACTTCGGCGACCACAAATTTTGCCGTGACGGCGTGTGGGAGCTGCGGATCGACGCCGGGCTGGGCTATCGCGTGTATTACGCGTAAGCGGGTCAAACGTTGGTGTTGGTGCTGCTGCTCTGCAGCTGCACCAAGCGCAGCCAAAGTTCTGACATCGAGAGGGCGGCAGAGTACTGGCCGAC